>JAJDAK010000004.1 GCA_029261895.1 Deltaproteobacteria bacterium
GAGCTCCGCCTGTGCGAAATACGCCGATGCCTTGCGAAGAATCTCATTGGCTCGTCGTAGCTCGCGGACCTCTCGCTCTAGATCCTTCCTCTGGGCGCGTTCATCCGTCGTTACCCCAGTGCGGTGGCCGGAGTCGATCTCAACCCGTTGCACCCACTTGCGCAGCGCCTCCGGCGAACAGCCGATCTTCGAAGCGATCGACCGAAGCGCTGCCCAACGCGTGGCGTGCTGGCCCTCTTGATCCAACACCATCCGAACCGCTCGCTCCCGTACTTCCTGTGAATATCTGATTCTCTGTGCCATGACTCCATCCTCTCAAACTATGGAGCCTCCGGGAAACTCGGGGCGGTTCAGTCCCCTTGTTGTATATGGACATGCTCTTGGGGATTCAGATCAACACATCGCAAACGCAATTGCAGACAACCCCAAGCTTTCACTGCTAGCCGTCGGCCTTTACGGGAATCCGAAAAGCGCTGAGAATCAAGCGATCTATACCGCCGCATCCAAGATGCAGCGTCGGCGGAAGGAGATGCGTAACCGGAGGCCAAATACAAAGTCACTCGACGTCTATTTCTACGACAGTGAGACAGCTAGCGTGTGGGGCGCGGCCCGTTGCCATTAGCTCTTGTACCTTGTTGGGTGACACACCGCTCTATAGATTGATATCGGCCGTACCCACTAAGATGCCATTCTCGAACCGAAGAACTTTCAGACCGTACTCCCAGTAGGCAACACCCTTGAAAGTGGTCTTCTGATCCGGCTCCCCAAACTCGTGCATTACTTGAGACGTTGGTGCGCCCACATCGATCCCGGTGAGTTTCACCATATCGGCGTAGTATTGACGAAAGTTCTGCCGCGCATATTTGTTCCCAAGATCGAGACGGACAGCTTTGCGGATGTGGGGCCAGCCCTCACGTAACTTGCCAGCCCCCTGATAGGCGGAAGCCAAGTTGTTGTGATTACGTGAGAGATTGGGATCGAGGCGTACCGCCTCTGTTAAGCGTTCAATTGCAGTCGTGTAATCACCCGCCTCAAGCGCTTCGGTTCCGCGGGTATAATTGATACTCGATTGAAGAGTTCCACACGCTAGAGCCCAGTAACCTAAGGCGACAATCGCTAACAAGCGCATAAGGTTCCTTCTCATATCGATCCGCAAAGAATTGACCTGCCTCCCTTAGGGAAGTCCTATGATTCTACATGGACTCGGTCAAAGGGGTCAGGTCATGCATGGGGAATAGTCTAGCAGCCAAGGTTAGGGTGTGGAGGCCGTCAGTCGCGCCGTGGCTCGTGAAACTATGTTGCAATAGAAAGGATAAATCGTAGGAAACATTCCGTCCGGAAAACCAAGGCACGAAGCTGAGTTTCGGTGAACTGCGAGCGCAGTGCATGGGTACCCCCTTGAAACAAGTCAAGGAAGGCAGCAGCGGATTCCGCGTCTTTGCGAACAAACGCAACAAACGGCGCGTGATCAATCGAGCGACATATATATAAAAACCGAGCTTTTCGAGTCGGACGATCTTTGTGGAAGTGACTGGGATCCGAGCTCCAGTTTTGAATCCTGCTATCCGGAGCCAGTTTGTGAAGAGTATGTGTAAGTAGTTCACGGAGAGACACGGCTATATGCCGTGCCCGGTCGTCATTTGTAGTCGAGAGCGAACTTTTCGCTCCGCGCCAGAGCGAGACTAGCTCGGCGTCGAGTTGCGCGAGCAATGACTCTAACGATCCGTCAATACCAGCCTCGAGAGAGTCTAGAAACTCACGATCATCCTCCGACCGGAAAGACGTTGGTTCGACAAGGCGCTCAAGAAGATCTGCGCTAGCCAGAACCTCAACAGGAGGACCACTCGATACGATTGGTGGAAGCTCAACAATTGAAACGTCCGGCAACCTGAAAGACTGAATAAGGGACGAGTAACTCAGAGTAAACTCGACGAATGGGTGTTTGATGACGGAAATATCTGATGCTGCGAGTACAGTGGACGAACCAGTCCCCCAATTAACTCGGGGCATCAAACGCTGGGCTAATAGCGAGGCGTCAGCAATAGAGGAATAGTGGGACGCAAGCGTGATTTGGCTCGCATGGACCCGATTCGTTAACTTTTGAATCGGCTCGACTAGCGACCGCCATTGGGTCGAAAGAAGACGGCTCTGTTCGGCAAACACATCGATTTTGGATTGTTGCTCGAGCCAAACTGCAAGCGTTCGGTTTGCATTGGACACGACTTCGAAGCCTGGAGATCGGATCCCGACTGAAGCCAGTTGATCCAGACTGGGCTGAACCGCCGCCGCTATTTCTTGCAACGGTTGAATTAACTCCATCATGGAGGCATGGCCTTCAACAACGCTGTCTACACTGTCGAGAACAGCCCTATAGGACCGCTGAACGTCGCGAAGCGGCTTTGTAATCCGCTCCACTCGTCGGATCATGTCACTAATTCCTGTGGCGCTGTCCGAAGCTTTCATGAAATTTCAAAATAGCCTGTAGTCACAACAATAACCCCATTTGATTCACTGGCCATCCTCTCAAACTATGGAGCCTCCGGTAAACTCGGGGCGGTCCACTAACTCAGATTTGGGCGGCGGCCAGGCCACGGGCGCGCCATGACGCTTCCCGTGCTCTTCTTTGATAAGAATCCAATGGCGTGAAAAACCCCAAAAGCACGCGAGTTGAGACCCGTTCTGGCAACATAAGTAAAATCGGAGGTAAGGGAATGGGCCTATTCAGGAATCTGGCACTTGGCAAGATAAAGGGCAAGCCCACTCAGCTTGGGCCCTTCAAGGGGTATCGCCAAGGACGTTGGTTGATCTGCCCCGAGGGCACTGGCGATTCTCATCTATATATCTTGGAGATCATAGATCCGGAGCCGAATCCCCCGGAGATGTATCTGTTTGGTGCGACTAACGTGCCTCGCCGCGCGAACCAATTTGTGAAAAATACTGAAACTGGGTTGGCCCCCTCGCTTGCAGCCATGGATGCGGACATAGCACTGGTGAATTCTGCTGGTGAATACGTGCGACCGTTAGGTCTAAGCTACGGTGGTAAAGACTGCTGTGAGAGAGAACGGAATGGTTGTCACGCTCCCGCTTGTACTAACTCAAAGCCGGTGAGTTGAGCCGGACTTACTCATCTGGAGGCATAGACAGCCGCGATGTGGGTAGTTGTTACTGGTGGAGTCGTCATCTTTTTCGCCCTTGCTGCGTTGCCGACGTGGACTAGAGCCAGATTTAAATATTGGCCGAAATGGGGAGACTCCGCAGAGGCGGGCTGGTATGCCGCGCTCGGAACATTTGGCGGAGTATTCTTGGCCCTCTTCGCGGGTTCCTGCCATGAGCGATCAAGCACAATCACAAACCTAGACCAAACCATTGGCGTCGCTCGTAGCGAAATTCAGCGCAGCCTTCAGATTCTGAACGCTACATCAGAGCTCGTTGCTGCGGCTGATGGGTCCGGCGATAAACTCGTGGCTAACAATCCGGCGACGACTCTCAATGTGTTAGTGAACTCCAGTAAGTTTCTTGAACTTGCGGAGCCTAATCTTGCTAGCGACCTTGTAACGCTCAATACCGGACTTCGATGGAAAGACCCAATCGTATCCGGTTTCGCCGCGGGTGGTGGCGGCCGGGGTCCACACTATCCCAATCCAAAGATCCAGTACCCACAACTCAAACTAGCCGACGAGCTGCTTAAGCTACAATCACTCAATTTCTCGGACTGCTACGATGTCGACTCCGACAGACTCCAAGCGTGGAAGAAATACCGGCAGGCAATCGATCAATAACGTGCGGTCAATTTGAATTCGCACGCGTACGTAGCGAAATCCTTTCGTGCCGAAACTCGTGCCCAGCACGTGCCTGGACAAACCCAGCACTTGCTGTACTTAGGACATACCGGGAGCCCGAGCACCCTCTAAACTGGTTTGGTCTGGTTCGGTCTTCAGTGCCGGAAGATGCCTTTGCTTGCCGTTCTAAGGTTCCCAATCGTCGTCTAGGCCCTCTAAAACGTCCCCGCCGCTTTTTCCTAAGCAGTAGGTCAGAGGTACCGATCTGGTTTCACGCCTACAACGGATCTAAGAAAAATGCAGGATGACACTCCGCCCCAAATCGCTATTCTGGCTTACCATGGGCTTACTAGAGGAGCCAACAACTACAAACAGCCACGGAATCCGCGATTAGAGTCCGAATTCGAGATGGGCCGTCTAAATCGGGTTCAGAAGGTCGCAGGTTATGGCCCACCGTCGCTGGGCGTTCATCGCAACCGAGGGCTGCTCGCGAATCCTCTCGCCCCGACCAATGATTTATCATATAGAACAATAAGGTAGAGCCTTCGCATGAACTACTAGCAGAGATGCTCCTGGCACGTCGGAAGCAGCCTGGAAGCATCTGGAGTTGAACAGTAACAAGACACCTGCGGCGTTGCGAAAAGAGCAGTCCTCGTATGTCGGATCCATCAGACAACCTGACTTCACTTCACGGCGATACGCTTCGACAGGCAATCTCTTCAACCCGCGGTTATGTCTTTCAGATCTGGCACAGCTTTCTGGCCTGGATCGACTTAGCCGACAACCAAGCCTTGTACCTCGAAAAAGCCGAAGATTTCGACGTCGTGGAGCCGGGCCGCGCTGAGGCTACACAGGTTAAACATACAGATACAGACACTTCGATAACACTCCGAAGCAAATCCGCTCGCGAAGCAATATCTAACTACTGGAAGCTACGTCAGAAGCACCCACAAACGAAAGTACAGCTTCGACTGCTAACCAATGCGCACTGTGGAATCGAGAAAGGTGCCCCCTTCGGGAAGGGTAATGCCGGCATAGAAGTTTGGCGACGTGCCAAACGAGACCAAACCTCTATTAAACTGATCCGTAAATTTCTTATCTGCGAAGACTGGATTCCATCAGATCTGCGGACATTCGTTGCGAACGCCGATGATGCTGAGGTTCTCAATTCATTGATAGCTCCTATTGATTGGTACACAGGAGCTATGGATATGTCTGGTGTTGTCGAGGCAGTCCACAGCCGTCTGATAGCTCTCGCCGCTAACTATGGCATTGCTCCCAAATCTGCGCTCCGCGCAGCCAACGCGTTATTCGCTGATCTGATTAACGTTGTCGCGAACGAGCAGGAGCGGAAACTTACAAAAGCCGACCTTCTCAAAAAGCTGTCGGAGGAGACGCAGGTAACGATCAGCGAACGTGCCCTTAGCAAGCTACTCGAACGGCAATCTCTCCCTCTACCCCATAATGCATCTGCCATGGAACTAACGAGCCCAGTTCTAGGCACCATTTTTTCAAGAGCTGCCCCGCCACTCCCCGAAGTTGCACAGCGTACATCGCTTGTAAACGACGTAAGGGCTCAGCTTGCCCAAGGTAACGTGGTCGCACTAATCGGATCATCTGGAATGGGGAAGAGTACGCTAGCCAGTCTTATTTGTGATTCGATAGATCGACCGTCAGGATGGGCATCTTTCCGAGATATCGAGAGCACACGGCTCAAATACTCTTTACAACAGCTTCCCAGCTGGCTGAACGATAACCCTGATATCGAGACAGTTGTTCTCGATGACGTTGAATTCCCCCCTAACTCGCGCAAGGTGGAAAACGAGTTGATCGGGCTCAGAGCGCTTGTCCGAAATAGACGTGGATCACTTCTGATCACTTCACAACGAAGCGTTCCGCAGAGTTTGCAGATATTGCTGTTTCAATTGGAGCATGACGAACTCGCTGTTCCACCACTATTACCGGAAGACGTGACTGAACTACTGAAAGCATATGGATGTAGCGATGCCTCTAAGCTGAAATCCAATGCCGGCCTCGTACTGATACAAACCAGCGGCCATCCGCAGCTTGTTCACGCGCATATACGAGCACTTGCGAAACGAGGATTTCCGAAGCTAAGCTTGGTTGACCTTCTCAATCCATTGGATAGCGAGGGGGTTCAGTCCGAAGCCCGACGTGTGCTTAGTGACAGTCCAGTTGACGGTGCCGCCGACCTTGCTTGCCGGCTATCAACGGTGCCGTGCGCCATTGAGCGTCGACACGCACTGGCGCTAGCAGAAATCCCTGACGCTATTGATCTACCAGGAGAGGCGTTCGACTACTTAGTAGGTCCCTGGCTGGAGAGGCAAGGCGGAAATCGATATTTGATTTCGCCGCTCCTCAAAAATGCTGCGTCGGAATCATGGGGGCCTGAAAAACTCCTGTCCTTCCGGCGTAGTGCCGCATACGCACTTGCGAAAGATCGCCACCCGACAGTTGAATTGGCTAGCGCAATTCTACTCAACGCTTTAATCGGCGAAGCTTCAGATATCCTCCTTGGGTTGGGTACGACCATCATAAAGAGCAAGTTCGAAGTCCAACGGGCATTTGCATCATCCTGCCGATGGTTCCTCGCGTACGCCACGGACGAAGGCCAACTAATTTATTCCAGCGACCGCTCTGTCAATATGATTCTTCGAACAGCCCAATACGCTCTGGCATCGGCAGTTGATAACCATTTCACAAAACTAGTGGCCGACAGATGGAATCTAGAATCACTCGCTCGATCCGATGACCCTGTGGAGGTGTACTACCGCGCGCACTTCTGCGTAAGCATGTTGATTCGAGATCGAGGAGTACATTCCGCGGGAGCTCTGATTGATATGGCGTTGGAGGCTGCTCGACTGCTTTCGGGCGTAGCCACAGAATTGAGCCGTTTGGTCCAAACCGTTACCGATTCGGCCGCGATCCCAAATCTGCCCATTGCAGCCTCACTATTTCTCCTTGTTGCCGCGCGTTGCGATTCATTGGACATGCTTGAAGGTGCCATCGACCGACTCTCGGAGCTTGACTCAGCGGACCGTAGCGATCTGCTGAGCGCTTTATCCGGGCGCGTGTTCCTAGCGCATATGTTCATAGGACCATCGTGGGCTAATGAGACCCAGGAGACTGATCCTGATTGGGATAGAACAATCGCTCTTCTCTCGAGACTGGAAGACCTCTCCCACTCATGGGGCCACTCGGAATTGGAAGCAGCAGCAATAAAGGGGCTGGCAGCTATTTACGACGAGCATCTCGGCCAAACACAAGATGCGATCACGATTGTTCGTCGCGGAATCGGAAGCCTCGGCTCACTACCGTTTCTCGAAGATGAGCTCGCGTTGATTAAGTTTCATGCTCAAGACTACTCAGGTGCTCTTGAGATCTGGGATCGCATAGTGGAGAACTGGGACATAGATTTACTAACAAGGGATACAACTGCACAGCTGGCAACTCAAAACGCTGCGGTTGCAGCTGCCTACTTGGAACATTGGTCTCGTTCAGCAGAATTGTTCCTGGCGGCGGCAGCACAAGCAGATCGGCTCAGCTTGTCAGCTCGTTCAACTACGCTTCGCGTGGATGCTGCTTTTTCATTGTGGAAAGCTGAGTCTCACGAAAGAGCACTGGTCCAATTTTCCGAGATCCTGTATGAACTCGAAAACAGTGATACCCAAGAAAAAGCCCCCGATCATTTCCGCACACAAAAGCTCCTCGGCCACATCGTAATATGGCTCGCGTACAATGAACGAGATAGAGACTCAACCCTCTTAGAGCCTCGACCCGGGGTTTGCAGCACGACACAGCCCACGCCGGAGCTCCTTCAGCTTGTATCCACTCCGACGGACATGATCTGGATGAACCTGCTCGAGCTGGAAATGGCTATTGGGTTGCACATCTCCAACCTTGACAACATACGAGAGAGGCTTTGTGATTCAGATAGCGCTTCGGTCCGGTACTTCGCGAAACTACTACGTCTAAAAAAGCTTCTAGACACCGGCCAAGTAGAAACGATTGGTACCGTTGTCTGTGATATTGAGCAAGAAAATCAGAAGGCGAAGCAGGAGGCACTCGATTTCGGTGTACCAGACAACTCAAAGAAAGAACTTGTGTACCCCAAATACGGCGTAACATTTTTGATCATGACAGCTGCGCTTTTTGCGGCGATAGTTTCCGAGAAGGACATACAGCGCTGTATCTATCTGTGGCGCGACGCTCTAAAAGGAGAGCAGAGTGAAGAGCTAGAGAACTGGTTTGCTCTGGCCGAAACCCTCTCCCTTGACGTTGATGAGGCTGTACAGATTCTACGGGACGAGTTGCGGTCCATTTTTGATCTATTTCTAGCTGCAGTACTAGTGGGAACGTCTACGTCAAGCTCACCAGACGAATCATTCTATGCGCATGTTTTTGTCCTGACCCATTTTCATGACAAGGATATTGGGCTGCTTCTCAACGACCTTGTTGCAGCCCCAACAACATCGGTATGGAAGAGTCATGCGGCAACGCGACTCTTTCTTCGGAACCCGATGCGAACGGCACCTTCCATTGCAGCGGCTTGTGACTCCCCAACAACTAGTTGGTCAAAGCTAGCTACTATTTTACTTGCAGCTGAACCGGCCACACTCGTTAGGGTTCCTGAACAAGTTCGACAAACCCTTTTATTGCTTACGGATAGGAAACGGCCGAAACATGCATAGATGCTTACACCAGGGGAACTGTTCAGCTCTACATTCCCACTCATAAGCAAAAGCAGGCGCGCATTCCTTGCGCTCAAGAATAGATCGGGCATGGGCATCATCACAACTTCTTAGTCGCGTGTTGGTGGTTCTGGCTCGATTCACCGCGAACGTCGAATATCCCACCACAAGTGCAGGGCCCGCAATGACGCAGATCACGAGGCTAGCCAATGACCTACCCCCGTTCACGCTACCGCTGCCTATGTTAGAGCAACTGACCATTGACCATCACCCCAAACTGGGTCCAGTTGGAGAGTGAGAAACCGGCGTTAATTTGGCATTTGCCCCTGTGGCCCATGACCCGCATTAAAACTCTCACCCGACTGGTCCATAAATGCTGAAGTGCTGGTGCGTCGCCGCTCCAGCAACGACGGGATAATTACCAAGAGCCTGGCGTTCTTGAAACTATTGCGAGCTAATTAACTTCGTTTTACACAACGTTACGCCGAAATCTGCATGACCGAACTCACCCACCGCGTTCCCAGCGACCTAGGGTTAAAGCGGGTCCCCGCTACCAAGCCTGTCCCTTGGAAATCCCGCCGTTAAAAACGGCGCATACATTGCCCAGTGAGCTCATATGACTCAAGTCTGTATTGGTGGTCACCGAAGCAGCACGCATGAATTTGCTGCAGACCGCGAACGATATCGATGACTTGGTTGGTATCGAGGATTCGAACCAGCCCTATTCGTTCAAGGCGATTTTCCGAGGCGATGGCTTCTTTGCGCGTCGCCAACACAAGAAAAAGCTCAAATTTTTAAAGAAGCTCGATCCTGAGCTGCGGCGCGTCTTGCATGAGGGCGAAAAGGTTGTGCACCTCTGCTACAGCACGGAGTATTCCTTCTCGAGTACTACTTGATGGGCCTTTGGGCCGTATTGCTGAATCGACGGATGCTCGTACTCACGACCGAGCGCCTGTTGATTTTGCAGGTAAACTCGCGACAACGACTCTTGCACCTTAAGTCACAGATCCGACTTGGTGCAATCAAGAAGGTGCAGCGTGGGCTTTTCAACTACGTCCGGGTTGTGTGTCACGAGGGACGTGCAGCCATGTTTATGGGCATCAAGCGTGCGGATAAAAAAGCTCTACGCCAGATGCTGGCTTACCTCCGTGAGAACTGCGGTCCCAGCGAAGTTCTCGCGCGCGAGCACCTTTGCGCTCATTGCTTCGTGCCGATCACGAAGATTTGCACACAGTGTCCTGAGTGCACGGGCGAGTTCAAGTCTGCAACGAAAGCCGGTCTACTTTCTTTGCTTTTTCCTGGGCTCGGCGACCTTTACCTAGGTCACCGAGGGTTGGCCGCGTTCGAAATCATGGGCGCAGTCTTTGTTTGGTTCACGGTACAGTCCGTAGGATTCGTTGAGCCCCAGAGCCACCAGGGCGAAGTACCACCTGATCCTAAGATCATGATGGTTGTCACGGCTGTGATCATCTTTGTCTTCATGCATGGCTGGGACGCTCTTGTCACCGCCTACAACGGCCGCAAGGGTCTCTACCCTCAACCAAGTAGCGCTACCCATTCTTGTTCGTCGTGAGACGGTCGCAAAGGCTCTAGGTCCGGGCCCAGCTACTCGACAATGCGTTCTCGATAATCGTGTAGCCGACTTCGTCTATCTCACGGAGATGAGCTTCCTTTGACATGCGGAGAGTCTAGGTCACCCGATGGACTCGCGCTGACACCACGTGCCCCCATGCGTTGAGATGCCAGTAGGGAAACGGGAAGTGACCGAACGAGAGCTCGGTAAAACCCGCGTCCTCCAGAGACAGGCGAAGCTGCGCCTGGGTGTAGAGGTTGGCCGACCACCAGCGTTCAATCAGTGGCCTCATCAGCGCGTTGCTCCGGGTGATGAACAGGAGCAACGCTCCATGCTTGCGGAGTCGCCCGTGGAGGGCGCGCAATGCCGCAGGAAGATGCGATCTTGGAACGTACTCCAGCATAGAAGCCGTGACGATGAGGTCGTAGTCGTTCCACCCTTGAGGCAGCGTATCCAGCTGAAGCACATCGGCCTCAGCCAACCTCACACCTTGGATCCCAGACGCATCAAGTATGGCTCGAAAACGACTGAGCATGGCGGGCGTGAGGTCGAACGCATCGATCGCGCGCGCGGGCATGCCGCGGGCTTCGAGTGCGGAACGAAGGGCCAGTGTTGTTACGCCGGTCCCGCAGCCCGCATCGAGAATGCGCAAGCCGGGGCCGAGCGCGGGTGATTTCATGAAAACCGACCGTAGACCTCGTGGGTAACCCACCGTGCGGATGAAGCGCATGTAGGCGTCGGCGCGTTTGGAGTACAACTGGTTGGCCGTCGCCGACGTGCTTGCGACCTCGTTCGCGAGCGGCATCACTTTCTCGCGAAGATGTGTAGGCTGGTCACGGACTGCGCGTATTCCCTTGCCTGCTCGCGGTCGATTCCCAGTTTGTCCATCGTCTGTTGGATCACAGGATCATCGAGGTCGATCGCCGTTCCAAAACAGGCTTCGCGCTCCACTCGCACCTCTTGGAAGCCGGTGTCACGGATGGTCTGGAGGTAGGGTCCTCGCAGATTGGCTCCACCCACGCAGCCGATGTAGGCCTCAACGCTCTGCAGCACCGTGTCCGGGAGGACTCGCTCGAGCACCACATCCGACACCATCACGCGGCCGCCCGGCCGCAGTACACGGTAGGCCTCCGCGTAGACCTTGTGTTTTTCCGGCGAGAGATTGATCACGCAATTTGAGAGGATGACGTCGACGCTCTCGTCTTCGAGCGGCAGGGCTTCGATGTAGCCCTTGCGAAATTCGACGTTCGTATAGCCGCCGGCCCGGGCATTGGCGCGGGCCTTCTCAAGCATCGCGTCGGTCATATCGATCCCGATCACTCTGCCTTGCGGTCCCACCGCGCGCGCCGCGAGAAAGCTGTCCATGCCCGCGCCCGAGCCGAGATCAACCACGACTTCACCGGGTTGAAGCGCGTCGATCGCAGTTGGGTTGCCGCACCCTACCCCGAGGTTGGCACCCTGCGGTACCGCGCCCAGCTGTTCGGCCGCGTAGCCGACGCGGCGCGCGGCCTCGGTGGCGCCGGGTGGCGTCCCGTCCGCATTCTTGGCTGCCCGCTCCGCCAGCTCTCCGTAACCTTTGGAAACAAGCTCTCGGAGCTGGTTCGGGTCATCGGGTCGTACGTTGTTTTCGTTCATGGGGACTCCTTTGCTTATTCGCTACTTCCTTCTAAGCCGTCGACTGCTTCCACCAGCAGCGCCAATGCGTAGAGCACATCCTCCCGCCGCGCTTTGGGGATGCGCTCGAGAATCCGATCCGAGTATGTGTCTGCACAGCGTTCGAGCTTCTGAGCGAGCGTACGCCCGCGCGCCGTCAGGCCAACAAAGACTTTCCGGCGATCTCGGCGCTCGTCTCGCGTTCGGCGCACCAAACTCTCGCGTACGAGACCATCGATCGAGCGTGTCACGGTGCTGGCATCCAGTCCGAGGCGGGTCGCCAGCTCGAGTACCGGGAGTGGCCCCTCGCGCAGGAGCGTCTCAAGGGTCACACAGCGCGACAGGCTAACGCCGAAGCAGCGCTTCTCATCCCGTTGCAGTGCATTCACCCGTTGGTAAGCGAGACCGAGGGCTTCGCGAAACTTCTGTGGTAGATCTCGAACAGCCATTAATTGGTTCCTACAATAAATGTATTATACAATTAATTTCAAAAAGCCACACGTTGAGCCGCGGCAGTTCGAAGTAAATGCCTGAACATCAATGGGTTCTCGGCGAATCTGGCCCCACCGATCTATACGACTTCGCTGCTCTGCACGACCGATGATCCCCGCCACAAGAGTTCCGTGGCAGTGATCGTCGAAGGGATCTCCCGTTGTGGGAAACCCGCTAAACCGAGCGCCAAAAATATCGTCCACGATACCGTTCCCGTCGTCATCGACGTTCGGAACACCCAGAAGCTCCGCGTCGTTGGTCCACATATTGTCGATGAGGTCTGGGGCCGTGTAGTCGATTCCTGTGTCGGTCACCGCCACGATCACTTCCGGGCTTCCCTCTTCTAGATCCCAGGCCTCGGGCCCATCGATGTCGGCATCCGCCGTGCCTCCGGTTTGGCCGGTATTTACGAGCGAACAAGAGTGGGGGAGGAAGTGATTTCCGCCTTTATCCCCTACCCGCTCCCTCCATCCGATCCGCCGATCGAGATCGGCCACGGGCTGGCTGGCCTTCGTGACCGTGCCCAGCAGAACCTGGCCCGGCTCGAACTCGCCGGCGAGATGGTGCCATCGATCGAGTGGGTCATCTATGCCTTCGTGCGCAGGGAAGCCGTGCTCTCCTCGCAGATCGAAGGAACGCAGGCCACGCTAATCGATCTACTCAACTTCGAGGCGGACCCAAAGGTCGCCGATTCCACCACGGCAGCGGATGTACAGGAAGTCTGCAACCACCTGGATGCTCTGACCTACGCCCGAGATCAGCTGCACACCGAACACGACCGGGGAATGCCGTATTTGTACCACCACCGCCACAACACTTGGCTGAGTTGCTGCAGACCTTTGAAATATATCTTCATGACGATAAAACGCTTCCGCCGCTGGTTCGAACTGCACTTCTGCATCTTCAGTTCGAGACGATTCATCCCTACCTCGGTGGCAACGGGCGGATCGGGCGACTGCTCATTACGTTACTGCTCGAGCAGTACGGATTACTTTCCAAACCCCTCTTGTATCTGAGTCTTTATTTCAAACGATACCAAGACGAATACTACCGACTGCTTGGAGCTGTGCGTCACGATGGAGATTGGGAGTCGTGGATCAGATTTTTCCTCGAAGGTGTTGCGACGATTGCCAATGAAGCGGCAGATTCTGCGCGCGATCTGTTTACGTTGCTCAGTGATGATCGACAGCGTGTACTCTACGCTCCGTCCTCCACGCTCATGGCCGCGCGGCTACTTGAACAACTCCCGGAGCATCCCGTCGTCACGATCTCGCAGGTGACCAAGCTATTGGGCACGACGAAACCCACGGCGAACAAGGCCGTCGGTGTCCTTGTCGATGCAGACGTCCTCACAGAAACCTCCGGCCGAAAGCGCGGCCAGATGTTCGCCTACACAAAGTATCTCGATCGTCTACGCGCGGACACCGAACTTTAGACACTTGGCCTATTCAGCTCAAAGCGATACTGAGCCCATTAGCCTGGTGCTTGCACGACACTACGCTGAAAGCAGCATGACCGAACTCACTCACCGACTCTTCAGCGAGCTAGGGTTTAAATCGGGTCCCCACTACCGAACCCTTCTAGGTCCATACCGGAGACATAGGAAGGGGTTAGGTGCGATTCCGAGTCGGCGGCTCTCGCGATCGATTAGACGATGAAATCTAAATCCAATATGACTGGAACAAATCCTAGAACGCGGCCAAGTCAGATCAGCGATTTCCAGCGGCTTCGGTCATGAAACCTGAAAAGGGTTCGGGCGGCATATAGTATGGTGCCGTTTAGAGCTGTGAAGGAGTGGTTCATGTCTTCGCCTCGAGTTCGAACCTGCATCGTTTGGCTCTTCGCATCGGGCCACCTGCTCGTCCCCGCCGAAAGTTTTGCAGACGATGCACCGCCTCCCTGGTCAAGGACGGAAACCCGACAGGACTGTACGAGCTACGAGTCGCAGCGACAGCCCTTCTTTGGCGATCTTCACGTACACACCGCGGTTTCGGCAGACGCATACATCCGCGCCTTACGCGTGAACCCAAGCGAGGCCTATGCATTTGCTCGGGGTGGGACCGTTCTCCTACCCGACCTAAGCGGTGCATCGACACGGCCCTCGAACCTTGAGCGCCCACTGGACTTTGTCGCGATCACGGATCACGCCGAGTTCTTTGGCGAAGCTCGGGAATGCCTCACACCCGAAAGCCTGGCCTACAACGAGCCGCTCTGCGAAACGTTGCGCGAGATCCCGTTGGATCCCGCAGAAATGGCCGCGAACAACACGATATTCAGCGCGCCGCTCGGCATCAACCCCGGGCACCACGCTTTCTGTACGATTCCAGGCGTTGATTGTTCCGGTTCTGCAGCCGCGGTCTGGCTGGACATGCAAGCCGCTGCCGAGGCCGCCTACGATCGTACGGCCTCGTGTAGCTTTACAAGCTTCATCGGCTACGAATACACGGCGTCACCGTTCGGTGCGCATCTTCACCGCAACGTGCTCTTTCGCAACGAGAATGTCCCGAACCAGGCAACCAGCTACTTTGAAACCCTTCAAAATGGTGCGCCACAGCCGCTCTGGTCCGCGTTGGAGTCCGATTGCCTCGACGCTGGGATCGGCTGCGACGCGCTAACAATTCCACATAATTCGAACTTCTCGGGGGGTAGCCGTTGGTTGGATCCCGTGGACGAGGCCGACGCTGCACGTCGCCAGGTGCGGGAGCCGCTTGTCGAAATCTACCAACACAAGGCTTCATCCGAGTGTCATTTCGATCAGCTTCTAGGTTTGGGCGCTGATACCACCGATGAGCTATGCAGCTTCGAACAGGATCCGCGTGCACGTCAGGGGCCTTTCCCGCCGCCGCCGATTGAAAGCTATCCGCGGCGCAACATGGTGCGCAATGTGCTCAAGGACGGGCTCGGCTTTGAGAAGACGCTCGGAACGAATCCCTTTCAGTTTGGCTTCATTGGCAGCACCGACACACATAACGGTACCGCCGGTGCAACCGAAGAAGTCAATTGGCAGGGCCATCGCGGTGCGGCCGACGCCGACGGCCCGCGCAAACTCGAAGAGAACATCATCGGCGGCGGCCAAGTTCGTTTCAGCCCGGGCGGCTTGGCGGTCATCTGGGCGGAGGAAAACTCACGCGACGCCCTCTTCGAGGCGCTCGCCCGTAAAGAGACCTACGCAACAAGCGGCACACGACCTGTACTGCGGTTCTTCGGCGGCAACCTGCGCGGTGTGTCCTGTGAGAGCTCAACATTCCTCGAGGATGCGTATCGTGGCGGGACCCCGATGGGTGGAGAGATCGGCGCTGTGCGAGGCCGCGGCAGCCCCCGCTTCGCCTTATTCGCGGCCAAGGATCCCGGAACCGCAAGCACTTCCGGAACGGACTTGCAACGCGTGCAGATCGTCAAAGGCTGGGTCGACGCGGCGGGGGCAACGCACGAGCGTGTCTACGATGTCGCGGGCGATGCCAACAACGGTGCGGGTGTGGATCCGAACACCTGTGCACGGGTTGGCAGCGGCGCGGCGGAGCTTTGTACGGTTTGGAAAGATCCGGACTTTAACCGCAACGAACGCGCGTTCTACTACGCACGCTTACTCGAGAACCCCACCTGCCGTTGGAGCACACTTGTCTGCAAGGAACTCGGTGTTGATCCGCTAGATCCCAACTGTGAAGCGCAAGCCGCAGCCAGCGGTGACTTCGAAAACTGCTGCCTGGATCGTGAGAACGACGCATTTGCCGAACCCATCATCCAAGAACGAGCATGGAGCTCACCGATCTGGTATCGCCCAGAAGCCGTTTCCAAGCTGAATGCCAAGATTGATCTTCGCGCACTACCCGGCGAACAAAAGCTTCAAATGACGATCGGTGTCTTCCAGCTACCGCCCGATGTCAACTTAGCAACAGAGGAATTCGAGCTGCGGCTGCGCGATGACGACGAGATCCTAACTCTTTCCCTCCCACCGGGCAGCTTTCTGCGTCGGGGTTCCGGACGGTTCCGTTTCGTTGACACATCGGGAGCTTTCGCAAGAGGCTCGCGAATCTCGCTGCGTGTGGGGCCCAATCGAAAGGCGACACTCAAAGTAAACCTGCGCGGATTGGATCTTTCTGCAGTGGATCTAACGGATCACATGCTAAAGACGGAGATTCGGATCGGTGACTTTGTGCTCGAGCAGACGCGCCGCTGGGAAGCACGCGCCGACACGCTAAGGATTCGAAATTAACGTGGCACGACTGCTCAAATCACCGGCGTTGCACTTTCTTCTACTCGGCGCGCTGCTCTTCGTTCTGCTAAGCGGGGGCCCCTTGGCGGAAGCCCCGTACACGCGGGCGATCGACGAGGTCCTTGAAGAGGAGTTGCTCGTCCAGGAAGCACTCACACTTCGTGTCGATCGATCGGAGCGTTTTGTGCAATCGCGGCTCCTACAGTTGGCTCAGCAACTCGAGATCGAGGGAACTGCGTTCGAAAGACTGGCGTCGGTTCGCGAACTCGGTTTGCATGCCAGCGATCCGATCGTGCGCCGCCATCTCGCCCAGGTCATGCGTTCGCATTTATCGCGACTCGGTACCGACGAGCGGCCCAACACGGCCGATCTTCGCGCATACTGGGAAAGAGAGCGTGAGCTGTTTCGCGCACCCGATCGAATCCGACTTCACCAGGTCTTTTTAAGCCGCAACCGGCGCGGCGTGGAACTCGATCAAGACGCAGCCGCCTTGCTTCAGGAATTGCGTGAGAACCAAATTCCGGGGGATGAGGCCGATCGCTATGGAGACCCGTGGGCCGTAGGCCGAGGCCAACTGGTTGCAAGCGCCGCAGAGCTTGACCATCGCTTTGGGCCGGGCTTTGCCGAAAAGTTGGTCGTGCTTCCTGCTCGCCAATGGTCGGAACCCGTCTCATCTGTGTACGGCGCGCATCTTGTCTGGATCGAAGAACGAATTCTCGGCGAGATCCCGACCCTTCAGGCTGTACAAGGACGCCTCTACCATGATCTTCTCAAGCAGAGGCAGGAGGCTCGCTACGCTAAACGCCTTCGTTCTCTTGCCACGAAATACTAGCGAGCAGCGATGCCTCGTACATCTCCTTCCGGAGCGCGGCGCGCGAGCCTACGATCTTTTCAAAGTAACTGAAAGTATCAGCCCTGGAACTTGTCTATCTTGGGACGCGACCTTTAGGATGACGCAGAGATCAGGGGCAGAATATGATGAGTTGGAGTCGATGGTTCACCGCGGGGCTGGCGCTGTTGTGGCTTGGTTGTTTTCCGTTGCGATCAGACATTGAAATCGACACGGATCGTCTGCGTGCCGCTTGTGCGCCCGACGCAGAGATCGCTTGGGTCGATCTCATCGAGCCGCGCGACGGGTTACGGCACGTCGTACCCGTAGGTCTGGTCGAGGTTCGCGGCCGAGCCGGCGCGGGCGCTCCTACGGGCATGGACCTGGTCTTGCTCATCGATCGTTCCGTTAGCACTTTTGCGTTGGCGGGTGTGGACGTCGACCACGATGGCGTGCTGGGCCGCAAGGTGCCGATCGAACACGAGGACGGCAGCGCGGAGTCCGGGGTGGTCGGGCGCTATCGCGAGGACGGAGGGGGGCTCCTGGTTCATGCGACCGACGAGGACGATACGATCTTTGGCGCGGAGCTTCGAGCCGCAGAAGGACTACTGGATCGCCTGGACCCGACAACAACGCGTGTTGGTATGGTGGCGTTCGGTGGTCGAGCCAAGCTCAAAGCCAAACTGCAGTTTCCGAGTGATGAGCTTAAGGAACGCTTCACTGGACTGCGCCCGTTGCCTCAATCCGGGGGTACGAATTTCGACGCGGCCATCCGTCGTGGCATACAAGCATTGGCGGCGGCGCAACCAACATCGGCTGAGACACGGCATTGTGTCTTAATGCTGCTCTCGGATGGCGCCCCCACGCAGCCCGAACCCGAGCTACGCGCGGAAGCACGCGCTTATGCGGCCGCGCGCCTGGCACGTGACGCCAACGTGCGCATCTACTCGATTGCGGTTGGAGAGGAAACACGAGTTCACCTTGACATCTTTGAGCATCTGGCCGAACTCACGCGCGCCGAGGTCGTGCACTTCGCTACACCCGAAGAGATTATGACGTTCTTACCTATCCTAAACTTGACCAGCTTGGAGGAAGTCAGCATTTGGAACGTGACGACGGGCCAGCGAGCACGCGCGATGCGAATGTTCCCCGACGGAAGTTTCGATGCGTACGTTCCCCTCGCACCGGGTAAGAATCTGTTGCGTGTCGCCGCGCGTGCCCTGGGTGGCTCGCTTGGCGTGGTCGAACGCACGGTCTATTTCGAGAAACGTTTGCCGCGCACCGACGAGGAAGCTCAGCGGCTCAAGGAATTTCAGGAGAAGCTTCGCGCGCGCACGATCGAAGCAGAGATTACGAATCGCTTGCACAACAAGCGCAAGCTTTCGCGTGAAGTCACCATAGAAATAGAAAACTGACCTAAGAATCAGCGACTTGACGTCATATTTGCGTCTGACTTGCGCATAGATCCTCGGTCTGGCGTAAACGATCTGCGGCGTGCTTCTTACGTCGCTTCCTGCGGATGTGTTAAGGTGCTCAACGAATGCGGCTTTTGGCTGGTGGACGCTGTGTTGGTGTTTGAGACTCTGGTCATGCGGTTTGGGTAGGAAGTGGTTGCGATGGTCGTGTATCGCGCGGTGGCTCTAATAAGCGCATTTCTGCTGATGGCCCCGCAGGGCGGCCGTGCTGAAGAGGCTTCGCTTTCCCTCAAGGAAGAAGTTGCCGCGCAGCACGAGCTTCTAAAAGAACAAGGCGAGGCGCTTCACAATCAGCGCAGGCGCCTAAACGATCAGGAGTCAATCCTAGACGAGCAGCGTCGTCTGATCGCGGAACAGCAGGCGCTCCTCGAGTGGCACCAACGCCAGTTGAGCACTCTGCTGCAACGTGGGGGAGCCGTCGAGGACGCGATGCTTTCGACGCTTACCGCGACGGGCAGCACCGATGCAGATCCGCCGAAGGTCGAAACACCGCCCGTCTCCGCGCCAGGCCCGAATCCGCCGTCATTCATCCGTGTCGAACCACCGGAGGAACAGGTCGGTGAAGCACCGAAAGCGGAAGACAAGCCGCCAGAGATTCCCGTGCTCGCCGACGTCGGCGGTGTGCTAACGCCACGAGGTGTACTGATCGTCGAGCCACAACTTGAGTTCGTCACGTCCACGATTAATCGCTTTGTATTTCAAGGCATCGAGATCGCTGACGCCGTCCTGGTCGGCACCATCGAAGCTTCCGATGCCGATCGTTTGACCATCGTACCCGCGGTCACGGCACGGCTTGGTGTAACCAACCGTTTCGAGATCGACGCGCGCGTGCCGATGGTAATCCGTGATGATCGCATCACGAGCACGGTCGTCAGCCAGTCCGATCAGGCAACGATCAGTCGCGATGTCGACGGTGCAGGTATAGGCGACATTGAGTTGGGCGCGCACTACCAGATCAATCGCGGTCAGGACGGCATGCCGTTTCTCATCGGGAACGTACGCGTGAAGACCGATACCGGTACCAGCCCTTTCGAGGTTTCCCGCGATGGCCTCGGAATCGAGACCGAGCTTGCCACGGGCTCCGGCTTCTGGTCGGTGGAGCCCAGTCTAACGGCCATCTACCCGTCCGATCCGGCGGTCTTCTACGGCAACATCGGTTACCTCTTCAACATTGGGCGCGATATTGGCGAGCGGATCAATACCGGCAGCGGCAGCGCGTTGATCGGCAACGTCGACCCCGGCGATTCGGTCGGTGTGAGCTTTGGGATGGGCCTCGGCATTAATCGCCGCGCATCGGTTAACTTTGGTTACGACCATGACTTCATCATGAAGACCACAACCGAGATCGACGGTGTGGATTTCGAATCCGAGACCCTGCAAGTGGGCTCGTTTCTCTTCGGCCTCTCCTACAGCACCAGCGAGACGTCGGGTCTCAACGTGACGCTCGCGTTGGGCGCGACCGATGACGCGCCCGATATGCAAATCACGGTGCGAGTACCCATGACCTTCGAGCTCTTCTGACCCCTAGTTTCGCGTGCTCGAAAGCTGTGATTCATCGACCATCCGGCGCAAGGTGCTGAAGCTTGAGCGCAGCGGCGTGTTAAAGCGCTGCTCAAAACCTTGAAGCGTGATGTCTAATTCAACGTTGGTTTGAATCCGGGCCGCGTTCCGATCATTCGCCGTGAGCACAGCTACACCTTCAGGCGAGACCCGATGCACCACTTGTGTTGTGTCAGCGCCGGTGCTCCCATCCTTCTGCGTAAGCTGAAGAATGTTTTGCAAGACCTCATTCCTGTCGACGATCGCCGTGACGCTGCCGGATGCGCCGGAGCTTACGCTGACGCTGGGTTTCGCGGCTACGACGTCGTTTTCGATGTCCTGAGCCAGGCCCAGCAGATCGGGAAGTTGCGAGATCGCGTTCTCAGCGATTGATATGGCCTTTTGCCGGATCTTTTCAGCATCGGGTGTCAGATCGAGCACTCCGGGGGTCGCAGGATTCTTGCGTGGATCGGCTTTTGCGGGTTTTTCCTGAACCACGATGACATTGGCAATGCCTTTCGATCCGTCCGTCAAGTCGAGCACGGTCTGAAGCACCTCGTTCTTGTTCAAAATCGAGGTCACCTTGGCTTCAATTCGGAGCTTCATACCCGCCAAGTCGAGGGCACCACCACTCCGCTCGGTGAGCGCCTCCTTTGCAACCGGCTCAAGCGTCGCGAACGGGTCGTGGGATTCAGACGTCGCCGAGAAGGCCGTCGACGCGCCACCGAGGAACAAGAAGGCGAAAAGGAACACTTGAAACCCTGCGTACACTCCCAACCTCCTCCCGTAAGCCATGGATTCCATCTCCGAACTCCTTAGAACTGATTGCTCTGCGGTAGCATCATTGTGAACGTACCAATGCCCTCACGACCGATCGCAATACGTACCGGTGGACGCGGACGCAACTGCCAATCCCGCTCGTTGTTGAAGTGCTTACGTGCGACCTCCGCGTGACTACGGATCACCAACACGATGCTGTCCCGAATCTTTTCAAATTCACTGCGCGGCAAGACGCGTACTCCCAAGGCGGGGTCCCCAAGCAGAACCTCGGTTTCGCTCATCCCCTTGATCACCACGAAGTGCTTATAACCGTCTATGTTCACCAACGAGATCGCTGGAATTCCTACTTTGTACAGCTTCTCAAGCGAAACGCGGTAGCCATCCACACGGAAACCACGCTCGACCAGATAGTTTTTCATGTCGAGAAGCGAAAATCCCACTTTCTGGATCTTCTCGCGATCTCCGTTGGCCCACATGAACCTGAAGACTTCGGTTTCGTCGACTGGAGTTTCGTAGTGGTACGTGAGCAGCGTCGCAATCGAAGCAGCCCCGCAACTAAAGTCATACTGCTGCGGTACCGCACCGTCGAACTTGAGCTCTTTGAGACTGTTTACGCCTACGGTCCAGTAGGTGTCGTTAGGAAAAATCGGAACGTCGCCGGCGAGCGCGCTTCTGGATACCGGGATCAGGGCGGCGAGAGTGAGAAAGAGCACCACATACAAAAACCGTAAAACCTGCTCATCTACCCGTTGCTGCATTTCCCCGCCGCCCTGTTCTTTACTTCAAATACACATTTACGATCATATTCGTCTGGATGAGGCTGTTGTTCCCGCTGTTTAAGGTAAAGGCCTGAACGCCACTCAGGTCCGACAGAGCCATGTCGGAGACGTTGATATTCCCCGTCGTGGTACCGTCGCCCACCGAGTTTCGTTTGACCTCTGCCATGAGTTCAGCGTTGCTCTCCAGCGAAACCTCAACCGCACCTCCGCGTTGCGTAGAAAGATCCACATCCCCTACGCGCTCCCATTGATCGATGGGTGCGGCCGCCTCCTCGGCACTCGCATTCAAACCGAGCCCGAGAAACGCGCTTAGGACCACGGAAACCGCAATCCAGAGACCGTTTTGATATCGCATCTGTGGCCTCCTAAGGCTGCTGCGAGCTGTACCCGCCCAACAACGACCCCAAACCTAAGCTCGGCTTGAAATAGGCGCTGGTGTTTCCGTTAGATTCGTGCGATCCGAGACCGCCGAGATCCAAGCGAAGATCGCCCAACGTGTTTCCGACGTTGGACTTCACGCTGTGCAGCTCGCTACCGACGTTAGACTTCACGTTTCCCAGCTCCGATCCGACCTGACCGATCTCGCTCTTGATGCCGCTCTTCACGCCGTAGACGTTCGAACGAACATTCCAGAGTGTATTGCCAATTCCTGAGTTGACCTCGCCGAGGTCGGAATGGACATCACCGAGTGAACTCCCGATGTCGTCGTGAGTCGAATTCAGTTTCAACTGAACGTTATTCAGCCCACTTCCGATCCCAGATTTGATGCTTCCAAGGTCGCTCTTCAGATTCGACGTGGTGTCCATCAGACGGTAACTAGCGTTCCCTAGCTCGTTACCGATGCCCGACTTCACCTCACCAAGCCCAAGACTTGGAATCGATAATCTGGGCAGTTGCCCGCCTGACTCGCCAGCCGTCGAGACGAAGGGCGTAGCGACAAATACTAGACCCAGACCCAGGACTGCCATTTTGGCGATCTGCCTTCTGATGCTGCTCATAACTTCCCCCTCACGATTAGGTGGTTTGCGTTCGCGCGGCCCGCAACCGATGGGCGCCGAAACGCCCATCGGTCATGCCGTGCTAGGTCCGATCAACCTAGAAAACGCTGTTTGATACCACCGAAATCGATTGGTTCGACTGCTGGATCGAGTTCGCACCGGTACCCACGTTCATCGAGTTCACACCGGTGAAGCCCTGGAGGGCGCTATCACTGATGTTGATGCTAGCGTCGACATCCGCCGTCACCGTGACGTTGACGTCCTGATCGTCGGTGTCTACGTCGTTTTGGTCGAAGTCAACCGCATCTGTGCCCGATGCATTAGCATTACCGATACCTTGAACCACAGAGTTATCACTCACGGTCGCGTCTAAGTCTGCGGTCGCGATCGGTACCGACCATCCGTTGAGAACGTTATCGAGCCCCACCGTTACGTCATTGTCATTCACGGTGCTTCCGTCATCCGCGCCGTTCGTGACCGAACCGTTCTCGCTGAAGTCTTCATCGTTACCCACGTCATCGACGCTTACGGTGTTGTTGCTTAGGTTGTCTTTGATGTCATTCACGGTGCTTCCGTCATCCGCGCCGTTCGTGACCGAGCCGTTGTCACTAAAGTCGTCATCGTTCGCAACATCATTGACGTCAACCGTAAGTGTATTGTCATTCAACGTGTCGTTCACAGTCGTGCTGCCATCGTCCGCCCCAACAGCGCTACCGTTATCGCTGAAATCATCGTCGTTTCCGACATCATCCAGACCGACGGTATTACCGTTCAGGTTGTCGTTGACGTTGGTCGCACCATCGTCGGCCCCGATGACCGAGCCGTTGTCGCTAAAGTCGTCATCGTTCGCGATATCACTGACAGTGTTATCGGAGACGTCTACATCAAGATCATCGGCCAGCGCAGCGTTCGAAACGAAAAGTACGAGTGCTGCTGCGACCCCCACAGGAATGATTTGTCGTAGGGACATGGTTTCTCCTTATCCGTGCAACGTTGTAGCGCAGCCCCAACCGCGAGACCCCGCTTTTCTGTTTAATCCCATGTGATAGACGTAAGCGCAACCTCTAAGTGAATAAAATTGCAGGATAAACTCGGACTCAAACCAAATCAGGAACGGAATGTCCACGTCGGTGAAATGACATTTTTCAACACATGTTTAGGTAGATCGTTGCGTGTGATGAAAAGTCACTCCGTGCCATGCAAACTAATAAGGGTTTAGATTAGGATAGTTAGCATTGCATGTTGCGTATAGGGTCCGCTCCATGATGACGCGGCGACTATGTGGTTCGGAGTCCCAGCCGAGAGTGACGTTTTATACCCTGGCCACGAGCACGACGTGGCGACTGAGAAACGCGCCCCGATTATTTTTTCGCGTTTGCGCGCGAAAAGACCCCCGGCGTGCCTTCGCAGGAACCGCCCAGGGCGGAGAGTCGAAGCGCGAGGAAGAGTGGTGCGATCACACCGACTAGTCGATGACGCTCGAGAGAAGATTGAACAGTGGCGGCGGGACTACAACGAGTTCCGTCCTCACAGCGCCTTGGAGGATCGCACGCCAAAGGAGTTTGCAAAGGCATGGGCCACAGGGGCACATGCCAAATCAACGCCGGTTTCTCACTCTCTGGATGGACCCAGTTTGGGGTGACGGTCAAAGCAAACGTTGCTCTAACATAGGCAGCGGAAGCGTGAACGGGGGCGGGTCAATCTGAGTTGCCCGGCGAGCAACGAAAAAGGCTGCACGCATACACTGGGTTTTGTATTCCCCGGCAATAGAGTGTTGTGGGGGCAGATTCTAGGAAATACGTCGTTCTACGGCTTTCTGATCGTGAATCCAGTCTAAGGACGGCTCCGCTGTAGCTCGGCAGGCGGTGCATGAATGATATGTTGCTTCTGCATACGCTTGCCGAGCGCAAGGCCTACCACTCCGGCGCTTCGCGGTCTTGACACCAAACACCAGGATGGATGTACTCCTTAGAAGGAGGTACTCCATGACTCACCGGTGGATGATTTTCGGAGGTATCGTAGTCAGCGTGCTGATGTTCGCAAACGACAGTACAGCGAAGACCGTGACTGAGATGATCAATAGCAGCGGTGGTACGTCGCGCGATGGTACCGGCACCTCGCCACTGCAAGCGCCGATAGGCATCGATGTTAAACCCGACGGAACCTTGGCTGTGGTTGGGCGGGGAAGCGATAACTTCTTTATCGTGGATCCCAACGGCAACGCACGGGAAGTGCTCGATGCGACTGGTGATGGCGTCGTTCCGTTCGACCACCCGTACCTGACACATTTCGACGCCGCTGGAAACGTCTACGTAAGCAGCCCCGCGCAAGTGCCGCATGACGCTGCTGCGGTTTTCAAAATAGCAGAACCGAATGGCGATGTGAGCGTACTCATCGATGCAAATGGAGGCATCGCTAAAGACGGTGTGGGGACCGCGCCACTGCTTGGTCCATCCGGTGTGGTCATCGATGACCAAGGCAACATTTTTGTTGCGGGCAATGCAACGAATAACGTCTTCCGGATCCGCCCCACAGGCGAGATTCAAGAGATCATTGACGCAAACGGAGCCGGCCCCGGCAAAGACCTTTCGCGACCTAACATTGTCTATCTTGATCCGAACGGGAGCGTCTATGTCACAGGGCGCGAGAGCAAGAATGCGCTGCGCTGGGATCGCGACGAAACCATTACTGAGATCATCGATCGGACTGGCGATGGAAAGGGGAACAAACTCGACGAACCATTTGGACTCGACATCGCACCCGATGGCAGCGTCTATGTCGCCGGCCGGACGAGTCATAATGTTTTCAGGATCGCGCCTAATGGAAGCATTTCGAAGATCTTGGGCAGGATCGAAGGAGTAATGGAATTTCCGGATGTCGTGCTCGCCGGTAGAGACGGCGAGGTCTACGTGGGGGCGCGTATCAGTGACAACGTGGTTCGTTGGGATTCAGGAGGCAATATCGAGGTATTTTTTGATGCCAACACACCCGGAGTTACTGCTTTCTCGAATCCCAAGTATCTGGCTCAAGACGCCTTCGGTCGCATCTATGTTTCAGCGGGCGATACCGATAATGTGTTTCGGATCCAGACCTGCGGTGACGGACTACCCGATACGGGAGAAGCATGCGATGATGGCAACCTCATCGGTGGCGACGGCTGTAATGCATTGTGTCGGGTCGAGGCTTGCCACTCATGCGCCGGAGAACCGTCTGTCTGTAGCTGCCAGGCCGGGAAAACCTGCGAGGCCTGTGGTACGGTCAACACTTGTCATGTTGTCAATGCAATGTGTCTCTGCGGCGCGAACCTCTGCGATCTTCAGGACGGAGATACCGATAACGATTTCGTCTGCGATGCTGACGATAATTGCCTCAGTGTTGCGAATCCCTTGCAAGTCGATGCTGATGGGGATGGCGTAGGAAATGCGTGTGACTGTGACTTCGATAACAACCTCCTCTGTGATACAGCCGACTCGTTTGCATTTCTGCTCTGCCTGAATTCCAACACCGGTAGCCAGCTCGATCCGAATTGCAGTCTTTCTGACATGAACGGCAACGGTTCAGCACTGAACGACGCAAACGATCAAACGCTTTTTAGCGGCTGCTGCGGTTTGTAGGAATGTCGAATGCATGGGCGGATTGGCAGTCATTGCTGTCACTCACGCCCCGCGTCGGAGAGCATCTGTACTACTGGAGCTGCGGGGCAGCTACGTGGTTCATGGGTACGTTATTGCTCGCACGTCTAAACCGACTGTCGCTCTCGCGAATGATCGTGGTTACCGCGATTGCCCTGCTTGGTACTGGCCTGGGTGCGCGCGTGTATGCCCTTCTGGTCGAAACCAAGACTGGCTTTTCAGAACTGATACTTGACCCGACACTCTTGCTTGGACCCGGTTGGCGGCTTCCGGGCGGGATGTTATTGGGCGGGTTGATGGGGCTTGCCACTGCGCGGCTCATGCGTCTTCCGCTTCCACGTACAGCCGATGCGGCAATACCATTCGCCGGCCTCGCACTCGCTGTAGGTCGCTTAGGCTGCCTCGGCCGTGGTTGTTGTCATGGGGTTGTTTGCGATTTGCCCTGGGCCATCACCTATGGCCCTGAAACGGGTGCCTACACCAATCACCTGGCACGCGGACTGATCCTGTTCGGCGCGGAGCATTCACTCACGGTACACCCCTTCCCATTTTACTACGTCCTCGGCGGTTCATTGATTACGCTCGGTTTACTTGTATACATACGTCGTCAACGCTTTGCTGGAGAGATCGCATGGTGCGGAATCGTGATGATCGGAGTTCTGATGGGCGGCCTCGAGATCTTCCGCGAGAACATAGCCAGCGCGCACGTACCGTTGCGCCAGGCGATCCCACTTGGTTGCGCCGCACTCGCTGCGAGTGCATGGTGGACTCTCCGCCGCGCGGTACTGCGATAGATTTCCTAAAAACTCGGATCTATATCACTCCGTGCTCGAGCATGCCATCGGCCAGCTTGAGCGAAAAAGCCAGGATCGTGAGTGAGGGATCGACCGAGGGTGCGGTCGGGAACACGCTGGGATCGGCGACCCAAAGACCGGGTACGTCCCAAGTTTCTCCGCTGCTCTGCACGACCGATGACGCGGCATCCGCTCCCATGCGACAGGCACCCGCTGGGTGAGGTGCGGGAAAGCTGAAGTTCCCCGGCGAGAGATCGATCGCGTCCAGCTTCGCGAGCTCGTTCTCATCATGAATGCGCGTGCCCGAGGCGTCTCCTAGGAAGACCTCGCTCGCACCGGACGCCAGCAAGAGCCGCGCGCCCTTCTTCATGGAGTCGCGCAGAATTTCCGCATTGCGACCTTCGATCGGCAGCGTGTAGCGCGCTTCGCCGTTCGCGTCGATACGGATCTCACCGCTCTCGTGATCGTCGATCCAAGCAATCGTGCTGGCGATGCGTGGCAGAGCTTCCATGAGCCGACGATGTTCCGCACCATAGCCTGGTAGGAAGACCGCCAACGCGGCGGGATTGAGTTGGTTGGGCATCAGAAGATAACCGCCCTCGTGGTAGCGACCCGCCCGCTCGCGGGGCAAGCGCCACTCCATGCAACCATGCGCGGCGGGAATGTTTCGCCACAGTACGACGTCCTGGTCAAAAACCCCGAAGACCATGCTACACGGATTCGCGCGCAGGTTTCGACCGAGCTGGCCGCTCGAGTTCGCCAGGCCCGAGCGCATCAGGATCGGTGCCGAGCCGTATCCCCCTGCAGCGAGCAACACGTGGCGCGCCTTCACTAGTAGACGCGCACCGTTTGGCCGTCCGCTGGCCCGGTCGATAAAGCGAGCCGCGGCTCCGCTCGCGCGTCCGTTTTCGGTTAGGATCCGCTCGACCTCGCAGTCCGCGTAAAGCCTGGCGCCCGCGTGCAACGCACGCGGTAGGTACGTGACCAGCATGCTCTGCTTGGCGTCGTACGCACAGCCCTGCATGCAGTAGCCACTGCGTATGCATCCCTTGCGTGCCTGAGGAACCGCTTCGCCATGCCAATCAAGAGTCTCGAGCCCCTGCTTGAAGAGTTGATTGTTGACGTTGTAATAGGCTGCGCCTGCAGGATGCACGTTCAAGTCGCGTTCGATCTCGTCAAAGTACGGGCGTAGCTCGTCTTCGCTATGCCCCTCCAGCCCGTACTCACGTTCCCAGAGTTCCAAGCGGTCAGGCGGTGTTCGATAGCTGTCGGCCCAGTAGTGCACGGTTGCACCCCCGACGCAGTTCCCAAACGTGAGTCCGACCCGGCCATCCTCGGTGCTCTGCAGGCCGCGTCCACCGTCGATCCGTCCGAGCATGTCATCTTCGCGCTGGTTGAGGCTGCCACGTCCCGGACGGCCGGGATTAAACGGATCTTGTAGTCCCGAGTAGTAGCCGCCGCGTTCCAGAACGATCACTCGCTTGCCGGCTTCGGCCAACCGCATCGCCACACTCGCGCCGCCCGCCCCCGACCCAATCACGAGCACATCCGCGACCTCCCTTACGTCTTTGGTGATCTGCGTACCTTCTAAAATGCTCATGAGCCTCGCTCCACCCAGGGCCCCGTGTAACCGATCGCGGACCAGGTCGACTCCTGGGTGTAGTAGAAGAAGAGGATCAACATGCGCAGCGCTTGGAACGCAAGTCGTCGTGATGCAAAACGACTGTGTGTCATGGTCTCAAGCTCGAGATCCTGCTGCTGGGGTGTGAGACGCGTGAAGCGGCTCCACCGCGTCGCCAGCGGCCAGAATTCCAACAGGCGCAGCGCGTCCCGGAAGTCCCGCTGTAGACGCTCGGGGTGCAGGGCCAGTTCGCGGTCGATGCGCGCAGCTACGCCCAACGCGGCAGCGCCCGGCACGATGCGCTCCGAGAGTACGCGCAGGATCGCATACTCCCGCAAGGGCAACACACGGGGCATCTCGTCCGCATCGAGCAACGCACGATACGTGTCGCTCTGATCACGCGTGCATGCGATCAACATCAGGCCCATACTCACACCGGCCGATCGCAGAATGAATCCGCGCCGCGAGATCGCGGAGAGCGGCTCATCCGTGGGATAGAAGTTCGACATGCAGCCAGCCCTTTCTAGGCCCCGTAAGCCTATCACTCCCCCACTCCTCTTGGGCTGCCAGATGAAACACCGACCTTTCCTACCCTCTCGTATAGCGGACGTCGCTGGCGCTGACGCGGTTGCCACAGCGGCGGCAGCACACCTGCATCCACTTGGCTCCAAATAGACCTGACCTGGGCGAGTGACTCAACAGCGAGAGATATTTAGCGATAACACTAAAAATGACGGCTACGACGTTTATAGCCATACAACATTTTTCAATACTGATGGCGATAACTTCAATCAGCCTGCAGCAAGAAAACCATGCGTCGAAGAAGCATCTATTAACATGCTAAATATGAATGCCACATAACGATTTACCGACGTACGAGCCAACGGAAAAACGTAAACAATTGTACTGTTGATTGAAAGTCAGCGCACCGTGATACGACCCGTTTACCTGCTTGTTCGTAAGCGCTCAAGTAAGTACGTGTTTCATGGTAGCGATGCATCTGCGAAGTTGTTTTCTCTATGAGAGGGAGGACACGGGATCATGAGCGAAGAAGTTGTATCGGATGCGTTGATCGAGTCGCATCTAACGGAGCGGCAG
>JAJDAK010000031.1 GCA_029261895.1 Deltaproteobacteria bacterium
CCATCTACTCTTCACAAATGGCTTTGCTCCCCCTCACACGGCCGCCGGTAATAACATGAGCTTCTTCCCGATGAGCCGAATACTGCCGAAAACCGGCGCGTACTTTATTCGTCGCAGTTTTCAAAACGATCCGATTTACAAAGAATCGTTGCGCGGTTTCATCAACTACTTGGTGCAGCGTCGTTTTCATCAAGAATTTTTCATCGAAGGCGGTCGCACAAGATCGGGGAAGCTCCTGCCACCACGCTACGGAATGCTCCGCTACATCGTCGATGGTATTCGCCGTGCAGACGTAAGCGACGTCTACTTTGTACCCACAGCCATCACGTACGACCAAGTTTTCGAGGTCGAGGAGTACGTGAAGGAGCAGCTCGGGGGTAAAAAAGAACGCGAGAGCTTTGGCTTCTTGATGCGGATGATTCGGTCACTCGGCGAGCGGCAATTGGGCAAGGTGCATATTCGATTCGCCGACCCCATCACGCTTCGAGGCTATATGGAGCGCTCCGGCGATGACCGCCTGGTGGTTGAGAAGCTTGCGTTCCAAATTTCAAACGGAATCAACCGGGTCACACTGCTTACCCCGGTCGAATTGGTGAGTTCGATTCTCGCCAGCGCGGGACGGCGTGCGCTAACGACGGAAGAACTCTGCGCCGAAACCCAGCGCATGATCGACTATGCGGTGGAGCATAAGATTTCGGTTTCTGAAGAATTGACCCAAGGACCAGACGTAACCGTGGAAGCTGCCTTGACGGCACTCCGGCGAAGTGGGGTTGTGGACGTTTACACCGATGGTATCGATCCCGTGTATTTCGTCTCAGATTCACACAAGCACGCAGCCGCCTACTACCGCAACACCGTCATTCATTTCTTTCTCGTGCGCGCCATCACCTCCCTCGCACAACGCGCCGCAAGCATGAGTGAAGACGCCGAACACTGGGCGCTACGACTTCGCGATCTGCTGAAGTTCGAGTTCTTCTTCGCCGAGAAGGAAACCTTTCTCGCCGAGGTGGAGCACGAATCTCAGATCCTGTCCCATGAGCAGGAACTTGGCCTGCCACCGATACGCGCCGCAGGTCCTGGCATTGTGCTCGACTATCTCGAAAGCTACTGGGTGGTCACCCAAGTACTGCGCCAACTCGGAACCGAGGGCCGTACGATCCAAGAGGCCCAGCTGCTCCAGCGCTGCCACTCGCTCGGCCAGCAATTTCTCCACCAGGATCGCGTGCACGCACCCGAGCACCTATCGAGCATCAATTTCCGCAACGCACTACGACTTGCCATCAACTTAGAGGCGGCAATTCAGACCCCGGAAGGCTACCTTCCCGGTAATCCCGAAGCGCTGCAAGCACTCGCATTGGACTTGGAGCACTTGGGAGTGATGGCTCGTCGTTAGCGTCCCCCCGTTGAACAAGGTCCATGCCTAGAGTTCTTGTTGCGGTCGAAAAACTCGTGCACTGGGATGCAGTGCTACCCGTTCTCCGCTGGTTGGAAGCGGCAGACGTGGAGATCCGAGCGCTCTTTTCCGGACTTCACGCTCCGAAGCCCGAAATTGAGTTGATCGCAGAATCATTCGGACTCGAAATGCCGAGGATTCGCTGGACCCGGCGCATGGGCTCGGCCGATTCCGCCCTGATGATCGGCACGACGGATGATCTAGGAATGATGCTCTCCCAGGGTCCGAGGCCATTCATCGCGGTACCGCGACTGCCGCTGCCGGCGGTATTGCTACGACCCCCGCTGCCACCAAGCCTTACCCGAACCACATCGGAAAGCCGTGTCACCAGCTCAGGTGTCCTGCTCAATCCCGACCACACAGATCACATCGCAAATCTAGCCGTGCGCACTCACGGTCTGCCTTACTTGATGACCGGGTATCCAGAGCTCGACCAGGAAACCAAAGACGATCTGCATGAATCGATCGTCATCTTGCATAGCTGGGACCTTGGATCGGGCGATGAAGAACAGCTCGCGAAGCAGGCGCGTGCCCTCGCGAGTGTGTTAACCCCGTTGATTCCGACCGGCTTTCGAATCGAACTTCGCCCGAGTGAACCGCGGCTTCTGTCAGACGATATTGAAACCATCGCGCATATCGTGCGATCGCTCCAAGACACACATTCGATCCCCAAAGGTCGGATCGCGATTGATCCAAACCCCGGTTGGTCGAGTCTCAAAGACGCCCGGGCGATTCTCACGCTGTCATCGGACGATCTACTCAAAGCGCTGGGCGCCGGGGCAGAACGCGCGTGGTGGCTTTCATCACTTCTGCCCAGCACCCAAGCATCACCACGCCCACGCCCAACACTTCCGAGTTGCGTGCTTGCAAACCGCGACGCCTACGACCAATGGGTCAGAAAGTCCGGCTGGGAAGAAGCTCCCAAGGACGGCGATCGAATCGCCCTGCTACTCGGTACGCATCGCGACGGTCATGCCGGCGAACGCGTCGCCCAGGCAATACTTAGCGCGCTGACTTAAAAAGAAAGGGGCGGGAACACTGACAAGAGATCCCCCCCAAAACTTCTCGCCTGCGCTCCCGCCCTCCCCTGACTTTTATATCTGGGAAAAACTTCTGGGGTTAGACTTCAGATCGGCAATAATCGGCAAGACTTAAGCAACTGACGTGCAGATCGAGCGCAGAGTCGGCTTTTTGGAGCCGACTTCACTCATGAAGGCGAAGCTGATCAGAACTAGGCGTCGTTGTCCTTGAACTGCCGCGCGAGTCGTACGAGCACTTGGGCAAGTTGACGCCCTACAACCCATCGAATCAGTGCGCCCGTGCCGGGAATCTTTGGTTCAAAAAGCACTTCCCACGTAACCTGGGTACGATCGGCCTGCGGCTCCAGCCGCAACTCGCCGCTGTGGTCCCGGATCGGTGCCCCAGAAATCAGCCGATAGGCAAGACGCTTCGGCGCCTCATACGCGGTGATTTCTTCCTCGACCGCGACACCGTGATCACGAATGACGCGGATCGCCCCTACCCCGTCGGCTTCCGGATAGCCTCGCTGACGTAGCACCACCTCTTTAACCCCCGACCAACGCGCAAACTGGCTGTGATCGGTAAGCATGGCCCAGACCTTGTCCGGACTGGCGGCGACGAGCTGATGAATCAAAATCTGCTGCATGAATAAGCATGATAACGTGCTGCGGCGTATGCGACAGATGCGACGGATCGCTTGCGGCCTCACCCTGATCTGCCTGGCTTACCCAGCCACCGATGCAGCAGCGAAACCCCGCATCGGCAAGGCACTCGGCACGACGTTGGTTGCACCACTCATCATCTTGGGCGATCTCGGTGGAGGGCTCGGTTTGGTATCCGCCAGCATCGTCGGACTCGCGGGCGACAGCATCGCAGCCATCGACGACAATAGGATCACGCATCCGGTGCTCAAGGGTTTCGTGAGTCAGCCGCTGAAACGTGTCGGCCTGGGAATCTCCCATTTGAGCACAGGCTGGCTTGAGGGCCTGCGCGGTGAAGACATCGAGCGCTTGCCGGAGTCACAAGCTGCGTATCTCGAAGCCGCACCCGTGATGGGTCGCATCGAAACCTTCTCCACCGGCGTTCGGGCGCTGGGCCTGGGCGTCCATGACCTGATCACAGCGCCGCTTTGGTTCGGCGCCGAGCTCGTGGGCATCGAACGTTGGCGGACCTCGATCTACCGAACGCGTCGCAATGCACGTATTCAAGCACTTGGACCGGAGCCAACGCGCGCGCAGGCGTCAGATGACTAATCCGGGCAGCCGAGAGCTAACACTGAAACGTGTCGAATCGGGGCTGGGAAAATCGACACAAGGCGCGGTCGTCGTCGAAGAGCCATTGGAAATTCGGCTTCGCAAACAGAGTATCGCGATCACGATGCGCACACCTGGACACGATCCAGAGCTCGCGGTCGGTTTTCTGGTAACGGAGGGCATCGTCGAGCATCCGGACGTGGTACTCAGCGCCGTTCACTGTGCCGAAAATGAAAATCAAATCGATATTCTGACCGATGCCGACGATGACCGCGTGCACATGCCCGACGCACGAAACTTCTACGCGACGTCGAGTTGCGGTGTTTGCGGCAAGGCAAGCATTGAAGCCGTTCGGCAGCGCACACCTTCGCTCAAAGACGACCAAAAGACAGTGCCCACGGCGCTACTCGCCACATTAACCAAACAGATGCGCAGTGGGCAGGTGCTCTTTGACTCCACCGGATCGCTTCACGCCGCGGCGCTTTTTAATTACGCAGGTGATCTCCTCTGTCTGCGAGAAGATATCGGACGTCATAATGCCGTCGACAAAGTCATCGGCTGGGCCGCGCTACGAGAGCAGCTACCCTTGAGAGAGCGAATACTCTTAGTAAGCGGTCGCGTGGGATTCGAAATCACTCAGAAATCGATCGTTGCAGAAATTCCCATCATCGCGGGCGTTTCAGGCTCGTCGACGCTGGCGATTGAACTCGCGCGTGAATCGAGTCAGACGTTGATTGGGTTTCTACGCGGTGATGACTTCAATATCTATAGCGCGGAATCTCGGATTGTTTAGATCTCGGTTTCATCGCTGAACTTACGTTCGCGCCAAAACGGATAGAAATCCGGCATATCTTGACTTGGTCGCATGTTGAAATCCGCTTTGCGCTTCTCGAGAAATGACTGCACGCCTTCATGCGCATCGGGCGACTGTCCCATCGCATAGATGGCCTTTGAATCCAATTGGTGTCCCACCATCGGATGGTCAGCGCCCAAGAGCTTCCACATCATCTGTCGACCCAACGCCACCGAAACCGCCGAAGTATTGTCTGCGATCTCACGCGCGAGTTCCCACGCCTTCGGCAGGAGTTCGTTTGGCGGATGAACACTTCGGACAAGGCCACCTTCAAGCGCTTCCGCGGCAGAAAATACTCGACCGGTATAAACCCATTCCAAAGCACGACTAATCCCCACAACGCGTGGTAAGAACCAGTCCGAACAGGCTTCGGGCACAATACCGCGGCGAGAAAATACGAAACCGAAACGTGCCTGATCTGATGCAAGTCGAATGTCCATCGGCAGCGTCATCGTGGCACCCACACCGACCGCCGGGCCGTTCACCGCGGCAATGAGCGGCTTCTTGCAATCAAACATGCGCAAACTCACTTGGCCGCCACCATCGCGTTGAACCTCTAACTCGAAATCACTGGCAGCATCGGTCGCGTCGAAGGTTCCTGCGCCACCGGAGAGGTCGGCCCCGGCACAAAACCCGCGGCCCGAACCGGTAAAAATGATTGCACGAACTTCGTCGTCTTCATCCGCGCGATCGAGCGCTTCGATGAGTTCGCGCATCATGGTATGGGTGAACGCATTAAGTCGATCTGGCCGATTCAATGTAATCGTTAGAACCTGATCTTTAACGTCGTAGAGGATCGTTTTGTATTCCATCTGCGGCATCATCTCAGAGCTGTTACGGCGACGCAACCAGACGCAAGCTCCGCAACCGGTTGAGCGCGGCTGCGAGTTCAAAGCGACGCGGTCGCGCGCGATCGCCATAGCCGCGTTCCGATACCGAATCGATGCCGTTTTCATCGATCATCTTTTCAACCGCATCGAGCAACTCGGGAATCGATCTCTCGCCATCTACGAGTTCACGTGAAAGCAGGAGGAGCAAGTCGCCGATGCTTCGGCACTGCGCCGAGTCGATCAACTGAAACAACAGGCTCAGATCGATCTCTTCGCGTCCGAATTCGATTGCACGTGTTTTTACCGAGCGAACGCGCTCGGAGTGTTTGCCTTTGCTCGGATCAAGACTCGATGGCGCGGGTCGACGGGCACACGCTGCAGGCCATGGATCCGGCGGACGCGGTGCAGCTCCACCGAGCGGTAGTGATTTCGCGACTGCGGCGGCTTCTGCGGAGACATCGCACGGTCGGTAGGCATCCATTTGAATCACCTGGTCGGCAACATCGAGATAGTCACCCGCACCACCGACCACCAATACCGAAGACACTTCGCGCTCGGTCCACAGTTGCCGAACACGGTCGATGTAAGGCGTGATGGGTTCCTGTTCTGGTGGTACCAACGCACGCATGCGCGCATCACGGATCATGAAATTGGTCGCAGCGGTGTCTTCGTCAATCAACAAAGTCGTCGCACCTGCCTCCAACGCTTCTACGATTGCCGCTGCCTGCGACGTACTTCCTGACGCGTCGTCGGTATCGAAAAGGTCTGTACGACGCCCAAGTGGCAACTCACCTATAAAGGGGCGCAAGTCCACACCGCGTACCGCGCGTCCATCCTCAGCGCGCACGGTGATCGCGTTGGCATCGGTCACGACGCGTTCCCGACCGTCGCCCGGCACGTGGTCATAAACACCGAGCGCCACCACCGACAAGAGTGTGGATTTGCCGTGGTAGCCACCGCCGACGATCAACGTCACACCTTTGCGAATTGCCATCCCGCGAAGACGACCCGCATGCGGTGCATCGAGTGTGACGCTGAGAGAATCAGGCACGCTAAGCGGGACCGCATTTACGAGGGGTCTCGAATCCACCCCGCTGCGGCGTGGAAGCATCGAACCTTCGGCGAGAAACGCGACCAACCCCGCGTGATCCAACTGGGCACGTAACGCGACCTGGTCTTCGACGCAGTGCACATGCCGCTCGAGTGCCTCCAGATCCGGCTTTGGAAACACGCGATCAAGCGCACGCGGCAGCCGCTCCACAAGCAGCTCCACTGCGGCGCGACCCAGGATGCGGCGTCCGGCGGCGGGCAAACCCACAGAAAGTCGAATACGCACGGCCCCGGTTTTGAAGACCTGCAATGCGCTGCGATCCAATACCTCGGGACCCGTGGCCAGAATCTCGAGCACACCGCTTTTACCGCTGCCGGTACCGCGCGGGGAATCCACGAGCACCGCAGCCAGTGCGCGCTGGAAAAAATCCGCGCTGGCCCGGCGCGCATCCGAGCTGGCGATGAGCGCAGCGGGCAGAGACATGAGATCCGCCGGCAGGTCGATTCGAAGCCGGCTGGGTGCGGCAAAGGGATCCCCCTGCACGTGCTCAACACAAAGCGTGTAGGGATCGAGCTCGAATTCCCGACCGCGTAAATCCTTGTACGCGGGGTACGGACGCTGATCCAGCCGTTCTAGGCTCGTGTGCAGATCCAACTCAGCACTCCGGGTTGACTTTCGTCTTTATTTCGCTTCCCTCTCATCCATACAAAGGAGACGTGATGAGAGTGTCGTTCAGCAGTTTTTCCGGCGAGTCAAAGCGTAGCGTAGAGGTTCCTGCGGAGGATTTCAGATTCGACCCAAGAGATCCGCGGCCGCATCTGCGAGCGCGTCGGATCCCGTTGTCATCTCGAGATTCTGCAACCGCTTTCGAATCAAGGACCGATGCTCCGGGGCTGCCTCAACGGCTGAGCCGATCGCATCGATCACTTTCAACACATCCCGATCCTCGTTCAAGTCGAGCAGTCTGATCAGGAGTTGAACGTCGTTGGGCATGCCGAAGTCCTTCACGTACTCTCGAAACGTTCGTACGAAATTCGGCGAGCCATGAGCTTCGCGTAGGCGTTCTTCCCGCCGGTGACGTCCAGCGTCGCCGCGTTTACCGAAGAGCTTTTCGTCGATGCGCCGACGATACATTGACGATGCGGCGCGCGAGCGGCGCTGCGCCCCCTCACCACGTGGGCGCTTCTGGTCTCCATTCTTGCGCTTCTCGCGACTACGGCGATCGCGCTCGCTGAATGAGACCTTATCCTTGTCCCTATCACTCACGATAGTTCTCCCAAGACCGAGCCAACTTGAAAGCGGCGTAACGAGACCACAGGGTTTGACCGCCGCAATCTGGCGAACTCGCGAACACGACCGCGGCAAAACAACCACGCCGAGTTCGGCGGGGGCCAGGCCCACTCGGGCCACCCCACGTCGAAAGCATGCCCTATCGAAGACCCAATGTCTCCCCCAAAACTGATTGGGATAGGACTCCCGTGCCAGAAGCGTCCATTGGGCCCCATTACGTCGTTCAGCCGGTCCCCACGGGGACCTCTCTAAGGGGCAAGTTCCCTCGTAGCCAGCCGATACATCTCGATGAATGGATCCTGTTCGAAGACTGCTGAAGAAAATCGACAACCTGCCCACGCTGCCGGATGTCCACTTGCGGATCTCGCGTGCGCTCGATGCTCCCGACGCTGACCTGGGTCGGGTGGGCGAAATGATCGCTTTGGATCCGGTGCTGAGTGCGCGATTGATTCGTATGGCGAACTCCGCACTCTTTGGAAGTACATCGCGCGCCGAAACCATTCAGGACGCCTTGATGCGCATCGGCACACGCGAAACGCGCAATCTCGTAATGACCGCTGCGGTGATCGAGGTTTTTGACGGCAAGTCGTCGAAAATCGATCTTCAACAGTTTTGGACGTTGTCACTCGCGTCCGCACTATGCGCGCGCCGAATCGCGCGCGACGTACAGTTCGCAAGCCCGGAGCAAGCGTATCTCGGGGCATTGGTTCACTGTCTCGGCGAAATCGTTCTGAGCATCTACTACCCCGACCGCTTCGAAAAAGCCGTAAAGGACGCAGAGAAAAACCGCTCCACACTGATTGAATCCGAATGGATCGAGTTCGGTTTCACTCATACGGCGCTCTGTCGCGTCATGCTCGACTATTGGAACTTCCCGGAGCCGGTCGCCGAGGCGGTCGAATATCACCTCGATCCCGCGGAAGCACCGACGCAGGCCGTTCTCGCTTCGGTCATTTTCGCGGCGGATCGAATCTGTCGAGAGCTCGGATTTGGTGCTTGGGAGACCGGCACCGATCAGAATTGGCTCGCCGAGATCCCGAGCGAACTCAGCGATCCGCTCGTCGACACGGGAACTTCGGATCTTGCGAGTTACGTAGCCGAGCAAAAGGATCATTTGGCCGAAGTTGCGACCCTGGTCTCCTCCGTCTTTCGCTAAGGCGTTACACTTCTGCATCGAATCAGGAGGGTGCGATGTCGAACTCTGCGGCTAGGTCGGTCAACGGCGTGATCGTGATTGTTTCATGGTTGATCACGTTCGTCCTCGCGTACTTCTTACTCAGCGAGTTCATCGGTCTGACGGCAGAAGGCGTCGACATGATGTACCGGCCGAAACTCGGGCTGACGTTAACGGGCATCATGACGCTGATTTCAATCGGCCTGACAATCGCCTGGGCACGTGGACTCGGTGCTACGACACAAGCCGATTCAACACAGATACCGAGCAGCGGACGGCGACAGCTCTTGCTCGGCGCGACGGGTACCGTGGCGGGGCTCGCGGGAACCCTGATCGCAACGCTTGTGCGCCAACGTGGTTGGATCGAAACCACCTTGCAGAAAATTGTCTGGCCGGAGGTTCCGCATACCCACCCCAAAGATGAGCATAGCCATGGGCACCCTCAATGGTCCGGTCGGATACGCGGTCATCGCCGTTTAGGACGCACCGACTTCATGGTTTCAGACATCTCGCTTGGCGCCGGCCGGATTCATCCGCAAAAGGGTGGCACCGTACTCGCGCGCAAGGCGATCGAACGCGGCGTGAACTACATCGACACCGCACCGGACTATTCTGAGACCGGTTCCGAGCGTGCAGTTGGCTTGGCGATCAAAGGCTATCGAGAACACCTGTTTATCGCGTCGAAATTTTGTACACCGCACGGTCATCTTGGACCTGGAGCATCGGTGCAGGAATACATGGCGACCGTCGAAGGCAGCTTGAAACGACTCGAGACCGATTACCTCGACCTCGTTCACATTCATTCCTGCGATAACGTAAAGCGCCTACTCGATGAGAATGCGCACGAAGCCTTCGACCGCCTCAAAGAACAGGGCAAGGTTCGCTTTCTCGGCGTTTCGACCCACACCCCAAATCTTGAAACCGTTGCGGACGCAGCGATCAACAGCGACCGGTTCGACGTCATGATGCTCGCGTATCATCACGGGGCTTGGCCTAAACTCGGCGAGATCATTCATCGCGCCGCAGCGAAAGACATCGGAATCGTTGCGATGAAAACACTGAAGGGCGCGAAGCACGAAGGACTGATCGAGTTGCGTGCTAAAGCCGACACCTATAGCCAGGCCGCTTTCAAATGGGTTTTGTCCAATCCCGATGTCTCTTGCTTGGTGATTTCGATGTTCAAACCACAGCACATCGATGAATACCTTCATGCGTCCGGAAAGACGGATCTCACTGAAGCAGATCAAATGGTATTGCGAGAGTACGATCAGTTGATCGCGGGAAAACACTGCTTCCAACACTGTGGTGAGTGTTTGGATGTCTGCCCAGAGCAGCTTCGAATCGACGACGTGTTGCGCTACCGCATGTATTTCGAAGACTACGGCGACGAAAAAGAAGCGCTCCGACTCTACTCCAAGCTAGGCAAACAAGCCGACGCTTGCCTCGGTTGCTCGGCACCGTGTTTGGGATCATGCCCGCACGGCATCCAAATTCAAGAACGCATGCTCGGCGCCCATGACATGCTAACGTTGAGTTAAATACTGGATACACGATGATCGCGAAAACGCTCGCATCACTCGAGCAGACGGGTGCTGCTGATGCGCTGGTCGGACTCAACTCAAACGGCGATCGTATTTGGCGATGTAGTGGTGACGAACTTCTGCAGCAAGCCGCAGCTTGGCAAGCATGGCTTTCACATGAAGGTATGCAGGTCGGTGACCGTGTCTCAGTCGACCTTGCGCGCGGCCCACAGCTGGTCGCGGCCCATCTCGCGATTCTTGCCACAGGTGGCTGCGTGGTTCCAATCAATTCTTCGCTGACCGACATTGAGCGCGCGCGTGTGCTCGATCGCGCAGATTTACACACGCAAATCAACGACGCGGTCGTACCCGGCCAAGCTTCAACACTACGGCTTGCCGAAAGAAAAGCGGATTCACCCGCACTCTTGATATTCACCAGCGGCACGACGGGAGAACCCAAAGGTGTACCGCTATCCGAAACCAACCTCGAAGCCAACCTTGACGGACTCGCGCGCGCCTGGCGTCTGTCGAGTGAAGACCGTCTACTCCACGCCCTCCCCCTACACCACTTACACGGTCTGGTCTTGGCACTCTATGGTTCGCTTCGACTCGGACTTTCCGTCGCAGTAATGGAACGCTTCGACGCTTCACTGGTTCTTAGAACCATTGAGCGTGAAAGAATCACCGTCTTCATGGGTGTACCGACGATGTACCATCGCATGGCGGACGCAGCCGTCGAAACGAGCGTTGATTCGATGCGCGTCTTCATTTCCGGCTCTGCACCGTTGGCCACGCGTGACTTCGAACGCTTTCATGCGCGCTTCGGCTTCGAGCCGGTCGAACGCTACGGACTTTCAGAAACGATGATCGTCGCCAGTAACCCGATCGATGCGGAACGGCGCCCGGGAAGCGTAGGACGCGCGCTACCCGAAACGGAAATTCGTTTCGCGAATGACGGCGAGATCGAGGTTCGGGGCCCGGCGGTCATGCAGGGCTATTGGCGTGCAGAGGATATCTCAGCCGAGAGTTTCCACGACGGTTTCTTTAAGACGGGTGACTTGGGTCGACTCGATGAAGCCGGGTATCTCGTAATCAACGGTCGCAAAAAAGAGCTGATCATCGTCGGCGGCTCGAACGTCCTGCCCGGCGAAGTCGAAGCCGCGCTGATTTCGGTCGAAGGGGTGGCGGAACTTGCGGCAGCGGGGATTACCGATCCGGACCGCGGCGAAGTCGTCGGCATTTTCGTCGTCCCGCGGAAGGAGAGCGACCCCCAGGCGCTCGAAACGGCCCTCCGCAGACAAGCGGAATCCTCCCTCGCGGCTTATAAGCGACCGAGGGTCTATCGCTTTCTCGCCGAACTCCCGCGCAATGCGATGGGCAAGGTAGATCGGAGAGCTCTCTCAACTAGCTGATTTTGCTGAATATTTTACACATGATAATTCGAGTAAATACTCCTATAGTGTCTGCATGGAATATCGGGTGGAAGAGATCGCACGAGCGGCCGGTGTCAGCGTGGACACCGTTCGTTTCTACCAGTCGCGCGGGCTGTTACCGGCCCCCGAAAAACGCGGACGCAAAGCGATTTACTCCGATGCTCATCTCGAACGCCTACAGCGCATCCGCCAACTCAACCGCGAAGGTCTCACCTTGGCCGCGGTTCATCGCGTGCTCGATCAAGAAAATACGGGGCACGGTGTGCGCGAATCATTACTTGGCGCATTGGCCGAAGCCGAAGGCGAGCGGCGCTATACCCGCGCTGAACTCGCACAAGCGGCAGCGATTCCCGAGTTCTTGATCGATGGCGCCGAACGCGCCGGCCTGCTAGGACCGTTGGAGAGCGCTGGCGAATCCACGTACACACAATCCGATCTCGATTCGTTGCGCGCAGCCACCTCGCTTTTACAGCAGGGTTTTCCGCTCCAGGAACTGATGCCGCTTGCCATTGACCATGCAGCACATACCAATGCAATCGCCGACCGAAGCATTGAACTCTTCGATCGCTACGTACGTGAATCACGTGAGAATGATGAAGCACCGAGCAAAGAGGCTGTCATCAAGGCATTTCGAGAACTCCTCCCAGCGGTCACGACGTTGGTCGCGCTGCACTTTCAACGCACATTGCTCTCGCGTGCGCGTACTCGGCTCGCGAGTTCTGGCGATGAACAAGCTTTGGCCGATGCGCTAGAAGCGACTGAGGAAGGAAGATTGCGAGTGTCATGGGACAGCTAGAACCAGAACTTCCTGCCGCAGCGCAGAAACGTGAATACGTCAGAGATATGTTTGATCGCATCGCGCCGCGATACGATCTGATGAATCGCTTGATTTCGCTCGGACGTGATCAAACATGGCGTCGACAAGCGCTCAATGTCGCCGGTATACAACCGGGCGATCGCGTGATCGACCTCGCAACCGGAACGGGCGACCTCGCCGACCTGGTCGCAAAGCGTGGCGCAACAGTCTACGGCGTCGACCTTGCTCCGCAGATGCTTGTCGCCGCGAAAGCGAAATTCAACCGCATCGACTGGGTCCGCACTGATGCAGAACAGCTTCCGTTTCGTGATGGATCCGTCGATTTCATTACATGCGGTTTCGCATTGCGAAACTTTGTCGAGTTGGAAGATGTCTTTCGTGAATGTGCACGCGTTCTACGGCCATCGGGTCGGTTCGTCATCTTAGAACTCGATCGACCACAGTCCGCCCTGTTTCGTTGGGGCAATCGAATTCACACGGAAAAAATAGTTCCCGCCCTCGGCGCTTGGTTGTCCGATCGAAAAGCTTATCGATACCTACCCAGCTCAACCACCTATCTTCCTGACGCCAATCGGCTTCGTGAACTATTCAAAGCCTCTGGATTCGTTCGCGTGGACAAGCGCACGCATATGATGGGTTCGGTGCAGCGGCTCATTGCCGTTCGAGGTTCGTTTTGAAACCGTGGCATTGGGAAGCGCAACGTCTTACGGCGGAACCCGACTGGCAACAGCTGTTAGCCGACTCCCATACGTCGGGCCAGCATCGCTTCTATCTCCAACAACCGAAAGACGGTTTCGCAGTTCTGGGGCTTGGCGCAGCGCGGGTACTCTCAAGTCAGTCGAACGACCCGATCGCAGATATTCGGAACCAAGCACGCGAACTCTTCGCGGCGAGCGAGCCGCATCCGTATACGGCCGCATTCGGCACATGCCCAATCTTGGTAGGCGGCATCGCTTTTCGAGCCGTTGATCCGAGGGAGCGCGGACCTGAGTGGAACGCTTTTGGAAACGCCCATTTCGTATTGCCCGAAGACGCGTATATCTTAAGAAACGGTGAATATTGGCGAGTTCACTGCGCACCGACGGTTTCGGCCGCTGCGACGGTTCGCTTTGTGGATGTAAGCGAACCCGTTTCGACACAGGACTATCGCGAAGCCGCTAGCGACGTCATTGAAACAATCCGCAGCGGCGGCGCGGGCAAGGCGGTGCTCGCACGCCAAGAGATACGCGAAGGCACATCGGCGGTTCCCCGCCTGCTCGATCGGCTGATCGAAACGCATCCAAACTGCGCGACTTTCGCACAGGGAATCGGGCAGCAGACGTTTCTTGGATCAAGCCCTGAACGGCTGATTCAACACATCGATCTCGATGTGCTGGCCGCTGCTGTTGCCGGCACTTCAGCTGGTGACGGTACGGAACTCCTTCACTCCCGAAAAGAACTCGAAGAACATGCATTCGTCGTTCAGGCATTGCAGAACGTACTCGAACCTATTTGTGAAAACATCGAAATTCCCGATCAACCCGAAGTTCTCGGCTCGGGGTCGGTACGTCATCTGCAAACCCTGGTTCGAGGGCGTCTACGATCGACCATGCACATTCTGGAACTGGTTGCTCAGCTTCACCCGACGCCAGCTGTCTGTGGTACCCCACGTCTCGCGGCGATGGACCTCATTCAAAAACACGAAAACTTCGATCGCGGTTGGTACGCGGGACCCATTGGGCTCTTCGACGCCGGCGGTCGGGGAGATTTCTTCGTCGCACTTCGTTGCGGGCTAGTGGATCAAAGACTGACGCGTCTCTACGCAGGCGCGGGCCTCGTGGCTGACTCCAATCCAGATCACGAAGAAGCCGAAACCCGGCTCAAACTCGAGTCGCTCGGACAGTTCTTGCGTGAACTATGACGATCGCAAATCGTAATTCCGCATGGGCCACTGCATTGGCCCAAGAACTTGCGCGTTCCGGTGTCGAGCATGTTTGTATTTCGCCAGGATCGCGCTCGGCACCGCTCGCGATCGCGTGCGCAAATCAAACCGATCTTTGCGATCACTCGATTTTGGATGAACGATCCGCGGGCTTCTTCGCGCTCGGCCTCGCACGCGCCAGCGCTTCGCCCGTCGCCCTGATATGCACGTCGGGAACCGCCGCAGCGAATTACCTTCCGGCGGTCATCGAGGCCTACCACGGCCAAACGCCATTGATTGTTTTAACCGCGGATCGCCCCATTGAGCTTCGCGACTGTGGCGCGGGGCAAACGATCGATCAGCTGAACCTCTACGGCGCGCATGTTCGGTACTTCGCAGAGCTACCGACTCCAGAACTTAAAACCGAAGTCGTACACCATCTACGAACAAAGGTTTGCCGTGCGGTTGCAGCAGCGTGTCAGACTCCGTCCGGCCCCGTTCATCTTAATATCCCGCTGCGCGAACCTCTCTCCCCTGAAGTCAGCGTAACCGACCAAGCCGCCTGGTCCGCGCTTCCGGTATCAGCACGCAACGGGCGCGATCCACATCCTTTCGTACAAGTTCCAAACGTTCGATCCCAATCCGCCGATATAACGGCGGTACTAAAGGCCTGCCAGTCGACAAGTCGCGGCCTTATCATTGTCGGTGAGAACGACGCATGCGATTCGCTCCGAGAGTCGGTTCCGCGCCTTGCGAAGCGTCTTGGGTGGCCGTGGATCGATGATGTGCTGAGTCCACTGCGTAGCGGTGTCGGTGATCGTGGATTCTGTATCGAAGCTCATGACTCGGTGTTTCGTTCTGATGACTTCATCCAGCAACAAAGACCCGAGCTCGTGCTGCGATTCGGTCGCATGCCTACCTCTAAAGCGATTCGAACTTGGCTCGAAGCCCAACCCGGGATTCGACAGATCGTAGTGACAGACCAGGGCTGGCTTGATCCCACCCAGGTCGCAAACTGGATGATTCCGATGACGCCCGCGGCGTTCGTTACTTCGTTTGAATCGGCCCTCCGGAGTTCTCCGACTCGTCTTTCCGACACATCAACCCGTAGCTGGATCGATGCAGGCCACCGTGCCGAGGCCGTTCTCAACGAAGCGCTCGGGCATAGTGACGAGGTCTCTGAACCCGCAATCGCGCGAATCGTCTTCGACTCGTTGCCTGCGGACGGCAACCTCGTTGTGGCGAGCAGCATGCCGGTACGTGACTTGAATCAATTTGCGGCAGCACGACTCTCACCTATTCGTGTGCTGGCGAATCGCGGTGCCAATGGCATCGATGGTACCGTCTCTACTGCGCTCGGTATCGCCGCAGGCAGTCAGCAACCAACCGCATTGATTTGCGGCGACCTCGCTTTCTTACATGACTTAAATGCCTGGTTGATCGCGCGGCAAACGGATGCCCATCTCACGGCCATCGTCATCGACAACGGCGGCGGCGGAATTTTTGAATTTCTACCCCTGTCCTCGAATCTTGACCGTCCGCTATTCGAAAAACACTTCGGCACGAAGCAAAATGTGGATCCTGTCGCTGCACTTGAGGGCCTTGGCATCAGCGTTCGCGAAGTGACTGACCTCAATGAACTGCGAACCTGTCTCAATGAGGGCTGGGGCCAAGCCGGGATTCGCGCGATCGTTGCGCGTACGAACCGGGCGGAAAACCGTGAACTACACCGCAAGATTTCCGATGCGGTAGGTAGCGCACTTGGCTGAAGTCATACGGCATATTACACGCGACGGCCTCGCCCTAAACATTCGCGCGCACGGTCAAGGCGATCCTCTCTTGGTCTTGCACGGGTTTACGGGTTCTTCGATGGCATGGCCACAGGAGGTTGTTCACGAACTCGGCCGCAGACATAAGCTTTTCTTGGTCGATCTTCCGGGGCACGGGTCCAGCGCACGAATTCACGAACCGAAACGGTACGCCATTGAAGAGATTGCGTTGGACCTTTGCGGCGTGTTGGACGAACTCCGTATCCAGTCCGCAGATTGCCTCGGTTATTCAATGGGGGGTCGCATTGCGCTCGCCACTGCGGCACTTCGACCCGATCGTGTGCGGCGGCTCATTCTCGAAAGCGCATCGCCGGGATTAGCCGATGAAAATGCGCGTTTCCTTCGACGCCAAAGCGACGAAGCACTGGCGGTACAGCTGGAAACATCCAGTATCGCGAGCTTCGTTAAATACTGGATGGACTTGCCGCTCTTCGTCACCCAAAATCGGCTCAACCCGAACCGATTACAGGCTGTGTTCGATCAACGAATCAAGAACGATGCAGCATCGTTAGCCGCCACACTGCGCGGCTTGGGCACTGGATCACAGCCAAGCTTTTGGGATGCGCTGCCATCGATCGTAAATCCAACGCTCCTTGTCACCGGTGCGCTCGATCTCAAGTTTCGTGATGTCTCCGAAAAGATGCAGGACCTTATGCCCAACGCGGAAAGACGCGTCGTCCATCACGCGGGTCACTGCGTACATTTAGAACAATCCCAACGTTACATCGAAGTGATTCAAGATTTTTTGAATCCAAGTGAGGAGATCAAACATGAAAACTGAGTGGAAGCCGGCAGCTGAATACGAGGATATCCGCTACGAGAAATCCGGTGACGGAATTGCAAAAATCACCATCAATCGCCCCCACGTGAGGAACGCGTTCCGGCCGCAGACGCTCTTTGAGCTCATTGAGGCTTTCAATGACGTTCGTGAAGACCCGAGCATTGGTGTCGCAATCTTCACAGGAGAAGGACCCGACGCTTTCTGTTCCGGTGGCGACCAGAACGTACGCGGTCACGGGGGTTATGTTGACAAACAGGGCGTTCCGCGACTGAACGCACTCGATCTTCAACGCGTGATCCGCACCTTGCCCAAGCCGGTCATCGCGATGGTCGCGGGTTACGCGATTGGCGGTGGACACGTTCTACACATGCTCTGCGATCTGACGATCGCCGCCGACAACGCGCGCTTCGGACAAACCGGACCGCGCGTGGGCAGTTTTGATGGTGGCTGGGGGGCATCCTATATGGCGCGAATCGTCGGGCAGAAGAAGGCTCGTGAGATTTGGTTCCTCTGTCGCCAGTACGATGCACAGGAAGCGCTCGATATGGGGCTTGTTAACACAGTGGTTCCGCTCGAAAAACTCGAAGAGGAAACTGTACAGTGGTCGCGTGAAATTCTGCGGAACAGTCCGATGGCACTGCGTCTGTTGAAAGCGTGTCTAAACGCAGACTGCGACGGACAGTCGGGCCTCCAAGAGGTCGCGGGTGACGCAACGATGCTCTTCTATCTCACTGACGAAGCCAAGGAAGGTCGAAACGCTTTTGTGGAAAAGCGAGATCCCGACTTTTCACGGTTCCCAAGACTCCCGTGACCGCCGAACACCCGCGACCCCCATCGGCAAAGGCTTGGATCGCCGCCGTGCGACCGCGCACCCTTGGCGCGTCACTCATCCCTGTTCTGGTCGGAACATCCGTGGCGGAAATCGGTCACCACCTAGACCTGAGTGTCCTTTTCGTCGCCGCATTCACGGCGTTGTTGCTCCAGATCGCAGCAAACCTACTCAACGACGTGTCCGATTTTTATTCGGGCGTCGATACCGCTGCACGCATGGGCCCGGTTCGAGTGACACAAGCGGGCTGGTTGACACCGACGCAGGTTTATCGCGCAGCGGCTCTAATACTCGGCCTGGCAACGATGGGAGGTGTCTACCTCGTAAGCGTTGGTGGATGGCCCATCCTCCTCATTGGCCTGCTGTGCATCGGCGGCGCAGTCGCGTATTCACTCGGGCCGTTTCAATTTGCAAGGCATGCTCTGGGCGAGGTCGCGGCGTTTCTGTTCTTCGGCATAATCGCTGTCGTCGGCTCGGCCTACTTACAGAATCCCGACATTTCCTCAATGGCGATCGAAGCTGCTGTACCGATTGGAATATTGGTCAGCATGCTGATGCTCGTAAACAATTTGCGTGACATCGATACCGATCAGGCATCGGGAAAAATTACATTGGCCGTGCTACTGGGCGCTGATCGTGCGCGTGCACTCTACCTCGGTGGGTTGATCTTGGCGCTGGCGTGGCCGTTGGCATTGCTCCGCTACCCGACCATCACTCGCGGCGTACTTCTTCCATGGGTCGCATTTCCACTAGCGATCGCGGCGGCGCGTTCGGTCTGGAATGCTCGCAGTTCCGAAGATTTCATCCGGGCGCTGGGCGATACAGCGATACTGCATGCAGTCTATGGGGTTCTGCTTGCAGTCGGAATCCTGTGGTAAAGCTGCTTCAAATACAAACACAGACCATTCAGCACGGGCTCGACCCACCGCTCGATACCGCACACGGAAAGATCCGCACGCGCGAAGGAACACGCGTTGTACTTTCAGATGTCGACGGGTTTAGCGGCATCGGTGAAACCATGCCCCTGCCCGCATTTGGTACCGAGAGCGCAGCGGAAGCTGGAAATGCCATCCTTGCGATCACACACGCACTCGATGGTGCAGAGGGCACACTTGAGTCGCTCTTGGATCAGATAGAACCACACGGTACCGATGCTCGAACCGCAATGGCGGCGTTTGATTTTGCACTGCATGATCTTTTCGCGCATCGGGCGGGTGTGCCGGTAGCAATGCTACTGGCCGACGCGCCGCGACAACAGATCGATGTGCATCACTTGATCAGCGATGACTTCGAGGAGCTGGAGCACATAGAAACAACCGCAGTAAAAATAAAGGTCGCGCACCGAAGGCTTTCAGATGACGTCGCCGCAGTAAAGAAATTGCGTTCAGTACTTGGACCCGACGTCGGAATTCGACTTGATGCCAATGGGGGGTGGAACGAGGATGAGGCAAACACCGCCTTTCAAGCCCTCGCAGTGTATGGAATTGAGTTCATCGAAGAGCCGGTCGCGGTCGGGAGCCTCGAGAGTTTTTCGAGACTTCCAAATGCACGGCTGATTCCAATCGCCATCGATGAATCACTACTCCGCCCCGGCGGATATGCAGCCCTCATTGAAGCGAAGATCGCCTCTGTTGCGGTGCTAAAACCAAGCTTTCTCGGCGGACTACGGCGCAGTTTAAGACTTGGAAACAAACTACTCGAAGCTGGACTCGGGGTCGTCGTCACGCACGCGCTGGAGAGAGAACTCGGCAACACAGCGGCCGCACATCTCGCCGCTGCATTGGGCGGCGATGAGGTTCATGGGGTTGCAGCGTGCACCGGAACCTACACGATTTCGGTGCTTCCCGGGCTGAGCCCAGCGGCACGGCATGCTTGATACCTGGCTCGCGCGGCACGTTGCTGAACGCCCCGATCATCTCGCATTCACCGGGCTGGGGCCGAATCGGTCTTTTGCAGAACTGAATCGCAGCGCCGAACACGCAGCTGAATCACTTGCTTCCCGCGGAATCGGACGCGGGGATCGCGTTGCAATCTGGATGGTTAATTCGCAGCGCTACGTCGAGTTCATTCACGCGATATCGCGGCTTGGCGCGACCGCCGTACTATTGCACCGACGCTTAGATGAAAACACCGCGCGGCGTCTTGCCATACGCGCGTCCGCACGGATCCTACTAACCGACCGAGACTTATTTCCGTTGGGAAATACAACCTCGATTGATCTGCACGAAGAAAAATCACTCAAGAACACGCAGGCGGTACTTTTCACCTCGGGAACAACGGGTGAGCCCAAAATAGTGCGCCTCACCTATCGCAACCATCTCGCCAGCGCGGAAGCTTCAGCGAAACGCATCGGCATCAACCCAGAAGATCGCTGGCTGGTCTGCATGCCCCTCTATCATGTCGGTGGTCTCGCGATTCTGATGCGCTCCGCAATCTACGGCACGACCGTGGTTCTCCGCGAGCGGTTCGAAGCCGAAAATATCATCGATGCGCTTCAGACCGAGGCCATCACTCTGCTTTCGGTTGTACCGACCATGCTCTTACGATTGCTACGCACCTGGAAGCGCGATATGCGCAACCATCTGCGTTGCGTGCTGGTGGGGGGTGGCCCGATTGCACCCGAACTTGTCCAACGCGCCATCGACTTAGGAATCCCGATCGCTCCCACATACGGACTCACCGAGGCCGCGTCACAAGTCGCAACTTCTGAGCCCTCATCCAGCTATACACGTCCGTACTGCGTTGGTCCGCCGCTCCCAGGAACCGATGTAAAGATCGAAGCCGGCGAGATTTTGGTTCGCAGTGCGACCCTCTCGCCCGATGTGCAAGGAGAATGGCTGCGAACCGGGGACTTCGGACATCTTGATGCTACGGGGCGTCTCTACGTGGTTGATCGGCGCGACGATCTCATCGTATCCGGTGGCGAAAATATCTCGCCGGCCGAAATCGAGGCGGTACTTCTTAGCCAACCCAGCGTAACCGACGCTGCAGCAGTGGCGACATGCGATGAGGAATGGGGCCATCTACCGGTCGCGTTCGTCGTAACCGACGGATCTCTTACTGCCGATCAGTTGCTTATGACTTGCCAAGAACAGCTGCCGCGCTTCAAAGTGCCGCGCGAGCTGCATTTTGTGGACAAATTGCCCCGAACAGCGTCAGGAAAGCTTCAGCGATACCTTTTGCGTGAACATCTGCAGACAAAGTACGAATCCCGCTAAACCCTGAGACAGAACGGACGAAAAGAACTGCATGACCGCGGTTCTTAGCCAGGTCCTCGACGCCCGAACGTTGCAGGAACCCAGACGCCTCGAACTCTATCGCCGTTTCTCCACGCTGCGATCGATGGACCTCTATATCCGTCGCTCCGACTTGGTGGGATCAGCACTCAACGAAACCCACCGTGCGCTCGACATGCAGGCGGACCGACTGCACGAGCTCCGCATGGACTTGGAGTCGGTTCGCGTCTTCGTACCGCCGTACGCTGCGCGCACAGCGGATGGTGGCTACGCGAAAGCTGCGCATGAAGAGCTCGAACGCGTCCTCGAAATTTCTGAACATCTTCAAGAAATACTCGGAGGACCGGTGGTCGGGTTGAGTTTTCATCATGTCACGGAGTGGCCGCTTGAAATCGACAAGGTGTCCGAGTCAGCATGCCACGAGCAGCTCAAGGGCGACCTCGATCACGCGATCGGATACATCGAACGTGTGGTGTCGGAGTGCCGCGTAAGGCAACTATCTCCTCTCCTCGAGAACGTCGCGCCGGTACGCAACGACCACGCCTTCCCAGGAGCGATGCAAACGCCGCGCTACGAGACGGGTTACTGCAGCCCACTGGCAATGGCATCGATTTGCGAAGAAGTCGATGGACTCCGGGCAGTACTCGACGTCTGTCACTTAGCGCTCGGCTGCGAAGCTGCGCGCATCGACGACTTGCCACGAATCAATCAGCTTGAGATCGGCAACGACCCAAGTTTCGACGAAGAGCCTGCCTACCGTTTTGAAGCGGCGCTTGAAACGCTCGGCCCGTTCCTGGATTGCGTTCACCTTTCTGGTTGTGGCGGTCCACAGAAAGAGGTCCACGAAGGCGGAGTTCCGGGTGAAGCCGGAGATCAAATCGATTTGGATCGTCTGCTGCATCGACTCGCCGCACTGGACGGAATCGCCATCACGCTCGAAATCGGTGGACTCCACAAGGACGCCATGTTTCCCAAGCTCGAGCGCAGTATGCTGGGCTTGGACGAGAAACTCCGCGTATTTCAAGCGAAATAGAGCCGATCAAGCCAGAGCCAACGATTGCCGAAAAGAACAACTAACGCCTTATATGTGAGAATAGGAACATCTAGTGCCCGCACCGTCGCCCGTGATCGATCGAGACATGCTGATGGATCGGCTAGACGGCGACACCAAGCTCCTCGGCGAATTGATCGGCATCTTCCTCAATGATTTGCCAGATCGCATTGCCGATGTTGAAGAAGCCGTTCAGGCACGCGAGCTCCCAACGCTGCACGAACGTACGCATGCGCTCAAGGGGTCCTTGGGCAACCTTGCAGCAACGAGAGCTTACGAAGCTGCGCGCGACTTGGATGAACTCGCACGCTTGAACGAGGAGACGGGAATCGACGCCGCGTATGCGCGATTCAAGGAAGCCCTACTCGAGCTTGAGTCCGCGTTTCTCGCTTTATACGACGAACTCAAGCACTAGGGTCCGACTCCGCCCAGCGATAGAGCGAGTCCAGTACTTCGGCTGTTGCCGGTTCAAACTCTGCCACACGCAAGTTCTCTTCAACATGCGCGAGCTCCCGCATTCCCACCAACGTTGTCGTGACACCCGGTGCGCTCCGCGCAAACTGCAGGCAACGTTGCGCATCCGTTTCCAGTTCGGGAAACGCTTCTCTCAGGAATGGGGGAAGGCCCCGTGTCGCCCGACCTTGGACCAGAGGAGCGGTCGTCATCACCGTGGTCCCGGTTTCCGCCAGCGTTTCAAAGAGCGACTGTTGGCGCGCAGCGGGTCCAAACTGAGATGGCAAACCCAATGCTTCACCCATCGCGACGCTATAGGGCACTTGGATGGCACGTAGATGATGATCTGCCCCGCCAATCTCTAGCGCTAACTCAAAGAGCTCCGTCACGGCAAGATGACCGCGTTCCGCGTGAGGCACGAGCAGCCCCGTCCACGTCGAAAGACCGTAAGCACCGATCGAACCGTTCGCGACCTCGGTTTCAAGCGCTTCGATCACGCGACCAAGCTGCTTCCAAAACTCTGTTGGCCCCTTCGCCCAGAGATGCAGCTCGGGGTTCTCCACGCAGTAGAGATCAATGACTTCAAGACCCAGGTTTTCGCGACTTCGGACGATCTGATCCACCATGAATCCTGGCTCAAGGGCATGATTGCCGTTCACGAGTTCGTTCGGATCAACCAACCCGGTATCGACGTAGGCACGAATCAAATACCGACGTGCGTCCGCGCCGTTCTGCGCGTGCTCCGCATCAACCGTCAGGTATCCACCTTTGGTCACGACGTAGATTTCATCGCGCTCGGCCAATCCTGTGTCGAACGCACGGCGCAGCGCGCTACCTAAGGCGCGCTCGCTGGTTTGCATTCGATAGGAAATCGACGAGTCGAACACGTTGGCGCCAAGCTCGATCGCACGAAGCGCTGCCGTTCGATACGCAAGATCATCTCGGCCACCCGGCACTCCACTTCGTGTTCCCATGCCGAGTGATGAAAGCGTGAAACCATCTGGGCGGCGAAAACGGGCTCGCGGCCCAGAAAATTTGGATGCAAAACGCGCTGTCCCCGCCGCAGTTGCGCGTCCGCTGATTCGATCTATCGCCGACATTGGAGCCAATCTACCGAATGACTTTCAATCGCGCTTCAGGCAGGATTCCAGCCATGGAATTCAACCTCGCGCAGATCCACGAAGCCATTGCTGCGACCATTCCAGAGCGCGAATGCTTGATCTACCGCGATCGGCGTCTGACTTGGGCCGAGGTCACCGACCGAACACGCCGCTTGGCAAATTATCTACTCACACGCGGAATCGGTCATCACCGCGAGCGCGCCGAGCTTCAAGACTGGGAATCCGGCCAAGATCACATCGCCCTCTACATGCACAACTGCAATGAGTACCTCGAAAGCATGCTTGGCGCGTACAAAGCACGGTCTGCACCGTTCAATGTTAACTACCGCTACGTTGAAGAGGAACTCATCTACCTGATGCGAGACTCGAAGGCTCGTGCCGTGGTATATCACGCAAACTTCGCACCGATGCTCGATAAGATTCGGTCTGAGCTCCCCGACCTTGAAGTGTTGATCCAAGTCGAAGATGACTCTAAACATCCACTCTTGGAAGGCGCTGTTGAGTATGAAGCCGCGCTTGCGAGCGTATCCGCCGACAAACCAGACGTCGAACTCTCAGCGGATGACCTCTACATCCTATATACCGGTGGTACCACGGGAATGCCGAAGGGTGTGCTCTGGCGACAGGCCGATATCTACGTGGCGGCGCTCGGTGGACGCGACCGCGGGGATAACGAATACACGTCTATCGATCCTATTATCGAACACGCAAAACGCGGCGGTAAGAAGACACTGCCCGCGCCTCCGATGATGCACGGTGCTGCGCATTGGGCCGCGTTCATGAATTGGCAGGGCGGGCATACGGTGGTGATTCAAGATCATCCCGAACGGCTCGACGCAAACGATATCCTGTCCACCATCGAACGCGAAAAGATTCACGGCCTGCTCATCGTCGGCGACGCGTTCGGACGACCGCTCTTAGACCAATTGCGTCGGCGAAGCTATAACATCGCTTCGCTTCGGGTCCTGGTGACCGGCGGTGCTGCACTCTCCGCGTCCTTGAAACGCGAGTTCCTAGAACTATTGCCCGATATTATGATCGTCGATTCGGTCGGCTCGTCGGAATCCGGTGGCCAAGCGCAGAATGTCAGTACCAAAGAGACAGGCGCGAGTACGGGCGTCTTTCGTCCCGGGCCGCAGATGTGCATCCTCAGCGAAGATATGACGCGCGTGCTAGAAGCGGGACACGAAGAGATGGGCTGGTTCGCACAACGGGGTCGCGTTCCGCTTGGCTATCTCGGCGACGAGGAAAAGTCGAAGCGAACCTTCGTCACGATCAAAGAGCATCGATATTCGGTTCCCGGCGATCGCGCACGCTTGCGCTCCGATGGCATCGTTGAACTCTACGGCCGCGATTCAGTGACGATCAATTCCGGCGGTGAGAAAATCTTTGTAGAAGAAGTCGAACACGCCATCAAACATCATGCCGGCATCTACGACACGATCGTCGTCGGGCGACCCAGTGAGCGTTGGGGCCAGGAAGTCGTGGCGATCGTCCGCGTACGTGAGGGCCATCAAGTCAGCGACGCCGATCTGCTCAAGGAATGCGGCAAACATCTGGCACGCTACAAACACCCCAAGTCGTTTCTCTTTCTTGACGAAATCGTGCGCAGTCCGAGCGGGAAACCTGATTACCGCTGGGCAAAGGCGCAGGTCTCTTAGGATTCGCCCATCCAGCGACGGACGACGGGCAACGCCAGCGCAGCCGTGATGACACAGAGCGCGGTGTAGAATGCGCTTGGCACCGCGCCTGCTTCTCCGAGATGCTCGAGTGCGAGCACCGAGCCCAGCCCTGCGTTCTGCATACCGACTTCAATCACCAACGTTCGCCGTTGCTTCGGTGGCCAACGCAATAGCGTGCCAACGCCGAACGCCAAACCGTAGCCCCCAATATTGAGTATCAACATAGAAGCCACCAGACCGGGACCGAGCGTCTGCAACTTGGCGTGATTCGCCGCGACCACGACCAAAATAATCAATACGATGGATGCTGAAGCGATTCCGGTCGCAAGGCGATCCCAACCTGTTGGCATTTCATCGCGAAACCAACGCAGCGTAATACCCAGCGCGACCGGCAACGCGACCATCCAGAACGCATCGCCGACAAGGCCCGCGATCGGTACTTGAACCGATAGATCCGCAAGAAGCGGTAACCAGAACGCTAGCACCAAAGGACAGAGTAACGTCGCAATCGTGGTCATCGTGACCGACAACATCAGATCGCCACGAAAAAGAACCGTCATCACGTTGGACGCCATCGCGCCCGGCATACAACCCACCAGCACAATTCCCGTGCGAACCTGCGGGTCGTCGAAATATCGCGAAATCGCAAATGCCAGCAGTGGCATCACGGTGTACTGAGCCGTCAGGCCGAGCAGCGTACGCATCGGAGTCGCCAGGAAAGCGCGGACTTCGCCGGCTCGCACCAAAGTTCCAACAAAGAACATCGTTACAAAGAACGCGGGTCGAAGTGCAGGCCGCAGCCAAAGAAAAGCCTCGGGAAGCGAGTACGCCGCAATCGCGCCGATCAATATTCCGAGAAGTACTGCCATCGAACCCAACCTAGCATTCCAGAAGTTGACAAAAGCGAAAAAATGGCGAAATTAAAACTCGTCACCCCAGACCACTACCCCCTCCAGGGACGGGGGAGGAAGCGGCACCCCCCCAATGACCTTCCCCGTCCTTAGATCAGAGATGAGTCCTCAGCGCTTCGAATCGGGTGTTTGAGATTCGTCTGTGATCTCGTGGCGGAACTTACCGTGCTTGAGAAAGTGGAGCGTCTGGTACTGCACGTCAGCACTATTCATGATCCAGGTGTGATTCCGATGCAGCACCAAAAAGTCTGCCATTCCCTCCAACCTGGCTTCTTCGACCGCAACGATCCCGTCATCGGTCCCGGGAATCAGCCACGAAAGCGGTGAATAGCTCTGACTACCCGTGAGAATTCCCACGGGGTAATACGGCGGCGGCAGCGTTCGAGGCAACGCATTGGGATCGTTGCGAAGCTCACGCGCAAGCGGCCCCATCACAGCCCGAACCAACGCGTAGCTCGTCACCTCAGTTGCCAATTGACTGCCCTGGTTCGGGGGACTCAGAAAAACCGCTCGTCCCACCGGATAGTCGGGTCGCGCCGCCAAATAGCCACGCGTCATAATTCCCCCCGCCGAGTGCGTCACAAAGTGGACTCGATCAGCCGTTTCTCCCAGAGGATCTAATCGTGCTCCCAGATATTCGAGCAACTTCGCAGCAGGTTCATCGCGAGACGGATAGCCAACGTTATGCGTGATGTATCCCGCACCCTTTAGAAACTCCGCCATCCGCTTCATCGCTCGAGGGCTACGCCCCAAGCCGTGAAGCAAAACCACGTGTTCTGCATCTTGCGCGTCAGACTCTGCTGGCAGCATGACGCAAGCAAGTAGCACAGTGAAGAGTCGAAATGCATGCACGGTTCTTCGACTCACTGACGTTGAAACGCCGCTAAAAAACCACACCAGACCGCCACTAAACCCAGAACAAGATGCAACGCGACATTCAGCGTCGCACGGCCGTACATTTGATCACTCAGCAGGGCAAAGGTCTCGTACGAAAAAGTCGAGTAGGTCGTGAATCCCCCTAACAATCCGATCCCAAGAAAAAGCCGAATCTCCTGACCGGTCCCCGGCCGAGAGTCGATCGTGCCGATCAGCAATCCGATGGCGAAACAACCCAGCATATTCACCGTGAGGGTCCCCACTGGGAATGCTCTGCCCGCCAGACGCGTCACACCCTCGGTCGCCAAATAACGGAGAGACGTTCCGATGAAACCGCCCGCTCCGACCCAAAATGCGTTTACGACCCAAGCTTTCAAACCCCACTCCCTGCACGGAGTGTAGCACCAGCGGCGCGACCGACGGTGTATAGTAGGGCACGATCACTGGGAGGAATCATGCCGAGGCAAGCCGCAGAGCCCTACCGCTTGTTTGGAATGGCGCAGTCTTACTTCACGCGCAAAATCCAGTCCTACTTTGAGTACAAGCAAATCCCCTACCGCTTTCGGCGCTTCGCAGCCGCGCATCCCGAGGCGCGCGCGGCAGGCTGGCCAGGGGGCGTGCCCGTGGTTCGAACACCCGCAGGCGAATACACCTGGGATACAACCTCGATCATTCTGCATCTCGAAACCCAACGACCTGAGCCTACCGTGCTTCCAACCGACCCACTCCAGCGTTTTCTTTGCTTCGTCATCGAAGATGTCGTCGACGAGTGGTTCTACCGTCCCGCGGTCGGATCCCGTTGGTTCTTTGACGAGAATCGTGATCACGGCTCCTGGGAACTCACCAAAGACATGACGGTGGAAACGCCGCTGCCCGCCAAGAACGTTCAAGCGCTCCTGACTGCGTACATGACCCAAAGCTGTGGGCCCTTCGGCGCAACCCGAGAGAACATCGACTCGTGGATCGATGAAGTCGTAAAACCTTGGTTTCGAGTCCTGAATGCGCATTTTTCCACATCGGAATTTCTCTTTGGTGCACGGCCGTCGCTCGCCGATTTCGCAATCTTCGGTAGTAACGCAGCTCACTTCGTCAACGATCCCGTCTGTCGCGGGTGGGCGGATGAACTCGGACCCGAGGTCGTCAAACACACGCATCGCCTGCTTGAACCCGAAGAGATCGAGCACGGCGAATGGAGTCGCGCGCATTCAACGCCCGAAAGCCTGATTGCCATCCTGGCCGATATCGGAAGAATTTATCTGCCCTGGGTGACCGAAGCCACGCGCGATGGCCGTGCGCAGATTGAGTTCGCGAGTGGGAAGGGAATCACCGTCGAAGCTTCGCCGTTTCTCAAAGAGTCTCGAGGCGTACTTTTGGCGCGTTACATCGCGCTACGTAGCGACGCGTTGGATCAGGTTTTGGAACGAGCGGATATCCTGAAATACTTTGAACCCTACCTCGATCAGGCGCTGAGCATTCCCGATACCATGAACCTACCCCAACCCAAATTGAATCGACCTTTCGCGCCGCCCGAAAGTGCTGAAGATAATCTCCGTGACCAAGTACCCGGTGTGACCTAGCGTAACCGCTACCAGGATTCCGATCCCGGCTCGCCTTTAAATGGACCCACGACCGTCGACGTGATCCAGCCGCCGTAGTATTCACCGGGTTGTGGTGTTACGCGTTCATCGCCAACAAAACACGCATCGACTCGCTTCGCATTAAACGCAAAGTACCCGCGGATTTCTGCAAAGGCTTGGCTGGGTTTCGAATACGACCAGGCAGCCGCATCGACTTCGCGCTCACCCACGGCGATGGAGTAGTAGGTTGCGGTCCCCTTCCATTCGCAGAACGTTTGATGGGACGAGGGGTTCATGTACTCGACGTTCACGTCCGCAGCCGGAATGTAGTAGACCGGCGGACTGGCGGTCTCAATCACGCGAAACGCGTTCAACGATTCGGCGATCACAACATCGGCGAATTCGACCCGAATCGATTGTCCGACCGTTTCGAGTTCTGGCGGTCTCGGATAATCCCAGACAGACTCCTGGCCGGGTTTCGGTGCAATGATCGCCGACGGCCGTTTGCGCATCACACGTTGCCAGAACACTTGAAACGTCTCGCTAAACAGACCGTCGGTACCGGGTACCAGTTTTTCGAAATCGGTAATCGCATCGAGATTGAGCGGTCCATAAACATGCGGAAAAAGATCGCTACCACCTTCCAAGTTCTCTTGGACAATTTCCGCTTGCACACGATCTGGATCGATCGCGAGCAGCACCAAGTCATCGCGTCCACGAAATCGTTCGGTCGCCACTTTCGAAATCTGGTCGAACTTAGAGCAATGAATGAAACCCTCTGAATCCAGTGTGTCCCCTCGGTAAGAACCGATTTCTTGCGCTTGCTGCCACTGGTCTCGTCGAGCGATGTGAAGAATCATGCTGATGCGATAGCATAGGCGCCCCAACTCAAGGAACCAAATGCAAATCGGCGAAAAAATCGTGATGGACTTCCCAGAGAACGTTTGTTTCGGCTGCAGCCCGACGAACGATCACGGGCTGAAGTTGGTGTTTACACGTACCGGTACGGGAAGTATGGAAACCGAATTTATCGCCGCGGACCACTTGGCCGGCATGGCGGGCGTCGTGCACGGCGGAATCCAGGCTGTCTTACTCGACGAAGTCATGGGCGTGACGACGCGCCTCAGCTCTGCGCGTGAGGACGAGCGACCCGCGGCAACCACCGAACTGAATCTTCGCTATCGCAAACCGGTTCCGACGGGAAAGCCGATCATCGCCCGCGCCGAGATCCAGCGCGTCGAGGAGCGGAATATCTACCTCAAGGCTGAGATCGTCGACGAAAACGGCGAGGTCCTGACCGAAGCCGAGTCATGCTTTCGAATCCTAAAGAACTATCCAACTCTTTAGTCGAGCATCGTGTTAATGAGGCGCTCGACCATCGCGCCAGCGATCCACGAGCCCAACGGAATCGCGGTATACAACGCAAGCCGCGTAATCAACGGCAGGTTGAACGGCCAATCGTGGACAGACTCGATCAATCCCTTGTACGCCACAAGATCTGCCATCCCAGACAGCCGCTTACCGGCGCCATCGCTGGCACCGAATGCGTCACGCTCCCGTCGAATCATCTCGTTGCAACTCGCAAGTTCCTTCCGTTTTTCCAGACGGACCTTCGAGCGAATTCCGAGCGCCGGGAGCACGAGCCCGGCAAACGCGACCACCACGCCGACGGCCAATCCAGCCACAAGAATTTCGAGCAAGCGCGGCGCCGCATCGTAGTCGGCGAACAATAGACTCGCGATCGACAGGATACCGACGGGCACGAGCCCAAGGCGCAGTCCTTGCCGCACGAAACTATCGCGCACTGAAAGGTCGAGCAGATCGATTTTCAAATCGTCGAGTGCCAACACTGAAAGCCGCCGCGCATCCTGTCGTACCGCATACACGAAGCCACCCACATGGAAGCCAAAGATCGGAATTTCCAGACGGTGAATCACAGCTTCGAGTGGAAGCTGAACCAGATTGAACGACATCACGAACCCTTCGCCCGCGGGAACAATGACCAAGAACAACAGCATGCCGGCGAAACCTGAGAGCCAGTATTTCAAGCGCGGATATCGACCAAACTGAGCGCGCCGCTGCAAAAATTGCTCCTCGGATAAGCGAAGATCGGGACGCAGCTCGTCCACGCAAGTCAAAAATCCGCCCAAGCCGAAACCGATCAGAGTCGGCGCAAATGCCATCATGAGCCCGAGCACAATCGCCACGCGAAAATCCTGGCGCCACAATTGCCCCTGAAGGCCGGGATCCAAAATAAGTTCCCAACGATCGAATACGGTTTCCAGCAGCAGAAAACCGCCTACGGTGATGGTCACCAAAGCCAGGCCAACCTGTAGCGGCGTCACAGCGAAACGATCGCCAGCGCGAAGGATCCATGGCCGGGCCAGTCCGGGTTCGGTCATAATGGGAGCTTACCGTGTTTTCAGACCAGGAGGCAGTGTGACGGAATATCTCGAAATCGAAGCAGCCATGACCCAGACGGGACTCCGTCTCGTACTCTCCGAGGGTATGCCAGGCCCCTGGGGCGAAGCGGCCAAAGGCATCTTTCACGCCAAAGGCATTCCTTTCAAACGCGTGCGCCAGCAACCCGGCCTTGAAAACCCCGAACTGCTGGAATGGACCGGACATGCGAACGCGCCGATCGCGATCTATGACGAAGAAAAACCATGCACGGTATGGACAGAGATTCTTCAGCTGGCCGAACGCATCCAACCCGCGCCGGCATTGGTTCCAACGCGAGCGGATCAACGCGCGCTGATGTTTGGCCTCAGCCACGAACTCTGCGGTGAAATGGGTTTGGGTTGGTGTCGCCGTCTTGAACTCATCGACGAGACATTCAAGATGATGCCCGAAGGCTCACCCGGCCGCGAAGTTCCAGAACGTTTGGCGGAGCGTTACGGCTATCAAGCGGACCGGGTAGAAACCGCGACCCGGCGCATATTGGAAATCGTGGATCTATTCGCGACCCAGATTCGTAGCCAGAAATCCCGCGGCAGCCGTTTTCTGGTCGGAGATCGCGTCAGCGCGGTCGATATCTATTGGGCCGCATTCGCGGGTTTGCTTCGGCCGCTGCCCGAGCCGCTCTGTGGGATCCCCGACTACCTAAGGCGCTTATACACCAGTAAGAGCCCCGAACTGATCAAACTCGCGGAGCCCGACCTGTTCGCGCACCGAGATTTTATCTATAACGAGTACATGGAGACCCCTCTCCGGCTCTAAGGAGGCCCCAATGACCCGTGTTTCATGTGCAATGACCAATCTATTTCTCGCGGTCCTACTTCTTGGTGTTTATGCCTGCAATAACGCCCCAGCCGATGGACCCGCGGTGGTGACGGTGACTGAGGCCGCGACACTGCTCGCAAGTGGCGCGATCGCCTGTGATGCCAACAACGACGACGTTCGCGGCGAGTTCGGTGTGATTCCAGGCGCGATTCGTCTGAGCAGCTACACCGAGTACGCCACTTCCGAGCTACCCACCGACAAGACCACCCAGTTAATCTTCTACTGCTCGAATGAGCTGTGTTCGGCCGGATCCAAAGCCGCGCTCAAAGCATCCAACGACGGATACGACAGCGTTTTCGTACTCGCAGCGGGAATCAAGGGTTGGGTTGAAGGCAAGCAGCCGACCGACGAATCCTAAATTGAGCGTGCCGCTCCGTTCGCTGTTGCTGCTCGGTACGCTGCTTCCGGCGCTGACGTTCGCGGTAGAAGAAACGCGTGTCAATCGTGTCAACTTCCAGGTGGAAAGCTCCACGGAAGTTGAAAACGATTGGGCGACCGCGGTTATTGCTACCACCGACGAGGATCCAGACCCAGGCAAGCTTGCAGACCGGATCAATCGCCGGATGAAACAAGCGTTGGATCTCGCTAAGACGTTTGACGCAGTCAAAGCAAAGACCGGCGGCTACAACACGTCGCCGGTCTACGACAAACTCCGTGTGATGCGTTGGCGCGCGAGCCAACAGTTGATTCTCGAAAGCGCGGATCCGGATGCAATTGCAAAACTGATCGGAAAACTGCAGTCCGACCTACAGCTCCAATCGATTCAGTTTTCGATTTCGCCTGAGCGCCGACGTGAAGTCGAAGACGAATTGATCGATCAAGCGCTGGAACGTTTCCGCGCACGGGCGGATCGCGTAAGCAAATCCTGGCAGGCCTCGGGTTACGAACTGATCGACCATTCGATCCAAACCTCGGGTGGGCAGGCTCGACCCTTCTATCGGGAGAGCCGGCGCCTTGATTCAATGTCCAAAGCTTCGATCGCGGCACCCGCACTCGAGGGCGGCACCAGCCGCGTTCAGGTGACCGTGCACGGGCAAATCGAACTTAAACGTTGAACCTTTCGTCGACCCTGCCCGTAGAAATGGGCGAACCATGCCTAAGCGAATCCTGATTCATACGTATAAGGTCGCGAGACGCATCGTGGTCGCCATGATCGGCGGCACCGTCCTCCTCATGGGTGTGGCGATGATTGTATTGCCTGGCCCAGCGATCGTGGTGATTCCGGCAGGTCTCGCCATCCTCGGCTTGGAATTCGCCTGGGCGCGGCGCTGGTTGCGTGAGGTCAAATCCCGCGCCCAATCGGTGATCGATCGGTGGCAGAATGGTTCGGCGAAGCCAGCACCAAACGCTGATGCCAAGGAGACCATGGGTGGGTTACACGATCGAAGAAATCCGCGACCGTTTAGAAATTGATGACCTGCTAACCCGGTATGCGACCGCAGTCGACACACAGAACTGGTCGCTCTACGACAGCTGCTTCACCCCCGACGCATTCATCGACTACACCTCAGCGGGCGGCGTCAAAGGTGACCTCAAAGAAGTCAGCGCTTGGCTTTCCAAGACGATGAAGATCTTTCCGATGACCCAGCACGTGGTTTCCAATCGCGACATTCAACTCAACGGAGACGAAGCCAGCGGTCGTTCGGTTTTCTATAACCCAATGGGACTTCCGGATCCCGACGGTGGCCTCAAACTCTTTATCGATGGCGGCTACTACAACGATAAGTTCGTGCGCACCTCCGAAGGATGGAAGATCGCCGAACGCATCGAAGAGTCGAGCTACTCGACGCGCCTCCACCCCATCTTGCCACCGATGCGCGCTTAACCGAGCGTCTTATCAATCAACGCCGTAAGCTCATCCGCTTCAGGTTCGGTCTGCGGCGGGAAACGGCCCACAACTTCGCCCTGTTGATTCACCACGAACTTCGAAAAATTCCACGCGATATCACCAGAACCATCAGGCTGCGACTCGGCCGACGTGAGAAATCCGTAGAGCGGATGTTGCCCTGCCCCGTTGACTTCGATTTTTGAAAACATCGGAAAGCTTACACCGTAGTTCGTCGTACAAAACTCGTTCACTTCCGAATCACTACCCGGTTCCTGCCCACCGAATTGATTGCAGGGAAATCCCAGGACTTCGAAATCCTGACTCTGGTATTTCTCGAAGACCTGCTGCAGTCCTTCGTAATGCGGCGTCAAACCACATTTCGACGCAACATTCACCACGAGCAAAACCTTGCCCGCGTAGTCGGCCAAGGGTTGATCTTTACCGTCGATCGTTTTCATCGTGAAGTCATGCAGACTGGCCATTCTTTCTCCTAAGTCTTGGGAATTTGAATCAAGAGGTGACGACTCAGGTCACCATAAAGCTCTGGAATCATATGACGCTCAACAAAGCACCACGTTCCGTGCAATCGCTTGAAGCGATCGCGGTAACGACCCGAGATAATCGGCTGCAGCGGAAAATCGGGCAAACTTTGAAACACCGTGAAGTACGATCGCACTTCCGCTGCGTTCTCTTCGATCTCGAAGATGAGGTTGCTCGTCACGTGTTTGGTTTTCGGCGTCCCGTCTTCGTAGCGCCGTGTGGTCGATTCATACAGACGCTGCACCGCATCCGATCCGCGCGCACCTTCGACCCTACCCGGTCCATAAATCGTACCCCGGTCAAATAGCTCGGCCACGCCTTTGAAATCGCCGGCGTCGATACGCTCCGCGTAGATGAGAATCAGACGCTCGATTTCTTCACGACCCTGCATCCCCCCATTCTGGACTGGAACCGCGTTATGATCGAGCCCCATGAGCGAAGAATTTTCACTCGTCACTGAGGCCTCGGTCGCAAACTGGCAGCATTCGACCGATATCGTCGTCGTAGGGCTCGGCTGCGCGGGCGCCGCAGCGGCGATCGAAGCCACGAACGTCGGGGGCCAAGTCATCGTGCTCGAACGCGCGAGCTCGGGTGGCGGCACGTCCGCGTTGTCGGGTGGCGTGATCTACCTGGGGGGTGGCACGCCGCTTCAAAAGGCCTGCGGCTTCGAGGATTCGCCCGACGAAATGTACAAGTACATGGTCGCAAGTTGTGGTGATAAGGCCGACCCAGAACGCATCCGCGCCTACTGCGACGGATCCGTCGAACATTACCGGTGGTTCCTGGATCAAGACGTCCCGTTCAAACCCGTCTTCTATCCCCACTACAGTGGCGAACCCCCGAATGAAGATGGCCTTGTGTTCAGCGGCAGTGAAAACGCGCATCCATTTAACCAGCTCGCTATCCCTGCGCCGCGCGGGCACGTGCCGCAGACCGAAGGCCAAGCCGGCGGTCTATTGATGCGCAAACTCATCGGCGCGGTAAAAGCCAGTCATGCAGAGATTCAGACCGACACGCGCGTAGAGCATCTCATTGCATCGAGCGACGGGCGCATCATCGGAGTCATGGCTCGCTGCGCGGGTGAAACCCATACCATCCGCGCAAGTCGGGGCGTCATCCTCAGCGCGGGCGGCTTCATTAACAACAAGGCGATGTTGCAAACCCATGCGCCATTGCTCCGCAAATGTAAATTCCGCGTGGGTGCAGAAGGCGACGACGGCAGCGGCATTCGACTCGGCACCGCCGCGGGCGCGCTCGCAATCGGTTTGGAGATGGGATCGATCTCACTCCCCATCATTCCACCCAAATCGGTTCTTCGGGGCATCATGGTCAACGCGCAGGGACAGCGCTTCATCAATGAAGACGTCTACTACGGTCGACTCGGCGAGTACGCGCTCTATCGTGCCGACGGCCGCGCATTTTTAATTCTCGATGAGCGAACGTTCGTGCGACCCGAAGTGCCACGCGAAGTCGTAGCAGTTGGCGAAACCATCGAAGAATTGGAGCGCGAACTCGGTCTGCCACGTGGCAGTCTCGAAGCCACACTCACGCTCTACAACCAACACGCGCAAAAGAGCGAGGACCCCGTCTTCAACAAAGCTTCCGAGTACGTGACGCCATTGCTCCACCCCCCGTTTGGCGCGCTCGATTGCACCACGGAGAATTCCCTCTACGCGGTCTTCACGCTCGGCGGCCTCAAGACCAACGTCCACGGCCAAGCCCTCAACGCCGACGATGTGCCGATCCCCGGCCTCTACGCAGCCGGCCGCACCAGCGCGAGTTTGGCGGCACCGGGCTACAGCAGCGGTATCTCGATTGGAGACGCCACATTCTTCGCACGCCGCGCCGCGAGCCACGCCCTCAATTCATAATTTTTACTTATCGATATCTATAAAATAATCAATTGGAGATATTTCCAGTCTGGACGTAAAGTCCGTTAGATCAAACTCACCACGAAGGAGAACATCATGGGCAATCAAAACGATTCCGTCGCCGAGGCCGCGTCTCGCCTACTGGCCGATTCATACACCCTGTATCTCAAGACCCAGAACTACCACTGGAACGTCAAGGGCCCCATGTTCACCACCTTGCACACGCTCTTTGAAACCCAGTACACCGAACTCGCCATGGCGGTGGACGAGATCGCCGAAAGGATTCGTGCGCTCGGTTATCCCGCACCCGGTTCATACACGGCATTCGCAAAGCTCGCATCGGTGCAGGAAGCCACCACCGTTCCCACAGCAACAAAGATGGTGGAAGAACTGGTTGCGGATCAAGCTCTCGTGACAGCAAGTGCACGTGCGCTCATCGAAGCCTCGGAAGCTGCAAGCGACAATGTCAGCGCCGACCTGGGTGTGCGCCGTTCTGAAGTCGCGCAGAAGAACGCCTGGATGTTACGCAGTCATCTCGAGGCCTAGCCTACGGATCGATGCGGTGCTTCCAGGGGCCAAGCTTGCGCCCCCCGTAACCGCCGAAGACCACGACTGAGCCCGTGCGCTTATTCAGCTCGACCCTTACGTAACTCGACCCGTGACCCGGCCCGAGCCATTCATAGGTCTGGATGCCGCCGTCGACACTCGCGAGCAATGTCGCATTCGTCGTTGGGGGTCCCGCGATCTCGCGTATCTTGTCGTCAGGAAAATCGAAGCTTTTCGAAAACGCGCGTGCGGCAATCCGCGCCTTTTCAAGGTCGGTAAACGATGATGCCCCGCGCATGGATTTCAACTTGACCGCGGCTTCGGGTACCGGTGCCGGAGCGGGTTCCGACCCACCGCAGCCCACGAGAACAATCGTCACCGCTATCACCCAGCGCATGGTTACGTCCATCGGAAGATAGGGTCGCAAATAGGATGCAACGCGTCGGCAACTTAAGCGTTTGTCCCCTTCTGCCGAATCCTGTCATCAAACGTCACAAGGCTCCCCCCTTGGAACAGACCCCAAATACCTGCGAAACCAAAGTCTACGGCGGCCTACGCCGGGGGCCCTACGTGACCGCAAACCTCGTCATTGGCGCGATCGCGCTGATCATCGTGTACTTCACAGGGTTGAATGCGCCCATTCCTCTACTCGCGACACTCGCAGCAGGAACCTACGTGATGGCGCTGCGCTTCCACAATCAGGGCGCAAGTGGACTCTGGGTGCTCGGCAGCTTCATCCCGATCGTCAATCTCTACGTCAGTGCGCGCGCGCTGGCGCTGCCCGAAGGCTACGAAGACCATCGCCAACTCGATGGCCTCGCCAAAGTCACCATCGGCTCCTACGCCCTCATCGCGCTACTGATCTTCGCCGCGACGTTCTTGCCGAAGTTCTAAACTGAACTTCGACTAGGGCAAAATCTCGCAGGTGAGCGATCCGATCAGTGTCCCAGAAACCAGGCACTGATCCTGTGTTTCAACACTGGCTCCACCATCGATCGTGACATCATCGAAACTGTAGACACCGATGTAGTCATCCCCCGATGCCGCAACGCTCGTAAGCGTGGGACCGTTCGGATCGACCGAGATCGCGGTTGCCGTATTGTCGACGATCGTGAATGCCTGGCTCTGTGTCATGTCTGGATTGAGTTCCAATCCAATAAGCCCAATCGCACCCGTATTCGGGTCCGGCAGTAAGAAACTGGCGTTCGCGTCTGTGAGAACAAAGTCGGATAACGCGGTCGACTGGCCGGAACCGATCGCACGCAAGGGTGTCGCAATGTTGATGCCAGTTGAAACAATCAGATCTCCATGAAGCTGCGCATCTTGCTTCAAGTAGATGGTACCCGCGCCACCCGTATTTGAAGCGCCCCCCTGCGCGCTCACGTTGGCAAGACTGAAGCCGCTCATATCATTGAAATAGATGGCAATCCGACCCCCACCACCACCACGACTCGAAATTCCGGCGCCGCCACGGGCGTGGATCAGCCCCGTGCCAGCGAGCGTATTCACGTCGACCCGAATTGATCCCCCGCTGCCGCCACCATTCACAAAACTGTCTGCGAACGACGCGTCCGCCAAAATATCACCATCAAGCTGCAGCGTATCGGCCACGACGCGAACCGTTCCACCTCCGGGCTGAGCCGCCCCTCCGCTCCCAAAATGACGAGGATCGTGGAAGTCACCATAGACAGGGTTTGTAGTCCCACCTCCCGCTTCTCCGCCCCCGACACCGCCGTAGGTCCCGCCCGCATTCACGATGACGCTTTCGTTTCCGAGTGTTTGTCCCGAAGGAAAGCCTTTACCACTCGCGTCGATCTTGCTGGTGGCATCTAGAATAAATGTGCCGCCAACCTTAAAGCTCAGACCCGGACCGGAAGTTGTCTGCGTTGCTGCAAAGTGAGTAAAGCTGGTGTTAGTTGCAGTAAGGTCACCCGTCACATCGAACGTTCCATCCATCAAGACACTTACAGAATCAAGTACCGCGTCCCCGACGACACGGAATAACTTGCTTCCTGGATCGGTGTAGATCAAGACCGTATCAGTCATATTCACAACGCCCGCAACTTGAATCTCATCCTCTGTATTGATGTATCCACGATTCAACAGACGCAAGTCGTCAAACTTATAAACGCCGACATATTCATCACCCGAAGATGCAACCGAGGTCAACGTGGGACCAGCCGAGTCGACAAAAAGCTGGGTCGCAGTGTTGTTTACGACCGTAAAGGTCTGGCTTTGACCCGTATTGGGATTGAGCTCCAAACCGATAAGACCAATCGCACCCGTATTCGGATCCGGTAGACGGAAATTCGCATTGGGATCTGTGAGAACAAAGTCTGTCACCGTCGCCGAGTGGCCACGACCGATCGACCGTAACGTGGTTTGACCACTTCCGGTCAAGACTTTCTCGTCGATAATCAGGTCACCGAATGCATGCGCGTCTTGTTTCAGGTAGATCGTACCTGCAGCTCCGCCATTTTGACTATCACCACGGGCGTTAACGTTAGAGAAGTCGTACCCCGTGCCCGTTCCGTAGTAGATCGCGATGCGACCACCGCCACCCCCGCGGGAATTCCCCCCGTTGCCGCCAACCGCAGAAATAGCACCACTACCGGAGATGGTGTTCGCATCAATGCGAATTGCACCCCCGCTACCGCCGCCACCCGACGAGACCGCTGCATTCGCCGCGTCCGCGACGATCTGACCTTCCAACTGCAACGTATCGGCAATGACATGTACTCTGCCGCCTCCACCCCTAGCCGACCCACCACTTCCTAGTTCGTTCGGGTTCCGATAGTCGCCATAGACCGGATTTGACACACCCCCCGGGAATGGTTGGCCATCACCACCATAGCTACCACCCGAATCAACAACGATGGTTTGATGCCCAAGCGTCTGGCCCGAGGTGAAACCTTTGCCACTCACGTCGATCGTACTATTGGCGTCGAAAGTAAACGTACCGCCAACGATTACATCGAGCCCCGGACTGGAAGTTGTCATCGTTGCCGCCGAGTGGGTGAAGCTCGTGTTCGTTGCTATAACGTCGCCCGTCACATCCAACGTTCCATCCAGAGTGAAGCTGGTGTCCGTTGCTGTGAGGTCGCCCGTCACATCCAACGTTCCATCCATCAACACAATTACTGAATCAAGTACCGTGTCCCCGACGATACGAAACAACTCGCTTCCGGGATCAAGGTAAATCAAGACCGTATCAGTGATATTCGCAACGCCTGCGACCTGAATCTCATCCCCTGTATTGATGTATCCACGATTCAATTGACGCAGGTCGTCGAACTTATAAACACCGATGTATTCGTCGCCTAAAGAGGCGACTGAGGTCAGCATGGGACCGTTGGGATCAACAAAAAGCTGCGTCGCGGTGTTGCCTACGACCGTAAAAGTCTGGCTTTGATCCGTATTGGGATTGAGCTCCAAACCAATGAGACCCAGCTCACCGATATTTGGATCGGGTAGACGGAAGTCCGCGTTAGGATCCGTAAGAACGAAATCCGCGACCGTCGCTGACCGACCGAGACCGATCGAACGCAACGTGGTTTGACCGCTTCCCGTCGACGCTTTCCCGTCGCTGATCAGATCACCGAAAGCCTGCGCATCCTGTTTCAGGTAGATCGTACCTGGGCCTCCACCATTCTGAGTATCTCCACGGGCAGTAACATTAGAGAAGTCGTACCCCGTGCCCGTTCCGTAGTAGATCGCGATGCGACCACCGCCACCCGCGCGGGCGAGGTTTCCTGTGCCTCCGACCGCAGAAATAGCACCGCTACCGGATATGGTATTCGCATCAATGCGAATTGCGCCCCCGCTACCGCCGCCACCCGACGAAACTGCTGCATTGGCGGCATCCGCAAGGATCTGACCGTCCAGCTGGAGCGTGTCGGCCACGACCTGCACACGGCCGCCACCGGCAAAGGTAGACCCACCACTTCCGAGTTCGTTCGGGTTCCGATAGTCGCCATAAACGGGATTCGTCACGCCACCAGGAAGCGTTGCGTGACCATCGCCTCCGTACCCACCGCCCCCGTTAACCACGATGGTTTGGTGCCCGAGCGTCTGCCCCGCAATGTATCCGCGCCCTCTTACGTCAATCAGAGCACCTGCTGCAACGACAAGGCTTCCTCCAACATCGATCGTAAGTCCTGGACTCGCTGTGGTGGTCGTCGCGAACGAATGCCATAGCGATCCACCGGCGAATACCAAATCACCACTCACGCGGAGCGTTCCATCAATATTCATTGCCGCATTGAGGCTGAAATTTCCATCGATATCGATCGTTCCGAGCCAATTGGTGTTCGAAGAATTGATCATCGTTACGTCACCAACAATACGAAGCTCTTCTTCGGCCTCGCCGTCGTGCAAAAAGCCTCCACCGATCAAAACATTGAAACCACCTAAAGCATGAACCTCGCATCGGGTGTTAAATTTTCCAGTGTTATCCAATGTCACTGAATCAAAGAAGCATACGTTTCGATAGGTATCGCCGATACTCGCTACTGTGGTCAGCGCGGGCCCATTCGAGTCGACGAATATCTCGGTCGCCGTGTTGTTCACAATCGTAAACGTTTGACTCTGCCCATCGTTCGGATTGATCTCCAAACCGATCAATCCAAGTTTTCCGGTATTCGGATCAGGCAATGGGAATGAGGCGTTCGCATCTACAAGTGTAAAGGCTGACAACGACGTGGAACGTCCAGGCTTCGCAGCCCGCAGAGGAGTTGTTTGTCCCCCGACTAAGCTATCGTTATCTATAAATAGATCTCCGAACGCCTGACTTGTTTGCTTAAGAAATAGCGTTCCCGCACCACCAGAAGCAACACCGCCGCGCGCGGAGATATTGTTCGGATCGAATGCGCTGATGTCGTCGTAATAGATGGCGATGCGCCCCCCGCCCCCGCCAAGACCACTGATTCCGTTTCCTCCGATGGCTTGAACATCACCCGTACCACTGAGTGTATTCACATCGATACGAATGCCTCCACCTGAACCGCCCCCACTTGAAAACGATTCTGGGCTGAGGGCGTTCGCCTTGATGATTCCATCTACTACGATCGTGTCAGCGACGATACGAACCAAGCCTCCACCAAAAAGACCTGTACCCGCACTACCGAGTTCGTTCGGATTTCGATAGTCACCGTAGACTTCATTTGTCGCACCACCCGAACCCAGCCCACCGAGACCGCCGTAGCTTCCTCCGGCAGACATCACAATCTCTTCGTTACCTAGCGTCTGCCTAACTCGGTAGCCCCGACCCGATACGTCGATTCGGCTCGCTGCATCCACAGTGAGTGTATTCGCGATCTCCAAAGCCAGCCCGGGAACTGCGCCATCAACCGGAGCCGCTGTATGAGTTAGAAACGCACCGTTGATCAGCGTCAAAGAATCAAGACGCAAAGGCACATCGATCGTCAGCGTGACGCCATCCATCACCGCATCACGCACCGTATCGAACGCGTTTACCGGACTCGAGCCAAAGAAAACTTCCGCAGGATCGACGAGCCCGTCTCCGTCGGTATCATCCGAAGTCGGATCGGTGATGAATCCATCAATGCCGACATTGATTTCCTCGAAATCGCCAATCCCATCCGCATCCGTATCGGGCAGCGTGGGATCCGAGCCTGCCACGAGCTCATCGCAGTCTAAAGCACCGTCGCTATCCGTATCAACATTGTCATCACTGGCATTCAAGGGATTGAGGCCGAGATCCACCTCATAGCCGTCCGGTAAACAACCCGCATCAGAGAAAGGATTCAGCGGGTCAGTCCCCAACGCGGCTTCCTCGCCATCCGTCAGACCGTCCTGGTCCGTGTCCGGGCTTACAGGATCCGTACCATTTGCGACCTCTACACCATCGAGCACGCCATCGTCGTCGGTGTCATCGTCAAACGGATCGCTACCGTTGATGCACTCATCGAGATTGATCAAGCCATCAACATCGGGATCTTCGTCCGCATCCGACGGATCCCCAGGATCGAGTCCGTGCTCGAGCTCACACGCGTCCGTCATCCCATCGCCATCGCTGTCCCCGGTATCGGGATCCAAAACCAAGACCGAAACCGCCGCAGCTCTGCCTTGGTTAGACACACCCAAAATCGCGAGACCGGGACCATTCGCTTTCACCAATCCAGCGGGGTCGACCACAGCGACCGACTCATTACTCGATCGATACGTCGTGCCCGACGCTCCATAGGTAAGATTCCGAATCTCCCCGTTCGAATAATTCCCACCGGCCCGGAAAAACGTTCGATCACCAGGCCCGCTCAACACGCCACTTTCAATCTCGGCAAACATTCCAATAGGCGCGGGCGCCGCGTCGCGCAGAGGAATCGGAGGAACCGTGACAGACTGCGTACCAATCGGTTGCACAAAGAAAGACTGGCCCTGAAGCGCTTGTTCCTCAACATCGTCGCAATTGATCGTCACGCGAATCAACCCGACGTTTGCCGGTACATTACGAACGATAAACGAACCATCCGCGCGCACGCGCGCCGTCTGATTCCGCGAAGACGCCACGCACTCATTCGGATTCGAAGGAACCTGTGCAACAGACACTGATGGCAGCCATAGTAGCAAGACAAGTACAGATACGTGTATGTAGCGTTGGGTATTCATTGCCTGCACTCGTTGGTTCAAGGGTTAGAGGCCCTACCTATTTTTCTCCCAGGGATCGCAAGATGTTTTCAACAGTACGTTCGGTAATTGGTCCGTTAACCTCAGGAGTAGCCAACAGAAATAACGCATCAGCTATGATTTGCTCAGAACCGGACTCATACTCGACGTAGTCGTTCATTTCCAATATTTCAGCCCATTCCTCGAGCTGCTCAGCACTAAGAGAACCACTAGTAAATCGTTTGATCGCCTTCTCGAGATCAACCATTCGTAGAGTCACATATGCTTCACTCTGCTGATCCGGGATTGGATCCGATGTCGCTTTAAGGGCCTCACAGGCACTGGCTAACTCAGAAAATTCGCCATCCAACAAAACCAGCCGCTTAATAATTTCGTATGCCGCCACTATTTCCCCGCGATTATTTTGTCTTTTACATGCACGATATTTCCGTACGGATCAAACGTAGTCTTGGTATATGCAGTCGTAACGCCATTCGCATCTACAGCCTTCTGGTAAACAGCCTTCGACCCGGGCACATTACTTGCTGGCACCTCAGCCGTGAACAAGACACCGTCACCAAAGTCATCGATATCTACACCAGTTTGCGCCTTAGGCAGCTTTTTCTCGAAACGCTTGTACTTCGCTGCTTGAGACTTTGTCAGAGATGCCGGTGAAATGCTGGATGTCGAAACGCCGCGAGTTCCAGAACCTACAGCGCCAAATCCTTTCACCATCGGAGCAACAACAGCAGTGACGCGTAGGATATCTATGGCGACACCGATGACCGTACCCTCCGCTGCGCCCTCACCGAGTCTCGCGACGTCAATGATGCCACCAACAAAGTCGACCGCAGTTGCACCAGCTGTTGCCCCATATACACCCGCAGTACCGTACGGATCGACAACTTCTTTTTCTAACCACTGCTTGACGCGTTCAGCCCAGGCATCATATGCATCCGCGATATCCGAGGCGGTTTGCCACTGATCGCCGCCTTTTTCACGTCCCATCGGATCCACAAAGTTGACAGGGTTGTTGGAGACGTACCCGTAGAGGCCCATGCCATCGACGTAACCGAGGGGGTCGCGCTGAAGGAAGCGACCGCGTGCTGGGTCGTAGTAGCGCGCGCGGTAGTAGTAGAGGCTGGATTCGGAGTCGAGGCGTCGGCCCGTAAACAAGAAGGGGTTGCCAATGGTGCTCGATGGAAGTGAGCTCAATCCATCTGTGCTGCGGAACTCGGGCTCACCGTAGATGTCATAGCGAATACGTTCTACGATGGCGCCGTTGGGATCGGACAGTGCTGCGATCGAACCGATTGAGTTCTCATGATAGTGATAGGCGTTTCCACCGGTTGTGATTTCAAGGACTTCGTCTATCCCACGTCCAAATACGTATTGGCGTACGGTCGCATCGAGACCATCGCGCTCTTCAATACTACGTGCCCCGTCGTAGTAGAAGTTCGTGATCTCGACCCCGGCCATCTTCTGAATGCGACGACCCAGCGCATCATAGGTGTAGGTCGCAATCGTGATACTTCCGCTGGATTCGATCCGCAGTAAGCGGTTGGCAAAATCGTAGACGTAGGTTTGGTTCGCGTCGTTGGTGAGGTTCCCATTGTCGTCATGCGTTTGAGCTGCAGCGCTAATCTGGGCGTATTCGTTCATGTTGTTGGCAGTGAACGTAGTGGTCGCACTTGCTTGGGTTCGCTCGGCCCAGTTTCCAATACCATCGAGTCGATAGACGTTTTCAGTTTCACCAAGAAATGCGGAGACGTCGGCGTTGGTATTGTCGTTATTGAGAACCGAAGCCACAGAGGCCGCTGGCTCGCGGAACGCTGCACGCGTGACGCGGTAGTCGGAATCGTACTCGTAGACATCCGCGGTATTGACGAATAGATCGAGTTCGAAACGGCGGTTATGCCGTTTATCGTACGCGTACTGAAACCCAGCGACTAAGGAACCCGCGGTCTGCTCGTGCCGAAGTTGCAAGGTGCGCTTAATGCCGTCGTATCCTACGTCTTGCCCGGCGCCGTCGTGGTACCGCAGACGCGTTCCATTGCCATAACGCCGCTCGAGCGTGCGCGACGGGCCTAGATAGTCATACTCGGCGATGAAACCCGGACTGCCTTGGTTGCCAATCTGTTCAACGCGATCGAGGCCGTCATAGCGGGTCTCAAGGATACGACCGTCTGGATAGGTACAGCTCAGCCGATTGCCGACACCATCGAACTCGGTCGCGACGGTCTTGCCGTTCTGAATCTCCGCCAAGGTACGAGACAACGAGTCGTATCGAAGATCGACATCGCTGTTGTCGGCAGCACTGTTGGGGTCGTTGTTGTCTGTGGCTCGCGTACTTCTCGAAAGACCATCGTATTCATAGCGCCACTCGGTTGTACCTTCGATATCCGGAGCGCGAGCCAGATCCTTCGCGATCAACCGATTGATGCCATCGAACGTATTGGTGTGGACGCTGCCGTTCTCATCGATGAGTTGACGGATATTGCTATCGCGATCATAGATGAAGGTGTTCGTCGTTAGATCCGCAAAGCGCTCGATAGTGCGGCGGTTGAGTGCATCGTACTCATACTCGGTGCGGTTGCCGCCGTCATCGATGAGCGCAAGCAGCCGCGAGTTTTGGTCCCATTCCGAAAGCACCGTAATCTGGCCGTCGGCGTTCGATGGGTTGTTTGGATCGAGCGACCCGGCACCCGTACCGCCTACGCGCAGATCTCGCACTTCGGCCAAGAGACGGTTGATCCCATCGTAGGTCGTGGAAATCGTATTCCCCAGCGCATCGACACTCTGGATACGATTGTTTCGACTGTCGTACTGATACGTCGTGCGGTTTCCGAGGTTATCGATGATCGCCGCAACTCGATCGATTTCATCGTATTCGCGCTGCGTAACAAAGGTCTCATCGGGAACATGGGCTTCGGGGCTCTTCTCGATTTCGGTCGTTTGAACTAGGTTGTGGTTGTCGTCGTAGGCGAGAAGCACTTCGTTCTGTAGCTCGTCTACTTCGCGGATGACGCGGTCCACACCATCGTGCTCACGAAGACGCTGGTGAATATTGTCATCGAGCACTCGAGTCATCCGGCTCAGGCGATCGTACTCGGTGTGTGTGGTCACGCGGCCATCGCCGGGACTGAGCGGACCTTCGGGACCCACGACCGCAACATTCGAGAACAGCAGGTCATCGCGCTGGAAACTTCGGTTGAGTTCGTCATAGGCGAACTCGACCTGTGAAAGCAGAACATTACTTGCAGTCGAATTGTCGGACTGGCTCGCACCACCATTCAGGCCGAGATGCCGCTCAAGCACGAGGTTGCTTTCTGGGTCGTAGCCATAGTCCATCTCGTTGCCCACGGCGTCCACAGTACGAATACGTCGATCGTAGCCATCGTAGAAGGCAAGGTTTTCCTCGTTTTGAGCGTCACCGTTATTATCCTCGGCATCCACCGCCCGAATCAGGTTCTCGTTGCCGTCGTAGGTATGCGTGTTCGTGCTGGTTTCCGCTGTTCCCGCACCCCGCGTGATCGAGAAAACCAAGTCGCGTTCGTCGTAAACGGTTTCGACGATATTCCCCTCGGGCTGGGTGATCCGAATTCGATTCTCGTTTCCGTCATAGGCGAATTGCGTGATCAAGAACTCGAGGCTTGAGACCTCTTCGCTTTTCGTCAGCGGATTGTCGAGGATATCGTAGTTAAAACGGGTCGTGACGAAGCCGCCGAGGTTCGGGCCATTCGTATCGACGTTCTGTACCTGCGCTTCAATCACGTTATCGTTCAGGTCGTAAACGAATGCAGTCTCGTAGTTAAACGGCGCCTCTAGCGTTGTGCGAACGATTTGATTGAGTTCGTTGACTTCGAAAACGGTGACATTGCCCCGCCCATCGGTACTTCGCACGAGATTGCCGACTGGGTCATAGAGCGATTCCATCCGAATCTGAGTCAGCGGTGCGGTGGATCGTCGACGCGGGCTCGTACGATTATCTCGGATGCTTGCAGCAAGATAGCCGCCGGTGTCGACGGCCAAGGTCCGGGTTGAGAACGACGGGAATGTATCTCCGTCAGGGTCGTTTTCGGGGTAGTAGACGTAGTCGTCGACGTTTCCCTCAGCATCAATGACAGCGGTCTTTTGCCCAAAGCGGTTATAGGTGTATTCACTAATGATCTCTTGGGTGGTATCGCCTTCGACAACCGCCTGTGCAGAGCTCGCAAGCAGGTTGACCGTAGGCTGAACCTCTCGCACGATATTTCCACCGATCTGATTCGAAATGCCGTCGCCGTTCAGATCACCGAGATCCAACGCGACGCCGTTCGCGGCGAGCAAAGCCGTCAGCGCGACCTCAGAGCGCCCGGTTTCGAGCGCGAGCGCGGTGAGGTTGTCACCCTCTTGGTAGTCGAAGATGTTTGTCTTGGTGTATCGAGTCGCGCTCTGGCCACCGCCGTTCTGGGGCTGATAGTTCGGGTCGTTGCCACGCCTATCCACACGGGATGCGACTCGGTTATAGATAGGCTCATAGGCGTAGGTCAGCTTCAGCTGATCCTGAGCCGCGCCACGCGGACCCGGCGTGCGGGTGAACTCAATCAGGTTCCCCTGTTGTAGGCGATCGGTATTCCCCGTGTCATAGACAAAGTCGATCTGATTCCCTTCGGGCCGTGTCGTAGACGTTCGCTCGCCGTCGTCGTTATACGTATGTTGCGTGATGAAGACCGCAGGATCGTCGGGGTTCACGTTGCGATTGGTTTCAACACGCTTCTCTAAAAGATTTCCAAGCGCGTTGTGAATCAATACGGTGCGATTGCCGTTTCGGTCCGTTTCGATCGTCTGATTGCGTGGCAACGCTGGAGTTTCGGGCAGACCGGGATTTAGTTCGGAGTATTGGTATGTGAAATTCTGACCCGCTTCACCAAACTGCTGAACAACGATCCGGTCGAATTCATAGGAATTTGGATCCTGCCCGTAGTTATTTACCAGGTAACGTTGAGCTTTCGGGTCAGTAATCGAGATCATATTGTGATCTAGAAAACGGGTTCTCGGATCACCGGGTTGTTCAAGCCCGGAACTGTATTCGTAGAACGTCGTCTTTCCGTTTGGAAAGTCGTTACCGGTGGAAGTATTCACCACGACCGGCGTGCGGACGAATATGAGGTCACCGTTGTCGTCGTAGGTATATCTGACTTCTCGTCCTGTGTAGTCGGTGACTGACTCGAGTCTTCTGTTCTGCCCAAAGCGAAATTCGATATCGCGACCAAGGGTGTCGGTTACGGTCTGAAGAAAACCAAGCGCGTCATAGCTGAACGTCATCGTGTTTCCATAGCGATCAACGTGAGCCGTAAGAAAACCGTTGGGATCGAAATGTTTCTTGAAGCCGCTTCGATCGCGGATCGTGAAGCTATCGTCTGGATTCTTGATCAACTCGTCATAAAAGCCATCTGGTGATCCATAGATCAAACCTGGCTGGTCTTCATAGCGATCGACCCGACTGCGGCCGCTACATCGCATAACATCCTGATCCGTATCATTCGGATCGGGAACAAAGAGACGCTCGTTGTAGTTGAAATCCCAGTTATGGCCCAACGGCCCATCCGCGTTGTATTGGCTGCGGTAAGTGCGTTGCATTCGGAAGTCGAAACCACGTCCTGGAATGCGCAGGTCGATCTCAGTGAGAATAAATTCGCCGGTCGACATGATGACCGGGTCTCCGCGCTGATCGGAGCGTTCACCCTCGGACCACCAATCTGCGATGTCGTCCGTGATATCGACGATCCAATCCGACCAGTCCTCCCACATCTCGGCGAATTCCTGCGTTAGATCGACGGACGGAGACTCAGTCGTTTCAGGATTGTTCGGATCGTTATTGGGTACGGGAGGCTCGTTGATCGGCCCGAAGTCTCCCGTGGCAAAGAAACCCGCGATCGCACCGATCAAATCCCCGAGATTCGGATACGGCGGACAAGCGGCGCCCCAGCCCGCGGTGGTGATTCCGCTGTCGGGATCGGTCACCATGAACGCACCGTTTTCAGTCACGGTCCCTGTTGCCACAATTTCAAAATCACCCGTATCGTGATTGAACGACAGGAAGTACATCGCCTCACCCGGCGCTAGGCCGGACAGGTTCGGAAACTGAATCTCCACCGGCGGATCAAATCGTGTACCCGCAGGTTGCAATGTCCAAGCGAATGGCGCCGCTGCACCGTCCGGCAGCGGCATCGGCACATCATCGAAATGAACTTGATTGAGCGAAAGTGTGGCCGGCGCATTGGGATCTGGGATCGAGCCGTTCGCAAGCGTGACGCTGCCTGCACGCACGGTCATCTTCAAACCTGCGATGCCTTCGATCTCAAGTTCTACGTCTTGAGTACCGTCATAGATGCGTTCATTGACTACTTCCAGCGGTGGCAGCGGGATCGGGAATCCAAGTTCATTGGCCGTATTGGGAATGAGAACGATTTCGTAATGAAGCTCAGGGAAACTACCTGCAGGAATCGCCTCGCCACCAACCGACGTAGACATAGAGCCATCCACCGTCAGCCCACCCGCACCGGATTCTGGAATACTCGGAAACTCGAACCGACCATCTGAGGCGGTCGTCGTCACCAACGAAGTCGAACCCACATCCAGCTGGACCGTCGCGTTTTCGAGCGGGCGATTTGCGTTGTCGAATACTTGCCCTGAAAAACTTGTGGGGTCGTTCGGATCCCGACTACGAGCGAAGGCTGTAAAGAAGACAGGGAGACCAGGATTATTGGGGAAATCCGCTTCGACTTCGTGAATGCCCGCGATCGGGCCTAGCAGCCAACTAATCTCTGCGTGTCCCGTCGCGTCGGTATTGAGAGTAATTTCTGTCTCATCGCCAACGCGCCCACCGCCCTCGATCACGCGAAAGGTGACGGGAACGTCGGCCACTGGATTGCGACTATCGTGGACCCAAGCAACCAACGGCTCTGGCAATAACGCGCCCACTTCGCCTTCTTGCCTTAGGCCCGTGCCAATTGCGATTTGTGTCGCGGGCGCCGCAAGCCCCGATGCACAGAAAAATACTGGAGCAACGGCGCTTACGGCCTGCACCTCTAGCCGATTGTTGCCGCTTCCTGCGTCGCTTCCAAGCCGCCAATGAACCTGCGCTTCACCATTGCTGTCGGTGACGAGATCGATCAGACGCGTTGTCACGTTTGAATTCGGATCCGTCGCAAGTACACCGTCGGAACGGACCACTCGAATGCTTACCGTCTCGCCCGCTAGCGGCGTGCCCACTTCGTCCACAAGTCGGACGATGGCCGGGCTTGGGACGAATGACTTCACTTCAGCACTTTGCGTGTTGCCCGAAACTGCGATGAGCTCGGTCTCACCGGGACCCACCGCGACGCGCGTTACGCTGATTTGCTGTGTCGCCTGATTGCCCAATTCATCGGTCGCAATCGCTTCAACCAAGGTGGGAACACCCAGGCTTAACGGAACGTTGGATAAGAAGAAGGTGCCGTTTGTTCCGATGCCGATGTCGATGGTCGCGGGAACGCCATTCACGGTGACCGCGAGCCCCATGAAGCCACTCAACAGATCACCGATCCGACCCGCGACATCGGTGGTTGCGGTGCTGACCGTCGCGCCATCGGTCGGAAAATCAATAAAGAGATCTGGCGCCTGTTGATCCTGAATAATATCGAGTGCAAGAGGCGCACTGCGCTCGCCACTCGGGGACACCGCAGTCAGAAAGATTGGATTGTTTCTATTCGGTTCGAGCGGCACGTTGACGCTGAATGATCCATCCACGACTGCGACCGTTAGATCACCACTTGGAGCGCGCACCTCGATCGTAGACGCAAAGACAGATGTACCCGACAGTTCAACATTGGGATCCGTGGTCAAAGTGACGGGGTCATCGATCAGTGGAGGCAGTAAGGCAGAAACGCAGGTCCCGAAGTCTGATTCGTCGATCAGCGCGTCGCCATTGCTATCAGCCGCATCGATACAAATGTCGAAGTCCGAGCAAATAGCGCGGGTCACCGACGACGTCGAAGTACATTTACTCTCTGTCTTTATCTTGCATTTGACGCGACCGGATTTTTCACGACGCTCGACACAAGCAACACGAGGATTCGTTGGGGTCGGCGCACGACCACAGGTCGTCGCTCGATAGACCTTGCTCACTACACTACGACACTGTCGACGCAAGTCGTCGAACGCAACGGCTTCAAGGAGCTTGAGTTTGACGCAGCGTTTATAGTCCCCGGTTTTCTTCCCCGCTGTACCGTCGAAATCAGCGCAGACACATGCGGCCTCAATCTGGGCCCGGAGTGCATTGATCGCGGCGAGATCACCGGCGACCTCTGGATTCGTGCCAGTAAGGCAGGTCGTCTTACCCGCCCAAGCGGGCGCCGATGGGATCGCAATCAGCGCGAGCGCGAGGCCAACGAGCCAGCTCCGAATGTCACTCACGAGAAACAACCTCATACCACTCCAGACGTCGGTAACTGGCGTTGTACCTCTCGAGCTGGTCGGAAGTCAACTAATACTGGAGCTATGACGGACTACGGTTGTCTCGTTGGCGATTTACTACCGAACCGGTGCGATGAAGGCGCGACCGGCGTCGAGTTCGCTGAGGATCCACGGTCCCAAGCCTGCGCGAAGTCCCCATTCGAGTCGATCGTTACGCCAGTGGATATGGTCCTTATCGAAGATGGAATCTTCGAGTTCGTTGGATTCACGGAACGCGTCCATCAGTTCCTGCGTCGCTTGTTGAATGCTCGGACGATCCGATACACGCATCAACCAGCGACGTAATTCGGGATGCTCTTCCTCCGGACCCATCCCCATGAACTCGGCCGCCGCGATATGGGGCGTAAGCGCAATGTCGGCGCGCGAGAAATTTTCATCAAAGTGGTCCTGACCATTGAGGTCCTTTTCCAAATTCAAATAGAGAGTACCGAGGGCCTTGCGCAGCGGAGCTTCCCAGTTTTCCGGGATATTCTCGGTGTGCTTCGCAAACATCTTCACCGTACCCAGCACGAAAATCGCAGCATCGAGCTGCGTATCACTGAGCATCTCAATCCTTCGTACCTTTGCGCGGCGTGCGGGATCGGACGGTAGCAGCGGAACCGACGGGAAGCGCTCTTCGATGTAGTCGCAGATGACGCGTGAATCACATACCACGGTATCACCGTCGCGGAGCGCGGGCACCTCGCCCTTGGGATTCAGTAATAGTAGATCCTCGCGCTGGCGTTTCCGTTTGATTTCGCGCTTCTCAAACTTAACGCCCTTTTCATAGAGCGTCGCGCGGACTTTGAACGCATATGGACTAAAGGCATTATCGAATAACTGCATGGGGTACTCCGCTATTTATCGTAAAAATGTTTCGGGAACCAATCCTCGCGACCTGTCGGCAGGAGATCAAACATCATCCAGGTCGGGGTAAAGAGATCCATCATTCGATGGTGTCGCTCGACGAGCGAACCTTCCGTCGAAAGCGAATGATAAATATCTCCGGACTCATCACGCACAAACACACTGTTGCCGGGCAGCTGACGATCGATCGCAAGCTCGACACCCATATCGGGATTGAAATCGTTGTCGTGGCTCGAAAGCAGTCGAATATTGCGCCAGCCGCGTTGACGTCCCCAGTCGCGCAGCTTTGCGATCGGTGCGCGCGCCACGAGCACGAAGTTAACCTTATCGCTGATATGCGGATGCGCCGAATCATAACTATCCGCCCACATGCTGCACATCGGGCACCCGCGCTCACTCTCCGGCGCGAACATCATATGATCCACGATGAGTTGGTTCTTCCCGTCCGCGAATAACTCAGTGAATCGCGTATCAAAGAAATCACTCTCGTTATTGCGCGTAAGATCTGCCGGGCCTTCACGAAAGACGTAGTCTCTTTCAATCTTGGCACCCCGCGGTAAACGGCGTCGCATCTCAGCAACCGCTTCGCATTGGTCCTTCAACGCGAGCTCTGCTTCTAAAAGCTCGTCACGATGTTTTCGATACTCGGCACTCTGCTGATCATGAATCCAAGCCATCGCAGATTCGACCTCCCTTGCCAGGAATCAGGCTAGTATACTCCGGTACGACCAAGCCGGATAGGAGACTGAGCGATGCCAAAAGAGGCCGAGAACCGAGCACTCGTTGAAGCGTTTTGGAAGACGCTCTATGTGGATGGAGATGTCAGCAGGATCGGCGATTTCTTTGCGCCCGACGGACATTACGAAGACGTCCCCGCGCCTGACGCTGGCGCGACCGGTCCGAAGAACATCGAGAAGCGCCTACGCATCGGCTTGGACCCGGTGGAGAAATTCACCCATGTCTGCCACCGCATGGTTTGCGAGGGAGATACCGTGATGACCGAACACACGGAAACTTGGGTCTTCAAAACGGGCGAGTCCACGAGTTTGCCGTTCGTATCGGTACACGTGATCGAAGACGGCAAGTTCAAACTCTGGCGCGACTACTGGGACCTGAATACGTTGATGGCCCAAGCACCCCAGTGGTGGCTCGAGCATATCGCTAAGTTTTCCGCTGACGACTTCACGTCATAGCGCGAGCGCTACCGCTAGTCGGCGTGCGTAAGCACGATCACGGGAATCTGGCGGTCACTCGCATTTGAAGCGCGCTCTTTGTAGACATCGTACCCACCGTAGGTCACCAAGGCTTTTTGCCAGAGCGCGTCGCGCTCTTCACCCACGGCTTCACGCGCTGTGTACTTACCCGAGCCATTCTTAACAATGAGTTCCACTTCGGGATTTTTCTTGATGTTGTGGTACCAAGCGGGATGTTTGGAACTTCCGCCGTTCGACGCGATCAACACTACGTCCTGCCGGCTCCGGGTGTAGACCAGAGGCGTCTCACGCAGTTCACCCGAACGCGCGCCGAGCGTGGTGAGCAGGAGAACCGGCTGCCCGGGCGACATACTGAGATGGCCGTTGGTCCAGCGTAGAATCCGTCGGTCCAACGGCGGCAGCACGTTCAAGTACATCCAAGTACCCACCGGCGAGGAAACAAAACTTTCAGCGAGTCGTTGAAAAACACTCTTCCGGTGTGTCATGCGGAAACCTCCTTCGATCTCCAGCGCGTGATGCGCGGGATCCAACGCGGAACGTTTTCCTTGTACTCCAGATACGGCTCACCGAAGCGCTGCACCAAGCCAGGCTCTTCGAATTGACGAATGTAGATCAAGTTTCCAACAAAGAAGACCGCGAACCAGCAAAGGATCGCGGTCGAATGAAAAAGCACCGACTCACCGAGCAAAATACAAAACACGCCGGTGATCATCGGATTGCGCGTGTGCCTATACACGCCTTCCACAACCAGCTTCTGGGTCGGATCCCAGGGCGCGAGCGTTCCCTCCCCATACTTATAGAAGAACCGAATCGTCCAATACATCAGCATGAAACCGGCGAACGCAAACGCCATACCAAAGCCGATGGGGCCCCAAGTTTTTGGGAGGATCGGCCCACCCGTGACCAATAGCAGGATTGATGGAACGATCACCATCGCCGTACCGGGCAAGATGAGGATCGCGCGTAAATGCGGCCAAAAACCTTTAGACACGTTGGATTTCTATCCAGATAGCGCGGGCCCGCGCAACCAGCTCGCCCGCTTCGGAATAAAGCGCGGTACCGGAAGTATATTTGCGCCCATCCACACTCAAGGACCAACCCAACGCGATATAGCGTTCTCCGACTCGAAGTTCCGCTTCCGCTCTGGCGCTCAACGAGCCTAGCACGACCGGGTTCTGGGCGGTCATAAAAGGAAATGCACCCGGACAGTCGAGGGCCGACCAAATGAACTCGGGCTTGATCCTCCCATCCGCATCGCCGAGCGAGGCATCGGGCTCCCAGGTAGCGGCGACAATATCCCCGTGCCCAAGCGAGATCGGGAAGATCCGCAAGCCATCACCCTCATCGCGCTCGAATCCGCAGACAAAACAGCTAGGAAAGGGGTGGTCCTTCGAATAACCGCGGCTGTTTTCCTTCACCGCGTCATAGTCGGGGCATGGCGGAACCTCGATCTCGAAAGGCTTCGTCTTCGCCTCCGCGACCAACGTCTCGCCGTCCCAGAGCTTTGCCTCCTGATCTGACACCTGCTCCACACGCAGTGGCTTTTCGAGTGGCGGTGGCACGCGTAAGCGCACCTCTGCATCAGGCTCCACATAGGCGGCTAATCGACCCGCCACGTACCCGCCATTTCCGCTGTTCGGCGGGCCGTGAAAGCGCCGCGCGATTTCTAGACTTAGCGTGGACATCCGGGTCGAACCTCGTTGTCCAAGAACTCAACAACCGCGCCCGAGAAAACATCATTCTTATCGCCGGCGACCATATGCGCAGCGTCGGCAACGTCGACAAATTTTGCGTGCGGAACGGCCTCTAGAAATTCGCGGACGGTTTCCGGTGTGACGATGTCACTCATGCGTCCGCGAACCAGCAGCGTGGGCATCGTCAACTCGCGTGCGACGCCGATCAGATTCACGCGGTTTACGCGATCGGGATCGCGGCCCTCCATGAACGCCGGATCCCAATGCCAGAAGTAGCGACCGTTATCGCCGCGGCGCAGATTCTTCTCCAAACCCGAAACGTCTTTCGGGCGTTTGCGATGCGGTAGATAACTCGCAATCTGATCCGCCACCTCTTCAAGCGATTCGAAACCTTCCGGCTTCGCCCGCATGAACTCCATGATCCTTGCGAGCCCCTCCGGGTTAAATGTCGGGGTCACATCGACCAAGACCAAGGCCTCGAGCTCGACGCGCTCGGGGCCGCCACCAGCCATGAGTCCGGTGATCCCACCCAAACTCGCACCCACCAGAACCGGCGGGCGCGTCAGTTTGGAGGCTATCGCGCGTAGGTCATGGACGAAGTTGATCCAGACGTAGTCGCCGTTGGGGCACCATTCGCTATCCCCGTGGCCGCGCGCATCCATCGCGATGCTGTACCAGCCATGCTCCGCGAGCGTCGCCGCCGTCGCCCCCCAAGCGTGGCGCGTCTGGCCGCCGCCGTGGAGCAGCAAGACCGGCGCATGCGTCGGGTCCCCATAGGCGTCCCCGACGAGCTTCAAGCCTTCATGGCCCTCAAATTCGATTCGTGTTCCTGCACTCATCTGCGGCGCGGTAGAATAACAGATCGATGGAGGACTCTCGTGCAACCCTTTGAAATACAGATCCCCGATGCCGTTTTAGACGACCTTCGCGAGCGCCTGTCGCGAACGCGCTTCCCCGATCAAATCGAGGGCGCCGAGTGGAAATACGGCACCGAGCTCAGCTTCCACCAGGAACTCGTTCAGTACTGGCTCGATAAGTATGATTGGCGCACGCACGAGCGAGAATTGAATCGCTTCGATCATTTCAAAACTCCGATCGAGAGCGCCGGCGAAACAATTGATCTTCATTTCATTCACCAACGCTCTCCTGAACCCAACGCGAAACCACTGGTCATCACGCACGGCTGGCCGGGATCGGTTTACGAATTTCATAAGATCATTGGACCGCTGACGGATCCCGTGGCTCATGGCGGTCGCGCCGAAGACGCCTTCCACGTCGTTTGCCCGTCGATTCCAGGCTTTGGTTTTTCGAGCGCGCCGCGTAAGCCGGGTTTTGATGCAAAGCGGGCCGCTGAAACCATCATCACCTTGATGGCCAAGCTCGGTTATGAAAGCTACGGCGCGCAGGGTGGCGATTGGGGCGCGGTCATCACACCGTGGATCGGCACGCTCGACCCCCAACACTGCATGGGTATCCATCTCACGATGCTGATCGCGGGCCCGCCTGCGGGCGTGGCGAATCCTGCCGAAGGACTCACACCGCAAGAACTGCAAGGCCTTGCCGACGCGGGCGCATTTCAAAAGGACGGCGCCGGCTACCAACAGATTCAAGGGACGCGACCGCAAACACTCGGCTACGGACTGACGGATTCGCCGTCCGGTCTCGCAGCGTGGATCGTCGAAAAATTCCACGCATGGACGGATTGCGATGGCGATGTTGAAAGTCTCTTCAGCAAAGATGAGCTGCTCACAAACATCATGTTCTACTGGGTTACGCAATCGATCACTTCGTCGACGCGGATCTACTACGAGAGCATGAAGACCGGTCATTTCGGGCCGCATCCCGAGCCCGTCACCGTTCCTACCGCGGGCGCCATCTTCCCCAAGGAAATCTATCGCGTCCCACGCAAGTGGGCCGAGGCGGTTTTCAACGTGCAGCGCTGGAATCTCTTTGACAAAGGCGGTCACTTCGCCGCGCTCGAACAACCCAAAGTTCTCGTCGACGATATGCGCGCGTTCTTCCGGGATCTCGGTTAGTCGACTTGGGGGGGCTCGTGATCGCAGCGTCGGCGTTGGTACGCCGAGAACGGCAGCGTGCAGCACTGGCGCAAACTGCGGCTCTGTTGGGTCGCGACTTCTATTCCTTTGAACAACTCGCGAATGCCTGCGCGGGCGAAACAGCCCTTCCGATTCGGCACGTGCTCGCGGATTACGCGTGGCAGGAATTGGTACGTCAGTCCGCGCTGCAGGTACCGGGATTCGAGGCCCTCATTCGCGAGCGACCGCGGATTGCGGGCATTCTCGCGGCAAACCTACGCGACCTCCGCGACGCAGGTGTCGAGCCAAACGCGTTGCCACTGTCTCTCGGTGCATTGATCCCACTTTATAAGGAAGTCGAAAAGGTACTGGGTGAACTGCAGCGCGATGGAATCGTAGATCGTATCGGTTTGTTCCGCCTCGCGACCAAAGGGGCCGCGGCTTGGATTGCGCGGCGTGGCTTCGACCAAGTCGAACTGCATGGCGCAACCGAGTTAGTGGGATCGACGGGTGATTTGATCGAAGCCATCGGCGATGTGATTCCATTGCGGATGTTTCAAGCGGACTTCGGCCATAGCTACGCCGAAGAACTGCGTGCGACTTGGCCCTGGCGCTTTCAGCCCGCGCCACAACCCATCGTTGAAAAACCTGCCGCGCTCCAAACAGAACGGCTACACGCCATCGCGGCCGCCACACCGCATGCGGAAATCGCCGCCGTGCTCGAGCGTGTTCGCACACTTCTCGAGTCAGGCGCGAAACCCGAGCGGATCTTCATCGTTGCGCGGACGCTTAAAGCCTACGGCGAATCCATCATCGACCCGTTTCAGCGTGCGGGTATTCCCGTCTCTACCAGTTTCAGTCGATCCATCTTGGAGGATTCTTGGGTTCAAGCCGCGTTGGCGCTCAGTCAGGCGCTGATTCGAGGGCTCGAACGCGACGCCGTATTGCGCATGCTGCGTTCGCCGCACCTGGTCGATGTCCCGTCGTGGTCGGTTGCAGATCGGCTGGCTCGAAGCGCCCCCGTCTTGCGCGGAATCGAAGACTGGACCGCAGCACTCGACCACGCGGGCGAGTTACTCCGAGGCTCTGGCATCGCCGCGGATCCAACGGTGATTGCCGAACTGCGGACGTTCTTAGAAAAACTCGAGCTGGAGAGTCAGAAAGTTTCGCGGACTTCGGGTTGGCAAAGCATGAGTCGATCGCTGCATTTCGCGTTTCGAAACTGGCTCGGCGATAGCGACGAAGTCGGTGACCGTAGCCTGCGCGTGCTGGAGGAGCTCAGCGAACTCGATCGGATTTCTGAAATCTGTGGCAGCGACACGGCCTTTACAGCAGGAACATTCTTGAGACTCTTCGAAGACGCACTCCGCCAGACGGAGGTCCGTCCTTACACCGACGAGAAAGACGGCGTTCAGATTCTGGATGCGCCGCAGGCCCGCGCCGCGTCCTGCGATCATCTCTTCTTGGTCGGCTTCAATCACGGTCACTGGCCGCTCGAAAAACGCGAGAACCCCTTCCTACCTGCGACGGTTCGCGAAGAACTCCGAGAACGCGATGGTCGTCCCGTACCCATTCCAAGTCTGCAGGCATTGGAAGAAGATTTTCTGGTTGGCATGCTGCTCCACCAGGCATGCGAGTCGGCAACGATTTCATGGCACCTGCATGACGCTGCGGGTCGGCAAACGGCACCGTCCTCTTATATCCACCGCGTTCCAGGACTTGGCATCTCGCTCTTAGAACGCATCAGCCAGATCGAGGCGGAGCCTGTACTGCCTGTCATCGACGACGAGCTCAATCAAGGTATCTATCACGCGGGCATCGAGTATCTCCGCATCGTTGAAGATGAATCGGCAACATCGTTGGCATTCGATGGTCAGATCGGCACTTCAGCCAATCTCTTGGCAGACCCACGGTCGCCCAGCGCTATCGAGCAGTTGGGGCGCTGCCCGCTCCACGCGCTTTTCGCACGCATACTCCGTGTGCCCGAGTTGGACATACTGCCCGAGCACCATCTCGATGCACGAGAATCCGGCAGTGCGATTCACGCCGTGCTTGCGCTGTTGTTTCAAGAACTCGAAACGTGCGGCGCGTTTGCACCCGGCCAGTCCGCGGAATCCACAATTCGGCTCGCGGCGGACATGCTGCCCGACATCATCGACCGCAGTGCTGAGATCGCGAAACTCAAACTGGAACGTCGTCATCCAGCACTTTGGCGCGCACTCCGAACACAACTCGAACGCGCTTGCATCGATTTCATCCAGCGAGAATTCCCGCGCCTCTTGCCTGAAGGCATTCAGAATGCGGAGTTTGAGACAGAGGTCGCGTGGGAATTCAAGTCTTCGGGTCGAACGCTTAAAGTAGAAGGGCGTGCCGACCGGATACTGACTCGCAGCAGCGGCGACGTGATCGTTAGCGACTATAAGACGCGAAAGGACCCCGACTCGCCGGTTCGCATCAAAGACATCGAGCGCGGCGATAGCTTGCAGCTTCCGCTCTACATGCTCGCAATCGGTGCAGCCAAAAGTACCCGCTCGGTCTCCGGCGAGATTCTCGCGGTACCATCACGACCCGAGCGCGACCGCGGTCAAGTCAGACAGAAGGATCGACACATCGATTTGGATCAGATCCAGGTGCCGGCCGAACAGACGCTGAATACGCTGGTCGACTTGCTCGACGGCGGCGTGTTTCCGCTGCGGCGCGACAGTCATTGCGGCTTCTGCGCATACCGCATTGCGTGTCGACGCGAGCATGCGCCCACACGCGCGCGGGTGGATCAAGCCGTTGAATTCGCGGGATACCACCGACTTCGCGGAGACAAAGCATGACCGACGCCGCCGCCCGAGCGCGCGCCGCGACTGACTACGGGACCAATCTCCTCGTGGTTGCGGGCGCAGGTACAGGCAAGACGAGCCTCTTGGTCGAACGCTTCCTGAATCAAATCATTGAAATGGATCTCGACATCGCAGAGGCGGTTGCGCTGACGTTCACCGAAAAAGCCGCCACTGAAATGCAGACACGTGTTGAAGCCGGCTTTGAGAAACTCGCGTTCGGTTCGGGCGAATCAGCAGAAGCAGATCGCGCGTTCTTGCATCTATCTCAGACTCTCAACGAAGACGAAATTCGGCTGCGTGCCAAACGAGCCATGGCCAATCTGGCCCGCGCGCGCATCTTCACCATTCATCGTTTCTGCGCGGGCGTGCTACGCAATCATCCCGTCGAATCGAGTCTCGATCCCGACTTTGCCATTGATGAAGGCGGCGCGCTTCGTCGGCTCTTTCAAGAATCGTGGCGTGGCTTTCTTCTCAGCGACGACGGCCCCGAAGGCCTTCATCGTGAGCGTTGGGCCGAGGCCTTGGAACGGCTCGACATCTTCGAACTTCAAGACATCGCATACGGTCTCGTCGATGCATGCGCAAACGCCCATGACTTTAACGTGGATGACGCGGTCATTTTCGAGCCCGTACAAGATCTCTTGGTACGCATCGATCTGTTCTCACTGGACGGCGACAGTGGACCCGAACGTTACCTTGCAGCCGCGCGCCCCATACTTAAGGAACTGCTCAACGGCGGAAGCGCCGCCGCGCGCCAGATACTGAGTCGGACGAGTTTTCAACCCAAGCGGGGTCGCGAACGTGACTTATTGAGTGGCACGCCACCCACCGCGAAACATCATCCTGATGAGCAGAACCTGGCATTAGAAACCCATCGCTTTCTCAATCGACTTCATCATACCGATGACGAACTCCTCAATATCGCCGTTGAACTCGTCAGACCGTTTGCACTCCGATTCCGCGCGGAGTCGCAGCTCCAAGGAATATTGAGCTTTCATCAACTTCTAGTGCTCACCCGAGATCTTTTTCAAGGCCATCCCGAACTTTGTCGCAAGCTCTCCGAAAGCATCCGCGTGCTCTTTGTGGATGAGTTCCAAGACACAGACCCCGTGCAATACGACATTGTGCTCGCGCTTGCCCGACAGGGTGCAGATGGCCTCGAGGCCGGAAAACTTTTCATCGTCGGTGATCCCAAACAATCCATCTACCGCTTTCGCGGCGCGGATATCGCGGCCTACCACGGCGCGGCCAAACGGATTCTGGATGCGGGCGGCATACGCCTGGAACTCACGACGAATTGGCGCTCGGTTCCGGCGTTGGTGGCGTCGCTCGATCCAATCTTCACAAACTTGCTCACCCCACAGAGTGAGAGAGATGAAAACTTCGAACCCGGCTACAGCTCACTTGAATCCGGGCGAAGCACTAGCAGCACAGATTCGTGCATCGAGCTCTGGACGCTTGAGCACGATGCCAAACCCGTATCTGCGGCGCGCGCACGTGCGAGCGAAGGTGAATGGATTGCACGCTGGATTGAATCCGAAAACGTTCAACCCGGTGAAACAGCGATCCTGCTCCGCGCACTCACCGATGTCGACGCCTACGCGGAGCCGTTGCGGCGACGCGGAATTCCCCTGCGAATCGAGGGGGGCTCGACACAGGAGCGCCCGGAGATCCTGCAGCTTCGCGCATTGCTGCGCGCACTTGCCAATCCCAATGACGGTCCAGCGGTACTTGGCATCCTACGTTCACCGCTCGGCGCCACGCCGGATCGTGAGTTACTCGATTTCCGTCGAAGCAATTCGGCCAGTTGGTGTTACCTCGAGTCCAAACCGGACCCAGAACTTTTCCCCAATCTATCGCGCACATTCGAATGGCTACGAATTTGGAACCAAGCCGCGGAACGCATCCCTACAGAAAAATTATTCCAGTTCCTTCAGAGTGAAACGCCGCTGCTCGCTTTGCACGCAGCTGCAAATGACGGCGGCATCCGCATTGAAAACCTAATTGCAGCGTTTTCAATCTTGCAAGAAGCGGCCCGCCGATCGCCAGGCGCTACGCTGAGTAAGCACACGGAGAACTTCGAACGCGGCCTCGATTTCAGTTTGCCGGAATCCAATGAAAACAGCGTTCGCATCCTCTCCATTCATGCCGCAAAGGGACGCCAATTTCCCTTTGTCTTCATGCCCGACCTTGGCCGGACGACCGCAGGGGGTGATGCACGCTTGGGCGGCTCGGCACAGGTTAAAGAACTCCGCTCCGAACGCGCGCTTGCGATCCATACACAAGCGGGGCATTCGCTCAGTTGGCTGCGTCACGAATACGAAGAAAAGATGCATGCGGTGGCCGAGTCGAAGCGACTCTTCTACGTGGCATGCACGCGTGCGATGGATCGCCTCTTCTTCGTCCATGTGCCCCGTACCCGCCAGTCGCACAGCGCCATGGTGAACTACTTTGAACATGCGACGTTGCCACAGCAGACGCTGGAACTCGCCGACGCAATCCCGCAGGCGATGCCGGACCGCCGTGCTCCTAGCGCATTGACCCAGCCCAAGCGCACCGTTCTCCAAGACGCAAAGCCAACCGGCAATGATGCGCAGGAAATCGCACGTCGCGCGGGTGACGTACTCCACGACATGCTTGAGCGCTGGGATTTCGAAACTTCGGATTCGCTTGCCGATCACTTGGACGTTGCTGTGGCACGCGCAAGCCAAACGACCTGGGTCGCCACCGGGAAAATTCGGGCTAAAGCCGAATCACAGCTACAAAGGCTCATGCAGAGCGAGCTGCCCGCATACTTGAAGGGCGTCGATCTGCTCGGACGGGAACTTCCGCTTCTCATCGAATCGGGCCAGCTCAAACGCATCGACTTGCTTTACCGCGATCCCGACGGACGCTTGGTGGTGGCGGATTACAAAACAGACGCGCGGCCGAACGTGGAAACCGAAGCCCGTTACCGAGCGCAGCTCGAAACCTACGCTGCAGGCTTAGTCGCGGCGCTTCCGCAGGAACCAGCGCCCGCGCTTGAGCTGCTCTATGTCACGCGCGGTGAGCGTAAACGGATCTAGTTGCCCCCCGAGTGCGGCCGCTCTAGACTGGGCCGACGATGGACTTCGACGCAATCGATATCGACACCCTACGCCAGCGCAGCGGCGAGAAGTGGGCCATGTACCCGGCCGATGTGCTCCCGGTTTGGGTCGCCGATATGGACTTCCCGGTCGCGGAACCCATTCAGCGCATGCTGGAGCATCGAATCCAAGTGCGCGATACCGGCTATCCCATCAATCCCAGATTCAAGGATTTGCCAACGACCTTCGCCCATCGCATGCACGAACGATACGGCTGGGATCTCAACCCACGTCATGTCGAAGTACTGACAGACGTCGTGCAAGGCATGTACATCTCGGTCTACACCCTGACCGAACCCGGCAACAGCGTGGTGATCCAAACCCCGGTGTACCCACCCTTCTTAAACACGGTGAAAGATTGCGGTCGTCGCACGATCGTAAACGAACTCGTGCGCGGCAATTCGGGTTACGAGATCGACTTTGACGGACTCCGTGCGTCGATCGATGCAAATACCAAGATGCTGCTGTTCTGCAATCCGCAGAACCCAACGGGTCGGGCGTTTACACGGAGCGAGTTGGAACGCGTTGCGGAGGTGATCTTAGAACACAACCTCTATGTTTGCGCCGATGAAATCCACCAGGACCTGGTGTTTCCGGGACACAAACACATTCCGTTCGCATCGCTCTCTCCGGAGATCGAGGCACGCACCATCACGCTTACTTCGGCGACCAAGGCGTTCAATATCGCGGGTCTGCGTTGTGCGGTTGTCGCGTTTGGCAGCCAGGAACTTCAAGAACGTTTCGGATCGTTGCCCAAAAACATTCGCGGTGGACTCGGCAGCTTAGGTCTCGCCGCGACCGAGATCGCCTGGACGGAATGTCAAAGCTGGCTCGACGAGGTCCTTCTGTATCTCGACGGCAATCGGGACTTCGTCAAGAGGTACGTGTCCGAGCATTTCCCGGAGATTCAATACATTCGTCCCGAGGCGACATACCTTGCATGGCTCGACTGTCGCGCGCTTGAACTCGAGCCGAGTCCATACCGCTACTTCTTGGAGCAAGGCAAAGTCGCACTCACCGACGGTGCGGCGTTTGGGCCAGGCGGCGAAGGCTTCGCACGCATCAACTTCGCGACCTCGCGCGCCATTCTCACGGAAGCACTCGAACGCATGCAAAAGGCGCTCGACGGCCGACGCTAGTCTGTTTCCACCGTTTCGGCGGGCTCGGGAAAGAAGAGCCGACGCGCGTTCTCGTATAGGAACAGATCGAGCACGCCTTCTCGCAGATCAAGTTTCTGCGCTTCCTCGATACAGCGCTCCGTCGACAACACGGGATGATCCGACGCGTAAATAATCTTCTTCTTGCCCCGCGTATTCATAAAGTGGATCAGTTCCGCTGGAAAATACTTCGGCGAGTACGCGGATGTCATGAGGTAGAGATTCTTGTACTTGAGCATCAAGCGAATCGCGACATCCCACCACGGATCTGCACCGTGCGCCATCACGAGTTTCAGTTCAGGAAAATGAATACAGACTTTGTCGAGAAGCATCGGATGCTGACACTCACCAGGCATGGGGGGTCCCGGAATTCCAGTATTCACCGTGATGGGTAGATCCAATTCTATGCACTTGCTGTACACGGAATAGTAGGTCGCATCGTTGGGCGGAATATCAAACATGAAAGGCGTGACCTTAATCGTGGCCACCGGATACTCGGCTGCAATTTCCTGCATGCGGCGAATCGTCCGCATGCCCTGTCGCGGGTCGATGTTTACGCCGAGAGAAAAACGATCGGGATGCGCGGTCGCATATGCAGCCACGGCTTCATCGAAATGAATGGCATCCGTGGTAATAATCGCCTTTTCCATCCCCACGCGGTCCATCAGCGCGATCATCTCGTCCACGGAAACGTTCTTGAAGAAATCCGAACCGGCTTTGAAGTAATCCTCCTTCACCCGCACGAGAAATTCGGGCGGAACGGCGCCCCCCATATTCACGTTTACCCAAGCATCGATGACACGTGGCTCCATCTTTTTGCGGACCTCCGGATTCAGATCTGATGGACCATCAGAACCTGATTTCTCGACCTTTACAACCTTCGTAGCCACGCGCCATAATACGCCTAAGTAGAACGTGTTTCACTCTCCCGGGCGACCCGCGTCTGCCTGACGGAGGCCCATCGATGTTCCTTGATTACACGCCTGAGCAGCAAGCCCTGCGCAAGGAAATCCGTAATTATTACCAGGGCTTATTCACTCCGGAGCTGCGGCGGGCCTTCGACGTCGAATACGAGCTGATGGGCGGTCCGGTATTTCGGGAGATCGTGGGACGGCTGGGTCGGGACGGCTGGCTGACGATCGGTTGGCCCAAAGAGCACGGCGGCCAGGGCCGCACATTGGTGGATCAGTACATTTTCTGGGACGAAACCTACCGCGCCCGAGCTCCCCTACCTGTGATTGTGGTCAACACGATCGGCCCCACATTGATGCAATTTGGCAGCGACGCACAGAAAGCGGAGTTCTTGCCCAAGATTGCGCGCGGTGAACTCTTCTTCGGAGTCGGTTACACGGAGCCAACATCGGGCACCGACCTCGCATCGCTACAAACTCGCGCCGTACGTGAAGGTGATGAGTGGGTGATCAACGGTCAGAAGAGCTTCACCACACATGCGCACGATGCCGACTATATCTGGCTTGCGGCGCGAACCGATGCCGATGCACGACCGCATGCGGGGATTTCGATGATCATCGTGCCGACAGATGCAAAAGGGTTTTCCTGCACGCCGATTCGCACCCTCGGCAGTGAGCGCACGAACGCGACCTACTACGAGAACGTTCGCGTTCCCTACACCAATTTGGTGGGCCCAGAAAACGCGGGGTGGAGCTTGATCACATCTCAGTTAAACCACGAGCGCATCACGCTTGCGGCGCCGGGGAATGTGGATCGCCTCTTCGACGAGCTGCTCGAATGGTGTCGCAATACACGCGCGCCCGGCGGCCCGGCCATGATTGAACAGCAATGGGTGCAGATTCACCTGGCGCGCATTTACGCCAAGCTTGAAGCGATCAAAATTTTGAATTGGAACTCGGCGTGGTCCGCGGCACAGGGACATCCGACCATGCAGGAAGCATCGGCGGTCAAAGTCATGGGATCGGAGTTCTTCATCGAAGCCTATCGCCTGATGCTCGAAGTCATCGGTGCGGCGGGGATCGTTCGCGAAGGTGAAGAGGGCGCGATCTTCGGCGGCCAATTGGAACTGGCGTATCGCGCCGCAACCACGTTTACCTTCGGCGGCGGCATCAACGAAATTCAACGCGATATCATCGCAGCGGCGGGCTTGAAACTCCCGCGCGTGAAACGTCGCTAACGAGGAAATGCATGAGCCTGAATGACAAACGCGAAGAGCTTGAACGCAAAGCGCACGCATACGTGGGCAAGGACAGTGGAATTGAAGTCGGACCCGATCCGGTCAACGAGGTCATGATTCGTCAGCTCTGCGAAGTGATTAACGATCAGAACCCAGTGTACGTCGATGACGCCGCAGCCAAAGCCAACGGTTTCGACGGCATCATCACGCCACCTGCTGCACTGCAGATGTGGACGATGCCGGGTGCGCGACCCCCCTGGGACCTTACGGACGAAGAGAAAGAGATCGTTGGGAACCGGCAGTCCATCAGCAAAGACGTGGAACTGAACGCACTCTTCGCAGAGTATGGCTACACCGGCGTCGTGGGTACCGATCAAGAAGAGGAATATATTCGACCCGTGCGGCCCGGTGAAAAGATCACCGCACACCTATTCATTGATCATATTTCCGAGCAGAAAGCCACGGCACTCGGGCTTGGCTACTTCATTACTGTGCGACGCGTTTACAAGAATCAAGACGGAGAAGAAGTCGCGACGTCGACCTTTCGCGTTCTCCGCTATCAAGCCCCCGCACAACCCGCCGCCCAAGCCGCGGATGCACCCCAAGCCAGCGCCAAACCCAAACGACTTAAGCCGCCGATGGGGCATGACAATAGTTGGTGGTGGGACGCGGTGGAGAACGATCAGTTCTTGATTCAAAGCTGTAAGAGCTGCAATACGTTGCGACACCCACCACGCCCCATGTGCGGAAAATGCCAGTCACTGGATTGGGAAGGCGTCGAGGCCAGCGGCAATGGCACCATCTATAGCTATACCGTAATGCATCACCCCAAGTTTCCGGGCTTTGATTACCCCTTTGTCACGGCCGTGATCGAACTCGAAGAAGGAACACGCATCGTTTCCAATGTGGTGGATTGCGATCCGCTCGCCGTGCATGTCGGGATGCCCGTTGAACTCACGATTCAAAAGCCAGACGGTGAATTGAAGCTGCCATTGTTTCGGCCGGTCGCGTAGGAACTGCGATGGATTTTTCTTTCAGCGAAGAACAGATAGAACTTCGGGAACTCGCGCGCGAAATACTCGCGCGTGAAGTGACGCCCGAACGTTTGAAAGCGGTCGAGGGCACCTACGACAGCTTCGATCGCGAGCTCTGGTTAACGCTAGCAGACGCAAACCTACTGTCGCTTGCGGTGCCAGAAATCAACGGCGGCATGGGATACGGCATCCTCGAAATCTGCATCCTGCTGGAAGAAATCGGTCGTGCGGTCGCGCTAGTGCCCGTGCTCCCGACACTACTCTTGGCCGGCCTTCCGATCGATCGCTTTGGCAATGATGAACAGAAAACCGAATGGCTGACCAAGATCGCCATGGGAACCGCGATGCTCACCGCGGCACTCGTGGATGCAGATTCAGCGGATCCGTGGGCACCGGCCACGGTCGCGAAACCCGATGGTGCGGATTGGATCATAAGCGGTACAAAGCTCCACGTTCCGGCCGCACATCTGGCCGACCTCCTGTTGGTTCCCGCACGCACTCCATCGGGCGTTGGTGTCTTCCTGGTAAAACCTTCCCTGGACGGGATCAAGCTCAAAACTCGCCGCATCTCAACCGGAGAGCTCTGGTCCGAAGTATTACTCGACAATGTCTACGTGAGCCATCTCAGCTTACTCGGCGGTGACGAAGTCGATGGCGCCGAAGTCACGCGCTGGATGTATGAAACCGCGTTGGTGGGTTACGCTGCTACGCAGATCGGTGTCTCCGAGCGCGCGATTGAAATCACCGCGGCGTACGTGACCGAACGACATCAATTCGGCGTGCCGATCGGTTCGTTCCAAGCCGTGCAGCATCGCGCCGCCGACGGTTTCATCGACCTTCAAGCGTTGCGCTGGACCACCTGGCGTGCCGCTTGGAAACTCAGCCGTGGCCTTTCCGCCGAACGCGAAACCGCGGTCGCGAAATTCTGGGCTGCCGATAGCGGACAACGCATCGCCAGCAGCTCGATCCACATGCACGGCGGCATGGGGGTCGATCTCGACTATCCCATTCATCGTTACTTTCGCTGGTCCAAGGCATTGGAAGTCAGCCTCGGCGGGGCCACACCACAGTTGCTTCGACTCGGTGCAAATCTGGCCGAAGGCCACGTACAGGAGCTCTCATGAATTCCGAAACGCTATCGCTCGGGGGCATCAACGTAGGGGATGCGCTCCCAGAGCTTAAGGTCCAAGTGACTCCGAAGCTGGTGATCGCCGGTGCGTTGGCCACGCGTGACTTCACGCGCGTGCATCACGACCGCGAGCACGCTCAATCACAGGGGTTGAGCAACATCATCATGAATACGCATACCACCAAAGGTTTCGTCGGGCGCTTCATTACAGATTGGGCGGGACCCGGCGCCTTCCTGAAGAAGATCTCGGTCAAACTCGGCGTGCCAAATTTCGCGGGCGACACGTTGACGCTTAAGGGTCAGGTGATTGAAAAGAACGCTGCCGATCAGACGGTGACGGTACAATACGCAGGATCGAATTCATGGGGCGATCATGCGACCGGGAAAGTGACCTTCATGCTGCCAGGGGATAACTAGATGACGATCAGCTTGAAAGACCGGGCCGCGATCGCGGGAATCGGCCAGACGGAATACTCAAAGAACTCGGGCCGCTCGGAATTGCAGCTCGCGGCCGAATGCGTCAAGGCGGCAATCGCCGATGCGGGGCTACGGCCTTCGGACATCGACGGCATGACGACGTTCACCCTCGATACCAACGATGAGATCGAGGTGGCACGCGCGGTGGGAATTGGCGATCTCAGCTTCTTCAGTCGCGTTAACTTCGGTGGTGGCGCGGCAATCGGCGTGATGCTGCAAGCCGCAATGGCTGTGGCGACCGGCGTGGCGAAGAACGTTGTGGTCTATCGCGCGTTCAACGAGCGTTCAGGACACCGCTACAGCAAAGGCATCGCGGAAGGCATCGTCACCGCAGACCTCATCCACTGGAGTTGGTACCTACCTTTCGGCCTGCTTACGCCGGCCAGCTGGGTCGCCATGTTCACGCAACGCTACATGCACGAATACGGTTGCAAGCCCAGCGATCTTGCCCAAGTCGCGATCTCTACACGCAAACACGCGGTCAACAATCCAAACGCATTCTTCTACGGCAAGGAACTCACGATGGATGACTACATGTCGTCACGTTTGATCGCAGACCCGCTTCGGCTCTTCGACTGCTGCCAGGAAAGTGACGGCGGCGCGGCCTGCGTGGTGACCTCAGTGGAACACGCCAAAGATCTACCGCATCCGCCGGCGGTCATTCGTGGTGTGGCACAGGCCGCAGCAGCCGACCAAGAAAACATGACGAGCTTTTACCGTCCGAGTATTTCGCATCTACCCGAAATGGATCTCGTGGCTCAACAGGTGTATCAGATGTCTGGCCTCGGACCCGACGACGTCGATGCTGCGATCATCTACGACGCCTTTACACCGATTGTGCTCTGGCAGCTCGAGTCGTTCGGCTTCTGCGGACGCGGCGAAGGCAAAGACTTCGTTAAAGATGGGAACCTCGAAGTCGGCGGCCGCCTGCCCTGCAATACCAACGGCGGCCAACTCAGCGAGGCATACATTCACGGTATGAACGGCGTCAACGAAGGCGTGCGACTCATACGGGGAAAATCACTGAATCAGCCGGCAAAGAACGATCACGTTCTGGTCACCGGAGGCGTGGGCGTGCCGACAAGCGGCATGATCCTCGGAAAGCTTTAGGAGAAACTGAAATGAGAGAAGCGGTCATCGTTGAAGCGCTGCGAACCCCCATTGCACGCGGCAAACCCATCAAAGGCGGACTTTCGGGCATACATCCCGCGCATCTACTTGGCACCATCCAAGGCGCGGTGGTTGAACGCTCGGGTATTGATCCCGCAGATGTCGAACAGATCATCGGCGGTTGCGTCACCCAGGCCGGGGAGCAATCGAATAACGTGACTCGTCACGCGTGGTTGTCCCGTGGCAAGAACTACGAAGTCGCAGGTACGACGGTTGACGCGCAATGTGGTTCGGGCCAGCAGGCCAATCACATGATCGCGAGCTTCGTGAAGTCGGGTTCGATCGATGCTGGTATCGCGTGCGGTGTCGAAGTCATGAGTCATGTCGGACTTGGCTCGAACGTGATGAACGGCCCCGGTTATTTCCAGCCCGCCGACTGGCCGTGGGATTCATCGCCCGACCAGTTTCAAGCCGTGGAACGCATCGCCAAGAAGCGCAGCATCACGCGCGAAGAATGCGATGCATTAGCACTTCGCTCCCAACAGAATGCGGCAGCCGCGCGTGAGGAAGGTCGCTTCAAGCGGGAAATTCTGGCCATCAACGCACCGGTTCTTGGCGCCGACGGTCAGCCCACGGGTGAATCACGCTTGATCGATAGCGACGAAGGGATTCGCGCGAGCACATTAGAAGGGCTGGCGGGACTCAAAGCCGTCATCCCTGAAGGCATGCACACCCCAGGAAATTCCTCGCAGATTTCCGATGGCGCCGCCGCGGTACTTTGGATGACCGCCGACAAGGCGAAGGAACTCGGCTTGAAACCACGCGCACGCATCATCTCCGATGTCGTTGTGGGAACCGATCCCTACTTCTTGCTCGACGGCCCAGTGGATGCGACGAACAAAATCCTTAAGAAGTCGGGCATGACGCTGAGTGATATCGACCTCTACGAAGTCAACGAAGCCTTCGCGGCGGTCGTACTCAGCTGGATCAAGACATTCGATGTCGACGTCAGCAAGGTCAACGTCAACGGCGGCGCGATTGCGCTGGGTCATCCTGTGGGTGCAACCGGTTCACGACTCTTTGTGACCGCACTCCATGAACTCGAACGACGCGACCTAAATACGGCGTTCATCACCATGTGTTGTGGTTCCGCGCTCGGCACCGGCACGATTATCGAGAGGCTCTAATGCTCGAAGGGAAAGTTGCAATTGTTACTGGCGCGGGCCAGGGACTGGGTCGTGCAGAAGCGCTCGAGCTCGCACGCGCGGGTGCGGCAGTCGTGGTCAATGATTTAGGAACCACACTCGACGGACGCGGCACGGATTCGTCGCCCGCGGAAGAAGTGGTCGCCGAGATCAAAGCCATGGGCGGTCAAGCGGTCTCTCACTACGGAGACATCACGAACTGGGATCAGTCCAAAGAATTGATTCAGCGCGCGATTGACGAGTTCGGTGACCTACACATCCTAATCAATAGCGTGGGCACCTTGCGCGACGGCATGATCTTCAACATGAGTGAAGAAGACTTCGACTTCGTGATGCGTGTCCATGTAAAAGGTCACTTCTGTCCGATCCGCCACGCCACCGAATACTGGCGCGCGCAATCAAAAGCCCGCGGCGGACCCACTTACGGTCGCATTATCAGCACGGCATCGGAGGCGTTCCTGATCGCATCACCTGGCCAACCCAACTACGCCGCTGCGAAAGCTGCGATTACCGCACTCACGTTTTCCACCGCGCAAGCGTGTGCCAAATACGGCGTGACGGCAAACGTAATCTGCCCCCGTGCACGCACGCGCATGACCGATCACGGTCCCGCGGGTGCATTCTTCGCCAAGCCCGAAGACGGCTTCGATACCTTCGCACCCGAAAACGTTTCACCTTTGGTTGCATACCTCGCATCGCCGCAGGCGGAACGCGTGTCGGGATACCTGTTCTTGGTCTTCGGTGGGCACGTGCGAATCATCGGTAAACCCACGACCGAAAGCGTTTTCGAGAACGACGGCACCTGGACGCTGGAAACGCTTCACCAGGAACTCGGACCTCACTTCGAGAAGCTCGAGCCCATCATTGATGGCTTCGTGATGCCGTATTCTTAATGGGAGAACGCCAACGCACCGCCGCGCTGCTGCGCGAGATTAATCGCATGGCCGTTTCCTCCGCCGCCGATGATATTGAATTCAAAATCGTAGCCGACAACCTCGAGCGACTCCGCGACGAACTCACATCCCACGACGAGCGCGGAAAGGAAAGTCGCGTTTTCATCGATGAAAACGGCGAGCGCCAGTTCCAGTTGCACCAGTCGATGATCGACTTCAACCCGACGCATGGCGCATGTCATCCGTTCAGCGTGCCCTTGGAATGCTCGCACGGCGAAGGACGCGCCTGGGCAAAAGCGAACTACGACCGACGCTTCGAAGGACACGGTGGCTTCGTCCACGGCGGGTTCGTATCCTTTGCGTTCGATGAAATCGCGGCCCATACCATGATTGGCGTGGGAGGCACGGTCGTCACAGGTACGCTCAAGGTCTACTACCGCGCGCCCGTGCCCTTGAACCGAGATCTGGTCTACGAAGCCTGGGTCGAACGGGAGACCGGCAGCAAAGTCCTCGGCAAAGCCACTCTTAAAGATGGGGAAACACTGCTCTGCGAAGCGGACGTGGTCTACGTCAAGTTAGACCCGAAGCGCTTTGAGGAAAAGTTCCAGGGAAGCTGATAGGCTCGCACTATGTCGGTGGATAGAGAAGTCACCCAGGCGCAGATGTCGAAGTTGGCCGCTGCCACGCTTCAGCACACGCCGAGCCAGAAGTACACCGTCGGCGATCGCTTTGAGCAGCACGCCGGCAACTATCCCGATCGCGAGTTCCTCTACTATCGCGATCGTGTACTGAGCTACGGCACGCTCAACGCCGAGGCAAATCGAGTTGCACATGCGGCCATCGAAGCCGGCCTGCAAACCGGAGACGTGGTCGCGCTGTTGATGGAGAATCGACCAGAGTTCATCACCACCTGGGTCGGGCTCGCGAAACTTGGCATCACGACGGCGCTCCTGAATACCCAGGTACGCGGCGATGCACTTCGACACGAACTTGAAGTCGCGAATACACGCCACATCATTGTGGGGAGTGAGTGCTTGGAGAACCTGGCTACGGTTCCCGAATTCAGCTCGCGCTGGCACGTGTACGCGATGCAAGACCGCGACTCCCCTGCCACTACGCTGCCCGAGAACGTACGCGACTTCGAAACAGTCTTGGTGCGCATGCCCGAAACCAATCCCGATCCCTGCTTTCGCGACACGCTGGTTGCCGGGGATGATCTTTTCCACATGTTCACTTCGGGTACCACGGGCCTTCCCAAAGCCGCGCGCCTGAGTCACATGCGCTACCTCGGCGTGGGTGACGGCATGGGTGCAATTCTTGGCTATACCTCGGACGACGTCATCGCCTGTGTGCTCCCACTCTTTCATGGTGCGGGTGGCATGGTGGTGATCTCCTGTGCGTTGAGCCACGGCTCGAAGATCTACCTGCGTCGAAAGTTCAGTGCCTCGCAGTTTTGGGACGACGCACGACGCTACGGTATTACGAGTTTTCAATACATCGGCGAAATCTGTCGCTATCTACTGAACCAACCCGCGCGCGAAAATGATCGCGATCACTCGGTGCGCTTGATGACGGGCGCGGGCCTGGGCGCAGATATCTGGAGTCCATTTCAGGAACGCTTCGGGATCGACCGGATCTACGAGGGCTGGAGTTCCACCGAGGCCAATACCAATCTGCTTAACATCGACGGTGTACCGGGATCCTGCGGTCGCATCCCCTTCAAAGAAATGCACAACGGTCGCCTCATTCGCTACGACGTGGAAACCGACACCCACCCACGCAACGCGGATGGCTTCTGCATCGAATGCGAGGCGGACGAAGTCGGCGAGTTCGTGGGGATCATTCCCAACCTGCCCGATTCGGGCGCGGGTCGTTTCGAGGGCTACACCTCCAAAGAAGCAACCGAGCGCAAGATCATGCGCGGCGTCTTCCAGCCCGGCGACGCGTGGTATCGCTCCGGCGATCTATTGATACACGATGCAGATGACTACTACTTCTTTGTAGATCGAATTGGCGATACGTTTCGCTGGAAGAGTGAAAACGTTTCGACGCAAGAAGCCGCGGAAGCCCTGGGTGGTTTCCCTGGCCTCGAGATCGCCAATGTGTATGGCGTGAAGGTTCCCAATACAGAAGGTCGTGCCGGCATGGCTGCGCTGGTAATGCGCGACCCGTCCCGCTTCGATGGAGCTGCGTTTTTCGCGTTTGTTTCGGAGCGCTTGCCCCACTACGCCCAACCCGTTTTCCTGCGACTGGTCGCAGCTCCAGATATGACATCAACGTTCAAGCTGCGAAAGGTCGACTTGCAGCGAGAAGGCTATGATCTCAACCTCGTGAAAGACCCCATCTTCATGAGACAAGAGGACGAGAAAGCGTACGTGGCTTTGACCCCTGAGGCGGTGCCCAAGTGAAATTCGAAGACATCCAAGACTACCTCTACCTTCGCGGCAAGGTTCGTAACGCATGGGAAGTGGTGCGCTTTCGGAAGACCGCAAGCAAAGAAGATCAGTTGGTGGTCGACTACGTCGATGAGCCGCCCCTCTTCATTCGCGGAACCACCAACGACTGGCATATGTTTCATCGCATCAATCTGCGCGATGAGTATCGACTCGACCAAGCCAAAGGTTGGCAATGCGTCGTCGATATTGGTGGCAACGCTGGCTTCTTCGCCGCGCGAGCGTCCAAGATCGCCAAGCGCGTGATCACCTGCGAGCCGGTATCCTATCACTTCGAACGTCTCACCATGAACTGTGCCGAGCGGCATAACATCGAATCGCTACCCATGGCGATCGCAGCCGAACCCGGTCGCAAGAAGATCTATCGCCCCCGTCTTATGAATATGACCGGGGTGCATTCGCTTTATCGTGATATGGGCGGTCATATGACCGACGAATACGATGAAGTCGATGCCATCACGGTCAACGAACTCTTCCAACGCTGCACCGTGGATCGTTGCGACCTATTGAAGCTCGATGTTGAGGGTGCGGAATACGAAATCTTGCATAGCGCATCCAAAGAGACGCTGGAAAAGATCAAGCGGATTCATGGCGAGTACCACAACGTGCAGCCACAGGATCCACGCACGCGGATCGCTCACTTCCAAGATTTCTTAAAATCGAAGGGCTACCGCGTCGAGATCGTGCCCCATCGCAAGAAGGCCAACCACGGCACCTTCTTCGCAACCCGACCGTAGGCTACCAGCGAACCGGCGAGCCTTGAAGAATGAGTTCAGCGGCGCCGCGAACTTCTTCGACCACTTTATCTTGATCGCTAATGCCGCTCATCCAGCCGATCAATGCACCAAACCAAACCTGATGCAGGATCCAAGAGATTTGCATTTCGAGTTCGGTCGGCGGTTCTTCGCCGATCTGCTTGCCTCGAAGCGCACTTACCGCGAGTTCGGCGCAGATATTGTGAAAGAGCAGGAGTTTTTCTGCCAGCTCTGGCACGCCTGAGGCCGCTGCGCGCAATACCGCTCGCGCGAGTTTCGGCTTGCGACAAAGCGTCATCGTCGCAGCTTGAAAATAATTGGCCAGACGCTCGAGAGGATCGCTGCCCTTCGGGGGCATATTTCCCACGTATTCGACCAAGGTGTCGGCTTCACGGTGAAGTGCGGCGACCAATAGATCTTCTTTGCTGCGGAAGTGTCGATAAAGCGTTCCCAACGCAACACCACTTTGAGACGCCACATCGCGCAGACGCACTGCCTCGAACCCGCCTTGTTCTGCAAGCTCTACCGCGGTATCGATGATCTTCTGTGCGCGGTCTTCAATATCTGCAGCACTACTCAAATCTTGAATGCCCCTTCAACGGCGAGCTTCTTAGCCCAGGGATAGTTCGGCTTTCCTGCGGGTGATCGTTGGATCGAGTCTACCAGATGCAACTCGCGCGGCACCTTATACCCCGCGATCTGCGTTCGGCAGTGCGCGGACAACTCTTCGAGCGTTATCGCGACTCCCGGCCGGACCTGTACGACCGCCGCGACGCGATTCCCCCAGCGTTCGTCCGGTACGCCAACCACCAGCGCATCGAAAACGGCGCTATGTGATTTGAGCGAGCTCTCGACTTCCTCAGGATAGATCTTTTCGCCGCCGGAATTGATGCTCACCGATCCTCGCCCGAGTAACGTGATGCGACCATCGGCTTCGACTCTGGCAAAGTCCCCCGGAATCGACCAACGCTTCCCGTCGACTTCGACAAACGTAGCCGCGGTCTTCTCTGGATCTTTGTAATAACCGAGCGGAATGTTTCCCGAACGCGCGATCTTCCCCACGACATCGGAGCCCGGCCCGAGGATGTTGTGGTCGTCATCGATGACTTCCACGTCGTTGCCGCGGGTAATCGTCAAACCACCCGTCTTTGACGCATCGGGATCGTTGTTCGACGTACCGCAGAACCCCTGCTCGGTGGAACCTGCGGAATCAATAATCATCAAATTCGGTCGATGCTTCTTGAAACCCTCTTTCAATGAAGGTGAAAAAATCGCCGCCGTGCTTGAAAGCACAATCAAACTCGCGAGGTCGTAGCTGTTCTGATCCATGGCATCGACCAACGGGCGGGCCATGGCATCGCCAGTAATCCCAAGCACATTGGCCTTCTCATCAGACGCGAAGCTTAAAATTTCGTGCGCATCAAAGCTTCCCGACCAAAGCAAGGTGCGATCTCCTCGAAAGAGTGAACGCAACAAACCCCATTGCGCGGCGCCATGCATCAGGGGCGCGAGCGCGAACATCGTAACTCCACCGCCCGACTTCGCGATCTCTGAAAGCTCTTCGGGCTGTTCATGTTTGTCGCCAGTAATTTCGATGCCGCCGCCAAGCGCCATGATGACGTCTTCCTGACGCCACATCACGCCCTTCGGCATACCCGTCGTACCACCGGTGTAGAGCACGTAGAGATCATCGGGAGAGCGCGGCCCAAAATCACGCGCATCCGATACAGAAGCTAGCGCTTGCTCGTAGTCGACGGCATCGAGCCCATCGAGCGCGGTTCCACTACCATCATCGAGTGCAATGAAATGCCGCAGCTTCGGCATTTCGTCTTTGACGTTCGCAATTCGCGGCGCGTACTCGCGCCCGAAAACCAATCCAGCGAGGTCGGCGTTATCGAAGAGATAGCGCAGCTCATCCTCGACGTAGCGATAGTTGATGTTGATCGGAACCGCGCGGATCTTATAGGTACCGAGCATGGTTTCGACCCACTCGATACAGTTCTGCGCGTACACACCCACATGATCCCCAGCGCCGATACCCTGTGAGAGCAAGTGATGGGCAACGCGGTTCGCACGGGTTTCAAGTTCCGCGTAGGTACGTCGCGCATCGCGAAAAACCGCGACTTCTCGATCCGGTATCACATCGACTACGGCCTCGAAAAGATCTGCAACGTTCCATTCCATCCTAGAGGCGTCCTTCTGCGATGGCGTGACCCAATATCGCGAGTTGGTGGCTCGCCGAACCCAGAGTCAATTCAATCTGCTTCGCCCAAAGACAGTACCGATGCAGTGGGTAATCGATGTCGACACCGATACCCCCATGAAGATGCTGTGCTGCATAGCTGATGCGATGGCTTGAATCCGCTGACCAGTACTTCGCGATCGCTACCTCATAGGTGGAAGGCATCTCCTCGCTCAATCGCCATGCGGCCTGCCTCGCCGTCGAGCTGATGCACTCTGTGTCGATGTAGCAGTTCGCCGCACGTTGGGCGACCGCTTGAAACATGCTGAGCTTCTTCCCAAATTGTTCACGTTCACTGACGTACTCGGCGGTCATGCGCGTGGCGCGATCGCAAATTCCGGTCTGCAATACACAGTACGCGGTCGTCACCCGGTCAACGATCCACTCCAATGCGGAGGCACCACCCGGAATGCGATCGCTTTCGGGAACCGTGGCACCCGCGAACGTAATCGAATATTGGGGCTCGCCCGATGTGGTGTCCAAGCGTTCCAGTCGTACGCCATCTATACTCGGATCAACGAGCAAAATTTCGACCTGATCATCCGCCATCACCGGAACCAAAATGCGACTCGCAAGATGCGCTGCCGGTACCACGAACTTGGCACCGTCCACGCGCCATACATCGCCGTCGCGTTTCGCGCGTGTTTGCGGCTTCAACGCAACGTCATTGCCTGACTCCACCAAAGCCGCAGTCAGAATCGTATCGCCCGAAACCACGCCCGGCAGATACGCCGCCCGTTGCTCCAGCGTGCCAAACTTTGCGATGGGTAGCGCGCCCATCACCAGCGTGGCCAGCGCAGGAACCGGCGCCACCGTACGACCGACTTCTTCGAGTAGCAAAGTCAGTTCCAGAAAACTAAAACCCATGCCGCCAAATTCTTCCGGAACCGCGACGCCTAGCAAATTGGCCTTTGCCAATTCCTGCCAAAGTTCGCGATCGAAAACATCGTCGGTCTTTTCGATTTCGCGCAGTCGGTCTTGCGTCGCACGATCCTTTAGAATCTGACCCGCGAGTTCTTGAATCGCTATTTGATCGTCACTCAGTGCAAAATCCATCTTTGTTTCCTAACGCCGCTCGCGTGGCATCTGCAGCCCTGCCGCTGCAATGATGTCGCGTTGAATTTCGTTGGTACCACCGCCAAAGGTCAGCACCGACATGGTTCGATACATGCGTTCGATTTTTCCGTGCAAGATTGCTCCTGGTGAAGTGCCGCGGAGATAACCCGCTTCACCCATGACTTCGAGCAAGAGCCTGTAGCCGTCCAAGAAAAACTCGCTGCCGTAGACTTTGACCGCCGACGCATCTGCGGGATGCAGCAAGCCGCTCCCCGAGGCCCAAGCTTGTTTCCAGGTCACCAACTTTAAGACCTCGACGCCTGCCCGTACCTTGGCAAAGTTCTGCTGCACCCAGGGCTGATCGATCACGCGCGTGCCATCGACACGCTTCGTATCCTTGGCCCATTCAATTGTATCTTCGAGCAACTGCGCGAACGGACCGGGGTTCATCAGCGAAACGCGTTCGTAGTTGAGTTGATTGACAATCAGTGTCCAACCTCTGTTCTCGCCGCCGATCAAACTCTCTGCCGGTACGCGCACATTCTCGAAGAACGTCGCGTTTGTGCGTAAACCACCCATCGTCCAGATGGGCGTGCACTTATAACCTTCGGCGTTCGTCGGTACGATGAACATGGAAATTCCAGCATGCTTTGCCGCGGTGGAATCGGTTCGCGCGGCCAACCAAATATAATCCGCGTAATTGGCCAAACTCGTGAACGTCTTTTGACCGTTGATCACCCACTCATCACCATCGCGCACGGCGGTGGTTTTGAGCGAAGCCAAGTCGGTTCCGGCAGCTGGCTCCGAGTACCCAATCGAAAAATGCAGCTTCCCGGCGAGAATCCTCGGTAGAAAATCCTTCTTCTGCACGTCGTTTCCAAACGCCATAATGGTTCGGCCAACGGTTTCCAGCGTGAGGAACGGCAACGGATATCCGGCGCGCTGCACTTCGTCTGAAAAAATGAACTGCTCGATCGTCGAGCGACCTTGTCCGCCGTATTCCGTGGGCCAGCCGATTCCCAACCAGCCATCACGCCCCATCTTCTGAAGCGCCTGCTGATACAGCGGGCCGCCGCCCTCGCCGCTCGAGCGGATCTCATCCACCAGTTCCGGCGTCATCAAATCCGAGAAGTAGGCCCGAAGTTCGTCGGCAAGCGCCTGTTGCTCCGGGGAATAACCGATTCGCATGCTCAGTTCCTTGCTTGCCCCCGCCCAAGGCCCACTTTGATCGAGGGGCCATTACAGGGGGAGTGAAACACGTTCTATTTTGACCTATTATGGTCCGGCGCCCAGGGCGTTGTAAAGCGAGTGGCCGTGCTAAGCTCGGCCAGCAAGAGAGGGATCGAAGCCGTGAAAATCTTTGTGGATTACGACCTTTGCGAAGCCAATGCCATCTGTATGGAGCAGGCACCCGAGGTCTTCAAAGTCGATGACGAGGATAACCTGCACGTGCTGTTAGAGAATCCCGGCGACGAACTCCGCGAAAAGGTCGAAGCCGCGGTTCGCCTCTGCCCACGCCAAGCCCTCAAAATCGAAGGCTAGTTCGCCCTACGCCTCCGGTGTGAAATTGATTCGCATCTCTTTCACACCGTTGATGAAGTTAGAGCGTAGACGACGCACCGGACCCGCAAACTCTGGATTTCGCATCCGCGTAATGATCTGATCGAAGATCGAGTAGAGCTCCGAGCGCGCAAGACTGGCGCCCAGGCAGAAATGCTCCCCGATTCCGAAAGACAGATGGTCATTCGGCTGACGCTTGATGTTGAATGTTTCGGGATCTTCAAAAAATTCTTCATCGCGATTCGCAGCCGGATACCAAAGCAAAACCTTGGAGCCCTCGGGAATTTTCACGTCACGAATTTCGACGGGCTCCATCGTCGTGCGGCGAAAATGATGCACGGCAGGCGCAAAGCGCAGAATTTCTTCGACCGCCAAAGGAATTCCGGACGGATCATCGACGAGTTGCTGCAACTGATCCGGATGCTCCATCAGCGCCTGCATCCCATTCACCGTCACCGTCCGCGTGGTTTCATTCCCCGCAACGATCAAAATCATGAAGAACGAACAGAACTCAAGCTCCGTTAGCTGTTCTCCGTCGACCTCGCCAAAAAGCATGCGACTGGTGAGGTTATCCGCACCGTCGGGATTCTTCTTAAATTCCTGTGCCATCCTCATCGCATAAGCAAACACTTCGGCCGATGCGGTCTCGGCGTCCCGCATCGTGTTCTGATACTCGGGATCATCAAAACCGATTAACTTATTCGAGAGCTCAAAGATATGACTGCGGTCGTCCTGTGGCACGCCCATCATTTCGCAAATCACTTGCAGCGGAAGTTCAGCGGCGACTTCTTCAACAAACTCGCACTCGCCCTTCTTCGCCACACCGTCCACGATTTGTTTCGCAGCAGCGCGAACGTGCTCATCCAGTCGATGAATCATCCGCGGTGTAAACACGCGCTGCACGATGCGGCGAAACTTCGTGTGCTGAGGCGGATCCATGTTAATCATGATCATACGAACGGCGTTCAGCGAGTTCTCGTCCATCGTCATTAAGTTGGTGCCGCCACGGTACGAGGAATAGATCTTCGGCGACCGCGATACGTGCTTCACGTCGGTGTACTTGGTCAGGTTATAAAAAACGCCCCCGTCAGGATCCGGATGGGCGTGAACCGGTGCTTCATCGCGCAGCCGCTTGAACCAATGATGGGGCACACCCTCGACGAAATTGTCAGGGTTACTGAGATCGATATCCGTCAGGCTCATCCCGCTAACCTCCCGATTAATCTAGGGATTTACTGCGATTCCGCGCAGCCACCTGATCAGTAGAACACGTTTCACTCCCACCATCAAGGGAGATTTAGTCGCGCGGAACCAGCTGATCCAGGCCAAGCTGGCGAACCCGGTAGCGCAGTGTGCCTCGGGGAATTCCCAACCGACGCGAGGCGCGAGATAAATTCCCTCCCGTCTCAATGAGAACCGCCCGTAAAGAATCTTCGTCGCTTGGGTCGCGGCGTGGAACCTCAAAACTCTTCGATATCGCAAAGGAGTCGATCCAACGCGATGGATTCAAAACTAGCGTGCGATGGACTGTGTTCTTCAGCTCTCGTACGTTGCCGCGCCAATCATGCTGGATCAGCGATTCCATCGCAGTGGGCGAAATTCGCGTGGAGGGCTGCGCCAACTGTTCCAAGAAATGACGAACCAGTAACGGAATATCACTCGATCGCTCGCGAAGGGATGGAACGTGGACCGTAAGCACATTGAGCCGATGAAAAAGGTCTTCCCTGAAACTCCCATCTACGACCATTGCCTCCAAGGGCCGATTGGTCGCCGCCACGATTCGCACATTGGCTTTGAATTCCCTCGTTTCGCCGATCGGCCGATACGTACCCTGATCAAGCACTCGGAGCAGTTTACTCTGCGCCGATAGGCTCAACTCCCCGATTTCATCCAGAAACAGCGTTCCTCCATTGGATGCAGCGTACAAACCGACACCACTCTCCGTAGCACCTGTATAAGCACCACGACGCGCTCCAAATAACTCACTCTCAAAAAGCGCGTCGGGAATCGCCGCACAATTAATGCAGTTAAACAGTTTTCCACTTCGTGGACTTGAATCATGAAGCGCACGAGCAACGAGGTCTTTTCCCACGCCTGTTTCGCCTCGTATCAATACGGCAGCGTCCGACGGACCCATCAGACTGACCTTGTCCCACACTTCCTGGGATGCCGTGCTCTCGCCAACGAGAGCATGCCTCTGGAGTCGCTCATCACAAGCACTACGATCGAATGCTACTTGAACCATCGTCGATCTCCTCCTTATCGCCGTTTGCTCTTAACTCGCCAGGCTTAGATTTAACATGATGGTCTCGCCTGTCGCGAGGTCTAAATACCCATTGGCGCAGATTGGCCGGATATGGCACCGAATGAGCATCACTACGAGAAGAGATTCTCGACGTTCATATATTTCATGATTCTCTGTAGGTTCACCAGACGTTTATCCATGAATTCAAGACTGTGACAAGGTATTTCACAGCTTTAACAACATGGCATGTACGACTCGAAATATGGAACTGGATTCAAAACAAGTTCAGAGACCATCGATGCGTCATACTAGACTCGCATTGAATAGAAAAAATAAAAACTGTGCCTCTATCTGTACTTTGAACGTCGATCCAACCGCCATGCATGCGCGCAACTTCTCGCGCAGTTGCCATTCCAAGTCCTATTCCTTGATCTTTGGATGTAACAAATGGCGTAAATAGGTCCTCCTGGATATCCTGCTGGATTCCACCGCTCTTATCCTCGATTGCTATGTGCACGAAAATGGAATCCGTCGTCACAGATATCCGAGCCCAAGGTGCCTCCGGTCGCGCCTCAATCGCGTTTTCAATGAGATTGACCAACGCCCATCGGATCGAGAGTTCGTCACCTCGAATATACGCGTCCGACGCTTGCTCTCGATCCAGCGTCGCATCCGGGTATCGTTGAAGAACGTCATGAGCAACTTTCGCGAGTACACTCTGGACGCCAAACCGGCGTGTCTGCGATACCGATTGTCCCCTGGCCAGCTTCAGAACCGACTCAATGAACTCCTGCACCAGACCCACTTGCTCTTTGATCTGACCCAGCCGGTTCTCATGCCAAACAACCGGGTTTTCCTGTTCAATAGTAGCGAGTTGATTCATCACAGAAGCGAGAGGTTTTCGAGTCGCATGGGCCATACCACGAATAATCTGACTTAACGTGACCACGTCACGTTCGGATTCAGACGACGCGGACAGACTGATGGTAGCACCACGGCTACCCATTACGCTCCACGTCGCCATACTTGCTGGAAAAAAAAGCGTCAATGGAGCCCATATCTCGCCCACTACAAAGGCAGCCAAGCCTATAGAGAAGCATAGCGAAGATATAGCTAGAGCAGCCAAGACCACACGCGTAAACCATAAGCGCTCGTGTCGAATACTGTCCGCACATCTCCACGCCATCGCGACGCATGAGATCGAAGTCAACACTGAAGAAACTACTAAAACTGTGCGTGTGCCATCTGGGTTCGATTCCAATGCACGAAATCCAAGAAGAGCAAATATCAATCCCAGCACATAGATCACGACTACGATACCCGGATGAGAACCCACTATTGACACTTCCCGCGGAACGAAGAGGTTGGCATGCATCAGAGCTGAAGGCATAACCGCTACAAGCAATACATACACCTCTTGAGACAAGGTGAATCTGGAATCCAGATTAATCAGCAGCGCGAATGTGAAAATTATTGCGAAAGCGAATAACTCATGGGTATAGCGAATAAACTTCATGAGCATCCCCGACTAGGCTCGCTGACCGATCCAGTGAAGGACTGCAGGCATCAAAAGAAGTTCAGAACCCGTCGCCAAGAGCACCGCAAGCCCAGACAACAACCCGAAAATGGAAAGACTCTGGAAATTCGAGAACCCAAGAACGAAAAAACCAGTGGAAAGCACAAGCCCAGAGAACATCGCCGGTTTACCGGCGACGCTAAACGTAAACCCTATTGCGTCCGGGACGGAAGCGCCTCTCGACCTCGCGGTTTTGTAGTGAGTTATGAAATACAGAGTGTCATCTACGGATACACCTAAAACTATGCTGGCAATCATGGATGTAGCGACGTCTAGATTGGTGTCGGTCAAACCCATAAGACCAAGAACCACAATGACCGGAAATACATTGGGAATCATGCCGACGATTCCGATACGTAACGACCGAATGAATACAACGATGACCACAAAAATCGTAATAAATGCCGTTGAAAATGTACTAATTTGGGTCTTCAGCACCAGAGATCCCATATGTGCCGCGAGGAAGACGTTTCCTGTTACTTCGACCGACCCGTGGTCGCCGACCGTTTCCCGCATCTTGCGACGAATCTCTCGTAGATCACCTTGCACCTGGTCACTTGAATTCCATGCATATGGAACCGACATACGAACAACTACATGATCAGGACTCACGATTCGGCGCATTCTTTCACCCGCTGCCAATTCTGCAAGTAGTGTGAGTTGGGCCGCAAGCTCGCGTGTTTCCGGTACGTCCAACCCTGAATTGGTGAGCTCTCTATTCGCGATTCTCATCACCGGCAGGATCGAAATCACTGGTAACTCTGGATCCCGCTGTTTAAGAATCGCCTCCATGCGTTGAAGTAGGTCAATCGTATCGGGTTCAAAAATAGCTCGTGGTCGATCCGCGGTATAGATCACTTCAACCGATGCCGTCGGTCGTAGTCGCTGCTCGATGAACCGCTTTGACTTGATCAAATAGTCGCCTGCACCAATGATCTTGAGACTGTCATTCTCCGGTACAAGATTGAAAATTCCAACAGTCGACACGGCGAGCAGTAAAAGTGCGCCCCAAAGGATCGATTTCGATCTCTTCGATGTAAAAGCGCGAATTGACAGAAGCGCTGTATCGCCAACTTCGAATGCACTCGGCATTACGGCACTTGGTTGAGTCCCGATCATACAGATTGGCGCGAGAGAAAAAGTAAGTATCCAAGCAGAGACAATCCCGAATGAAGCAAACACGCCAAAATACCCAACTGCGGGAATATGACCTGTAAGGAGGGAAAGAAAACCCAGTGAGCCGGTGATAGCGGTCATCGTTGTTGGAGGTCCGATCTCTTTTGTCACATCTACAACAGCGACACTTACAGGTCGAAACCGACTCAATTCGCGCGTTCGAACCAATAGATGCATCGAATCCGTGACCCCGATAACCAATATCAGGATCGGAAGCATCGAACTCACAGGAGTCAATGGAACGCCGAGCCATCCCATCAAGCCAAAGACCCAGATTGCCGGTATCAAAACGGTACTAAGAGCGATCAGTACTGAGCTAACGCTTACAAGCATTACAGATAGAAGAACAATCAGAAACACGACCATTACTGGTGTGAGGTACTTCAAATCTTGCCGTACATACTTGTCAGATATCGCGGCGAATGGCATATCGCCGGATACATAGAGTTGGAACCCGGATCTATCAGCGAGTTCTGTCGCTCGCTCGAGTAGCTGGAGGGCAACTCGATTTCGCTCGCCATCTCCGATTTGAGGATTGAAGTGAGAAATTACTGCAGTGGTGCGAAAGTCCCGTGAAACCAAGTTGCCGAACAACGTCGGATCGTTAGAAACGAGCAAACCAAATTGCTCGATCTCATGGCTATTCGCGTTCCGGGGAAGCGTTTTCGAAACCAGCTCGGTTCCGTCTCCTACGAGAACTCCGACCGTAGATAGGCTCTGAACTAGGTCTATCTGCTGGAACTCCGCTGAAAGATCCGAAAGTGCCCGAATCAAACTAAGTGGGGCTTCCTCTAAAACAGATCCACAAGGGCGCGGCGCATCACAACCAATAACCATCACAGCGATGCGATCACTACCGAATTCCTGCTGAAGCGTGTCGTAAAGCCGGCGCTCGGCGTCGCCCTTTGGCAACCCACTTTCCAGATAGCTCTGCGATTCAAGCTTGGGCAGTCCAAGAGCGGCGGCGATGGTCACCGCCACAATTAGAGTCAGCGTGGACCATCGGAAACGCAGAGCGATTCTTGCTAGACGAAATGCCATGATGACACAATATACGCCATGCGGAAGATTCTTATAGTTGATGATATTCCTGGCGTCCGTACCCAGATCGCCGTTGAGCTACGCACCCTTGACGTAGAGATCGAGGAAGCGGCCAACGGGGCAGAGGCGCTAGAGAAGATCCAAGCAGCGCGTATCGACCTCGTGATCAGCGATGTACAAATGCCCCGCATGAACGGAATCGAGCTATTGCGAGCGCTACGCGAACTACATATTCCGGTGATCTTGCACTCCGGATATCCAGACATCGATACCGCGGTAGAAGCAGTAAAATTGGGTGCAATCGACTTTTTTCCCGCACCGATTGATTTCGTACGACTTCGTGCACGGGTCGAACATTCCCTCACCGCTAGCACTGATATCGCCGATACGTTGCTCGGAATCAGCGAGCAATCGCAAGGGTTGAGAAACCTCATCCACGCATTCGCCGGCAGAACGGAACCCATTCTCATCACGGGAGAAACCGGCGTGGGTAAAGAAGTCGTCGCAAGGTCGATCCACACCCAAAGCGGCGGAAGCAACAACAATTTCGTGGTTGTCCAATGCGGCACCGTGAACAATCGTTCGGTCGGTCCTGACGGTACGTGGCAGGGTCTCTGGGCGCAAGCAACAGACGGCACGCTGCTCCTTGACGAGATCAGCGATTCCTCGCATGAATTTCAAACGGAACTGTGCCGAACCATCGATACGCTACCAGAGACGGGGCCCAGAACACGATTGATCGCTACCACGCGAAAGGACATCGTCGCAGAGGTTGCGGGAGGATCTTTTCGCGACGATCTCTGGTACAGGATCTCCACGCTGCAAATCCATGTACCCCGGCTTCGGGACCGAGTGAAAGATATTAGGGGCCTCGCTGACGCCGAGCTGACTAGGCTGTCAAATGAACACGGAGGAGTACCACTTGAACTGGACGAATCAGGATATCATGCTCTCGAGCATGCAGCGTGGGACGGCAACGTGCGGGAGCTTCAGACGGTTATACGCCGAATGGTAGTTGTTGGGGGCGAACGCAGACTGTTCGATGATTACGATATAAAACAAGCCCTGCGTACAATCCGAATCGATGAGCGTCCTCGTACGTCTTACGAGCGACGAGAAAGAGACGAACTGCGTCGAGCACTGGAGGACAATGACTGGAACGTATCTGCAACGGCGCGCACCTTGGGCAAAGAACGTGGCTGGCTACGGCGCAGAATGGAAAAGCTGGGTTTAGATTGATGAAATGGATTTCACTTGTTGGTGCACTGGCCTTTCTCGGATCATCACCATTATCGATCGCCGAGAGCGATGACGCCCGTGCACTATTGCAGCAGTCATTCGACAATCTGTACGGAAGCGACAGCATCCAATCTATTAGTTTAACGTCTGGCTATTCAAACGGACGGGGTATGAGTTACGAACTCGAAGTGTTCAGAAAACACAGTATAGAACCCAAGCGTTCGCTAATTCGCTTTTCTGAACCAGATGATGTACGAGGTACATCGATTCTTGTGATTGAAAATAACAATCGTAGTGACGATATATACGTCTACGTTCCAGCTCTAAGAACCACGAGAAGAATCGGGAACTTCCAGAAGGCCGATTCATTCTTTGGCACAGATATTTCTTATGAAGATCTCGAACCCAAACGGCATGAAAACTACTTAGTCAGTGCAGCGGGCGTAGATGCTGTCGGAGATGTCAAATGTAAAAAGATTGAGACGCGACCTAAACCAGGTTTCGAGTCCGCGTATGACCGGGTCGTCTCATGCATAGACCCAACACGAGCCGTCACACTTTGGACAGAGTTCTATAAGAAGGGCCGCCTATACAAACGACTCGATGTGAGTGTCGAATCGATTAGAGCAGTTGGCACCTCGCATATACCCCATTATGCGCGCGTTCAAAGTGAAGTTCGTAATTCGCGAACAGAGGTGACGATCAACAGCTATATCCCGGAAGCAGCAATCTCAGATCGCATCTTCAGTCCGTTCGTTCTCGATCAACGGACGATTCGGCCGCGGTCCGTCGATCGCTAATTCCGCCTTTGGCGCAGACCCACGAGCCCCATCGCCCCACCGACGAGAAGCGACCACGTGCTGGGTTCCGGAACGGCCTGCGGAAGCGGATCGAGGATCTCGAAATCATTGATGTCGGTATCGCTCAAGTCATTAATCGACACGACGAAGGGCAGTCCCGTCGTGTCCCAGATGGGTGGCGCTGCCAAGCGGGCTAGCAACTCGGGTTGTTGATATGCGAGGTCCATCAGATTGATTGTAAGCGCTCAAGTAAGTACGTGTTTCATGGTAGCGATGCATCTGCGAAGTTGTTTTCTCTATGAGAGGGAGGACACGGGATCATGAGCGAAGAAGTTGTATCGGATGCGTTGATCGAGTCGCATCTAACGGAGCGGC
>JAJDAK010000032.1 GCA_029261895.1 Deltaproteobacteria bacterium
TCCAGTAGCCGCGCTACGAAACGAAGCCGTTCATCCATCTTGTAACACTCCTTCCAGGGCACTTTGCTCTCCCTTGCAAAGACCCAAAAGTGTTACCCATGTGACCGGTTTGAACTGTTACCCCTCTCTCGGGAAGGGCACTTCGGCGACTGCCGATTTGTTATTTCGGGACGAGCACTTAGCTCCGTCTCAATGTTTTCACGTCTTGTTGAGTTTTGGCCCGGTTTACCTCGGCTCACCGGTGAGTTTCAGTATTTGGCTTACCATTGGCTTACCAAGAAAATCCGGGCTCGCGCTAAGTCCACGAATCTGGGGAAGTTAACGGTAGGCCCACTGATCGGTATTCAGACGTCCGGCTACGCATGATCGTTGCGCGTAACCGCGCCAGGCGCGTACAGCGTCTCCTGAGATCCTCAGCCTTGAGGCATTGCATTGATTCTTCGCTCAAGGTCGCGCAACCCATCCATAACTTCGTCGAATGTCGGCGCCTCTCGCATGAACATGACCTGCATGTCCCGATAGTCACGGCGGAGCGCATCTTCAAGCGCCGCGTTCGGTACGAGTTTGAACGAACCCGGACGCGCCTCATCGTACCGCGACCATCTTGCGTAGAAGAATGCCCGCTTGTGTCGCGCCACGGCGTCTAGAAGTTCCGGGCAACCCAACGCCGTCGCCGCAACACCGTGACGATCGAGTGCGACGAGGTCGTAAGCATGCCGCGACATCCGGGTCCACGCCGGTGGTCTCCGATCCGACGTAAGCGGCCGATGGTTCTCGCTATGAAAGATCGTGGCCTTCTCCCAGAAGGTCCGCTCTGGTGCCAGTACAATTACTTCACATTCGTGTTGCGTGAAGAAGCTCGGAACATGCTCCGCTGCATAGCTCTGGATCGATTCGGCCGATTTCGGCTCATGGTCCGAGCGAGCGCCAATTTCCAACCGGACACTCGGTTCCACGTAAGTTCCATACACATCATCTTCAAGGGAGCGTGGGTAATGGAACGCCAGATCCAGTTGACCATCTCCTCGCTCGATCGGCTCAATGCGGTAGCTTCCTTCCGAGAGCACCGAGCCAATCGCTGCGTCGAGCGCCGTGACCAAATTTTCGCGTACGACGCGTCCACACGCTTGACCCAGCTCCTGGATCTTTCGGTCGCGAGCATTTCGGCCGCTGATCTGTGCCGGATCATTTTCCCCGTCGAACCCAAGGTCCGCGCGGTTGAGCGAGATGTCGATGTCTTCGGAGAAGCGATCGATCAGCCCAAACGCCTTCGACAACGACGTGCCGCCCTTAAAGAGTAGAGACGGCAGGCCGCCGAGTGAAAACAGCTTCGAAAGAGTCCAGCAGACCCAGAAGTCCTTCTCCGGAATCACGCTCGAGTCCAGACCCATCCGATCCGCGGTCGTCAGGAACAGAGATTGGCGATCGGCTGGAGACGCGCGCGCGACTGTATCCACGGAACGCTACACCGCCTGTGCCTGGTCAGGCGCCGCGATCGTTGCGAGCGCTCCACGCATCCATGCAGGCGCTTGGCTGATCGAGCCACGCAACATGGCCCGATCCTTTGCGCTCACGACCTGGCGAACTTTGCGAACCGCCGCATCGTCAACAGACTGAGGTCCAAGGAAACGAAAGGCCTGCAAGACGGCACCTACCACGGTACCCGCTCCTGCCAGCGTTCGCGGGCTCGCGTGACGAAAGCGGATCTTGCGCTTTCCAACCGCCACTGTGCGTGTCGGACCGTCCGTCAGGTACACGAGCTGCGCGGGCACCTGCGTCGAAAGCCCAAGGGTGTTTGCAGCCTGGGCTCCCGAGATCTGGAGTCGGCTTCCCGTCGAACGTGCGATGGCTCGTGCCACCCGATGCAGGGCCGGTGGGATCGGTCCGAGCTGGGGGTGGTGCTTGGGATAGTCGTATACACCCCGTGCCACGCGACGCAATTTCTTCGAACGCACCAGCCGACCAAGCGCTTGGTCCACTGCGTCCCGACTCCCGAGGTCGAGGAAATCGGAGGGTACATACACCTGTCCCCTTCCCTTCCTCCGGACCCAGGTCCAAATCTGATCCTGTACGGACGCCATGCTTCCCCTCTAACAGCCTGAAACCTCACAGACTATTTGTCAGAAAATATATACTCTTTTTCGGTTTATAAAGCAATCTTCTTGAGACTCTCGGGCAGAGGCATATCCAACCCTAACTATTTGATTATATAGACAATTTATAGATCATCCGAAATCTCCCCAGCACCACAAGCAACCGAGAGGGTTCTACCCCGTTCTCACGAACACGTCCAAGAAGGCGGACTATAGGCGTTGACGAGCATCATGCGGGTAATCGTATGGCCAAGTCGCTCCACCACCACATCCTCGTGAAAGATTTCCGGATCCATCGAACTACCCGACGATGTCGGGCCTTTCGATCTCACGGCGCTGTTCGCCCGTTGAATCCGCTGGTGTTCGATTACTGCGTTTCTTGGGGAGCGAGATTTTAATGTCTTTCAGCTCCGACGCTGCGGCCTCGTTAAGCAGAGCGCGAATTCCCTTGACGATATCTTCAGGTGGCAGAAGGACACCGGACTTCTTGCGCAGTTGACGTCGAATCGACCCGAGCGTGTCCTCGCACACGATTGCTTCCATCAGGTTCCGTGGCTGAAGAACGCTTGTCTTTTGCCAAAGTTCATCCAGCGATCCGCGTTGGAGGCTGCGCAGCGAAATAAGATCGAACTGCTCAACCAGATCCGAGATGTCACCATCGAGTAGATCCCAACTCCGAACTTCGCGGGTTTCAGGAGGCTGACCAAACGCTACGTGATAGAGCCGCCATTCGCGGGAGTTCGTAAGTAACGCCCACTCACACCCCGCATCGATCGCGTACGATGTTATTTGCTTAAGATGTTTCCGGGACAGATCTACTGCAACACGCTTGATTTCAACCATCATTGCTGGGCGGGCTTCCTCACTCGCTTCAAGTTGAACCGCAAAATCGACATGCTCCGTCTCACCTGCACCCCGAACCGCCCGTTCGCGGGAGAGATGAACGAACGGGTCGTATCCCATCACGTTCTCAAAAATTCGCTCGATTCGGCGACGTGTTTCCGCTTCGTTGACATCTGACTTAAGCGACTGCTCCACAATGGTGCGAGCGTCGCGAATCGCCCGCCGCTTCTCTTTCTCGGCATCAGACAATCTTGCTGGCATCTGCCCTCCCCTTTCAAGCACACCGCTAAACTGAGCCAACCGCTGACCCGCCGTGACTGACAATGCCTTAGTGTACCCTACACTCCCTCGTGGTCGGCCACTGAAAGTTAGAGCCTCCGATATATCTCTGACGCGCTGTGCCCATTGGTCTGCCAAACTCAACCGTATCGGTGAATGCCCAGGACGAAATAGGGTTCGGAAGGTCGGAGGTTAAGGCCCAGCATCGCTGGGACCTGAACTTGGAGTGGAATCGTTCGTGGCTGATACGGAGATCTCATGCCGAAGATTACGAAGCGATTCATAGACACACTCAAAGCCAGCGCAAAAAAGACATTCGTTTGGGGCGACACGCCCAAAGGGTTCGGGTCTGCATGACGCTACCCAATCGAAGCCACCCTGCTCCCAACCGTCCGTGAGTTCAAGGCAGAACCTGACCTGCTACTGGCTCTCGACACACATTGTTGAGACGACTACGAGCTTTCAAGGTACTGAATCAGATGACCGATCCTCCTTGAAATGGCCTTTCCAGTGGCCTGTGCGAAGGAATAAGTCTGATGTCAGCCTGTCAAATATGTAACACCACGGTCCTATTTGGCGGTAAACGTGCAGCTGGCCTTCGATTCTGTAGCCAGCGGTGTTTGGATGCAGGCGAAGCATTCGTGATCGCTGAAGAACTGCCCCAAGACGTCGTCATCGAGCCATTACAAGAACTCTTCTCTGGCACTTGCCCGCGCTGCAACGGAGACGGCCCGATCGATGTATATCAATCTTGGTGGATTCATTCATTCGCCATCTACTCGTCCTGGGAAACTAGACAGCATGTGTCGTGTCGACCATGTGGCCGCAAGAGTCAGCTTGGAGGTCTTCTATACTCGCTGATCGCGGGCTGGTGGGGCATTCCGTTTGGACTGCTCATGACCCCGGTGCAGATTGTTCGGAACCTTATTGGAATGCTTCGCTCCGCGCCCACCAGCCCATCCCTGCTATTAGAGAAGCAAGTTAGGCTTTTGCTCGCACGGGACCTTTTGCAACGGAAAGTAGAAACCACTTAGACGATCCATTTGGATCTTCTATCTAGGCATGACAGCTGCCGCTGCGCGGCAGAACTATGGGCCGATTAATTGGGTTCCTATTATTGTCATCATCGAGCCCGTTCGGAGCTACTACGGGCTGGTACAGCTCAGATTGGTTTGGCCGTCGTCGAAGAGATCGCAGTCTCGGTCGAGGCCGTCTGCTTGGTTCAACATACGGCAGAAGCCACATTCGATTTGTGGCTTCAAGCAGGCGTAGACACCCTCACGATCAGAAGCACCGCAAACGGGGAACGCAACCTGCAGGTCGACACCCTTCGCTACGCAGCGCTTGTCGAGGCCTTTGCGGATCTTGTCGAGCTTGAATTTGCCGGACGACAGCAGCTCGACCAGATTGCATGACTTAGCAATCCTAGCCTTTTCATCGGGTTGATTGGCGGCACCCACGCCCAAACACAGATCGCGGAGTTCGCCTGCACTCGCAACGGCGGGCAGGTTCCCAGCGATGATCTTGAGAGCGTTCTTCTTACAAAGACTGAATTCCTTCACCTTGGACTGGTGACAACCCAACACACTCTTGATCACCGCCTGCTGGCACTTCGATGCGTCTCGATCAGCGCTCTCGGTGAGCAAACTGGTATCAAGGTTCGCGCCCATGATCGCGGCAACCAGCCCCTCTTGCTCGGTTTCCACAGCAGAGTTCACGACCAACGCGTCCGTCGGGTCAAAGTCTGGTAGTCGCGAAAGGCCGGTCTTCCCAACACCCGTGCATCGCTTATCGAAGTCACTCACTGTCTTGTCCGTCGCCTTTAGCACCTTACCCTTCACATCAGCCGTCAAACAGCTCTGTGCGGTACCACCTGGGCCTAAGTTGGCGGTCTTGCCCTTCGCAAAGTTCTTGATGCAATCGTTCGTACCGAGGCTCCACATCGACGAGACCTTGGCAAGATCCTTGTTCAATGCATTGATACACGCTTGCTGATCTTTGGTCTGGTAGGGCTCGTCCCCGCAGATGGCTGAACATCCGTCCAGATCTTTGGTATTACCGTCATCGCATTGCTCACCCGGATCGAGCACACCGTTCCCACACTCACCACCGCCCGTATCGGGGATGATCACATTGCAGCAGGCATCTGCACTCGCGTTCGAATCCTCGTCGGTAATCGTCGCGCTAATCAAGTAGGTACCTGGGGCTACACCCGTGACGTCCCAGATAAAGGTATCGGAAGCGCCGTCTGGATCCTCTTCGATCGCGCTCGCGATCGAAACGCCATTTGCGAAGAGCTCGATCAACGCATTGCTATCTGGGTCCGCGTCCATCCAACGGATCAACACAGTCGTACCCGTGACCGTTGTCTCCTGGCTCGGCTCATCCACTGAGATGATCGGCGGATCGTTGATGCCATCCTCGTTTACGAAGAAGACATGTACCGACGTCCAATCACTAATCAGTCCGTGCTCATCTTCCGCACGCGCGCGCCAGTAGTAGTTCGTATGGTTGGTCAGAATCACGCCTACGGGCCACGACAAGCCCGTGGGACCGCTGCCCGTCACGAACTGGGTCAGTGCAGCATCCGCGTAAACCTCAAACTCATAGGTCAGGCTATCTTCATCCACGTCAGTCGCTGGGTTCAACGTCAGAACCGGCTGCAGCAGATCGACGAACGCGCCATCGCCTGGGTTGTTTACCGTCGGTACGCTCGGCGGATCGTTGACGGTATTCACGAAGAAGTTCGCCACCACCCAATCGCTATCCGCATTGCCGTCGGTCGCCTTCACACGCCAGTGGTGGCGGGTGTTATCCGATAGGCCCGTCAGCACGAAGATCGTATTGGGATCACCCTCCGCCACTGGACCCGAAAGGATCAAGTTCGGCGAATCAAAGGTATCGACCGTATCGACTTCGAACACGTAGCTAACCGGATCCGCTTCTGGATCCGGTGCATTCGACACGGCGAGGTCCACATCGGTCGACAACACTTCGGCACCCACCAATGGCGCAAGGATCGTCGGAACCGCGGGCGGATCGTTGATCGTGCTCACAAAGAAGGTAGCGGTCGGCGTCATGGCTATGAGGCCGTTCGGATCGGTCGCGATTGCGGACCAGTAATAGAGGGTATCTTCGAGCAGCGATGGTTCGACCGTCCAGTCTGTGGTACCACCCGTACCCTCAGGCAGATCCGCCACGGCCGCAACCAGGTTCTGTTGATTTGGATCTGTCGCAACGGCGAATGCATACGTAAGCACATCACGATCGACGTCCACGCTATTCGTCACCTCGAGCAACGGCGTGAGCGTGGCGACTGTACTACCCTCGAGCGGTTGACTGGTATTGAACGGACCCGGCGCGTCATTGGCCGTGTTCACAAAGAAGAGACCGTTCACCCATTCGCTAATCCCGAATGTGCTGGCTGCCCGCGCGCGCCACCAATAGACCGTGTTGTCGTTGAGCACGACATCGACGGTAAACGTCGTGTTGCCCGCACCTTCAGTCACACCGGTCGCACTAGCCACAAGGATCGTCATACCCGCATCGGCGTATACCTCGAAGTCGTAGCTCACGAGCTCGGGGCCATGCGGCACGTTCTGCACGGTAAGATCCGGCTGCAGCGACGTAACATCCGCATCGAAGAGCGGCGACACGATCACCGGCACATCCGGTGCACCGGGCGGCTGGGTTGGATCGGTGCCGTTTAAGAACTCATCGAGATCACTCACACCGTCGTTATCAAAGTCGCCGGTACCATCGCGGCTCAGGTCACCGAAGTTATCGATCTCAAACTGATCATCCATACCGTCACCATCGGTATCAAGCGCGGAAGTTACCGTGATGCTCGGTGTACGCGTGGCATCGAGCACACCGTCACTCGCACGGAACGTGACAGAGTAACTTCCCACCTGCGGTTCTAGCGGCACCCAAGTAAACGTGCCCTGACCATTGCCATCATCCACAAAAGTAGCACCCACCGGCAACGCGTCTGCGGTAAGGACCGGTGTCGTGCCGTTCTGATCACTCGCCTCGACCAAGAACCCCAGAAAGCCGCCCGCGATCACCGTCTTATTAGCAATGAACTGCATATTGGGCGCCACGGGTCCGAGCGTAATCGTGCCCACCTGCACCGTGTATGTACCACCGCCATTCACGTCGAAGAAGTTCACAAAGTATTGAAAGCCGTCGTTGCCGTTACCCGTCTTCGAAGTCCAGGCATTGCCCGCCGGCAGTGAGCGGCCGTCCGAACGTAATACCGAGCGGATCTCCTGCGAACCGGCAAACGGATCTGAAAGCTGCACGTACATCGGGCCCGCGGTGATCGGCGTGGTCAACGTAAAGTTCCCGCCACCCGAAGCCACGAACGTCGACGCCACCGATTGATCGGTCACCTCCGTATCGATCGAATCCGACTCGTAGAGTCGAACCACCGAACCGTCGAGCGCCAAGAAGTCGCGCACCGAGTCGCGACCTGGCAGATCGACCAGCACGTCTTGCAGCAAGAAGTGTGTATTCGTTTCCTGCAGCAGTGACGTCAGCGCGCCACCGAGCTCATCGGAATGAGTGAACTCCGCAGAAAAGTCCACGAACTCGCCCGAGAGCGTGGTCTCCATCAACCAACGCCCCACCTTGGAGGACTGAGACTCCACTTCGCCAAAGTTGATCAGCAGCGTCTCTTGAGCGGGTTCGTCATTCACGAAACTACTCGTGATCTCAAACCCAATCAGCAGACTCTGCTCGTTCTCCACAATCCGTGGCTGTGCCGAATCAATCGAAACCCGTTGCGCCAACCCACTGCCCACATTCTTAACCCGCACACCCAAGGTAAATGGTTCCGGCGGCTCGATCGGACCGGTGAACGGATCGTCGGCAAACACATCCTTGGTCAAAAAGTAGTCCAGCACCAAAACAGGCTGGGGTTTTACCGTAATCGCATCCGGTATGACTTCGACCACGTGCGGCTCACCGCCCAACGTGTAAGTGAGCGTGGCCCCCACAAAGTACAACTCGCCGCTCGGCGACAGCCCGCCCGCTCCGGCCGACGGAATAATCAACCAACGAATCACCGCATCGGTCGACGGCTGCACCATCCCCGTGCCGGACACATCCGAAATTCCCTCCAACGAATCAATCCGAATAAAGAACGCTGCATTCGTATCATCCGGATCCGACGTCGCCAACACGGCGTTCTCGTCGGCATCCTCAAAGAGCACGTCGACATTCACATTCTCAAGCGCCAGCGTATCCAGCCCATTATCAATGCGCATGCGCGCGTCGAAGGCCTGCCGTTCAAGCGCGAGCTCTTGGAGGATTTCGATCTTCACTGTGGCGCAGAGGGAATCTTGGGCATGAGCGCTCCGAGCCAGCCCAAAGCCAAACACGATCAACGCGACAAAGAGAACGTGCAGATGGAACCAACGACGCACGCTATTCTGCGCCGATGCCATCAGCCGATTGTCCCGGCTGTAATTCTGCTTTTCCTCGTTGATTTGCAGCATTCCTACTCTCGCAACGCTTCAATCAGTTCAGGAAGATTTGCCTCAATCGCCCAATCACGTGGAGTTTGGCCTTCGTCGTCTGTCAGCGAACGGTCAGCCCCTAGTTCAAGTAACAACCGGATATTCTCAACATCCGGTGGCTTTTCTATTTGTTCCCATGCGTCTACAACAACATCGACCGCATGGTGGAGCGGCGTTTGCTCCGCCATATTTCGAGCGTTGATATCTGCGCCCAGCCGAACAAGTACTCGAACACAATTCAGTTGTTCGTGCTCGATGGCAGTATGGAGGGGTGACGACTTCGAATCATCTGCACTACCTACGGGTGCTCCATCTTCCACGAGCATCGTCAACATTTCGACATCACCTGCACGCGCGGTCGCATGCAACGCTAGACCCAGGTCCGCGCTCGAGTACGACCCTTGCTCCAGCGCGCGCTCTAGTCCGCTCACATCCCCAGCTTCGACAATATTTTTTAAGTTAGTACTCATGGTGCGCTCACGTTCAGTTTGATTCCTGGAAATGCTTGTCTGAACTCCGAGATCGCCAGTGCGAGGGCCGTCCACCACCACAGTCGATTGTTCGCTCGACCGCAAAAAAGAACGCTTACTCGAGGCGCTCTGAGTCATAAGTCGAGTGTCTTCAGCTTCTTATGCTTTTGGGCCAGTTTCTGAAATTCCTTAGGTGACTTATCGATCATTAGCTGTGCTTCTTCGCCGCACCAAGGACAAAACCTAAACCCAGTGCTAGACGCGATGTTGATCAGCATGTCTCCGGAAGTTGGCCCAAGTTTCGACTCATCTCCGTGATCGACGCCACGTGACTGAAATACAAAAACAAGTCCCAACGATGTAGTCTCTTCTACCAAAATTGCGAATCCTCGCTCGCCTGCCATCTCAACATAGTTTCTAAAAGATCCGCAGCAGTACATTTGGTGGCTATCTCCTCGAATACGCTCAAGCAATTTTGACATTGTTTTGACATTGCGTACCTCACTTGGTCCACTCCTTCTGGAAGAAGGAAGCGTTCTGACACAGACTGAACGAGCAAGGGCCGTACAAGATGCGTCATCCCGAACGGTCCAGTCGAAGTGCAAACGACCTCGTATCGCCTCGCCCGCTGCATCAGAGACTCACCACGTAAACCAGGGGGATTTCATCGTCGTTGTTGTACATCTGTTTCGTAGGCCGGTAGAGTTGCAGACACCAGTGGCCTGGCCCCTTCAAAAACTCTACTAATTCCTCCGGCATGCCTTTGCGAAGTCGAACGTAATCACCAGCCTCCCACTCGCTGGAGAACGAAACCACCATGGTGGCACCGAAGCGGCGCAAGGCTTTGGACAGATCCAATAGGAAGTCGAAAAAGGCCGGGCGAATACCCTTCATTTCCCATTCGACCAATCCTTTTTGGATTGCGGGAGCCAAGGGTGCAGGATAATCCCTTGGGGCTCTGAGCACAGCGACTGCGCTGAGCTGGAATGCATCGACGATGTCGTTGATTCCCATGCGCGAGTCGGACTCCGCGGACTCGACTCCTCTGGAGATCGCATAGTCGTATCGACCTGCGATTTCTTCGATACTTTCATAGGCACCCATTGGGTCGTCCGTATCCATTCCTATGACGACGCTGATACTCACTATCTCCGGCCCCTCGTCCTAACCGTATTTGTTGCATTGCTCGTGTCTTGGACCTTGTACAACTCGTATATATCTCGTGGGGTCGCCTGACTCTCAAGAGCAAACTCCTGAAGAGTTTCAATCTCAACTGTCGTACAGAGCGCGTCTCGGGCTGAGCCCGTACCAGAAATCATAACGATCGTCGCAATCAACGCGCACTGCTGCAACTGCCCGCTTGACCAAACACTGACGGACCGAAGTCGCGCCGAATTATGAACTACCTTCGAAACCAACTCGGCCCCTTTCGACCCGTCCGTATCTGTTCGACCTGTTCCTTACATTCAGCTGGGAAACAAACAATCAGTTCGTGATTGTCTTGCATATCCCAGTGCTCAATGGCACTGAACAAAATCGACAAATATATCTTCGCTTCCGCCCGATCTTCAACAAGAGGAATATCCTCATGGACAATGACCACCTGATATGGTTCCAGCCATTCCAAGTTTCGAATGACCTCGTCAAATGCGTCCCAATTAACCCCGAAGTAGTCAGGAAAGCCTAACTGTGCATCAAGAATATCGAGCAATTCCCTCTCGGTGCGCACCCCTTTCGGGACCCTAGCTTGCACTCGCCTAGCATTCAATGTTGATTCCTCGAAACAAAAACTCATCAATGCATTTGAGATCTTGTCAGCCAATTCGCGCCATTGCTTCCTGCAACGTTGGACCTACCAAATTTCGAAGCCCGTCGCCGGGCTCACCTGGCCGCGGAAAATTTTCTAAGAAGGACACTACTATCAGCTCCTGCTCATCTTCACCTCTACTGACATAGGCGTTTTCTAGATATTCCAGCACACTAAGCAGCGCAGTATCTGCAGAACCACTTCGCTCAAGACGACGAACTGCCCAACGAGCCACATCGGCCATGAACACATGCGGAAGTAGCTCCTCATAAGAATCAAGATGCTCCTGCATCACCGATACGAGGTCCGGATGCGCGTAAACTAATGCTCCCGCTAGTGCAAATTGTCGAGCTTTCATAGATTTGGGGCCTTTGTGAGATATAACCGAAAGTTGTGGATCGAAGGAATGAAAGTGGCAGCGTATCCTTTTGTGTGAATGAAAACACGAAACCGGCCCTGTGCCGGAGAAAGGACACGCTACCGATGCTGAGAATACTCGAGAACGACAGTGAGAGA
>JAJDAK010000033.1 GCA_029261895.1 Deltaproteobacteria bacterium
CTTTCAACCAACGTCCCCATTAATTGCAGTTAGCGGACGCTGGCTTTGAGCTTTGCGCGATTGTCTTCGATCACGACGCGGAAGCGAACTTTGGCATTGGGGTTCTTGCTGCGCAGCTTTTCGGTTTGCTGCTTCATGGCCCGCGCGAGTTTGTCACGAGATAAAGAATCGGACGCTTCACCTGTCTTTTTACGCGCCTTTGAGAGCGCGTTAAAGAGTTTGTCGATCGCGCCGGGTTGCTTTGCCTCGGCTTCCGGCGGAAGCGGGGTCTGCTCATTTTCCTGCGTCTTCATACGAAACAGGTGATTCTTGAAGGTACCCGCTTCGATCTCACGCATCGTGCGTCCCCAGCGTTGTCGAAACGCTTGGTACTTCGCATTCAGTTGGTTGAAGCGAAAGCGCTGCCCTGAATTCTTCGGCGCTTCCGCGATGAATCGCTGAAGCATACGCATGACCTTACCGGCGAGTACCTGTGGTTCACGTCGAAGCACACCCCGGAAATACTGGTCGTACTCCATCCGTAGACGGGTCAGATTCCTATCGAGCTCGTCGAGTTCTTCCTCGATCGGCCCACCGCGTACCTTTGCCATGCATGGACAATCGGCGACAGGAATGGACAGCTTGAGCCATTTACTGACGCAATGAGCGAATCCAGCCAAATTCCGGCACGAGTTGCGTCGCGTTGAAGGGCAGCAAGCCCAGTTCAGGAACCGGCAAGCGTTGGCGCAACGCCTCAAGATTCAAGCGATCCGACTCGGGCATCGGCCGCGTCTCGCTGAAAACGACACCCGCAACCCGCAAGCCACGGGAGGCTGCATTGTCGAGGGTAAGGAGTGTGTGGTTGAGCGTACCCACCGCCGCGCGCGCGACGACCAATAGTGGAAGATCGAGCAGGGACGCGAGATCGCCCATGTCCGCAGATTTACCCAGTGGAACCCGCAAGCCACCGGCACCTTCAACCAACACAAGATCGCTCTCCGATTTTGCGCGCCGCACGGTCTCGATGATGTGACCCAGATCGATCTGACGTTCTTCATACGCGGCCGCGACCTCGGGCGCCGCAGGTAGCGTAAAGCGATACGGACAAATCTGATCCAATTCCGACATATCGCCGGCGGCTTTCGCGAGTTCCAGTGCATCATTCGGCATGTCTGTGCAACCCGTTTCAACCGGTTTCACCACACGTACCCGCAGTCCACGTGTTTGAGCGGAGCGCGCGAGCGCACAACCCACAGCGGTCTTGCCGCAGTCCGTGTCAGTGCCTGTGATGAAAAGACCCCTCACGTGCCGACAACCTCGAGAATACTTTCATGTAGCGCCGCGACTAGGCTGCGAATTTCTTCAACGGTGACCGAGAGCGGTGGCATCACCACCACGGTGTCGCCGAGTGGGCGCAGAATGATGCCGCGACGCCGAATGGCCAAGCAGACCAAATGCCCGATTCGGTCCTGCGGGGGGAAGGGCTGCTTGGTGTTGCGATCCGCAACCAATTCAACGCCAACCATCAAGCCCCGTTGTCGAATGTCGCCCACGCAATTCAACCGACGCAGTGACTCGAGTTCTTCGGTCAACACTTGAATGGTTCCCTGTACGCGTTCGAGCACCGCTTCTTGCTCAAATACTTCGAGATTCGCCAACGTGGCCGCACAGCCGAGTGCGTTGCCTGTATAGCTATGACCATGGAAGAATTGCTGTTGGTTTTTTACCGGCGCGAGGAATGCGTTGAAAATTTCTTCTGTCGCTAACGTTGCTGCGAGCGGCAGAAACCCAGCCGTCATGCCCTTGGCGACAGCGAATAGGTCAGGGGTTACGCCTTCGTGCTCGCACGCGAACATCTTTCCCGTTCGCCCAAAACCCGTCGCGACCTCATCGACGATCAGCAACGTTTCATGCTGATCGCAGAGCTCTCGGACGCGTCGCAACCAACCGTCGGGCAATGGAATCATTCCCGCGGCGGCCTGTATCAGCGGCTCAACCACGACGCCCGCGACTTCGTCACCATGTTCGGCAAGCAGCGATTCCATTGACTCAAGACAGTGAATCTCGCAGGACGGATGCGTAAGGCCATAGGGGCAGCGATAACAATGCGCGTTCTCGGCGCGCAGTACGGGAAAAACCAACGGCCCAAACGTTTGATGGAAATGTTCAATCCCCCCGACCGCTACGGCGCCGAGCGTGTCACCGTGGTATGCGTCCTTCAACGCGATGAAGCGTTGTCGTTTCGGTTCGGCCGGAGATTTCTGTTGCCAGTACTGGTACGCGAGTTTCAACGCGACCTCGACCGCGGTCGAACCGTTATCGCTGAAGAACACACGCGTTAATCCTTCGGGCGCGATACCAACCAACTTTTCTGCGAGTTCGATCGAAGGCACCCCAGCGAGACCCAGCAGTGTGGAATGCGCAATACGATCGAGTTGCTCATGAATCGCCCGCCGAATGGTGGGATGATCGTGGCCATGCAGGTTGACCCACATCGACGAAATGCCGTCGAAGTAGCGATTGCCCGCGGTATCGATCAGATAGTTGCCCTCGCCCTTCTCGATGACGATCGGGCGACCGTCCATCCAATCGCTCATCTGTGTGAACGGGTGCCAGACGTAGCGCTGATCGCGTTCTTCGAGATCGCTCATACGGTCAGCGCCTTACTCAAGCGTCCAAAAAGATCGAGTACGTCATCCACATCTTGAACCGAATGGCTCGACATCGGTGTGAATCGAATGCGCGCAGTGCCCTCCGGTACCGACGGATAACGAATCCCCTGCGCGTGTACGCCTGCGGCGAGCGCGGCCTCGCAGAGTTTCATCGTTACAGAGTTTTTCCCGATGATCGCGGGAACGATATGAGTCGTACTCTCGCCTGTGCCGTACCCAAGCTTTTGTAGTCCACGCCGCAATTGCTCCGCGCGTTCCAAGACGGCTTTGCGTCGCTCCGGTTCTGCGCGCAGGATGCGCAGACCTTCTGCGGCTGCACCGACCGGACTGGGCGCGAGGCCGCAGGTGAAGATGAAACTCCTCGATGTGTTTACAAGAAACTCGCGCATGCGGTCTGAACACGCGACGAAGGCGCCAAAGCTGCCAAGTGCCTTGCCTAGGTTTCCGATGACCGCATCGACCTCGACGTCCTCGAGTTCGGCCGTGCCGCGTCCGTTCTCACCCAGTACACCCATTCCGTGCACGTCGTCGAGAACGACCCAAAGTCCGTACTTACGCGCGATCGGTATCAGCTCACGCAGTGCGGCGATATCACCATCCATGCTGTACACGCCGTCGATAATCAATACGCGTCGACGGAAACCGTCGAGCCCTTTTGCAACGCGCTCGAAGTCTTCGATGTCGTTGTGGCGGAAAACGCGTGACGTCGCATGACTCATCCGGCATGCGTCGATAATGCTCGCGTGATTTAATGAATCGCTCACGATCACGTCTTCACTGCCCGCGAGTGAAGTCAGTACGCCCACGTTGGCCATGTAACCCGTACTAAAGATCAGCGCTGCTTCCATGCCCAGAAACGCTGCGAGTTCGGCTTCGAGTTCTTCATGCAGCGCCAGGTTGCCGCTGATGAGGCGCGCACCACCCGCGGCGCAGCCGGCGCGTTCTGCGGCCTCGATCGACGCACGAATCACGCGCGGGTCGCCGGCGAGATCCAGGTAGTTCGCGCCGGCGAACATCAATGCGTCTTTGCCGTCGACGCGCATGCGGGGGCCCTGGATGCCCTCGATGCAGCGCATGTCGCGGTAGAGGCCGCGTGCTCGGAGTCCGTCCAGCTCGCCCGCCAGCGCCTCATCGAGGGTCTGACGTGGAGGCTGTGAATCGGAGTTAACCTCGGGATTTTTCAGGACTTTTTTCCTTCAACGGTTTTGACAACCCCAACCCCCAACGGCTAGACTCGGCGAACTTCGCTCGGGATGCAAGAACGTTGAACTCCTCCACTCATTTCGACGCCGTGATGGCACTCCTTCGGGAAGACCTGGTTCAGGTCGAGCGCGTACTGCGTGAATCGATGCGTTCGGTCGTATCCCTCCTTCCCGAAGTGGGCGAGCACACGTTTGCAGCGGGGGGCAAGCGGATCCGCCCTGTCTTAGTGCTGCTTGCATCGCGGCTCTGTGGTTATCGCGGACCGCGTGCGATCCAGATCGCGAGTGCCGCCGAGTATTTTCATAGTGCTTCACTTTTGCACGATGATGTTGTCGATGGTGCACTGCAGCGTCGAGGTCGCCCCAGCGTGAACGCGGCATTTGGCAATCGCAATTCGATTCTTGTTGGCGATTTCATGTATGCGCGTGCGTGTCAGATCTTGGTCGAAGACGGAAATATAGACATTCTTTCCCACTATGCCGATGCGTTGCGCCAAATGACCGAAGGCGAGGTACTTCAACTCTCACAGAGCTTCGATCCTGAAATATCTGAGTCGATTTATATCGAGGTGATCGGCCGCAAAACGTCGAGCCTCTTGGCTGCATCGGCGGAGTCGGGTGCGATTCTTGGCGGCGTCACGCGTGCCGAGCAGCGCGCGTTGCGCGACTACGGTTGGAAACTTGGCTTAGCGTTTCAACTGGTCGACGATGCACTTGACTACGTCGGCGATAGTGAGTCGCTCGGTAAAGAGCCGCTGAAGGACTTGATCGAAGGCAAAGTAACGTTGCCGTTGCTCGCCACACTTAAGCGTTGCAGCGTCGCTGAGCGCGACGCATTGATTGGCTTGGTCAAAGGTAAACTCGAACGGTCCGATTTAGAACGCATCGCATCTGCGGTGCGCGAACATCAAGGCGTCGAACTCACACTGACGCGTGCGTCCGAACACGCAGCGTCTGCGCGCGCCTGCATTGAGGCTTTCGTCGATAACGATGCGAAGCAAGCTTTGATTCATCTCACCGATTTCGTGGTCGAGCGCGACCACTAGTTTTTTTCCCTGCCTCACCCCCCAACTAAAAACACAAAGGAGATGCGCGATGCGCATTCAAAAACTGCGAGCAATCGCATTGGCAGGATTGGCTTTGTTTCTTTTCAACCTAAATGCTCCGGCGAGTGCCGAAGCGGAGAGCAAGTTGGTCGGTGTGGTGAATATAAACACCGCGACCGAGGCGCAGTTGGAGTTGCTGCCCGGGGTCGGCCCGGCTCGCGCACAGGCGATTCTGGCGCACCGCAAGAAAATCGGTGAGTTCGCGAGCGTCGACCAGTTACGCGACATATCCGGGATCGGCGAATCTGCGCTGGGACGGATGCGTGGGCATTGCGTCACAAAGGGCAAGACAACGGCTGAACTGAAGCAGTAGCATCCCGGTAGAAAGAGCGGGGCAGAGGCCCCGCTCTTTCGTTAAGCTGGGGGGCCATGCGGGCAAGCTCTAGATTTCTGTGGATAGGTGTCATCTTCCTCTTCGCGTGCTCATCCGAAAGGGAAGAGGCGGTCGTGGAGGTTCCTAAGGCCGAAGCGCGGATCATTTCGCTATCGCCGTCTATTACGCGGGTCCTTTTGCACTTGGGTGCACGGGAACAGTTGGTCGGCGTGGATCGCTATTCACAAGAGGTCTCCGGACTCGATGATGTGCCCTCATTGGGAGCACTCTTCAACCCGGATATTGAGCGCACCATCGAGCTCAACCCCACCGTCGTCGTCGCGGTGCATAGTGCTGCGCAACGAGACTTCTTTCGAATCCTCCGTGAGCGGGGTGTTCGTGTAGAAGAGATCGAGGCGTATTCGCTCGATGAAGTTCTTACGAGCTTCGAGACACTCGGATCGCTGGTGGGTCATGAATCAGAAGCGGAAGCCTTGATCGAGAGCGTTCAGCTCGAGCTGGAAGAACTCGCGGAATCCGTTGAGTCCGTGCCCATCGTAAGAGTCGCGATCGTGCTGGAGCGTGAGCCGCTTTACGTGGTGGGCGGCGCGAATTTCATCAATGCATTGATTGAGGCATCCGGCGGCGAGAATGTTTTCGCTGATCTGGATTCCCCCTACCCCCAGGTCTCGCTAGAAACGTTGGCCGATCGCGCGCCGGATGTGGTGCTCGATACCGTGTTCGATCCCTCATCGAGCGAAGCTCCCGAGGAACAGATTCGCGGTTTTTGGAAACGTTATTCGTGGGTGAAGCGAGTCGAGCCGCTGCGTCATGGCGCTGCGACCTTACCCGGTCCTGATCTTGCCGATGGCGCGCGGCAACTGATGGAAAAGCTTCACCCCGAACTGGGCCAGCCTATCGAGCGATGAAGCGCCCGTACCTGCTGCCGACTTTGTTGGGGCTCGTCGGCGTAGCGGCTATGGTGAGTTTGGCCATCGGTTCGGCGGAACACCCGACTCAGGAGATCGTGCTCGGCATTCGTCTCCCACGGGTGATTCTCGGCGCGTGCGTTGGGGCGGGTTTGGCTACGGCGGGTGCCTTGCTGCAAGCGCTGCTGCAAAATCCACTGGCCGATCCTTTCGTGCTCGGCATCTCGGGCGGAGCAGCGTTGGGTGGGGTGCTCGCGTTGGCGCTCGGCTGGACGCTGGGGCTCGGTCCTATGTCGGTGCCCTTTTTTGCGTTCGCGGGCGCGTTGATTGCGACCGTATTGCTCTACACGATCGCCGGTGCAGGCGGACGCGCCCCGGCTCATAGTTTGCTCCTGACCGGTGTTGTGTTTAACGCGTTTGCGTCATCCGTCATTATCTTTCTCACCACTGCGGTCGATCTCTCCCGAGTCGCGGGAATGTTCCTCTACCTGATTGGTACGATTCGTGTTGTCGATCCCTGGGTGATCGCTGTGGTTTTCGCGCTGCTACTTTTCGGTCTCGGCGTCGGGATGTATTACGCGTACGCGCTGAATTTGCTCGCGCAGGGTGATGAGACGGCAGCGCATCTAGGGGTGGACGTGGTGCGTGTGCGGCGCGTGATTCTGTTCGCGACCGCATTGATGATCGGCGCGTCCGTGGCGGTATCGGGTCTGATCGCTTTCGTGGGTTTGATTGTTCCACATGTGCTGCGTTTGATTTTGGGTTCGGATCATCGGGTCTTGGTTCCATCCTGCGCGCTGGTGGGCGCGGCGTTTCTGATGCTTGCCGATACGCTAGCCCGCACCGTGCTGGCACCGACGGAAATTCCCGTGGGTGCGCTCACGGCACTCATCGGGGGGCCGGTGTTCTTGGTGCTTCTCCGTCGCGATTTGAATCGGTGGGTACGATGAGTGCTGCCCAACTCGAAGCTTTCGATCTCCAACATTCTTTCCATGAAACACGCGTGGTAGATCAGGTCAGTGTCACGCTCCGTCCTGGTCACCTCGCGGTCGTACTTGGACCGAACGGTTCGGGCAAAACCACTTTGTTGCGCATTCTTTCGGGTGTGCTGCGTCCGGCCAAGGGCAACGTTGCACTTGCGGGGCAACCGATCGAGAAACTTTCACGGCGTGAGGTGGCGAGGAAACTCGCGGTGGTACCACAGGACACGCAGGTGCCATTTCCGTTTCTCGCGCGCGAGATCGTTGCGATGGGGCGCGCACCATCGCTCGGTCCGCTCGGTCGCGAAAGCGCGAGCGACGAACGCATTGTTGACGATGCGCTCGCATCCTTAGGCGTGACAGAACTTGCGGATCGCAGCTTTCCCACACTTTCCGGCGGTGAGAAACAACGCGTGGTGCTCGCGCGTGCGCTGGCGCAGAGAACCGATCTGATGTTGCTCGATGAACCCACCGCGCACATGGATCTGGGTCACCGCGTCCACACCTTTGAGTGGCTGACGGCGTGGATCGCCGCTGCGCCGGATATTCGCGCCGCGCTGGTGGTCACGCATGATCTGACATTGGCGGCGCGCTACGCGGACGAGGTGCTTTTGATGCATGCGGGTCGCTTGGTCGCGCAGGGCAGCGCTGCCGAGGTACTGACCCGCGAGCGCATTGCCGAGGTCTATCGCGTGCAGGTTCAAATCGAGCACGATGATCAAGGACGGCCGTACGTCATCGCTGTGCGCTCCGAGATCGGGTAAAGTCCGCAACCGATGGCAGAGATACGAGACGTTCTAGCGCGGGAAATCCTCGACTCGCGCGGCAATCCCACGATTGAGGTCGAGGTTCGTTTGAATACCGGCGCCTGGGGGCGCGCGGCGGTGCCATCGGGTGCGTCCACGGGCAGTCGCGAGGCGTTGGAGCTACGGGACGGCGAAGCTCGCTACCGCGGAAAAGGTGTGCGCCGGGCGGTCAAGCATGTCCGCGGCGAGATCCTGATGAAGGTTAGGGGCCACGCTTTGGGCGATCTCGACACCCAAGCGCAGCTGGATCGCGCGCTGATCGAGCTCGATGGTACGGAGACCAAGTCGCGGCTGGGTGCGAACGCGTTGCTCGGCGTGTCTCTTGCGGCCGCGCATGCCGCGGCGATGGAAGCCGGCATGCCGCTTTACCGCTGGCTTTCCGAAGGCCGGGATCCGCTGCTGCCGCTACCGATGATGAACATTCTGAATGGCGGCGCCCATGCGTCAAATAAGGTCGACTTCCAGGAGTTCATGATCCTGCCCACGGGTGCGCCAAGCTTCAGCGAAGGACTGCGCATGGGGACGGAGGTCTTTCATTGCCTGCGCGAAGTGCTCCACGCTGCCGGGCACGCAACCGGTGTGGGTGACGAGGGCGGTTTCGCACCCGACTTGGATTCCAACGAAGCTGCGGTTGAGATGATTTTGAAGGCGATTGAAAAGGCGGGTTACCGACCCGGCGAAGATCTTTGCCTGGGTCTCGACGTTGCGGCGAGTGAGTTCTACGAAGACGGGAAGTACGTCGCGGCGGGCGAGGGTACGATTCGCGATGTGGATGGCATGATCGAGCTCTACCAAGACTGGGTCGCGCGATATCCCATCGTAACGATTGAAGATGGTCTGGCTGAGGGCGATTGGGACGGCTGGAAGAAACTCACCGAAGCGCTTGGCGAGTCCGTGCAATTGGTCGGCGATGATCTCTTCGTCACCAATCCGAAGATTCTGCAGGAAGGCATTCAACGCGGCGTCGCGAATTCGATTCTCATCAAGGTGAATCAAATTGGCACTTTGACCGAGACACTCGAGGCGATGGAACTCGCGGCATCTGCCCGTTACGCATCCGTGATCTCGCATCGCTCCGGTGAAACCGAGGACACCACGATCGCGGATCTCGCGGCGGGTCGTGCCGCGGGCCAGATTAAAACCGGGTCGCTCTGTCGCTCCGATCGGGTCGCTAAATACAATCAGCTACTGCGAATCGAGGAAGCGCTTGGCAGCGCTGCACGCTTTGCCGATCGCTCCGTGCTAGGGCCATTGAAATGACGCGGGGCCTGAAGCGCATCGTATTGCTGGCGGTTGCGGCTCTGAGCATGGGCTACATCCTGCCCGGTGACCGTGTGCTCTGGGTGATCTCGCAACAGCGGGAAGAGCTGCCATCGATGCGCGTCAAAGTCAGCATTGCCGGCATTCTCGATGAGTGGCCGCGGGAAGCCACGATTGAGATTCATCCCGATCTCGGACTCCGGATCGCGGATGACGCGGGTGGCCGCTGGATCGTGCGTCATGGTCGCGTCCAGTCGCGGGACCACGCCGCGCCACCGGGCTGGCTTCCTGATTTCGAGATTTTGGCCTTGCGGGATCTTCAGGATCTGCGCGCGTGGTTTGGTCGTACGGGGGTCAGCTATCGGAAGAATCAATTGGCGCGTTGTGGCGACCGCGATTGCTTCGTGCTTGGGGGCCGCCGCGCGGAGCGGCAGGTCTGGATCGACAAAGACCTTTTTGACATCCATTGGATTTTTTCAGCGGAGGGCCGCCGGATCGAGTTCAGTGGATATCGGGCTTGGAAGAAGCTCCGCTTTCCAGAGGAGGTGCGGATCAGTGATGTGCAGGGGGAGATCGCAACACTCGAGGTCAGCAGCGTTTCCCCCATGACCGAGCTGACGGAGGGTGATTTTTCTCCTAAGTGGCTGGAAGGGCAAAGTTTTTCCCAGCCTGCGAACTGACTCCTTCCCCCTACAGTTTTACTTGAGTTTCCTATAGAAACTGAATAAGGTGAACCTCTAGCGGAATTACAGAATTCCCGGAGGAGCCCTGATCATGGCCCAGCGCACCAAGTTGCGAATCTTAGTAGTCGATGATGACGAGGATATTTGCCTCTACCTTCGAGAGTTCTTAACACGCGAAGGTTATCGAGTTTCCACGGTCACAAAGCCTCACGAAGCACTTCCGGAAATCAAAGAGGGTAAACATCAGATTGTATTGTTAGATGTTCGCCTGCCCGACACCGACGGAGTGACGCTACTGAAAGAAATCCGTGGCTTCGATTCCGATATTTGCGTGATTGTGATGACGGGGTACCCGTCAGTTGAGAGTGCTGTTGATACCATGAAAGCGGACGCTTTCGACTATCTGCGGAAACCGTTCGAGCTTCAGCAATTGCGTGACGTACTCAACCGCGCCGTTCGTGAGAAGGGTCTTTTGGTTGACGCCGAAGAACGGATCAACCAATTACTCGGCGCGAAGATTCGATTCATGCGCAAAGAGCGCGCACTTACGCTGAAGCAGCTCGCCAATAAGACTGCGCTCTCCGTCAGCCTGATCTCTCAGATTGAGTTGGGAAAGAGTGCGGCTTCGGTCTCGACTCTGCGGAAGCTAGCGACCGCACTTGGCGTGTCGATGTCGAGTCTCTTCGAGGGCGTCTAGTTCCGAGGTATCGACGCGACCTCTATCGTCCTCGAGTGGCTCCGGAACTGCGTTTCGGAGCAAAATCCGCACGATCGCGCTGTCGAGCTCGACCTGCGCGCCTTGGCTTTCGAGCAGATGTCGCGCGACCAGGAATGCCAGCGGATCTGGTTCCCCACCTGGCCGTCCGATTTCTATTTCGACCTGTACCGCGAACCCGGTTGCGTCACAGGGAAAGACGCGGATCGCGATCTTCCCTCCCTCGCCACTGCTCCGGGCCGCCGCGGTGAGTAACTCACGAAATGCCGAGCGCGCCCGTTCCGGATCAATTTGTACGGGTTCCCGCGTGGAGAGACTCCATGACGCGCCGACCTTCCCCTCGGAGAGAAGGTCCGATTCTTCGACCGCTTCTTGAAGCAAGGTCACGGGCGACGCGGGCTGGGCCTTCATCGGCCGAGCCGGTGCGACGACCATCCGTGTCTGCCATGCGAGCCGCTCGAACTGACGCAACAGGTCAGTCGGAAAATCCTCCACCCGCCGCAATGCGTTCAATGGCTCCTGCATCCCACGCGCGATCAAGCTGATGAGATACGCGAAACGCATATCGGGACTGTTCTGGCGTGGGTCGCTCACCGCAGTCGGTTCGACGGCACCCCAGAGTTCTTGAACCGCGGGCGTAGCAGCGCGTCGACGTTTACGGCGGCTGCGTACCCATAGCACCAAGGCTCCTCCCAATACGAGAAGAACCCCAGCACCCATCAGTGCGAGTGTCGGGTTCGCGTTTCGGATCCAGTCGTTCAAAGTCAGAAGCAATTCGAGCGGTCGTTTCTTCCGCGGTCTACGTTCAAAAGTGCTAGTGAATTAGTCGGCCAGAGATCGGACGCAACGATTCCGGGACCAGTGACATGGCAATTGCCAAATCCCAAGGCAACATTCCTTCGGCGCAATGACCGAGACCCTGTCGAAAATGGATCCCGCGATCATCGAGCCAAACGTCGACGCTCTCCGTTCCGATGCGAAGTTCGAAAGGTGTTGCAGTCGTGTTGCTGTTGTTGTTCAAGTGTTTGGGCCTTCCCTCGTAAGCCATCTTTGCCTCACCAAGGGGGGGTGGGTACCGGGGGAGAACAAGGGGTAGGGCTGGAGCATAGCGTGAAGCGACCGGCATGCGAAGTAAATTTTTGCATCATCTGGTACGCGGGAGGAAAGTTTTCATGAAACACATCTTGAGCGGCACATTCGTGATGGTTCTTTGGGTCGCCGCGGCATGTGGCGGGCCATCGGACTCCACTTCGACTGCAACTGATCCCGCGTCAGATGACAAAGGATCAGAAACCAATGACGCGGGCCCGCCGCAGCGCGGCGATTGGTTGGTGCTGCATCTCTTATCCGATCCTGAGAACCTAAATCCCATCACCTCGAACGATGCTGCAGCAAGTTCGGTATTGAAGTGGGTGTTCCCCTCCTTGTTAACGCTCGATAACGAAACCTTGGAACAGCGACCTGTGATCGCGCGGGAATTGCCCGAGATCAGCGAAGATAAACTCACCTACACCTTTCGCCTGCGCGATGACGTCACGTTTTCCGATGGCGAGAAGCTCGATGCAGACGACGTGGTCTTTACTTTCAAAGTCATCAAGAATGTCGCCGTGCGCGCGGCGCCGCTGCGCAACTATCTTAACTCGGTGCAGGACGTAGTCGCGGTGGACCCGCATACGGTGAGAATCGAGATTAAAGAACCATATTTTCGAAATACGCTGGTGCTCGGTGGTATTGAACCTATACCCGCCCACTACTACGACCCAGACGGGTTGATCGCGGATATCAGCGTGAAAGAAATCGCCGATACGGATGCACTCCCGGCCGAAAAAGCGGATCGCGCCAAGAAGTTTGCCGAGCAGTTCAATCAGGATTTTCTACGCAAGCCGGTGGGTCCTGGTGCTTTTAAGTTAGGGGCCGAGGGTACGGATCTCGTGACCGGTGAGCGTATCGTGTTGCGCCGCCGCGATGACTTCTGGGCCCCCAACGACCCGGTACACGGGGATGCCTGGGTCAGTCGCATCCAGTTTCGAATCATCAACGATCAGGAAGCCGCGCTGGTTGCGCTGAAAAGCGGTGATCTCGATGAGCTAGGCCTGACACCTTTGCAGAATAAGCGACAGGATACGAATGCCGATTCGTTTAAGCGACACATCGATCGCAAGATCCACATCTCACCTGGTTACACCTACCTGGGTTGGAATCAGAGCAATCCCATACTTAAAGACCGCCAAGTGCGTCGCGCGTTGGGGTATTTCGTCGATAAAGAGAGCATGATCGAGAATCTGCTCTTTGGCCTGGGTGTCCCGGTGGAATCGTCCATCTTCGTGGAGCGCCCCGAGTACAACAAGGACCTACCCGCGCATGTCTTTGATCCGGCGAAAGGTAAGGCCATGCTCGCTGCGGCGGGTTGGATTGATACCGACGGTGATGGCACGCTCGACAAGGAAATCGATGGCGAACGCGTCAAACTCGAGTTCGAACTCATTTCGAATACCGGCAACGAGATTCGCCGCAGCGTCGGTCTCGCCGTCATCGACGAAATGAAGCGCGCCGGTATCGCGGCGAGTTTCCGCGGCGTCGATTGGAGCGTCCTGCTTCAGAAGGTCAAAAGTTTTGACTACGATGCGGTGATTCTCGGCTGGGCGATGAGTGTGACGCCACCCGACCCGTATCAACTCTGGCATTCCTCGCAGGCGGTCGAAGGCGGCTCGAACCATATTGCGTTCAAGCATGACGAAGTGGATCGAATTCTCGAAAAGCATCGCCAGGAATTCGATCCTGCAAAGCGCAAAGAGATGATGAATCGATTTCAGGAAATCCTCTACGAGGAGCAGCCCTACACTTTTCTCTTCATGGGCAAAGCCATCACCGCTTGGGATCGGCGTTTTAGCGGCGTCACTTGGTACCCGAGCGGAAACACCGATCTCGGGGAATGGTGGGTGCCTGTCGATCAGCAGAAGTACACGCAATAAAACCGGGGACTCGTGCTCGCCTATCTGATCAAACGCATCTTCTTACTCGCGCTGACCTTCGTGGCGATTACGATGATCGCGTTTGCGATCATTCTTTCTTCGCCGGGTGACCCCGTCGAACTCTTCTTCAGTGGTGGGCTCGCAGCCGGGACGGCTGGACTGAGCACCGAGCAACTCGCGGTGGAGCAGGCGAAAGCCAAAGAAGAGCTTCGGCATCAGCTTGGCCTGGACCAAGCGTTGCCTGTGCAGTACTGGCGATGGTTCTCCAAGGTCATCCGCGGCGATCTGCAGCGTAGTTTCAAAGACAATCGGTTGGTTTGGGACAAGATCGTTGAGCGCATGCCCCTCACCATCACGCTGAATTCACTTTCGATCCTCATCACTTTCGGTATCGCGATTCCACTCGGCATTTTGTCAGCGGTGAAAACGGGAAGTCTCGCCGATCGCGTGAGCACATTGATCGCGTTTGCACTCTACTCGTTGCCGAGTTTTTGGATCGGCACATTGATCATCATCTTTTTCTGCGGTGGGGATTTCTTCGCGTGGTTCCCCGCCGGCGCGATCCACTCGGTTAGTTACGATCCCGATTGGCCACTGCTGCGTCGCTTCGGCGACTACATGTACCACCTCGCGATGCCGCTTCTGGTTACGACCTACGGTACCTTCGCCTTTACCTCACGCGTGCTGCGTTCGTCGATGCTCGAAGTGAAGCTGCAGGACTACATCCGCACCGCGCGTGCCAAGGGTGTGGCCGAGCGGACCGTGATTCTGAAACACGTACTGCGTAACTCCATCATTCCCATCGTGACGAACATCGGTGGGCTCCTGCCCGCGTTGATTGGCGGCTCGGTCATCATCGAAACCATCTTCTCGTTACCGGGCTTGGGCTACTTGGGATATCAGGCGGTGCTCGCGCGCGATTACCCCGTGGTCTTAGGTGTGTTCACCATGAGTTCGGCACTCACGTTGATCGGAATCTTGGTTTCCGATCTGCTGCTGGTCGCGGTAGATCCGCGTATCAGCTTTGAAAGTCAGAACGCATGAGTAAAGCGGAGCGCTACGGAGCCCGTATTTGGCGCGAGTTTAAGCATCAACGTGCTGCGCTGATGAGCCTGTATTTGATTGCCGGGTTGGCGGTTGTCGCCGTGACGGCGGACTTTATCGCGAACGACAAGCCGTACTACATTGAAGTCGAAGGCGAAGGCTACTTCCCGATTGCGATCGACTACGGCGCGCGTGCGGGTTTGCGCAAGTGGCCAGCGCCTTTACTGAATGCAGACTTCTATGTTTTGGCCAAGCAAACCGACACCGTCTTCTGGCCACCCATCCCTTACGCGGGAACGCGTACCGACATTCAGTCGGAACCCTTCGTCTCACCGTCGGCTGGGCATTGGCTCGGTACCGACCACTTGGGTCGCGACGTCATGGCCGGCATGGTGCACGGCACACGAATTTCGTTATCGATCGGACTCATCGTCGTCGCCATTCAAGCGTTGATCGGAATCATCCTCGGTGGGCTCGCGGGTTACTACGGCGGCTGGATCGACATGGCGATCTCACGCTTCATCGAAATGATGCTTGGCATCCCCACGTTCTTCTTACTCCTCACTGTTGCTGCGATTTACCCACCGTCGATCTGGAACGTCGTCATCATCCTGGGGCTCACGGGGTGGATGGGCATCGCGCGTTATATGCGCAGCGAGTTCTTCAAAGTCCGCGGCCAGGAGTTCGTCGAAGCCGCGCGCGGACTCGGTAGCTCCGACGTCCGCGTGATGGCGCGACACATCCTGCCGAACGCCATCGCACCGGTACTGGTCTCGATGAGCTTCGGTGTCGCCGGTGCCATCCTCGCAGAATCCGGCCTGAGTTTCTTAGGCATCGGCGTCCCCGCACACCTCGTCACCTGGGGCTCGGTCCTCGCCGCCGGCCGCGCCAACCCCTTCGCCTGGTGGCTCGCCGTCTTCCCGGGCCTCGCGATCTTTCTCACCGTTACCGCCTACAACTTATTGGGCGATGG
>JAJDAK010000034.1 GCA_029261895.1 Deltaproteobacteria bacterium
GGCTTGCACGCCACCGATGATGCCGATCGTGCTACCCGCGACCATATCGCCCGTCACGATGGCTCCGGCGTCCGCGGTAATGTCTTCGCCAGCAGTTACATTATGGGCGCGAAGCTCTCCCAGAACGCTGACAGATTCACCCGCGTCGACATCATCCGTCGCTGTGACGCCGCCGTCGAATGCGTCGATTGTACCGCCGGCCGTAATACTTTTCGCGATGATGGTCCCTGCGGTTACATCGCCAGTGCCCGCAGTAACGTCACCCGTGGTATCGAGCGTGCTCGTTACGGTGATGTCACCGCTCGCACCGACATCGCCGCTGCCGACGAGTTGTCCACCAACGTTGATGAACCCGTTATTTGCAGAAATATCGCCAGTTACGACGTCGCCGCCGATATCGATGTTCTGGCCCGCGCTGATCGCTGTGCCTTCGCGTGCGGTGATCGATTGCGCCGAAACAATGCTGCCGCCCGCGCTAATTCCTGCGGTATTCGCACCGCCGGTCAGGTTTGCATCGCCGCTCGCTTGAATATCTTCGAGAGTAACCGCGGAGCCCGTGATGCTCACGTTCGTTCCCTGGATACGTCGAGCTTGTTGGACCACGCCGATCACGTTGACGTCACCACTCGCCTTGACCTCACCCGCATCGATATCGCCTTCCATGTTGAGGTCGCCGGTTTGAATATCGATATCACCGGTGACGAAGGTTGAAAGACGACCCGTGAGGCTGGCGGCGCCCGCATCTGCGCTACTCTTGGTGACATCCCCGTTGACAAGTAGCTGGCTAAAACCGGCATCGATCGATTGCGATCCAACCGCGTCGAGCACGACGTTTCGACCCAAGTTAATAAATCCGTTGCTCGAGTTGAGATCTCCCGCGAGACGAATCTCCGTGCCGGAGTCGGCGCCGACTCGGATGGCACCGCCCGCGGTACTGATGTCTTGGTTGATGTCCATCACCTCGCCAGCGTTGATCGCGACATCACCACTGTTGGTGTTGATCGCAGCGTTCACGATCACATCGCCTGCGGCCGGGTCGGGGTCGTGCGACGCTTGCGCGCTGTCGTTGGCAGTGAGGTTTACATCGAGCGCACCACTGGTACTGGTGATGCCACCGTTTAGCATCAGATCGTTCGCGGCTTTCATCGTGAGCGCCGCGTCTCCGCCGGCGGTCTTATCGATGCTCGCGTCGGCGTTCTGCGTGATATTGCCCGCCTGATTATCGGCACCGAAGTCACCATCCGTGGTGATCGTCACGCTCACACCGTTGTTCAGCGCGTCTTCAATGACATCGTCGGAGATGGTCGAGATGGACCCGCCCGGAGTGAAGTCCGGGCCGGATCCATCGTCGGTTCCAACGGTGTCCTGAATCTGGACGCTGGCGGGATCGATGACCCAATGACCGCCATGTCCGTTGCTTGCTGATAGGTCGGGAGTGCCTGTGACCTCGATGGTCTGTTTGCCGGAAGTTTCTGCGAAACCGCCGTCACCACCATCTTCTCCGCCGCGAGCGGAGATTTCGCCGTGCGCACGCGTTGTGCCATACGCCCAGAGCTTGACCGAACCGCCGTCCCCATTGCGCCGAGCATCGGCACGCAATTTCGATGCGCGATTCATGTAAATGACTGTGTCGCCGCGGACTTCAATATTGCCGCCGCCGAACTCACCCGATGCATCGAGTTCGGCATCCATTAACGCGACCGCATCACCGTCCACGATGATCTCGCCGCCGGTATCACCCGTTGCGTCGAGCTTTCCGCCAATTTCGAGCAGGCCGTCGGATGCGCCCGCGAAAATTTCGCGGCCACGCGTATTGCCGCTATGACGAATCGCCAAAGAATAGAAATCTCCAGCTTCCATGTGAACCACGCCGTCGCCGGCGTCGATCGTACCGCTGTTCTCAATACCCGGGGTCTCTGCGTCTAGCGGCGGGGTCTGATTTTCAAACTTGATCAGCATCGAACCACCGGGTTCACCGATGAAAACGTCGTTGCCGGCCACGAGGGTGATCAAACCGTTGTTCGCTCGAATGGAGCCGCGGTTTGCCACGTGGCGACCAATCAACGTGGCGATCTCCGCGTTGATTGCGCCCTGGTTTTCCACCAACCCCTGAACATCAATGAAGTGGTCAACGTGGTTCAAGAAGTCTGCGTCCGAGAGCGAGCCAGCGGCAGCGTACAGACCGCCGACATCGATCAACGCGTTGGGGCCGACGAAGATGCCCGCAGGATTGATGAAATAGACCTGACCGTTCGCGAGCAAGGAGCCGTCAATCTGGCTCGGGTCGCCACCGAGCACCCGGTTGAGTACGCGTGCGGACTCGCCCGGCTGCACGAATTGGACGATCTCATTCCACGCGATGTCGAAGCTTTGATAGTTGATGATGCTGCCGCCGGGAGCGTGAAAGATCCATTCATTGCCGATCTGTTCTAAACGCACGTCGCCGTTTTGAATCTGGATACCCTCAGGACCCGCCCACGATACAGGCACGCCGATGGGCATCAACAGAGTGACGAGTGTGAGGCAGAGCGTTTTTCGAAACAGCATGAACATCAGTACATCCCCGTGACGGAAAAGTGTAGGCGTGCATCGCCAGTGCTCACGCCGAGGCGACGATCGTCGAGCATTGCGAACCCAAGGTCGAGTCGGCTGGAGAGGTTGCGTCGTACGCGAAGCTCCATACCGAGTCCGGTACCGAGCAGCGTTTGGTTCTTTTCAAATCGTTGCCGATCGCTCTGCACAACGCGCGCGGCATCCACGAACGTGCGCATGATCAAATCCCAATCGGGCTGTCCCATCGGGTGTTGGCGTGCCAGCCGAAACGAACCCAAGACCGGAATGATGGCGGGTACGGGCCGCACGTCAAAGACGCGTGGCAGATGAAAACGATATTCGGCGGTGCCGATGGCTACGGAATCGCCGGCGGTCACAGACTGCTCATAACCACGGACCGTGTAGAAGCCACCCGCGGTGCGTTGTTCCTGCGGGATGAGTCGATTGCCGAATGCGTACTGTCCGCGGAGCATCAGCGCCATCTCGTGGATCTTGCGCTGTGTATCAGGCGAGCCGTCGGCTGCAGCTCCTAACCATGTATCAATGAAGGTGCTGAAGCTCGAATTGAAACGAACCAAAGTCCACTTGTCGTTTGGTTTAGATCGGCCCAAGCCACCTCCCTTGGTGGAGTCTTTTACGTTGATGCTTGAGATACTGCTTTCGAGACGCACGTCAGCGAACAAGGAAGACGCTTCCTTTTGCTCCTCGAGTATCACACCCAGGTACGGAATCAGAAATGATTCCTCCGCGTCCGCGAGTGCGAGTGGGTTATCGACGTGAATGTTCTGGTAGCGCGCACCTCCGAGCAGGTCGACGAATAGGCTGCCGTGTTGAAATATATTCGCAATGAGTTCGCCACCCGCGCTCCATTGATCGCCCTGGAACTTCTTCGTCGTGAACCCAATCGTCGAGGCATCGAATGCGCTCTGTGTGCCGTAGACTTTCCAGCGCATCCGCTCGGAGCCCCAAACCGGCGCTTCATAGGATCCGGAGAACGCATGAACCTCGTCGAAGTCACCGGTCAGATATTCGAAGCGAAAGACATCGTCGTTGCCCGTCACCTGTGTGTGCACAAAGCCCAGGCGCTGCCGCGACTCAGTCGTTGAATCCGTACCCGTGTTGTTCATCTGAGCGTACACGGACCACGGCTTGTCTTCCGTTACGATGTAATCGAGGTAGACACCGCCGGGTTCGCTCGCGGGCGCGAGAGCGACATCCACATGGCGACCTGGATGGCGGTTTAAGCGCGCGACGTATTCATCCAGTTCGTCTTCACGTAGTAGATCCTGCCCCTGAATACCGGCACTCACGGGTTGCAACGGTGAGTCCGCTCGCATTTCCGCGTGCGACGGATGGTTCAAGCGTTGGTCTGCAGGGATGCGACCGCCGCTTGCGAAGGTTCGTAGCTCTTTGAGACGGCCGGTCCACACCATGAGCGTCAGCTCTTTATCGTCTTCGCTGCGTAGATCCTCGCCGGTTTCCGGATCGATTTGTGCCGGATCCGGTCGCACCACGACACCCGCCAGGCCCAAGTCGTTCAGCGCTTGTACGAGTTGTTCGTTGATGTAGCGGATACCCGTGGCATGAAATTTCTGCCGCGGTGCGCCTCTAAGATGACGCATGTAGAACGGCACCGCGGGGACGCCTTCGCGCGGTGAAACGAAGCCGTCTGAAGAACGGCCGAGATAGAAAACATGGTCCTGGAGAGTATCTAAGGTTGGATGGGCGACATGACTCTCCGCGTATTCGATGCGAATCTCGTCGACTTCATAACCAGAGCCATCGGTGCTGCGTGGCAACGCACTCGCGATGTCGAACGCTTCGGCTTCGCTGCGATCCGTCCACATCACGATGCGTACGCTGGTGTTTTCGACACGGCGTAGATCTCGATTGCTGATCGGCTCGATATCGTTGGAATGGGGTCGTACCAGCACGCCGTCGAAGCCGCGTTGGGTCAGGGTGTTCACGAGCTGCTGAGAGACGGATCGAATCGCGCTCGCGTGCATGCGCTGGGTCGGCGCCTCTTCGAGTTGTGGCAACTTGAAATAAACGCGCGGGATGCCTTTACGGGGTGCAACGTACCCACCGGGCGTGCGGCCGAGCTCTAGGGTGATGGCGCGCAACTCGGCAAGCGTCGGGTGGTTCGGTTTATCTTCGGCGAAAACCGGCACAAAGTGGCTCACCAGAAATACGGGCCCATCGTCCTCAGTCGCAGCGGGGGCAGGGCTTTCCAGCGCGCTCGCCGGCCCGGAGATGAGGACCCATATCAGGCCGCAAAGAACTCTTTTCAACATCTTATCCCCACTTAAAGTAGTAGGACGCCATCCAATGGATGACGCTCTGATCCTCCCCTCCATGAGTCATTCTACGCTGGCCTAGGGTGTCGAAGTCAACCCTGACAAATCCAGAAGCACCTGAATTTACAAGGTTTTTCAGTCAGCATCGGGACTTGTCCGGGCGCCTTACCGGCAATCCGCATATGTATGAGGAGGCTTCAGCGTGCTTCTCACGAGCCGATATAGGAAAAACAGCGAGCCGAGTCGATTGATGGTGTGGGTGCCGGCTGCTAAGATCGCGTGGTTATTGAGCTTTTCGTGAATTATCCTAATCAGCCGAGGCAGAGTGAATCCATGCTTGAAAAGCGTGTGAGTGGCCGGTCATTCAATCTCGTTCTCCTCGTGGGAATCGTGGCCTGGACCACGGCCTGTTTGAGTCCCAGCGGCGGAATCCAGCCAGATCCGAGTGATCCGGAGGCTGCCGCGGGTGCTGCCTTTCTTAAAGGCCGGATGCTCGAGTTGGAGGGGCGGCTGGCCGAGTCGGCCGAAGCATACGAGGAGGCCGCAAAGCTCGATCCGGACTCGGAGGAATTGCCGCGTTATCTCGCACAGGTTTGGGCGCGCGCTGGCGAACCCGAAAAGGCGCTGAAGCACGCTGAGCGTGCCATGGAGTTAAGCCCCGAGGACGGGCAGACGCGCAATCTTCTGTCAGCGCTATACATCGCCAATAAGCAATACGAGCAGGCGATTGAGTTACTCGAGCCCCGGCTCGAAGCCAATGATCTTTCGGATGATGGGCTCTTTGGCCTGTTCAATCTGTATTTGGAAATCGAACGTCTCGATGGTGCGGAGCGTGTCGCCCGACAGATGCTTGACCGCGATCCTCATTCGCTTCGCGGTTATTTCACGCTTGCCAATGTCTACGAGCGGCGCGATCAAATCGATGCTGCAGAGTCCGTGTTTCGAGACGCGCTTGCCAAGGATCTTGAACCCGGTCCGCTCTATGACGCGATCGCGCGTCTGCGTCGTCGCGGCGGTGATTCCGACGGTGAACTCGAGGCGTTGCACAATAAGCTCAAGACGCTGCCGCGCGACGCTGCCGCGTTGTTGCGCATTGCACAGATTCAAGCCGAGAGCGAGAAACGCGGCGATGCGATCGCCACGCTTGAGGAACTGACGCGTTATCATCCAGACCAGATCGGTGCGGAATTCCAACTCGGTTATTACTATTACGAGGAAGATCGCTACGACGACGCGATCAATCGACTCGAGGCCGTGCTCGAAAAGGGTGCAGTTTCGGATCCGCGGTTTGCCGATGAAGTGCGGTACGTCCTCGGCCTCGTCTACGAAGAGGCAGGTCAGACCGACTTGGCGATGGAAACCTTGGATGGGATCGCCCCCGAATCCGAACGCTTTGGCGATTCGCGTTCCGCGGTTGCAAGGCTGCATGAGCGAGCCAAGCGCTACGATGCCGCACTCACTGAGATAGGGCGCGCGATCAGCCTGGCTCCGGAGAACATCCGGCTACAGGTCTACAAGGCGGGCATTCTGCAGCGATCGGGCAACGTGGAAGAGGCGGTATCCATGATGGAGAAGCTGATTGATGCGAGCCCCGACGATATCGAACTGCGTTACGACTTGGGTGTGATCTACGGTGAAAGTGGCAGCTTCGATCACGCGGTTGAAATCATGACCCAGGTGATTGCAGAAGATCCCAATCATGCGAGCGCGCTCAACTACGTGGGCTACACCTGGGCGGACAAGGGCCTAAAACTTGAAGATGCTGAGCAAATGATTCGGCGCGCGGGCGAGCTTCGACCACGCGACGGTTACATCACCGATAGTTTGGGTTGGGTGCTGTATCAGCAGGGACTTCAGTTGCTAACAGCGGGTAAAACGAAAGCCTCCCGCGTGGCATTCGAAGCCGCGATCGAACAACTCGAACTTGCTTATAAATTGATTGATCGCCAGGACCCGATCGTCAGTTGGCATCTGGGTGATGCATATCGCTCGGTCTCTCGGTTCAGCGACGCGTTGGCCGCCTATAAGCGCGCGTTTGATTTGGATCCCAATGGCAAGGACGCGGAGAAGATCCAGCGTGAGATCGAACTCTTGGAACTGCAGCTCGGATCCGGGGCGCAAAACTGAGCCGGCTGCCCCGCGGTCTATTCCTGCTGTTCGTTCTGGGTCAAAGCGCTTGTGTTTCGCTCTTGCCGAAGGGCGAGTTCATGGAGATCGAGGGCGAAGATCTGCGTATTACTGCGTGGATCGACGCGGTGCACGAACGCGGCGCAAGTCGCCAGGGTTTGCGGGCGCATGGGTCTTTAAAACTCGACTCGCCGAATGGATCGGGGCGCGTGCGCGAAGTCGTGCTCGTCGAACGCCCGTCACGACTCCGCTTGGAATCCCTGAATCTGCTTGGGCAGACCCAGGCTTTGTTGGTGACCGATGGGCATGCGTTTGCGTACTTCGATGGCCACGAGCTTGAACGCGGCAACGTTTCGACGGACCTGTTGCGAGAAAGGATTGGGATCGACCTTTCGCCCGACGAAACCGTTGCGGTTTTACTCGCTGCACCCACGCTCGATGGCGAGATTGAACGGGTCATGGGTCGCGGTGCCGAGCGCGAGGTGCGACTGGGTGACTCGATCGTTCGCTTCAATGGCGCAGGTGAACTCTTGGGAATTGACGTGATGGACGCGGAGGAAGGCCTGCGCTGGCGCGCCAACTATCGTGATTGGAACGACGTCCCCGGTGGGCGATTCCCAACCCGCGTTGAGTTGTATTTCCCGGCTACGGGTGTCATTGCCCAGCTGGAGTTGAAGGAGATCGAACTCAACCCCACACTTCAACCGTCGCTCTTTCGACTGGGGCCGGTTGGCGCGAAGTGATGCGCATGAGAGCTGAAGCGTGACTCAAGCAGTTTTAGAAATACGCGGCCTGCGGGTCACGTTTCCGACACCGGATGGTGTTTTTCCTGCTGTGGATGGTGTTGACCTGATGCTGCACGAAGGCGAGACGCTCTGTGTCGTGGGTGAATCCGGTTGTGGAAAATCCATGACTGCGCTTTCAATCCTGCGCCTATTGCCACAGAGCGCGACGGTGGAATCGGGTGAAGTTCTCTATCGTGGCAAGAATTTGTTAAATCTCGTGGACGAGGAATTGCGCAGCGTTCGCGGAGACGAGATCGCGATGATTTTTCAGGAACCGATGACGTCGTTGAATCCGGTGTTTACGGTTGGGAATCAAATCGAGGAAGTGCTGCAGGTTCATACCTCGATGGATCGGGGGGCACGCCGAAAACGCGTGATCGAACTCTTAGAGCTCGTGGGTATTCCCGCGCCGGTCGATCGTCTTATGAGCTACCCCCATCAGCTTTCCGGCGGCATGCGGCAGCGAGTGATGATCGCCATGGCGCTGGCGTGTAACCCTTCGGTTCTGATCGCTGACGAACCTACGACCGCTCTCGACGTCACCATTCAAGCGCAGATTCTCGAGTTGTTAGAGGAACTCAAAACAAAACTCGGGATGGCCGTTTTGCTCATTACCCATGATCTGGGTGTGGTGGCGGAGACCGCACAGCAGGTCGCCGTACTCTACGCGGGTCGTGTCGTGGAAACGGCGGATGTGAAGTCGCTCTTTCGTGCTCCGCGTCATCCCTATACCGAGGGATTATTGCGAGCGATGCCCGGCGTCCGCACAAAGCAGCGTGAACTGCTTCATGTCATCCCCGGTTCGGTGCCCGATTTGGTGGGGCGACCCGTCGGATGCAGCTTTCGCGATCGCTGCGCAGGTGCTGAGGCGGATTGTGCCGAAGTCGATCCAGTTCTTAAAGCCGTGGACTCGTCGCGATCCGTCGCATGCCATCACCCTGTTGCGGACTCCGCAGAATGAGTGAAACGCTACTGGATGCGCGAAACCTGAAGAAGTTCTTCCCGCTCGGTGGTGGCTTTCTACGCGCCGGTCAATTCGTTCAGGCGGTGAACGATGTTGATATCGAAATCGGTGCTGGCAAAACGCTTGGGCTGGTGGGTGAGTCGGGCTGCGGTAAATCGACGCTCGGGCGCTTGATCCTGCGCCTGATCGAAGCCGATGCTGGGAAAATACTTTTTGATGGTCAGGATGTGCGTGCGCTGCCTCGCACGGAACTGCGCTCGCTTCGCAAGCGCATGCAGATCATTTTTCAAGATCCCTACGCCTCGCTCAATCCGCGCATGACGGTGGGTGAAGCGATTGCGGAGCCGCTATTGATTCATCGGATCGCCGATGCAGCGGGCCGTACGAAACGCGTTGACGAGCTGCTTGAAACCGTAGGCATGCGTCCAGAACACGCAAGCCGTTATCCGCACGAGTTCAGCGGTGGGCAACGCCAACGCATCGGCATCGCACGGGCGTTGGCGCTTCAACCCAAGCTCATTGTTGCGGACGAGCCTGTGTCCTCATTGGACGTGTCGATTCAGGCGCAGATCCTCAATCTCTTGCTGGAGTTACAGGAACGCATGGGGATCGCGTTTCTATTCATTTCTCACGATCTGCGCGTCGTACGCCACTTGAGTGATGAGATCGCCGTGATGTACCTGGGGCGAATCGTGGAGCGCGCAGCTGCGGAGCATATTTACCAAACACCGCAGCATCCCTATACCGAAGCGCTACTCTCAGCGGTCCCGATACCGGATCCAACCAGCGATCAGGAAAGGATCGTGCTATCTGGCGATGTTCCGAGTCCCGTCGATCCGCCATCGGGGTGTCCGTTTCATCCGCGCTGCCCGAAAGCCGTCGACGTTTGTAAGGTAGAGCGTCCGGAGCTCAAGGAAGTGCGTCCACAACACTATTCGGCCTGCCATCTGGGCCCGTTCTAAGGAGCAAGTTGCAATGCGCGTTGAGTACAATTTCGGTTTGAACAATGTGGCAACGCCCTGTTTTTCGGTTGAAGCGACAGAGGGGCCACATAAACTCTTTCAGTTGATGACGCTGGTCCACAATGTTTTGGAAGAGAAGGATCGGGTGGACATCATTTTCCACAGCCCAAATCAGGGCGAGATTCCGAAGAAGATCGCGTCGTTCCGAACGATCCTCGAAAGCGCACCGAACGCACGTTCCATTAGTTTTGAGCCTGGTGAATCGGGGAGTCTCGGCAGCAGCCACTACGCCTGGGTCAGCATCCTGTCCAGCGGTGCTGGCGCTTAAGACTCTCCCGAACTACGTCTCGCTTTAGCGCTGCAGCCTCGAGTGTCGATTCGCTGGCTTCGAGATAGCGTTCCAAAGTCTGGATGCGGACTTTGCCCGGGACGAGATTCGGTAATGCGGCGTTTACTTGGGCGAGGTTTTTCACACGCCGACGGTAAGACACGCGCCAGCCGAAATGGACGTCGCCATAATCGAGGAGCTGCGCGGGTCCGTGTGGGGTGAGGGCGATGTTGTTGGCCTTGAGGTCTGCATGGTAGATCCCGCGTCGATGTAGGGCCGCGAGCAGCTCGCCGAGTGAGTTCGCGAGCGCCACTGTTTCTGTATCGGGTGCGGCATCGTACTGAGACTCAACCCATTCGATCAACGTCATACCCGCGTCCTCCATCACGATCCAGGGTCCCACCCAGGCGAGTGCGCGCGCGACACCCATGCCACGCTCTTCAAGTCCCAGGGCGCCGCTCCATGCAGCGCGCGCCGCATGACGTGACTCGTGACGTTTCACAATCCATGGACCCACGCGGTAGAGCCAGGTTTTGGGCCCATCTTTGAGCACTTCGCCAGCGGTCGCAGCATCGAGTGTGGCAGTCAGTGCAGGGGCATCGATTTCTCGACGTCGAAACCCTTCATCCTGCTGGTAGGCCCAACGCGTAAAGGCTGAACTCTCGATGAGACAGCGCTTCGTGCGACTCCGCCAATGTCTTTGTGCACGGATGTCTCGCCAAAAGCGTACGTGGCGAAGCGATTTGGGTAGGGGGTCGCCCAAAGAAAACGCGAGGTAGCCCAGTTCACGTTCGCGAACCCAGCCGGGGATCCACGGCATGAAACGTGTGCGCTGCAGATCGATCAAAATCGGCTGGTTACCAGCGATGAGAATATTGCCGAGATGAAGATCGCCGTGGAGCATGCCCGATGCATGCATGCGCGCGACGGCCGGTAGAATCCGATCGAGATCATCGCGTTCAGCAGGCCGGCTCTCGATCCAGCGTGTGGCGACCCAGTCGTTTTGATTTCCGAGCAATTCGGGTACGGGGAGGCCAAGGCGTTTTGCACGATCCAGCGCGCGTGCTTCCCGGCGCGGACGTTGTGTGGATTTGAGAAAAACTTTCAGCAGAACATCACCGCAGCGTACGACCTTGCGCACGGGACTGCTCTTAATCAGCTCAACCTCATCGAGTGATTCCCCCCTGCGTAGTCGGGCCGCGAGTGCTTCGAGCCGATCTTCAGTCATCGCAACACGGATCCATAGAGCCGAATCACTTCGTCGGCGTGCCGTTTCCAGGTGAACGCTTCCGCTGTTTTGCGCGCAGCGCGACCCATTGCAGCCAACGCGTCAGGATTCGTAAGCGCACGATATGCGGACTCTGCATGTTGATCGATCACGATTCCGTTTACCCCATGCTCGATCAATTCCACCGCGCCGTTTGTCGTCGTCGTAGCAATGGGAACCCCCGACGCCATGGCTTCAAGGCATGCGTTCGAGAAGGGATCATAGCGCGTGGGTAGCAGCATCAGGTCGGCGATCGCGTGCAACGTAGCGATATCTCGTCGGGGTCCCAGGAATTTTACGCGCGCTGTGATCCCGAGGCGCTCTGCGAGTTTGGCGTAGCTGGGGCGGTCGCCCGCACCCGCCACCAGGAGGGTCACCTGCTGCCCACTATCCGCGAGTCCTTGCAACGCGATATCCAAACCTTTGCGATGAAATCCATTGCCCACAAAAAGCACGACCGGACCCTCGACCTGCAATTCCTTCTGTAGGGTAGCAGCCTGTGTCTCGCGATTCCGTGGGTGGAAGCGATCGATATCGACGCCATTGTAAATGGTGGTGAGCCGGTCTTTCGGTACGGCGTAACGCGTGGCGATTTCGAGCGCGTTCATTTTCGCGTTGCATTGAATGATTTGGGATGGATCTCGGAATACGGCTTCTTCAATCGAGAGGATGCTGCGATGGCGTGGGCTAAAGCGTTTCCGCCGCGCGGCGTCCGCATAGACTCGGTCCATGTATGCGGCGTGACTTCCGCCACCGGTTCGGTAGATCTGCTGGTGGCGCGTTCGCGCAAAACTATGCACCAGGTCATAACCCCTGCGGGTTGCAGCATGGGCCGCCCGGGAAAAAGACCAAACTCGGAGTGGTTGCCAAAAGGCGGGAATACGCAGGCGCACGACCTGGACTCCCGTGGGAAGCTGATCACCACTCCGGCGACAGATCACATGCACGTCGAACGCACGGGCCGCCAACTCACGAGCGAGCGCGAAGGCGGCTTGCTCCACACCGCCCCGGGCAGGCTCGAAGCGCTCTACGATGATGGCGACTTTCATACGGCGAGAGAATAGCTCGCAGATCGCTATGTTCTGCTGCGGTGAGGGAAGTCCGCGTCGCGTTCGTGCTGATATTGCTTTCCTGCGGCCCTAAAGGCCTCAGCGGGGGCCCGGGTGAGTTGCGGATCAATCTCGGGACCGAGCCTCCAACCTTGGATTGGACGCTCGCGACCGACAACGTTTCTGTCACCGTGATCGAGCAATTGATGCGCGGCCTGATGGTGCTTGATGCTGATCTCCAGCCCCAGCCAGCATTGGCCGAGCGCTGGGAGGTGTCGAAAGATGGGCGTATTTACACCTTTCATCTGCGCCAGGATGTGCGCTGGAGCGATGGCGTCCCGCTTCACGCCGATCAATTTGTATTCAGCTGGTGTCGCTTGCTTGCGCCCGCAACCGCAGCCGAATACGCGTACTTCCTCTTTCCGATTCTCGGCGCGCAAGCGTTTAACGCCGGCGAGATCACGGATCCAAACCAGTTGGGCATCCGAGCGCTGGGGGCGCATGTGTTACGCATCGAGTTGGAAGCCCCTTTAGTGTATTTCCCATCTCTGACCACCTTCATGGTCACGTTCCCCGGGCGCGCAGACTTGATCGAGCGCTACGGCGATGCGTGGACCGAGCCCGGACATCTGCAGACCCTGGGGCCCTTTGTATTGGATGAATGGGAACATGAATATCGATTGGTACTGCGTGCGAACGATCACTACTACCTGGATAGGCCACCGTTAGATCGGATCGTCGGCTACATGGTCGCCGAAGCCACGACCGCGTTGATTCTCTTTGAACAAGGTGTACTGGATATCGTGCGCTTACCGCCGCTTGAGATTCGACGCTATCTCGACCATCCGATGTATCGCAGCAAGCCGCAGCTCCGCGGTTACTACTACGGGTTCAACACCAAGGAGTCGCCGTTCGACGACGTACGTGTACGCCGAGCCTTCGCGCATGCGATCGATCGTTCGGAGTTTCCGCAGGTTCTGAAGGGCGGTGAAGTTCCGTCGTCGTCTTGGATCCCACCGGGTATGCCGCATCATAATGCGGCGATCGGCACTCATTTTGATCCCGATAAGGCGCGCGCGTTACTGGCCGAGGCGGGGATCGATCCTGAAACACTGCCCCCCGTTCGCGCGGTCTATAACTCGGAGCAGCGACATAAATTGGTTGCGGAAAATGTGCAAGCGCAGTGGCGGCGAAACCTTGGCATCGAAATTGAGCTCGAGAATCGCGAATGGAAGGTGTTTTTGCGGGAGTTGAATGTTTCACCGCCGGCGCTGTACCGCCTGGGATGGGGCGCCGACTTCCCGGACCCCGACAACTTCATGAATCTTTTCACTTCTCACAGTGCAAACAATCACACGGGATGGGCGAATGCTCGCTTTGATCAATTGGTGCAGGATGCAGCGCGCGAGTCAGACCCGGTTCGCCGTCAGGTCCTCTATGACGGGGCGCAGCGGATTCTTTTGGAAGAAGAGGTTCCAATCATTCCGTTCTTCGTGCGCGCGATCAATCTGCTCGTCGCAGAACGTGTGAAAAACTTTGAATTGAACGCGATGGATATTTTCTTTTTGGATCGCGTGGTAGCCGAGTGATTTTATTTTTCTTCAAACGCCTACTGCAGGGCATTCCGGTTCTATTCATGGTTGCCACGATGACCTTCGTGTTACTGCGCTTCTTACCCGGCGGACCGTTCGATCGTGAAAAGACACTGCCCCCTGAAATTCTCCGCAATATTGAAGCGCGTTATCATCTGGATGAATCGGTACCCGAGCAGTTTATCCGCTATCTATCTGGCGTATTGCGCGGCGACTTCGGGCCGTCCTACAAGTACACGGGCCGCGACGTCAGCGATATTCTCACCGATAGCTTTCCCATTTCGCTGCAGCTTGGCTCGCTCGCGCTAATGATCGCCAGCTTCGGCGGTGTAGCGATTGGCTTGACGGCTGCGGTTCGACACGGCTCGGTCCTCGACCGCGGGTTGATGTTGCTTTCGGTGGCTGGAATGTCCGTACCGAGTTTCGTTCTCGGTGCGCTCTTGGTCTTGAGTTTTGGTCTCTCGTTGGGTTGGTTGCCCGCGGCGCTCTGGGAGGGACCGAGTTACGCAGTATTGCCCGCGCTGACGTTGGCGGCACTGCCCATGGCCTATATCGCACAACTCACGCGCAGCTCTGTCTTGGAAGTCATGCATCTCGACTACGTCCGCACCGCGCGCGCAAAAGGACTTTCCGAACGCGCCGTGCGCTGGCGTCATGTGCTTCGGAACGCGTTGCTTGCGGTTGTGACCTATCTCGGACCGCTGGTTGCGGTTCTGCTCACGGGATCCTTCGTGGTTGAGCAGATCTTTGCCATTCCAGGAATGGGGCGTTTCTTTGTAACGGCGGTGACGAATCGCGACTACCCGTTGGTTCTCGGCGCCACCTTGGTCTACGCGTGCCTGATCATCTTGGCCAATATCGTCGTGGATATCCTCTACGCGTTTTTGGACCCACGGATTCGCTTGGATGGTGCTCGCTGATGAGGTTAAGCGGATGGATCGGTGCGTCGCTGCTGCTGGGTCTGCTTGTTTTTGCGTTGCTCGGGGATCGTATGGGTTCGCATCGCTTCGACGAACAACGCATCGAGCACAGTCTTCAGGGCCCGAGCACTGAGTATTGGTTGGGTACCGATGCGCTGGGTCGTGATCAGTGGGCGCGCGTAGCGGCGGGAGCGAAGATCTCACTGCTGATTGCGGTCGGCTCGACGTTCTTCTCGTTGCTGATCGGTCTCGGCCTCGGCGGTATTTCGGGATATCTCGGTGGGCGCACGGATCGTTGGCTGATGCGCTTTGTCGATCTCGTCTATTCGTTGCCCGATGTATTGGTCATCATCCTACTGATCGAGGTGCTACATGCCGGACTCGGAGACGTGCCGGACCTATACCGCCGTCAGCTTGCGCTGGTACTCGCGCTCGGTGGCGTGGGTTGGGTCTCGATCGCGCGCCTGGTACGAGGGTTGGTCTTGCAAGCGCGGGAGGAGGCATGGGTGGAGGCCGCCCACGCGCTCGGCATGCGTAATCGTCGGCTGCTGTTGCGACATATTTTCCCGAATATCTCTGGACCGATTTTGGTCACATTCACGTTTCGTATCCCCGCGGCGATTTTGACCGAGTCCATCGTCTCCTTCATTGGGTTGGGGATTCAGCCTCCGTTCGCCAGCTGGGGGGTATTGGCGAGCGATGGATTTGCGGCGATGCGTTCCTACCCCCATCTTGTGCTCTATCCGAGTTTGGCGATTTCGATCACGTTGCTAGCGTTCCATCTCTTGGGGGATGCACTTCGTGACTTGCTCGACCCAAGGGTTCGGGGTATTGGTACACGCGTTTAACAGGGTGGGGGGTGTCGGCTGTCTGAGACGATGATTCGGGTTGAAGGGGTTTCCAAACGCTATGCCGACTTCGCGGCGGTGCGCGGGATCTCGTTTGAAGTCGCCCGTGGAGAGGTCGTGGGATTTCTGGGTCCGAACGGAGCGGGTAAAACCACCACGATGCGGATGCTCACGGGTTTTTTGCCTCCCAGCAGCGGACGCATCCAGATTGCCAGCCAGGACATGCACGAACAGCCATTGCAGGCGCGTCGTGCCATCGGCTACTTACCCGAGATTCCGCCGCTGTATCCCGAGATGCGGGTGGAACGTTTTGTCGATTACGTCGCGCGTATTAAGGATGTCGCGAAGTCGGAGCGCGCCGAAAAAGTCGAGCACGCTCTCAAAGCCTGCGGGCTCCAAGATGTACGACGTCAGGTGATCCGCACACTTTCAAAGGGTTATAAGCAACGCGTTGGACTCGCCCAAGCGATCGTGCACGAACCCGAAGTTCTCATTCTCGACGAACCTACCGCAGGTTTGGACCCCGTGCAGATTCGCGAGATCCGTGATTTGATCCGCGAGCTTGCTGCGAAAGACGGCCGCACGGTTGTGCTCTCCACCCACATTCTCCCCGAGGTGGAAGCCATTTGCCGGCGGGTTTTGCTGATCAGCCATGGGGAAATCCGCGTCGATGGTTCGCTCGACGAAGTGAAGGGCACCTCGACGTTAGAGGACGTATTCATGCGCGAAGCCGGACCCCGAGTTGGCGAGGCATCCGCATGAGACATGTTGGCGATATCGCGACTCGCGAGCTGCGGTCGTTCTTTTCAACGCCCGTGGCGTATGTATTGCTCGGCATGTATCTGGTATTCGTCGGCTATATTTTCTTTGCGAATCTCGGTGTATTTCTAAAGGTGGTTCAGGAGATTCAGCAGTATGGACGTCTCGACCTATTGGCTGAGTGGTCACTGAACCAACAGGTCATTCAGCCCACGTTTCAGGCGTCGCTGATCCTATTTTTGATTCTCACGCCGCTGCTCGCGATGCGTGTTTTTTCAGAAGAGCGTGCACAGAGCACCATCGAGTTGCTGCTCACCAGCCCGTTGACTATCTGGGAGATCGTGATCGGGAAATATCTTGCCGTGCTCGCGATGGTTGGACTGATGGTTTTGTTCACAGGATTTTATCCGCTGTTGCTGACGCTCTATGGCAACCCGGAGCTCTTGCCGGTGATATCGGGGCTCTTGCTGATCTTCCTTTACGGCGCATCGCTTGCCGCGATGGCGTGCTTCGTTTCATCGCTGACCAAGAGCCAGGCCGTTGCTGCGATCGTTTCGATTGTGATTGGCATCGTGCTGATGATTCTTGGACCCGTGGCGGAATATACCGTCGTTGATTCCGCGCAAGCGACGTTGCGATATCTCTCAACGCAGACGCATATGCAAGAGGGCATGGTCGGGGTGATTCGTTCGCAGGACGTCATGTACTTCTTGGGCTTCATCGCGTTTTCATTGATGTTATTGCGGACTTCCGTGGAGTCACTGCGATGGCGTTAGTGAGTATACGCAGTGGTAGACTTCTCGCGGCGCTTGGCGCGGTGTTATTGCTCTTTGGCTTGCTCGGTCAACTGATCGGCGTGGGCTCCGCGATTCTTTGGGCGCATATGATGGGTGGCCTATTGCTGCTTGCATCCGGCTTCGCTCTAGGTATCAAGGATGCGCGTGCCGCGTGGAAACGCGATGAACGTCACCGTGGTGCGCGTTTTGGCGGCAACGCGCTGGGGCAATTGGTTGCCTTTGTCGCAATACTTTCCGTGGTCGTCTTCATGGTCGAGCGCTATCCCGCGCGCTGGGACCTCACCGAGGGAAAGGTGCAGAGTCTCACGCAGGCAACACGCGACGCCTTAGCGCAGATTCCTGAAGACGGTTTTGTCGAAGTGCTCGGATTTTTCACGCAGAGCGCGCAAGCAGATCTGCGGGCGCTGCTCGAGCTGTACCAGTATGAGAGTGAGCGATTTCAGTTCTCGATCTACGATCAAAACCAACGACCCGAGCTCGCGACGCGCTACGAGATTCGCGGACAGAACGTGTTGCTGGTTTGCAAAGGTGCCTGTGCGGACAAGGGCGGTAGCGCGCGCGCGTTGGTGGCGGCCGAAAACGAAATCACGCAGGCGATTCGCAAAGTCATTGCCGATTCGAAAAAGGTCTACTTCGTTACCGGCCATGGTGAGGGCGACCCTCGGGATCAGGGTGAGCGTGGCTACGGTCTCATCGCAGAGGCGCTGCGTGATGAGAACATGGAAGTCGATGACTTGGTACTGGCGCAGGTCGGTGAAGTGCCCTCGGATGCCGATGCGTTGGTGATCGCGGGGCCCGACCGCAGCTTGATTCAGCGCGAGTTGGACGCTATGGAAAAATTCGTCGCTCGCGGGGGTGGTGTTCTCGTGATGGTCGACCCCATCGTTGTTACCCGGCTCGAAGAGCACCTGATGAAATGGGGCATTGAATTGGGAAACGATGTGATCGTCGACGAACAGGTTCACCTCTTCGCCGGACCTCAATTGGGTGTGCAACCATTGGTGACCGATTATGCGGAACATCCGATCACAAAAGCCTTTCTAGGCGACGGATCACCCTCAGTCGCGAGCACAATGTTTCCGATGGCCCGCTCTGTGATAAGCACGGAAGTCGATGCCGTGGAGTTAGTCCGTACGGGTGCGGCGAGTTGGGCGGAGACAGACGTAAAGCTATTTACCGATGAAAGTAAGGTCGCGCTCGATGAGGGGAAAGATCGGCAAGGTCCGATCGCCATCGCGGTCGCGCGCGAATTGGATGGCGGCGCGCGACTGGTGGTGACGGGAGACTCGGATTTCGCGCGCAATGGAAATATGGCGGAGTTTTACAACGCCGACCTCTTTATCAATATGGTGACCTGGATTGTGGGCGAAGAGGAATTTGCAACGATCGAACGCGGCACGCCCCACGCCTCCAACGTCAATCTGACCATCGAAGAATTTTCCCGGTTTCGATACTTCGCAATTCTTCTACTGCCCGAAATCGTGATGCTTCTAGGGATCGGGGTTTGGTGGCGGAGACGCGTCTGATATGACCGGGCGTACGACACTCGTTTGGGTTGCGATCGCAGCAGTCTTGCTCGGGTATGTTTACTTCTTTGAACGACCGAAGCTGGGCGAAGCGGAACGCGCCGAGGCCGAAACCAACCGTGTGTGGAGTTTGGGTTTCGATGCGGTACACGCGCTGCAAGTTCCGCTGGAGCGCGGTGGCAATGCGCGCGTCGTTCGCGATGACGCGAGCAGAACCGGTTGGATGCTCGAGGAGCCGTTGATTTACCCGGCCGATCGTTCCGTGATTGATGGCTTGATCGCATCGCTACAGACCATCGACTTTCAAGGTGCGTTCGACGCTTCCGAGCTGGATCCGGCGTCGTTTGGACTCGGTTCCGAACGCGAGGTGATCCGTGTTTGGGAGGGGGAGGGCACGCGTGAACTTTATCTCGGCGGCAGGACGCCCGCCGGCACCGAAGTTTACGCATCATTGTCGGAGGATCCGTCGCGCGTAATGATGCTTGAAGATTGGAAAGCCTCCGGCATCAAGCCGCGTCTCGAGCGGCTCCGTGATAGGCAGTTCTTCTTTCTTGATCCCAACGATGTCGTCGAACTCGAGGTTTGGATCGGTGACGAACGGGTTATCGCTGCAACGCATGATCCCGATAGCGATTGGCAGATCACATACCCCGAAGCGCTGCCGGCGGACCAGGAGCGGCTGACCCGTCTTGCGCAGGACTTTTACCTCGCGCGAGCGAGTCAATTCGTTGATGAACCGACGGCCTTGGCGAGCTACGGCTTGGATCACCCTGTAGCGAAGCTCATATTTTCGACGGCGAATGAGTCAACGACACTCGTCCTCGGAAGTGGAGTCGGCCATACTTTCGTACGCGTAGGGGAGCAGAAGCTTCTTTTTGAAACGCAGGAGCGTCTGCTGAAGAACCTACCCACGGACGCCTTTGCGTTTCGATTTAAAGACGTGATCAAACTTGATCCGGATCGTATTACCCGGTTACGTCTCGAATATCCGCGAGAAAAACTTCGATTTAGCTTCGAACTCGATGAAGGGCAGTGGGTTCCGGAAGAAGATGATATGCCGATCGATGCGTTGAGAATTGAAGACTTGCGCTACATCGTCGAAGATCTCGACGCCTCCGCGTTGGAAACGGAAAAGGATCTCGACGCGTTGGGGCTCGCCGAACCGAGCGCAAAATTGATCGCGTACGACAAAGACGATCAAGAGCTCGCTTGGCTCGCGCTTGGTGACGAACGGGACGGCAGCATCGCGGCTCGCTCATCGCAGAGCGATCAGCTCTGGCGTGTGCCGAGCGTGGTTTCCGATGATATGCCGTTGAACGCAGCCGATTTTCGTCGCGAATTTGCGGTGACCGATGAGCCGGTCGACGAGTAACACGCGTCGGCTAGTTCTCAGCCAGCACTTTCAACATCAACGCATGGATTTGCGGATTAGCGGCGAGTACTCGTTCTCCTGACTTGGGTGCGGGTCCACCGTTGAGATCGCTCGCGATCCCACCCGCCTCTTGGACGATCAGGTATCCGGCTGCGACGTCCCAGGTGTGCAGACCGAGTTCCCAGAATCCATCGAAGCGCCCACAGGCGACGTACGCGAGATCCAACGCAGCGGAGCCGGCACGTCGCACGGCTCGCGCGCGCTTGATGAAACGCACGAAGTAGTCGAGGTTGTCGATCTCTGCTTCATGAACGTTATAGGCGAAGCCGGTCGCGAGCAGGGACCGTGTTAGTTCCGTCGTCGTTGAGACGCGGATCGTTTTGTCGTTGAGTTCTGCACCGTCTCCGGCGCTTGCGCTGAAAAGTTCATCTTTCATCGGATCGTAAACGATGCCAATCTCTCGCTCACCGTCGTGTTCGATTCCAATCGAAACCGCATAGTGGGGGAAGCCGTGGGCGTAATTGGTGGTGCCGTCCAACGGGTCGACGATCCAACGATAACCCGATTGGCTGGGACGATCGGTGTCCTCTTCGCCCAGAATACCGTCGTCGGGAAAAGCTTCGATGATGGCCGCCGCGATCAGTGCTTCCGAAGCTTTGTCGACATCGGTCACGAGATCGATCGCCGTGCTCTTGGTTTCGATTTCGCGCGGATCGTTAAAACGATCGCGCTGGAGTTTTCCTGCGGCGCGTGCGATGGAGGCTGCGACTTCGGCGCGGTCGCTCATGAATTCGCAAGTCCGAATGCTTGGTGTGCGCGTTCCCGCGTCGCGGTCGCGACCGCTTCGATGGATCGTCCGTGAAGTTCTGCCAGGCATGCCGCGGTTTCGACGAGGAACGCAGGTTCGTTGCGTTTCCCGCGGTACGGAACCGGTGCGAGCAGCGGCGCGTCGGTTTCGATGAGCAGGCGCTCCATGGGCAATACTTTTGCGACGTCCCGAAGCGGCGCCGCGTTCTTAAACGTAATGATGCCCGAAAACGAAATATCAAAAGCGCGGGCCATGCAATCTTCGGCAAACTCAAGGTCGCCCGTGAAACAGTGAATTACACCGCCGACTTCGTTGGCACCTTCCTCGTCGAAGATTCTCAGAATATCCTCGAATGCGTCGTGGGAATCTTGACTCGGTCGAACATGGATCACCAAAGGAAGCTCGGTTCTTTTAGCCAGGCGAATCTGGCCGCGTAGGCATTCGTCTTGGGTTTCACGCGGTGAATGGTCGTAGAAATAGTCGAGACCACACTCGCCGATCGCGACGACGCGCTCATGTGCGGACCAACCGTCCACCGCGGTCGCGGCGATGTCATTCCATTCGTGCGCGTCATGCGGATGGATGCCGGCAGTGGCCCAGACATCGCTATGCTGGTCGGCGACCGCAACGGCCCCCGCGTTCGGCCCCACGCCGTAGCCAGCGCCGATAGCGATTACACCCGAAACCCCTGCGTCTCGCGCGCGCTGTAGAATTTCTCCGGCTTCGCTGAGGAGTTCCGGCGCACCGATGTGTGCGTGGCTGTCAAAAAACACTAGTCGGTTTCGATTCTCGGGAAAAGTGGTTCGCCTTTGAGCGTTGTTGCGCCTGCGGGCAACTGTCCCCAGCGCAGGCGTTCACCGAGCAGCCCCGTTGGTGGCTCGATGCCGAGCCGCTCGAAGATACGCGGGCTGGTTTCCGGCAGGAAAGATTCAAGCAGCACCGCGGTCACTCGCAGGGCTTCGAGGCATTCGTAGAGTACGGCGGCTAGGCTGTCGCGTTGACTCTCGTCTTTCGCAAGTTTCCACGGCGCGCGGGTGTCGATGTACTTGTTCGCGGCTGAGACGAGTTCCCAGATTACGGTGAGGGCGCGTTGGGTCGAGAATGCCTGCAGCTGTACGTCGACCTCTTCAGCCACGCGCGAAGCGGTTTCAGACAGGACGTGTTCGCCCGCTGAATCGGGCACGATGCCATCGAAGTACTTATGCAGCATGCCGATCGTACGGTTGAGCAGGTTTCCTAAGTCGTTGGCGAGGTCATCATTGATGCGTCGTACTACCGCTTCCTCGGAAAAATCCCCATCGAGGCCGAAGGGCATCTCGCGTAGCAAGTAGTAACGAAAGGGATCGAAGCCGTACTTCTCTTTCATAACCAATGGATCGACGAGGTTGCCGAGGCTCTTGGAAATTTTCTGGTTGTCCATGCTCCAATAACCATGAACGTGCAGACCTTTGTAGAGAGGTAACCCGGCCGCGTGCAACATGATCGGCCAGAACACGGCATGTGGCTTCAAAATATCTTTGGCGATCAGATGATGAACGCCGTTCCAGCGTGTTTCCCAACTCGCTTGATCGGGATAACCCACGCCGCTTAGGTAGTTGATTAACGCGTCAGCCCAAACGTAGAGCACGTAGCCGTCATCGAAGGGCAGTGGAATTCCCCACTCAAGTCGAGACTTCGGTCGTGAAATGCAAAGGTCTTCGAGTCCACCGGAGCGCAGCATTGACAGTACTTCGTTGCGATAACGCTCAGGTGTAATCAGCTCAGGATTCGATTCGATTTCTTGGATCAGCCAATCAAAGTGCTGGCTCATTTTGAAAAAGTAGTTCTCTTCGGTGCGCGCCTCAGGCTCGGTGAGATGTTGCACGCATTTGCCGTTTTCTAATTCACGCTCGGTGAGGTAGCGCTCGCAACCCACGCAGTAACGTCCGGTGTAGCCGCGAAATTCGATTTCACCTTTGTCGTAGAGGAGCTGCCAAAAATGTTGGACCGCGTGTTGATGGTCGGGGTCGGTCGTGCGAATAAACCCATTTGGCTTCAAGCCGAGCTCATCCCACGTTGAACGAAAACGGTTAGAAATCTGATCGACGAAAGCCTGCGGCGTGACTCCAGCCTTCTCGGCCGCTTCGGCGATTTTTTCGCCGTGTTCGTCGGTTCCGGTGAGGAAGTAGGTGTCGGCACCCTTGAGGCGATGGTAGCGCGAGAGCGTGTCGGCGTATGACGTGGTGTACGTCGATCCGATATGCGGCGACGCGTTGGGATAGTAGATCGGCGTGGTGATATAGAACTGCTCAGTCATCGGTCCGGAAGTCTAGCCGCTCGTCGCTACCGCGCTACGAGCGCGAGCGTGAGATGTTCGATCAAAAGCGCCGCGTTTAGATTGCGTGAGCGCCAATCGGCTTCGCTGCTTTCGGCGGCTTCGACGCGATCCAACCAGAAGGAAGCCGCCGCGGTATCGCCGTTTTCGATCGCTTCTTCGACCTGGCGGCGCGACCATGCGCGAATCACGGCGAATGCGAGTTCCGCCTTGCCGCGCGTTTTCTCACCGCCGCGAAAGCGTTCTGAGAAATCCAATGCGAGGGATGCGGCGCCTTGCTTCAACTCCCGCAGGTCATGCAAGAGTTCGCGCGCGGTTTCCAGCGCATTCTCGCTCCAGGCTTGGGCCGCGACCACGCTACCGCCGCCAACCGCTGCGGCGAGCCAGGCATCTTCCGCATCCCAGCCGTCCGCAACGAGTGCCGCTTGAATTTCGCGTTCAGGGAGCGCGCGAAAGCGTAAATGCACGGTTCTGGAACGTACGGTGGCAGGAAGTCGATCCGGTTCCCGGCATACGAGAATCAATGTGGTGTGTGGCGGCGGCTCCTCGAGCGTCTTTAGCAGCGCGTTCGACGACTCCGCGCGCAGTGCTTCGGCCGCTCCCAGCAGCGCGATCCGGCGACCACCCTCATTCGCCACCAGACTTAGATCCTTCTGCAGCACCCGGATCTGCTCGACCTTGTACTGGTTGCCATCGGGTTCGAGCTGAATCAGGTCGGGGTGTCCGGTGATGGTAGGATCCTTCGGGTCGCTCCGGGCGAGCAGCGTACAATCGTGACACCGCCCGCAGGGGTCAGCTACGCCATCGCGGCAAAGCAGGAGCTCGGCAAACCAGCGCGCGGTTGCCTGCTTTCCGGTCCCCTGGGGCCCTGAAAGTAGGTAAGCGCCGTGGACGCGTTCGCTCTGGCGAGCCTGTCGCAACTCGTCGCGAACACGATCGATGTCGGTATGAGGGGTCACTGCCATGGTCTGCGCAGAATAGCAGGCCGTCGGATTCTAGTGCTCAAGCTTGCCACCCGATCGCCGATAGGCAGGTCAAGTGCATCTAATGCCTTAAGGGCCTGAACCGGTGCGAAAAGGGGAAAACATGGGTTTGAGTGATTTCCGAAAAGGCGAGCAGGGCGGCCAGACTTCGGCTGGGGTCGGCGCATTGACGGCTTTCATCGACCAAGGCTCAGAGTTCTCGGGCAAGCTTTCGTTCAAAGATACCGTTCGAATCGACGGGCGCTTTGAAGGGGAGATCAGGAGCGACAATACCTTGATCGTTGGTGAGAGCGGTGAGGTTCGCGCCAATATCGAATCCGAAACCGTGATTATTTCGGGTGAGGTGCATGGCGATATCACTGCACGTCGAAAGATTACCTTGCATAAGACGGCTCATGTCTTCGGAAACGTGCACACACAGAGTCTCGTGGTAGAAGACGGCGCGCAGATCAACGGCCAGATCGAAATGGGCGCTGGCAAGAAGACCGAAAAGGTCAAAGCCACCGAGGACGAAAACGTCGTCAAGCTCAACAGTACCGCGAAGGCCTAGCCGAGCGTTACACCCGCTACGCCCGCGAGTTCCGCTCGCAGGAAGGGTTCCAGAACCTTTCGCAACGTCATGCTCGCGGATGGGCAGCCATCGCAGGCCCCCTGTAGCGCGAGATGAATCGTGCCATCCCCATCTACGGTGACGAGTTCCACGTTACCCCCGTCGGCCATCAGCCCGGGACGAATCTTATCGAGTGCCGCGCGCACCTTGCTTGCTGCGGGTGGGGGTGCATTCGAATCGGCGCGGAGTGAGTCCGCGTTGAAGTCGAGTTCATAAGACATCGGTGCTCATCCTTCCCCATCCCGGTCGGACATTCGGCTTCGCAGCTTGAGCGCGTGTACACTCCTGTCCTATGAGAATTCGAGTTCTGCTATTTGCGGGTCTGAGAGAAGCCATTGGCGAGAAGCAATCGCTGATGGATCTTCCGGACGGCGGCACGCTGAAGGACCTTGTCGCGCAGCTGGAGCGCGATCATCCGGTGATCGCCCAATATCGCGGTCGGCTGGTGGTTTCACGCAACGGCGAGCGCGCTGAACTCACGCTGCCTCTCGAGGACGGCGACGAGATCGCGTTGCTCCCGCCTATGAGCGGAGGTTCGGCGCGCGCCTGGGTTCAGGCGGAACCGCTTTCGATGGATCTGCTCATGCAGGAAGTCGTGGGCCCGGATACCGGCGGCATCGCGACATTCATTGGCGTGGTGCGCAACCATTCGCGCGGATCTGCGATCGATCATCTCGAGTATGAGGCTTACGTCCCGATGGCGGAAGCCGAGATGCGTAAAATCGCCGACGCCGCAGCCGCGCGCTGGCCTGGCGTGCGAATTGCCATGTCGCATCGCGTGGGTCGTCTTGAGATTGGCGATGCGGCGGTGATGATTGCTGCGGTTGCACCGCACCGGGGCGACGCGTTTGACGCGTGTCGTTTCGCGATCGATACGCTGAAACAAACCGTTCCGATCTGGAAAAAGGAATTCGCGGAGGATGGCGCGTATTGGGTCGAGGAGAATCCATGAGTCACGATCCAGCGTCAGATCATCGTGCCGCGGGCCCGGCGCGCGCGCGTGTTGCAATCCTCACCGTGAGCGATACCCGTGACCTCGCGACGGATAAATCGGGTCGGCTGATTCAGGATCTCGTGGAAGCGGGCGGGCATCACGTATCCGAACGCCTTTTGGTCAAAGATGAGGCGGACGAGATCTGCGCGACGCTTTTGCGACTACTGCAACGTGCGGACGTGGACGTGGCCCTGGTCACCGGCGGAACCGGCATCGCAAGCCGCGATGTTACCGTCGATGTCGTGGCCGAAATGATCCACAAAGAGTTGACGGGGTTTGGCGAACTCTTCCGTATGCTGAGTTTTAACGAGATCGGTGCCGCGGCGATGCTGTCCCGCGCGATCGCGGGCACGGTCGACGACAAGTTGGTCTTCGTGATGCCAGGCTCGTCGGCCGCCGTAAAGTTGGCGATGGAACGTCTGATTTTGCCCGAGCTCGTGCATAGCGTCGGACTCCTCCGGCAGTGAGGGTTTAGCCCCTCGCACAAAGCTCCGAAAAGCCTGGGGTGCACCCCCCTAAGTTGAAATGGATCGCCTTGTTTCTCGGATTCATCGCGGTTGCGATTTGGATACCGAGCAAGGTTTCTGTTTGGGTCGATCCCGACGGCGAGCTGGTGCTGAGCAATCGTGCGGATGGTGCGCCGAGCACGGCACGGACCTTGGCGCCCTCGGAGATCGCACTGCATTGGGAGGGCGAGTACCGGGGAGAGCGAGTCGAGCCCGGTTCAACCACGGTCGATGATGATGATCGTTTCACGCGCGAGCTCTTAGCGGCTCGCGATGATATGACTCGTGGCGAGACGCGTCGGGGGCTGCGCCGTCTGCGGCGCCTGCATCGTGAACACCCTGAGCGGCCTGAAGTGGCGTACTTGCTAGCGGAGGTCGAGCGCGATCGTGGCCGACTTGAACCCGCAAAAGATGCCATCGATGCGGCACTGTCCGTCGCGGGAGGCTCCTCCGAAGTCTGGCGCGAGGCTGCGATGCGGCTGCGCGATGAAATCGATGGAGAACTTCTGCTCTCGGCGCGCGGGGAGCCCTCCGCTCCAATGCAGCGTCTCGACACACCGCATTTTAAAATCTCTTACGACCATAGCTTTGCGGGTCGCGCCTATGGCGATCGCGTTGTGCGTATTCTAGAAGAGGTGCGCGTTGGCTTGAAGGAGGCGCTCGGACGCAGCCTGCCGAACCCTCTCGCTGTACGACTCTACACACGGGGGCGTTATCTCGCTGAATACAAGCATCGCTTTGGTTTCGCGACGGTCGGATTTTACGACGGTACGATTCATGTGGTTTCGGCACGCCATCCTCGGAGAGAACTCTTCGCGTTGCTCGCGCATGAACACGCGCACGCGTTGTTTGAGGACGCGTTGAAGAGTCATCAACCGTTCTTCATCAACGAAGGCATCGCCGACCGCTTGGAAGAACGCTATCGCGGTCGACCGAAGGTTTCGCGTTCGGAATGGCGCGAGCTGGTGGATGCGCTTCGTGGTGATAGCTGGATCGCATTGGAAAGCCTGGTCCGGGGTTTCAACGGGGTGAAGGGTAAACGCGCCTTGCTGGCGTACTTGGAGTCGCGGGCGGTCATCGAAATGTTGGATGAGCGCGATTCGGGGATCATCCCGCGCTGGCTGGATCGTTGCGCGGAAGGGGAGCCGTGGCGGGACGCGTTGCGGACAGAAACCGGTTGGACGGTCCTCGAGCTCGAATCCGCTCTGCAGAATCACGTGCGAAGTCGTTTCCCCCCGGAGCCACTGGATGCCTTCAAGTGGTCGGAGAAGGATTCCGGTTAGAATACGTCCCAGCTTTTTGAAAGGGCTGGGATGACACCCGAATTGCAGATTCTTTTACTCTGGTGGGTCTTTGGCGGGACACATATCTGGTTGTCGAGTCTCCGTACGCGTGCGAAGTGGGTGGAGCGACTCGGCGAGAGTCGATTTATTGGCGTCTATTCTCTGATTGCGCTTGCGATTTTTATTCCACTGAATTGGATCTATTTCTCGCACCTGCATCAGGGTGCGATGTTTTGGTCGGTGCCGCGGACGGATCTGCTGCGCTGGGTGATGTACTTGGTCAATGGAACCGCGTTCGTTTTGATTGTTGCGGGACTGATTCGACCGAGCGCAAGCATGATGATGGTTAAGGACGCTTCAGTGACAGGAGTGCTGCGGATTACGCGTCACCCATTGTTCATGGGTGTCGGGCTGCTGTCGGCCATGCATCTTGTACCGAACGGTTGGGCAACCGATGTCGCGTACTTCGGTGGGATGTTGGCGTATCTCATGATCGGACTTCGGCATCAGGACCAGCGCATGCTCGCCGAACGGGGCGACGAATTTCGCAGCTTCTACGACGCTACCTGCTTTTTTCCCTTTATGAAGGGACAAGTAATTCCAGCGCTCAAAGAGACGCCGATTTGGATTCTTGCGCTCAGCGTTGCAGCCGCAACTGGCGCACGCCTCTTGCACTAGCCGCAATGCATGTGGATGGAATAAGGGACGGGGGACGTTGGTTGATGCAATTAATGGGGACGGTCCTTAAAAAGTTGCAGTTC
>JAJDAK010000035.1 GCA_029261895.1 Deltaproteobacteria bacterium
CCGAAGGACGCGGCCGAGGAGATCGGGTTGGTGCCCGTAGGTTTCGCGAAAATTTTTGAGCGAGTTTAGTGCGTCGTCGTAGCGGTTGACGCCTGGGACGATGTTGGATAAAAAGGTGCAACTTTTTAACCAACGTCCCCATTAATTGCAGTTTCAACCAACGTCCCCATTAATTGCATCCCCATAATTGCATCATTGCCGTTAGAAACTGTCTTTCATGGCGCGGACGTGGCCGAGGATGGTAACCGGGTCGGTCGCGGTGTCGGGAAACTGCTTCTGGATGCTCGCGATGATTTCCCGCGAGTTCACACGCATGAATGGATTGGTGGCGCGTTCTTCGGCGATCGTCGAAGGAATCGTCATCTCGTCGGGTGTCGCATCGTGCCAATCGCTCGCGGCATTCGCGCGACGTTTTTGCACCGACTCCATCTTGCGCTGCAGCTCCTCATTGCCGGATTCGACCGCGAGCGCGAACTTGAGATTGCTTTCAGTATATTCGTGTCCGCAGTAGACAGCCGTCGCATCGGGTAACTTCGCGAGTTTCTCGTTAAGCGCCGTGTTCATCATTTCCGGATCACCCTCAAACAAGCGGCCGCAGCCCCCAGCGAAAAGTGTGTCGCCAGAGAACACCGCTTCAGGAAACACGTAGGCGATATGGCCCCGGGTATGCGCCGGGATAAAGAGGATCTCTGCCTCCAGGTTCCCAACCTTAATGCGATCGCCTTCCTCGAGACCGTTCGTAAATCCGGGAATGCGATCATGGTCTGACGCGTGACCATAAACGGGCGCGCCGTATTTCTCGGCGAGTTCTGCGTTAGCACCACTGTGGTCCCAATGGTGATGCGTCGACAGAATTTTGGTCAACGTAACGCCCGTCGCTTTGATGGCTTTTACAACCGGCGCCAGTTCCGGTGCATCGATCACCGCGGCTTCATTCGTGGCTTCGTCAATCACCAGGTAGGTGTAGTTATCCCCAAGGGTAGGTATGCGTTCAACTTTCATGCGCCGGATTGTACCAGCTCAGCTGAAGCGAATGAGCAGATCCTGGCAGACGAATTTGCAAAGCTTTTCGCGAATCAATTCGCGGATTTCGGGGTCGTCAGGCGTGAGATGAAGGTCGATCTGCAGCCCCTTGACCGCGACCAGGTCGACGCGCGTTCCATCGGCGAGCTTCGGAACGATGCCACCGTAGAGCGAACCCTCTACACGTTGCACCGTCTCCGTATGACAGAGCTGGCGATTTTGGAGCTTGGTCAACTTGGGTACTTCTTGGCCATGAAGATCCGCAAAAATCTCTTCGATTTCCGCGTGGCAGGTTCCGCAACCCGTTCCCGCGCGAACGCGTTTTTGTACGTCCTCTAAGCAGGTCAGGCCATCGCGTTGGATCGCGTCAATAATGCGCGGGCTCGCGACACCAATGCAGCGGCAGACCAGGCGCGGCGGGCCGGCGGCGGATTTTGGAGGGGACTCGTCCGACATATTTGAAGTATCGGCGGGCAGCGGGCTCCAATTGAAGTCTTCTACAGAAGGGAGAGTTGCTCCGCGTCATCTGCAGACATCGAAGACGATAGTGCACTGGGTGCGTCAGTGTCGCCAGGAGGCGGTGGTTCTTCGAGCTTGGGACCACCTTTCCGGTCGGGGCAGATGCTGTTGTAGTCGCACCAATTGCAGAGCGGGCTCGGTCGTGCCTTGAATTCCGTCGCGGCTTCGATGGTGTCGATCTTCTCCATCAGCAGCTTGCGCATGTCGCTCAGTTGCACCGGCGTGCGCTCCCGCACAATGGTTTTATCCACCGCAAGGTAATGCCAGACTAACTTCACATGATCCGCGTCGGGGTAGGCCTGCTGCACACCGACCTGATAGAGCGGCAGCTGATGGTCGTTTTCCATGCGTGACTTGGGTGGCAACGCCGCGCTGGTCTTGTAGTCATGGACCTCGTACTCACCATCGCGCGTCCGAACGAGGCGATCGATAATTCCCTGTGCACGGTACCTTCCGCCGTCATCCAATTGAATCGGAATCCGCGCTTCGATCGCCACAGTTTCTCCGCGATCGAACGGATAGTGGCCGCGGTAGTAGTTTTCCAAGCAACGCAAGCCGTGCGCGATATAAAAATCTTGGTCGTTCTCTTCGCGAACGATTTTGATCTTCTTATGCCAACGCAGCGCGAAGTCTTTGCGAAAGCGCTCCTGAACCTGCGCCAGGCTGGGTGGCTGACTGTGCCGTTGGAGGTGGTGGTAGAGCCGTTCGAGTATCTCGTGTACGCGTTTGCCAACAAACGCCTCCACGCCCTCGGTGTCGACCTTGATCTTCTCGATGTAGCGGTATGAAAACTGTTTAGGGCAGTTGCTGAAGCAGTTGATTCTAGAATGGCTATAGACCGTCACCGCGCGCAGTATGGGGCTGAATTCGGAGTGCGTCCAGGTTCCGCAAAAGGGCGCGCGACCCGCGCAATGGCATTCGATCTCAATTATCCGCGCCAGCCGATCCGCCTCGGGTCTGGGGTTTTCGATCATCCTATGGCGCTGATTACCGCGCTATTACTGGGACTTACGCTGCTGGTCGGGATTCGGCGGGCCCGCAATTAGCCGGCAATTACAATCTCTTTGAAATCTCTTGGGCCCGGCCGTACTCTAAGGGCGGTGGGGACCAAGGAGCGGCAAGAGATGGCGGATGCAATTGAGCAGATTGCGGGGCACCTGCGCGCGCAGCGGGACATGAATGACCCGGTGAGTGAGGCCCGCAAGGAATCGATGCCCGATCCCCGGCGGATTGTCGAAACACTGAACGAAATCCGTGCATTGGTGCTCGACGAGACCCCGACCCCCCAGCTGGATGCGACGATTCAGGTCATCCACGGCATGGTGAGCGGGTTGGTGGGTAGCGACAAAGCCACGCGCTTTCTCGATGAACTTCCCGACATTCGGCACTGCATTGCCATGGATGTCGAAGCGGCATTCAACGGAGATCCCGCATCCAAGACCTACAGCGAAATCATCGCGTCCTACCCATCTATTAACGCGGTATCGACCTATCGTATTGCGCACGCGTTCTATCAGCTGCGCGAACCCGTCGTTGCACGCATCATGGCCGAAGAAGCGCATGGCAAAACGGGAATCGATATTCACCCCGGTGCCGCGATCGGTTGCCATTTCTTCATCGATCATGGAACCGGCGTGGTGATTGGTGAAACCACTGTCATCGGCAATCGCGTAAAGCTTTATCACGGCGTAACACTCGGCGCGTTCTCCAACCGCCAAGGTCGCGAAGATATGGGTCGCAAACGCCACCCCACCATTGAAGACGATGTAACGATCTACCCGAATGCGACGATCCTCGGTGGTGGCACCGTCGTGGGTGCAAACTCGGTGATCGGTGGTAACGCGTGGCTCACCAAGTCGGTTCCTGCGGATTCGCGTGTTGTAACAGAACCTCCGCACTTGCACATTCAGCAGGCCGGACAGGATCCCGATCCCGACTACGAGATCTAGTTCTTACCAAGCAACGCGGCAAATAGAGTCGGAGCTAACCCGCTTGGCGGCGACGCATAATTTCCGCGTAGAGGTAGACGAGCGCGACACCGCGGTAGGGCGACCAGCGTTCGGCGAGCTTGCGCATCTCGCCTTCCTTGGCGGTTCCGTGTTTACCGAAGAGGTCTTTGGCGAGGTACTTCACGACGCCAAGATCACCACCGGGAAATGCATCGGCACGGCTGAGGCCGCGCATCAAGGTGACGTCCGCTGTCCAGCGGCCAATGCCTTTGATCTCGGTCAGTATTTCGATGACTTCTTCATCGGGCATCTCGAGCAAAGCGTCATCATCGAGATCGCCTTTAGCGAACGCCGTTCCAACGCGAATCAGCGTTTCGGCCTTGCTCTGCGAAAGTCCGAACTTGCGCAACGTGGTGGCTTTCTCTTTGGCGATGCGCTCTGGCTTTGGAAAAGCAAGGAAGCTCTCGCCGTCAATCCGAGCGCGGCGCCCGTAAGTGAGGCAGAGATCTTGCCGAATACGATAAGCGAGCTGCAGATTGACCTGCTGTGAGAGCACGGCGGTGACGATGGTCTCCCAACTGTTGAAACCACCCGACACACGCAGGCCGCGCGAATGCTTCAATGGGGACGCCAAAAGCTTATCGTCTTTAAACTGTTTGCAGAACGGCCGCAGATCAACACCTGCACCGAGTACGCGAGTGGCGACTTGCTCACCCGCAGCGCGGGCATCCGTGCGCTTTGCGTCTTTGCCAGAGACTTCAATGCGCAGCGCCGCGCGACCGACGGGTCCTTCTTGTGTGATGCTGACCAACAACAGACGCGAACCCACGGGCACCAACACGCGGTAGCGATCGTCTTCAAACTGATGCACGACTTCGCGAAAGCGCACGAGTCGATCCACCGTTGTGGCGAGTGAGAACGGTCCCTTCGGGTTGAACTCAAAATTTTGGCGACTATCGGGCATCGTGAAAAATCACTCCAAGCGCGTAGCGCGCCCCTTGGGTAATGGTCGATACACCATGTCGCATCGTGACGCGGCTGTATCCGCGTTTGCCCATCACGGGTCGATCGCCCACCGCGAAAATGATCGTCTCTCCGCGCTCGGGCATCACGGCTTCGCCACGGGATTGCGCACGGGGACGTTGTTCGGTCAAAAGAAACGCGCCACCCTCGTAGTCTTCACGGGGTCGGTTCAAGAACACCGTCATCTGCAACGGAAACTGCAATGCGCCGTAGAGGTCCTGATGTAAGCAGTTGTAACCGCCTTCTTCGTAGTGGAGCAGCAACGTCGTCGGGCGAATCTGTCCCTCCGCGTGGCAGATCTTTAGATACGTCTGCAAGCTGGAGGGGTAGCGGTGATCGCGTTTTAACTTCTCCATCCAGCGGTTCGCGATGGGTGCGAGCTTTCGGTAGGTGTGCGTGCGCAATTCCTGAACCAGCGGCGGCAGCGGGTAGGAGAAGTAGCCGTAGTCTCCCTCGCCGAAGCGATAGCGTGACATCTCGATCCGCGAACGAAAGCGTTCCTCGTCTTTGTAGAGACGAATCAGCTCATCGCATTCTTTTGCATCGAGTAAAGGCGTGGTTTTCGCAAATCCCTGACGGTCGAGATCCTTTTCGAGCGTTTCGAAGTCGAGTGCGTCGATCCGCTCTTGGATTTTCATCGCTTCAATTCCAGCACGATGGGGCAATGGTCGGAGCCTCTGACTTTGGGACGATGATGCATGGCCTTTAATTGATGCTGGAACTCGGGATTGGTTACGAAATAGTCGATGCGCCATCCGATATTCCGCTCACGGACGGTCGGGCGATAGCTCCACCAGGTGTAGTGGTCGGGTTCTTCGCAGAAATGACGGAAAGTATCGATGTAACCGGCCTTCAGCAGGCGGGTCATCCACGCGCGCTCCTCCGGCAAGAAACCTGCGGTGTCCTTATTGGTCTTTGGATTCTTTAGATCGATTTCCTGATGCGCGATATTGAAATCGCCGCAGAGCAGTACGTTCTTTCCCGCACGCACATTTTTATTAAGAAAACGCATCATCGCAGCGCAGAAGCGAAGTTTGTAATCGAGTCGTGCGTGGTCGCGCTGGCTATTAGGGAAATACGCGTTCACACTCAAAAAATCAGGATACTCGAGTATCAGCACGCGGCCCTCGCGATCGAATTCCTCATTGCCGATGCCGTAGCGCACGTCGAGCGGTTCGCGTTTCGAAAAGGTGGCGACGCCGCTATAGCCCTTCTTCTCCGCGGGATGCCAAAAAGCGTGATACCCACCGGGGTGGAGCATCGGTTCTTCGAGTTGTTCGGGCAGCGCCTTTATTTCTTGGACGCAAACAACATCGGCCGCCTCCTTCGCAAACCAATCCAGAAAACCATTGCGTTGGGCCGCACGAATACCATTTACGTTCCAAGAGGCGAGCTTCATGGGCAGGGAGCTTGCGCGACCCTTCTCACGAAATCAAGCAGCGAATCAGCGGGATTCGGCCCTTAGTCTTCTTCGAGGGTGTGGAGGCGGTCCTCGACGGCGGGGCGCACCCGTGTGACGGCTTCGAGCTTGATGTCTTCGTAGCCGCGAATGCGCTCGACCAGCTTCGCCGTTTCAACACTGCGCTCGAGATTTGACGCCTTCAAATGTGCGGACAAGCGTGTGAGTACGTCTTGGTACCAGGGCACGAGCTCGCGCTCGACACGTCTTACGTCGGCACGTCCGAAGGGATCCATCGCAGTTCCGCGGAGCCAGCGCATGGCAGCCAATAGCTGGAAGAACGGTTCAAACCAAGCGCCAAAGCGAAGCTTGCCCTTGAGTCCCATGGCCCGAAGCAGCGGTGGATGTAAATGGTAGCGCCAATGCAATTTGCGTCCTGCGCGTCGCTCGGCCCAGCGGCGGAACGGTCCGCGCAACTGCAGCCGCGCCACTTCGTATTCGTCTTTGTATGCCATCAAGCGATATAGCTCGCGTGCGGCAGTCTCGGTGAACGCAACCGAACCCGTTTGGAGTTCGGATTCTGCCGCGACCACTTCTTGGATCGTTTCGAGGTAGTGCCGTGCGTAGGTTTCGTTCTGGTAGTCCGCAAGATCAACCGCAAAACCTGCGATGGCTTGGCGTGTCGTGATCGCAGGCGCGGGTAACAAGCTGGAAACGACGTTCCAGCTATTGCCGAAAATCTCGAGTGCTTCGCCGGTGCGATCTCCAACACCTACCGCCTTGGGACGCGCGTCCTCAAGGATCTGCGCTTCAAGCGTGGGATCTGCGATCACCGCACGTCCGAGGCGAATTGCCGCGAGGTTTGATTCGACCGCCACACCGCGATCACGAACGGCTTGTTCGAGCGCCGCAGCGGAAACCGGGAGCAGACCTTTCTGCAACGCCGCACCCAGCAGAACAACATTTGCACCGAGCGTCTCACCCAGCGCGACCTCCGCGAGCAGTTCGGCCTGCACGGGGGTGAGGTCCATCGCACGATCCTCGAGTTTGCCAAGAAAACTTTCGACCGCGGGCATCTCCGACTGAGGATTCGTCACCATCTCCGCCGTGGGTACAACGATTTTATGCGCGACCACGTGTGTGCGTTCTTTCGAGAGCGCGCGCAGCGACACCGAATCACAGGCCGATAATGGATCGCAGGCGAGTAACACGTCGATCTCGCCCCAGCTGACCCGGGTGCTGCCAATCACGGGTTCGCGACTGATGATGCAATGCGAAGATACCTTGCCTCCGCGTTGTGCCAAACCGGTTTGATCCAGATGTAAGACGTAGAGGTCTTCGAGTTCCGCGGCGTGAACCAAGAGCGCGTCGACGGTTACAATGCCGGTGCTACCGACGCCCACGAAATAGACTTCAAAGCGATCGCGGTCTATTTTGGCGGGGGTCGGTTCAGGCAGTGATTCGGGGAGCCAGCGCAGCGGATCGGGTTTGGCCGCGGTTGGCGTGTCAACACTCACGAATGATGGGCAGTCGCCAACCAGGCAGGAACGATCATCACTGCAGGAGCTCTCGTGAATCCGCGTCTTGCGACCGAGTCCCGTCTCGACGGGTCGCAGCGAAACGCAGGTGGATCGTTTGCCACAATCACCACAACCTTCGCAAACATCTTCGTTGATGAGCATCTGCTCTTTGGGTCGTGGCAAGATGCCGCGCTTCTCGAAGCGTTGTTTTTGATTGGCGCAGATTTCGTCGTAGACCAAAACCGAGATGCCGGGTTCGGCTTGAATATCCACCATCGCCTGATCCCATTGTGCATGGGTGACACACTTCACGCGTGAGTCATGGCGCGCCAGCTTGCGCAATGCACGATCATCACTCATGGCGACGACTTTACTCGCACCGTCAGAAATAAGGTCCTTCACGACTTCGGCGACCGGCTTCTCGCCCACGGCTTTCTGACCGCCCGTCATCGCGATATGGCCGTTATAAAGAAGTTTAAACGTCATCGTTACACCCGCGGCCACACAGGCACGAATCGCATGACGCCCGGAGTGAAAGTAGGTCCCATCCCCCAAGTTTTGAAAGAGGTGGGGATGGTCGACAAAACGCTGCAGGCCGATCCACGGTGCCCCTTCGGCACCCATGGCGCCGATGTAAGGCACATCGCGATCCATCAGGAGCGCCATCGTATGGCAGCCGATGCCGCCGCCCGCCATTGCACCCTCGGGTAAGCGGGTGGAAGTCATATGCGGGCAGCCACTGCAGAACACCGGCGTGCGCACCGGAGCGGTGGTGTCGCGCTCGATGTCCGCGCCATCACGAATCTGCCAAGTCCGAGTTTGAATCTCATGTGAGTCAAGGCGCTTTGCGAGGTGTTCACCCAGGTCCAACGCCAAAGTTTCGGCCATGTTTTCTTTATGACGTGCAAGCCAAGGCTCACCGACTTCATTGCGCTGGCCGAGAACCATGGGCGGGTCGACGGTGTTGTAGAGCAGTGCACGCAATTGGTCTTCGATGAAACCCACCCGCTCATCGACAACCAGAATTTCATCCAGGCCGTCGGCGAAACGTTGAATGCGCTGCGGGTCAAGCGGATACACGAGCTGCAACTTCATGATGCGGATGCCGTATTGTTCGAGTTTCTCCGCGTCGAGGCCCAAAAGACGCAGCGCCGTCTCGAGCTCACGATACAGGCGACCGCTTGCGAGGATGCCGATTCGGTCCTGATCGTGCTTGACGGTGATCGGGTTCAAGCCGTTGGCGAAGGCGTAACGTCGAACCGCTTCAAGACGCTCATAGAGCATGTCTTCTTCGATGCGGTTTACGTACGGCGGTAGTAAGCGCGGATCGAAGCGTTTTTGAAATAGCTTTCCGCGAACTTCGAACTTGGGTAACTGCACGTTCTGTGAGGAAGCTGCGAGATCGAAGATCATGCCGCCATCGGCCACGTCGGCCACGATCTTCAAACCGGTCCAAAGTCCCGAGTAGCGAGAAATTGCGTACGCGTGCAGACCGAGTTCCAAAATCTCCTGTGCGTCGGCTGGGGCGAGTAGCGGAATCATCGCGTGTGCGAACGCATGCTCACTATGACTGGGTAATGATGAGCTCTTGCAGAACGGATCATCGCCCACGACCACCAATGACCCGCCGAAACGCGCGGTGCCGACAAAGTTTGCGTGACGCAAGACGTCGAGCGAACGGTCGAGGCCGGGCGCTTTGCCAAACCACATGCCGAGCACACCGTCGTATTCGCGATGCGGGAAGAGGTCGATCAACTGCGTACCCGCAACCGCCGCCGCGGCGAGCTCCTCGTTAATGCCCGGCACGAAGTAAACATCTTCGGCCTCGAGAATCTTGCGCGAGGCATGGAGGGTCTGATCGAAGCCCGCCAATGGAGAGCCCGGATAGCCCGAGATCACTGCACCCGTACGCCGGCCCGCTTCGCGGTCCCGCCGGACCTGGTCCAACGGCAGCCGCGCCAATGCTTGCAATCCCGTGAGGTGCACGCGGCCCTGCGTACGAATCAAGCGATCCCTAGGCGGGGAAGATCGAGGGGAACGCCTAGTCATCGCTCTATTATCGACCGAAATGAGCCAGGCCTTATTCGTATGTCGCTGCCGGGCCCCAGAGGCGCCAACTTCCGCTGGAGTCAGTGAGTGAAACGTGTTTCAATATCGCCCGATGCCAGCAGAACACGAACCACTACACGCCAGTTTTACACTCGAATATGCGTATACGCGTTCGACGGGCCCCGTCGTGGGCCGATTCCTCACGGGATTGCGCGATCGGCGCATCGAGGGCGTGAAGACCCGCGAAGGCCGGGTATTGGTCCCACCGGCTGAGTACGACCCGGAAACCGGCGAAGCCACCGAAGATTTTGTGGAAGTGGGGTCGGCCGGTGTGGTTCAAACCTGGAGTTGGGTCGCCGAGCCGCTGCCCAAGCATCCGCTGCAACGGCCGTTTGCCTGGGCGCTGATTCAACTCGACGGTGCCGACACGGGTTTTTTACACGCGGTGGACGCGGGCGACGAATCGCAGATGTCGACCGGCATGCGGGTGCGCGTGCGTTGGGCGGAGGAAACCAAGGGTTTCATTACCGACATCGCGTGTTTTGAACCGGACTCGAACGAGGCTCGCGCCTGATGTCTGAACCCATCACACAAATCGTTACGCCAACTAGCCTTGATTACACCTTCACCGCGGGCGGCGCGACCGAACGTTTTCTGCGCGGCCTTAAAGACGGGAAGATCCTGGGGCAGCGTTGCCCCAAGTGCCAGCTGGTTATCGTTCCCGCACGCGGTGCCTGCGCGCGCTGTGGGGTTCCGACCGAAGATGATGTGGAACTCGCCGATACCGGCACGATGACGACCTACACCATCGTCCACATCCCGGTGCCCGGTTCCGACGTGAAGCCGCCTTTTGTTGCGGCGACGATTTTCTTAGACGGTGCGGATATTGGGCTCTTTCATCTCGTGCACGAAGTTTCTCTCGATAAGATTCGCCCGGGTATGCGGGTCAAAGCTTCGTGGAAGCCCCAAGAAGACTGGGGCTTCTCGCTCACCAACATCAGGTACTTCGTGCCGTTGGACGAGCCCGATGTCGATGTGACCGAGCTCGAGCGGAGGATCGCCCATGCGTGATGTTGCGGTGATTTCATTCGCGCAGGCGAAGAATGTGCGCGATGCCGGTGCGGTGAACGAAGTCGAAATCATTATGCCCGTCGTTGCCGAGGCGATCGCGCAATCGGGTCTTGCTCGATCTGAAATTGATTTCACTTGCTCGGGTTCAAGCGACTATCTCCAGGGCGCGCCGTTCGCATTCGTGATGGCGCTCGATGGTGCCGGCGCGTGGCCCCCTATTTCCGAATCGCATGTGGAAATGGACGCTGCATGGGCGCTCTACGAATCCTGGGTGAAAATCCAAAGCGGTCATGCGGATTCCGCGCTGATCTACGGCTTTAGCAAAGCGTCTTCCGGGAAACTACGCGAAGTTTTAAATCTGCAGCTCGATCCTTATTGCGTCGCGCCGCTCGGTATCGACTCGGTCAGCCTCGCGGCGTTACAAGCGCGCGCACTTTTGGAAAAGAGCGCGTACAGCGAAAAGGATTTTGCAGAGGTTGCCGTGCGCAATCGGGCCAACGCGAAGAACAATCCCAAGGCGCAGCTTGCGGGTGACTACAGCGTTGACGAAATCTTGGCGGAGCCATGCTTGGTTTCACCGTTACGTAAGCACGACTGCGCGCCGATTTCCGACGGCGCCAGTGTCATCGTCATTGCGGCGGGCGATATTGCTCGGCGCGTTTGCAAACGCCCCGCATGGATTCGTGGGATCGATCATCGCATCGAGCCCCACTCACTTGGCGCACGTGACCTTACGGTTTCGGCGTCCACGCGCTTGGCTGCTGAAAAAGCGGGTGTGAATCAGGGTCCAATCGACATCGCGGAACTTCATGCACCATTTACGCATCAAGAATTGATTCTGCGCGATGCATTGCAGCTCAAAGACGACGTTGAGATCAATCCGTCGGGTGGTGCACTTGCGGGGAACCCGATGATGACCGCCGGCCTATCTCGCATCGGTGAAGCCGCGTCGCGAATTATTTCGGGGCAGGCCAATCGCGGTGTCGCGCATGCGACTTCGGGGCCTTGCTTACAGCAGAACCTGGTTTGTGTCTTGGAGGGCGAGTAATTGTCGGGCGAACTCTGCGGCATTGTTGGTATCGGTCAAACGCCGTACTGCGCACAGCGCGCAGACGTATCGATTGCAGGTCTCTGTCGTGAAGCTGCGCTGAACGCGCTTGAAGACGCGGGTCTTGAATGGCGCGATGTCGATGCGGTTGTGCTCGGTACCGCGCCCGATATGTTTGAAGGCGTGATGATGCCGGAGCTCTACTTGGCGGATGCACTCGGTGCCACCGGCAAGCCGATGCTTCGCGTCCACACCGCGGGAAGTGTCGGCGGGTCGACGGCGATCGTGGCATCGACCTTGATCGAGTCGGGCATTCACGATCGTGTGCTCACGGTCACGTTTGAAAAACAATCCGAATCCAACGCGATGTGGGCGCTTTCGTCGAAGCAACCATTTTCGCCGCATATCAACGCCGGTGCAGGTGGATATTTCGCACCCCTGATTCGTTCGTATATCAGGCGTTCCGGTGCGCCCGAGCATATCGGAATGTTGGTCGCGTACAAAGATCGTCTCAACGCACTCAAGAATCCGCTGGCACATCTGCGCATCGAAGACATCAGCATGGAGAAGATTGAATCGTCGCCCATGCTTTGGGATCCGATTCGCTATCTCGAAAGCTGCCCGTCTTCAGACGGTGCATGTGCGATGGTGGTGGCGCGTGAGGCGCTCGCAAAAGATGCACCGAAGAAGCCCGCATGGATTTTGGGACATGCGATGCGCTCCGAGCCCACCATGTTCTGCGGACGCGACGAAGTCAATCCACATGCGGGGCGCGAGTGCGCGAAGGATGTATTCAACCAAGCGGGTATTACCGACCCACTCAAGCAGATCGACATGGCGGAAATTTACGTGCCGTTCAGTTGGTTCGAACCCATGTGGCTCGAAAATCTGGGTTTTGCCGAAGAGGGCAAGGGTTGGGAGATGACCGACGAAGGGCGCACCGCACTCGACGGGGATCTGCCCGTCAACTGCTCGGGCGGTGTCTTGAGTTCGAACGCGATTGGTGCGTCGGGAATGATTCGTTTTGCAGAAGCCGCACGTCAGGTTCGTGGCGACGCAGGAGATCATCAGGTCCCCGGCGCGCGTACCGCACTCGGTCATGCCTATGGCGGCGGTTCGCAGTTCTTTTCGATGTGGGTGGTTTCGAGCGAACAACCCTAACGTGACGACCGCGCGGCGGCGATTCGGTTATGCGTTTGGACACGCAGGACTCGACATCACATTGAGCATCGTCACTTCCATCGCGCTCTACTTCTATTTGCCCCCTCCGGGATCGGGCCTATCCCAACCGCTTTCAAACGATGTCCTCTTTGGCGTGTTCACCGTTTTCGGCGCCGCGATGCTGCTGGGCCGTATCGTCGACGGGGTTTCGGATCCGATCATCGGCTATCTCTCCGATCACTCCCGTTCGCGCTGGGGGCGTCGTCGTTTTTTCATGATGCTCGGGGTGGGTCCAATGGTGGCGTTACCTGTATGGCTCTTCTATCCACCCGGCGATCCCGGAAGCACCACCAACGCCGTGTTTCTTATGGGCGTTCTTTCGCTCTACTTCCTCGCGTTTACGGTCTACGTCGCACCGTATCTTGCATTGATTCCCGATCTCGCACCCGAGCAGGTGGAACGCGTGCGTTTGTCACGACTTTTGGCATTGGTGCAGTTTCCCGTTGTGGCGGTATTCGGTTTGCTTTGGGCACCCGTGTTTGCGTTTGCCAAAAGTGCAGACTTGGATCCGCTCGATGCGATCCGTTGGATCGTCATTGCGTCTTCGCTTCTCGCGGCGGTGTTTAGCTTGCTCCCGATTGGTCTCACCTTCTGTGCGGGAATTATCATTGGTTTGATCCAGATGCCACGACTGGTTCACCGCGTGGGTCCGAAGTACGCAATGATTACCTGTTGTTTGGTCTTCGGCCTGTCGCTGCTTCCGCTGATCGCGTTATCGCCCGACACGACCGGTGGTCCCGCAGATATGCGTAACTGGATGTTGCTACTCGGCGTACTGTTTTTCGCTGGGTTCCCGGTCGCGGGATTTTTTGTGCTGCCGAATGTGTTGATCAGCCAACTGATCGATGCGGATGCGGCCGACACCGGTACAAACCGTGCGGCCACTTACTTTGGCATGCAAGGACTGACGTCTAAGATTTCTACGGGAGTTTCAGCCGCGCTGCTCGGCTGGCTTTTCGTGCGCTTTGGCAATAGCCCAGATGATGCCGGCGGGGTGCTGGGTGCGGCTCCGCTTTGCAGTGTGTTTTGCGTGCTGGCTGCCGGTCTCTACCTTAGGTACCCAGAGCAGCAAGTGTTGAAGAAAGGCACTCAGGATCGCGTCAGAAATGGCCGATGAGTGACTTGATATGAATGTTGTGTTGATTGTGGTCGATTCGCTACGAGCATCTTCGCTCGATCATTTTGGCGGTACCGGCCCGAGCACACCGTTTCTCGATCGTCTTTCCGAGCAGGCCGTCTACTTTCCGCGTGCTTATGCGACCGAGTGTTGGACGCTTCCCACCCACGTCAGCATGTTCACAGGACTGATGCCGTCCGATCATGGCGCGCACTTCCAAACCATGGGTTACCGCGGAAAGTCACCTACGGTTGCCGAAATTCTCGCCGACGCCGGTCACGATACCGAAGTCATTACGCGTAATTTCATTTTCGACGGGCAGATCCCAGGCGTTACACGTGGCTTTCAGAAAAACACGCGACCGCTCGCCGACTGGGGTGCATTGAATCCGATGGCCCTCATACTTGCAGCGTTCAAACCACGCTTTCGCCGCGCCCTCGAGGAAACCGGATTCTTTCGTGGTCACAATGCCGAGCGGCGTTCCTTCATGACCGATTTCGCAAAAACCATGATGCCAGCGGATGTGAAGTCGCTTGAATACATGGTCGATCGTATGGCGCAGCAAAAAGAGAGTGGTCGTCCGTATTTTTTCTTTTGCAATCTTTACGACGTGCACGCGCCGTATCCGCCGAGGGAGCATTCCCTGCTGCAGTCTTTCGGTTCGCTTGGGGGTTGTCTCGAAAACGCCATGTTGCCGTGGCTGATGCCACAGTTGAGCGCGCATGCGTATTTGCGGCCCGGTTTTCGCATTCCCGATCGCGGTCGCCAAGCGCTGCTTCGTCGCTATCACCGCGCCATCGAACTCATGGATGCGAAGCTTGAAAGCTTCTACATGACTGCACGTGATACGGGGCTACTCGATGATACGTTGCTCGTGATTACGAGCGATCATGGTGAAGCCTTCGGCGAGCATAACCTCTACCTCCACGACGCGTCCGTTTACGATACCCATCTCCACGTGCCGCTGTGGATTCACCATCCATCGCTCGGTGGAAAAGTCATAGGTGATGTCGTGAGTACGCGCGAACTCTTTGATCTCATGCGCTCGGTCGGGTTGAACGAAGGCTTGGAAAAGACCTTCCTCGATCGCGAACATCGCACGCATCAGCCCGTCGCGCTCGCAGAGCATTTCCGTTATCCGCATGTCGAACGCGTGCTGCCACGCTACCAGCAAAACATCGCGGCAGCACTTGTGGGTACGCATAAGGTCATCGCGCGCCGCGAGGGTTTGGAGTACTACGATCTCCTCGTTGACCGACGCGAACTGGATGCTCGAATTGTCACCATCGAAGAGTTTGAAACCCTGTGTCGCCGTGATGGCTTCGACACCGAAACCATCGCACCTGCAATCAGCCACCTGCGCAGCTGGATCAACTAGTCGTCTGTACCCACGACCCTCTGCCGAGTCATCGTGAAGATAGAAAACACATCTTCTGGGATGGTTGCATCGTACTTCACGTTCTCAATGTAGAGGTCGACCGTAGTTCTATCCTTGGGTCGTAAAAACTTCATCTCAACCGGGGTGGGTACATCGTGCAGGGTCTCAATGCGAACGGTATTGGCTGAGAGCACGAGTTCATCGTTGAGCTGATGCTCCGTCTTGAGCGGCATGAAGGTTTCGGCATCGATCCAAACATTGCGCTTATCGAAGCGCCGGTTTTTATCGATGGCTTTTTCACGAATCAAGTACGCATCGCGATCATGAATTCGTGTGCGCTCCATCGAAACGACTTCCGTCGGCACGCTTTCCGCGATGCCAAAGCCCAGAAACTCAGGATCAATCCCATAGATATTGCCCGAAACCGTGCTCTCGTGAAGACGTCGCACGCGCCGTACCGAAGGTCGGTATAGAAAGTAGTCGTTGGAGCGATGCGGCTGTTCCAAATAGAGCAATGCCATGCGCCGTAGGCTTGGCGGCGCGTCAAAGCGGATCAAGACGCGCTCCTGGGTTGCGTCGAGATGGTCGCGATACACGGTCATATGCCGGTTTTCCTTGAAACCGGCCAAGTCGACGTCCATGCGCACCTGGGCGATGAAACGTTGCCCGTCCATGCGCGCATGCCAGCGCTTCACGACTTCTTGGCTCGAAAGCGGCACGAAATCCAACTCAGCTGCGCTTGGGCGAGGGGTTCCCAAAAGCCCAAGGCAGATCGCGATTCCGGTCCAAATCCAGTGCATCGCACCATAGTAGCCTTCGAGCAGCAGGGGCTCCCTACAACAGGGGTGGATTCTGGCGTAGCCCAATGGTCGAAAACCGAGGAGCAACTGGTGTGCAGAAGCCGGGCTATGCTGTTCGGTCGCATAGATTTGCTGACTTTCTACTCTCATTAGAATCCCTGTACCTCCAAAAAGCCGAGTGTTTTCCGACACTTCGACCCGCTGATTCACCACTTAAGGCGTTGGAACTCGTATAATTTTTTACCAAAGGCGGACAACCGGTGATGCGCAGCAAACGAGAGTTTCAGCATGGCTGAGTCGCGTTCAATTTCAGCGACGCAACCGTTCATGACCTCATATACAGGTGATGAACGCCGCCGCCCCAAGCGCATGTGGCTGTGGATTGGCGTGCCGATCCTGGTGTTGATCGCGCTGATGTCGAACCCCCGTTATCTCTTTCAAACCACGCCCGATCATTGGATCCCCGTCGCCATCGACACGGGTTTGCGGGTTCCGTCTGCGGCGTTGTTTTTTCAACCGCAACCGCCGCTGCTTCAACTCGGCGATCGCGTTACCGCTCTGCGCATACCCCCAGCCGCGACCGCGGTGCCCGTGCAGCGGCGGCGCGAGATCGTCGACCTGCTGGCACCACTCGCACCGGGTACGGCGATCGAACTCTACGTAGAGCGGCTCGACGGTTCCCGAATTCAGGTGCATACGAATGTCGAATCCAGTTCGCCGTTTGCACGCATGGTAGAGCGCTGGCCCTTCGTGGTCGCGGGTTTGGTCTGGGTGTTTTTTGCGCTCATCTGTTTGATGGGTAGCGGTCACCCGATGGCGCGCGCAACGTACATGTTTTCCATCATGCTCGGTTTCTCGACGCTTGGCTGTTTCGATCTTGTGATGGCGAGTGAGCCGGGTTGGATCCAGAGCAGCGAGTTTAGGTGGCGCATTGCATACTTTGCTTGGATGCTCGCGCCGAGTGCCACCTTGCATTTCGCGATGCGATTCCCCGTCGTGCACCCCCGGTTAAAGAAACGTTCGTTATTGATCCTCTTGTATGTGCCGGCATACTTGGTGGCTGTCTACACCCAGTTCCGTTTCCACGACATCCCGCTGATCCATGCTTTTGAACGCGGCGCGCTGGTGCTCATGTTGTTCGCGATCGCGGTGCTCTTATTCAGTGGATTGGTGCGCATGCGAAAATTGAAGCCCATCGAGCGCTTCCGTACGCGTGCGCTTATCGCGGGCGCGATTGTCGCGTCGGCGGCACCGATCGCCATGTCGCTTACGGCAACGTTCTCGCAATACACGACGATGTGGTTGGCGCTTTGTTCCGTGGGCATGCCGATTGCGATCGGTTGGACGATGGTGCGCTACCAACTCTTTGACCCGAATCCAGCGTTTCGCGAAGGACTCCTTTCATTCACGACCGCTTTGATCGCATTTCTCACCAGCAGTGTCGTGCTTGCGGGACTTCTTCCTGGAATTTCGGATGGAGAGATTACCTTCGCTGCACAAGCGCCGCTCATTGCATTGAGCACGATCGTCCTGTACTCGGTCTTGCGTTGGGGCTTTCGTCTTGCGATGCGTGGTGGCAGCTCGACGTCCGACAATCAGATACTGACCGTCGCTGTGCGCCAGTTCACTTTGGCGAAGCATCCCGATGAGATCACCGAAATGTTGATCCACTTGATCAAAGACCGCTTACATCCCTTTGATGTCGCCGTCGTCGATATTGAAAACACAGACACAGCTTCATTGACGCCGCTCGCTCGCAATGGCCTTGAAGTCTGGAAACGACAAACCGCGCCACCACGGATCGTGGTTAGCCGCCGCGATGAAGACCCCGATCCCGATCAACCCGAAGTCGTGATTCCGATTTGTCCCTGTGGTGACACGAGCAAGATCGTTGTCGTCGCGGCGCGCGCCAACGGCCTGCCGTACTATAACAACGAACTTCGTGGTCTCGAGACTATCGGTCAGCTGGCTTCGGTCGCCATTGGACACGCGCTCAATGAATCGGATCTACAGCATCGGGTCGAGGAGCGCACGGCCACTCTTGAGCGTTTACTCGATGACCGGAAAACCATGCTGGAGCACGTGCAACGTATCCAGACCGCTGATAATACGCGCGGTGTGGTTCTGGCGATGGAACGGTTTTTCCGCGTGCTTCGTACGCGCGCGCGTCTGGTTGCGGATCCACCCGAACCCGATGACGCATCATTTGTCGTATCGTTGGACCTCCCCGAGAAAAGGCGCCACTTCCTCTGTGAGGGGTTGGATCGAGATCGCGTGCGCGAACTCCAACCGCAACTCGATACCGTTGCAGCTTTCGCAAATCTCGCGCTTTCACGCGTTCGGTTGGTGGAAGAGCTACGCCAAGAGGTTACGCGTCTCGCACGTGATGTGGCGAATCATACCGCGCAGCGACGCCACGCGGAATTTGTGCGCGACGTCGCTGACGAATTGCGCAAACCCAATGAAGAAGTACAATCGATTACCAGCAAGTTGATGCCCCAGCTCACCGACAGCGCGCGCGCGAAGGTGGGTCGTGTGCGCGAAATTTCACAGGAAATGAACCGGCGCATCGACTTGTTGCTCTATCACTCCGGATTGCGATTCGACGATCGACACATCGAACTGGTACGTTTGATCGACGACGCCTTGCAGCGCATACGCGTGAGCCATCCCAACCGTGACTACACGATTGAGAATGAATTCGAGCGCTTGCCACTGGTGGGAGATCCCAGCCGATTGCTCTCTGTGATCGAGAATCTGCTCGACAATGCCGCGAAAGCCACGCTCGACGGTGGCAAGATCATCGTACGATCAGGTTTGCGACGTAACGATGACGGTATACCGATGATCCATCTTGAAGTCGAAGACAACGGCCCGGGCATTCCGAGTCACCGCCAATTGGAGATCTTCGAGCCCGGTGTCACCTACGGCGGCAGCGGCTTTGGCCTAGGGCTCGCACTTGCACGCGAAGTCATTCGCCACCACGACGGTGACATCGAAATCGAATCTCGCCCCGGCCGCACCATCTTCCGTGCCATCTGGCCCCAGTTTCCCGATCAGGGCCCGAGCAGTCCGTAAGACTAGGGCGACGATAACTGCTGCAGCGTATAGGTCACGAGACATCCGTAAAAGCGCAGCTCGGCGGTAAGGTCGCCCTCACTCACGAGCCAGTCCAAACGCGACACGTACGCGTAGCTGGCATTGTCGACGGTTGCATCGGTGATGCTGGTGGTCGTAATCGCAAGCGGAATCGACGTTACGAATGGGTCCGACGTACCCACATCAACCGACGCCATCGTGGCGTTGATGATCTCGTCGTGATCTCGACGACGTAACGTCCCACTCAACGTGAGATTGGTGTTGATGTCGTTGTCGTAGTAGTAACAGCTGAATTCCGTAATCACGGCACCGTCGGGCAGGTTCATCGGTGCATACGACGTGATCGATGCAATGCCCGCAACATTATCGATTTGCCGATACAGTGTCCGGATCTCCCAATTGCCATCTGAATCAATCGCCAAGTACTTTTCGGGATGAATGAAATGCCGATACTGACGCGCCGGCTCAAAACGGTAGTCGCCCGTCGTCTCAACATTGCCCCCCACATCCAAAGTCTGATCTGGCACGACTCCCACACCCACGCGATCGGTGTCGGCGTTGATGCGGAGCGTGCCGTCATCGAACGATTGCCCACCGGTAAAGCTCAGCACCGCGACCGTGCCGGCGATCTTACTGGGATCAATCGCCGCAGAACTCGAGATATCGGCGTCGGTAATGCTGCCGTCGAGGATCTGATTGGCATCGATGCCTTCGAGTGGAATCGATAGGTCGTTGGTATTTGCATCGAGCAGAAGCCCCGCGCCGATGTTGAAGAAAGTATCCGAGTCTTCTTCGCAGATGACCGTGCCGTTGGCATTGATGATGGCCATCGCAAAATTAGGCGGGCAAATTCCCGTGACACGCGTTTGGAACCCAACGTTTGGGTCGAGCGAAATCGTGACTTCGCCTTCGGTTCCGCCGCCCGTGAGTCCTGTTCCCGCATTCACGGCACTGATGTCGCCATCGCCAATCAGCTGGCACACGCCGTCGCCGTCGAGAAATTCCCCCGTTGTACAGATGGTGCCCGCGTTCGTATCGTCATCGCCATCCGCAAGATCGGCCGGCAACCCGGTGATTGCCGTAAATGCCACCGAAGAGGCCGACGTCGCCTGCATCGCGTACGCGGTCGAAAGAAACTTCTGCCGCGGCGTCATCACTTCGCCCTCGACGATGACTTCGAGCCAGCGATCGGGCTCGCTGAAGAGACCCGCGTCAAAGGTGCCATTCTTAAAGTCACCCTCGCTCAGAATCACGCTGAACACGCCATCGAGCACCAGCGTGTTGAGATGAACCTCGTTGTAGAGCTCATCGTTGGGATCGACCGACGTCGCGTCCGTCCAAATACCCAGCTCGATATTCGCGTTCCCGTTCACGGGACGCCCGTTCGGATCCGCCAGAAACCCCTGGTAGTTGATCTTGCCCGGAACCTCAGCCGCAGCTGCGCCGCAGAGAAAAAGGCATGCGAGCGCTAGGGCGCCAAAACGTGCACTCATGATCAGACCCCCGACCGCAGAACGTCGCAGACCTCCGTCGACGGTGCAAGGGAGCAGCAAGATTTGACGGGCCCGCAGGATGCTAGCAGGATTACCTAATCGTGATTGATCCTCGGGCGGGTGCGGCTTCTTGCAAGCCGGAAAACGGAGAACACATCCTCTGGCATGTCGAAGTCATAGTCGATGCTTTCAATATGCAGCCAAACTTCACGAGTTTCGCGCCCAGCCGTCTTGAGGAAATGCATTTCGGTTGGCGTTGGAACGCCGTCATGTAGTTGAATCGTCGTTGTTCTCGCTACCAGTACGGTATCGCCCTTGTACACGTGCTCGGTTTTTATGGGTATGTATGAGCTGGCATCGACCCAAGTAGTACGTTCATCAAAGCGAGAATTGGGTCGAATAGCGCGTTCTGAAATTCTGTACGTAAGTTGTCCGTCGATCTCTTCTTGTTTCATGTCCACGGTCTCAGTCGGCTCGTTTTGTGCGACGCCAAATCCCAGGAATTCGAGATCAATGCCGTATATATCATCGTCTGCTATTGATTCAGGGAGTCTCCTCACTCGGCGCGTCGTTTTCTGGTATAGAAAGTAGTCATTGGATCGTTCCGCTTGCTCCAGGTAGAGAATCGCAGTTTTTCGTAGATCGGCCGGAGATAGAAAGTATGCGAGAACGCGTTCATTGGATCGCCCCAAATCATCTCGATATACAATTAGCTCTCTTCGTTCCTTGAGACCGGCAAAGTCCATGATCATAGTAAGTCTGGCTACGAATTTTCGGTGAGCAAGTCGATTGTGCCATCTAGACCGAACCTCATTTGCTGCAAGTGGCACCGAATCATATGTGTCATCTGCGTTAGCAAGGGAACTAAGAATGAGTCCCAATGAAATTATCGTTAGCGCTAAATATCGCATTTTCATGAAACTTCCTATTCAGGTGACAGAACATGTGCAGCAGAAATTTTGCTAGCCCGCCAACCTGGAACTATTGAGATAAGACTACCCGTAAGTGTAGACACAACGACAATTGCAAAAATTGTCATCGGCTCAATGTGCAGATGAATGACCCAACCGAACATCTCGCGAAATATTCCAATAAATACAACCGAGCAAGACACCGATAGTAGGACTGCGCCGCAGCCGCTGATGAATGAAACGTAAGCGCTTACTAAACCGCGTGTTTCTGCGAGCGAAGGGATGCGCGATATTTATGTGCTGGTGCGTGGTGGTGGTTGTTCCGTCGCCGTGGGATCTGGAAGGACTTGGGGATCGATCTGATGGGGCAGGAGCTTCTCGA
>JAJDAK010000036.1 GCA_029261895.1 Deltaproteobacteria bacterium
TCGAGAAGCTCCTGCCCCATCAGATCGATCCCCAAGTCCTTCCAGATCCCACGGCGACGGAACAACCACCACCACGCACCAGCACATAAATATCGCGCATCCCTTCGCTCGCAGAAACACGCGGTTTAGTAAGCGCTTACGATTGATTCTGCCGCTGGCATCGGTCGGCAAGCCGAGCTGGAAGCTCTTCTGACGCCATGCGCGACTCGCCTTTCTACAGTGCAAAGCCAATGCCACTGCGACACGAGCGCCAAACGAATGCATCGTGCTCGCGCGTGACCAGGTTCGCCAAATTCGGCGAAACACTTCAGCCAGATTCGGCGCGGAGCTGTTAAAACCGCGTCGTTCATAGACAGGATCGACAAGCCGCACCAAGCGACGCAAACCCTTGCCAACTCGTCGCAAATTCGAACGGCACCTAAGGATCGATTCCACCAGCGCCGATTCATTTGGGGTGCGAACGCAACAATTCGGAAACGCAGCCGTTGCGGCTATTGGCGTTGCTGCTATAGCCGCACTGTTAATGACAAGCGAGGTGTTGGAAGTTGTTCAACGTCCGCTTGCGGATCTATTCTTGCGCGCATCCAGCGACTGGAGCCCAGAAATTCCCGCGGGTTACCCTGACGTTGCGATCGTTGCGATCGATAAGCAAAGTCTAAAAGCATACGAGGACGCCAAAGAGCCGTTCCCCTGGCCGCGCGACCGTTACACCGAACTGCTTCGTGAACTTGATCGAGCGGGTGCAAAGTCCATCGCGTTCGATCTCGACTTTTCTACCGCCCGCCGCGGTGAACGACGCGCCGATATGGAATTTGCGCGGGCGATCCCGAAGGTGGGACGCGTTGTTTTGAGTGCGTCGCGCGAGTTTCAACAGGTGGGCGATTCAGAAGTCGAACTCGCTAACCTTCCCGCGCCGGAGTTCGCTTCAGGAGCGGCCGCTATTGGATCCGCACTCGCGGCCATCGATGGCGACGGCGTCGTCCGCAACGCGTTTCGGGGCCGCTTGATTACCGACCAAGCCTTTCCCTCGCTCGCCGAAGCTGCGGTAGCGGTTGCACTCGGAGAGGATCCAAGGCCGTTTACCGAGGGACAATTCCCGATCGACTATCGACGTGCGTCACCCCAGATTCCAACGTTGTCATTTATCGATGTGATCGAAGGTCGCTACGACCGCGCGGTCATTGCGGGTCGCGTCGTCTTTGTCGGCGTCACCGCTGCGGACGAGCAGGACCTTTGGCCTACGCCGCTTGGCCCCAATCGCTCGGGCGTCTTCATCCATGCCGTAACCGCGCGCCACCTGCTGGCAGAGCGCGCTGGCCAACCAACACTCCACACCGCGCCCATGCAAGAACAACTCGCTTGGGTGTTGTTTCTGTCGATTCTGGGCGCCGCCATCGGCACCGCCGCACCCACGTTACGCTGGATCGGCTTCGGCCTCATGTTGGCCGCGGTACCGGCAGGAACACTCCTTGCGCTGGCGCGAAGCGGCGTGATGCTGGACGCCGTCATACCGTGGACGACCGTTGGCTTGCACTACATGCTGGGACTCGAAGGACTGCGCGAACGCTTTCGCAAACGACTCGTCGAGCGTGAGCGCAGCCTGACGACTTTGTTCAACGTGGGAGAGGCGACCAGCCGCCCCGTGATTTCAAGCGGTCTGGATTTGGCGCTCGCGTTGCTCGGGGACGTCGTCGGCGCGAGCGGCGTTGCACTACTCCGCGCAAAGCCTGATGGCAAACTCGACGATGCGCGCTTGGTTTGGCCGCCCGGTGGCAACAACGAGATCGGCGATATGAAGACCGCTCAATCCGTCCTCACGACTGGTGAAACATATATCACTCAACGGTCTATCCCCGGGGAGGAGACACGTTCCGGTTTAGCCGTGTACACGCCCCTCATCCCCGGGGAAACCGCCGTTGGCGTTCTCATCGTTGAGCGTGACGACCCGGCACCACTCGATGAAACCGAACTTCGTACGGTCGCGACGGTAGGTGCACAGCTCGGGCTTTCGGTCGACAACATACGCTTGCTCGACGATCTAAAAGATACCTTCAACGCATCCATCGAAGCGATCGCCACCGCAGTCGAAGCTCGTGACGGCTACACCGACCTGCACTGCCGACGCCTCTCCGCGTTTTCCACTTTGATGGCCCAGCGCTTGGGACTTCCGGACGAAGAGATCGAAGCGATCCGACTCGGCGCGCTCTTGCACGACGTGGGCAAGATTGGCGTGCGCGATGAGATCTTGCTCAAGCCTGGCCGCCTCAACGAAGAAGAGCGTCGCGCAATCGAAGAACATCCTGATATTGGAATGCGCATCATCGCCCCGATTCGCGGTCTGCCGAAAACCGCTGTCGACTGCGTACGCTTTCATCACGAGCGCTGGGACGGCACTGGCTACCCCACCGGTCTCGCGGCTGAAGACATTCCACTCGCGGCACGCATCGTTTCGATCGTCGACGTCTGGGACGCACTCTCAAGTAAACGCCCCTATAAAGAAGCGCTGCCACAACCCCGTGTACGCGACATCATTGAGAAAGACATAGGCGTGCGCTTCGACGCCAAACTCGTAGAACTCTTCTTCAACATCCTCGATGAACAGGGTGAAGACATGGTTAAGTTAATCGCCACTTGGTCAGAAAAGAAAGAGGAGGTTCCGATATGACACGCGGACTTCTGACTTTCTTACTCATCGCTGGCATCGCCACAAGCGCCGAAGCGAGCCAAATCAAAACACTCGAGCACTTGGTCGTACAACATCCGGATGATGCCGACCGGCTCTTCGCACTCGCACAAGCTTTGGAAGCCGAGGGGCGCCTTGAAGACGCCGCGCAAGAACTGCGCCACTACCTGCGACGCTGGCCGAATCGACGCGCCGACGTCTATCTGTCGCTCGGGAAAATCCAGTTCAACCAACGCAAATATGAAGATGCGCTCGAAACCATTGAAGATGGACTCGTGCGAAACCCCGTAGACGGCGCCGCACGCATGTACCGTGGACTCTGCTTGCGAGAGCTCGGCCGCCACAAGGAAGCCGCTCGAGAACTACGGATCGCCAGCCACCTCGAACCTGATCTAAAAAGCGAAACACTCTTCCTGCGCGCGCTCAGCCAGATGGAAACCGGCAACGACAACGAGGGCGAACGCCTGCTTCGTGAAGTCATCAAGTTAGACCCCGCGAGCGAGAACAGCCGACGCGCGGAACTTCTGCTGGGCTCACCATCGGGATCGACCACACCGAGCGATATCCCAAGCGCATCGACCAAGCGAAAACTCAACCTCAGCGTCTACACCGGAACCGAGCGCGATACCAACGTGACGCTAGACGGGAGTGGCGGCCTCACCGCAAGTACGACCGATCAAAAGGACACACGCTACATCGTGGGTTCTGGTTTTAGTTACCAAGCATTTGAGAACGAAAGCTCGAGCATCATGTTTGGCTACAACTTCTCTCAATCCAATCACAGCCATCTCGAGAGTTTTGATAGTCAAAATCACATGCTCTACGCATCCGCGAACCATTCGTTTACCAACCGCTTGATGGGACGTCTCGATACCTTTACCACGCGGTCACGACTTGACCACGATGGCTTCGCAAACACCTGGTCGGTTCGTCCCAATCTGTTTTATACGTTTGGGGATCGAGTCGGTGTAAGTCGCGCGTACTTCGATGTCGAGGCCACGAAATACAAAGACGATCCCGTCTTCAGCTCACTCGAACAGAGCGGCAAAACCTACTCAGTCGGTCTGGAGCACTACATCTCAATTCCGTTCTGGTTCTTTCCCAACGCGTGGGCTTCGATCGGCTCCGAATCAAGCGAGACCTTCACCCGCGCCGATCGTGACGTCCTTGGATTCAGTGGAGCCTTCGATAACACACGAACCCAGGCCGCGGTCAACGCACACCTCCCGCTACCGTGGAAGATCAGCAGCGAAGTCGGCCTCACCTTCGCTTGGGAACGCTACCACCATGCCAATTTGGTTGATGCACTCAATAGTTTCAACGTACCGAAGCGGCGACAGGACCGAATCGTAGAGCCCACCATCGCGCTCGTCCGCCCCATCAACGATTGGCTCGACGTGGAAGTTCGCTGGTTTGGTCGTTACCAATACTCAAACGTCGGCGTCTACAAGTACAACCGCCACATCTTCGGCCTCTACTTCAAAGCCGATACCCAGTAGCGACTACTTCGCGCCGAACGGTCCGTACTTCTTACCCTCTTCGGGAACAAGGTCGCCCACAAAGAGAATCGGAATCGTCGGTAGAACGCCGTTGGACTGCGTACTTCCGTATGGACCGTTGACGTGAAAATGAAGATGCGGTGAACCCGCGTAACCGGATTCGCCGCTCCGACCCAGCAGGTCTCCCGCGCGTAAGACCTGCCCTGGCTTGACGGGAATCCCTTTAAGAAGATGGGCGTATGCCGCGGTGGTGCCATCATCATGCAGCACGCGCACGGTATTCGAGCGAAACATATAGCGCTTTGAAAACCCGCCCTTCCCGAAACCATCTAAGACCTGATAAACAACCCCATCACGCGCGGCAACAACCGGCGATCCCACGGGCATGCCAAAATCAAATGAGTAACGCGCATTCGCAAGATGCGTCTGCTTCCCACCGACGCCCTGAGTGAGCTTCCGCGGCACGTCACCCCCAAAGGGCCATTGATATCGAGCCGTCAGGTCATGCTCGGGAAGCTTACGACCCGCGTGCGGCGTAAAGGGCAGCACCTTAAGGTCGTACGACTTCGACTTATCCATATGCCTAAACGACACCAAGTCCCGCTTCTGCTCGGGCTCCAGCGTAACCAGCATGGGAAACGACACACTCGGTTCGATGTTCACCACATGGGAAACATCCATCTCGAACGTCACCGGCACGAAACAATGATTCACCGCCGTCATCGTCGTACCGCCTTCGTCCTGCCTCCACGCCATTTCAATCTTCCCCGAACACGGATCTTGCGGCGGCGGCCCCATGGCTTGGCAAGCGCTTAACGAAACAAGCAAGGCGAACGCGCAGGCAACGCTGAACCCGTTGGACAAAACATTGCGATTATGAATTCTTATTCTTTCTCCGCTCTCGGCGTTCACGAAAAATTCGTTTGATCTCAGTAACATTCTCTTTGAATACCCGTTCACTATCGAGCGCGCCATCATAGTGCGCAACAAATCGATCATCCGAACCGAGACCCATGACCCCACACGTAAGACGAGCGAGTTCAGCAGCCCTTTGAATCTTATCCTCGTGTTCTCCCGCCATCTCGACTTCCAAAAAACGTGTAATGACATCGTCGCCTGTTTCACCGATATGATAGGTAAAACCTTGAGCCGCAACCTCCTTCATGAGAGGAGCGAAATATTCTCTCGACCACGGCGCATCTGGAAATCCATATCCAATCGTCTTCTCTGCGATGCCACATTCAAGTGTGAACTGGACGAATCGATCTGAACCTTGGTGCTCTATCGCAAGAATTGTTTGATCGGTGGCAGTTTCAAGAAGAGACTTCAAGAACGATTCAAAATCTTCCATCGACACATTGCGATGCATGTACGGCTTGGGCCCTTCAAAGAACCACCACCACGCCCCCAGGCTAACAGCGATAACAGTAAGGCCTAGTATCCAACTCATTGAATTAATCCTATCGCTGATCCAACGGCTGAACCAACAAATTGTCCGATTCCTTGGGAATTCGTGAAACTCGGTGGAAGGTCGGCGCCAGATGCAAAAGTGAACCGCCCCGAGTTTCTTGGGCGTCCTGACTTTGACGGAGGGAGAAAACTGGATTTCGCTGCCATCACCCGCAATTTCTATCGAGAATCCAAGCCGTCGGAAAAAATGCTAGAAAAACCACAATCATTCCCTAGTTGATTGCTGGATCAATCGCTCTCAGAAGCTCCTTTTGATGTCGTCATGCGGGCGCTCGACTCAGAACGATCTTTTGGAGTCTTCTATGCAACAACACCACTCCGCCCCAAGGCAATACCACAAACAGCAGAACCGTGAGTGCTAGGCCATTCTTCCCTTCGGCAGCAACTAACAACCGAGCACCTCGAATCAGGATATAGAACCAGCCTATAGAGACCGCCGCTGTTGCAAAAATATGTCCATCTGAGAGCTCGGCATTCGATTGTACATAGGTCACCCAGGGCATACACACTAGCCACGCTGACGCGCATGCGAGTGAGAGTATGCTCGCACGAAGCGAGGACAGTGCAATCGATACGAGGATCGGGTATCCGAGATACGGGATATGGACGGCAAGTTCCCAAATAGCGATCGAGTTCAGTCCGTCGGTTTGACCGGCAACCAATAAACCCGCCGTTATGGAAACCCAAATCAACCCAAGAATAAGTATCCCATTCAGTGCGATGAATTTATTTAGGATACGAGACACCATATTTTCTTTCTTGGGTTGCGAAACCGCTCCCATAAGAGCCTGATGCGATTCTACCTTCAAAGTGTTTCATGCTCGGGCGGAAAATGCGGCCGAGGTAGATTTTCTCCACCATAATTACTCGCGGAGGCCGAGTCGATGCTAAGACGCAGAAAAAGCCAAATAGTGTATCTGACGGAAAGAACCGCCCCATAAATTGACCACGCCCGATAGAATCTCCCTACCCGCTAGGGTGTTACTGAGCCTTCCACGGAAGCGCCGAGGCCCAAAAAGGTTTTCGCTTTAAACCCTACTTTCCTATTTAGAGCTGCTGTCTTGGATATTCCGCCGGTACGCCTAAAATCAAGCCTTTTCAACCGATCGAGAAATCGATCCAGCCCAGAGGGGTCACGTCCGAAGTCGGAGAATGCGCTTTCTTCAACGATAGAAAGCGCGCCTTTCAACTCAAGGGGGCCGAGCTGGAGTTCTAGCGCGACTCGCATTTCAATGACTTCTCCTGCAAAGTTCCCTTCAGTTCCGACGGTTGCTTTTAGGCGATCAGCAATAATCGCTTCAGCTTCGAATTCGCCCAAAGCCGAGGCTTGTACCTTGACAGCCGCACCTAGACCTACTCCAGCACTTGCGGACGCCTCCGCGGAAGGGCCAGATCGATCTTTCGACTTGCGCTTGACCGCCTTCTTAGTCGCACTATCCGCCGACCACACCGCGATATGATTTGGGCCCCCAATGGCATCGCTCGCAGCTTGCCCGCCGGTGTTTATGGTGAGATGCGCCTTCCCGGTTTTGAAATCGGGGCCTGAGAAAAGTCCACCTTGTCTGCCTGACAGTTTGGATATGACTTGCTTCCCGATTGCGCTCGCGACAAGCGCTGTCCCGGCCCCAACCGCTGCAAAAGCGCCCGCCCGGAACGCGTCTTTAATACTACCCCCGTTGACGAGCGTGCCCACGAAGGCGCCGACGAACGCACCGATGATGGGGCCGGCGACAATCGCAACGATGGCGGCGGTAACGGGGGCGACGATTTGTTTGAAGATGCGCTCGAAGAAACGGCCGATCTTTTTGAAGAACCTGCCGAGGCCGAAGCCTGTGGGGTCGATGAACGACAGCGGGTTGTTGTTGACGTAGGTGTAGCGATTGAGCCCCTGCGTGCTGAAGGGGAACTGCACGGTTGGGTCGGGGGTGAGGAAGCGCCCGAGCAGCGGGTTGTAGACGCGACCACCCATGTGGACTAAGCCGAGCGAGTCGAGGGATTCGTGCCCGGTGAAGCCGCGGCTCACCACACTTGCGAGTGTGCCGATTGGTGCGGAAGACCAATCGAAGTTGCGGCGTTTGCCGTGCGGGTCGAAGCTATTTCGCTCGATGACGCGTCCGAAGTCGTCGGTGATGACATCGACCGAGCCGAGATGGTCGGCGTGCACGTACTTCGTGTCCGCCGCACCTGTCGATGATTCAGTATGGATCGCTACAAGCTCGTTGCCTGCGTAGATGTAGTGAAGGTCCTCATCGTTTTCGCCGTGCTTGAGAACTCGCTCAAAGAGACGCCCGAGGTGATACTTATCGTAGTCCTTGAACTCACCCGAGTATTCATGAACGGTCTGTCGAATGAGCTCACGGTCGGGCCCGTAGTAGAGCTTCCGCTTTTCTTTGGTGAGATCGACAATGTAAACCGGTTTTTGGGCGGCGTTGTATCTGATCCGCTGGATCGAATCACCTCGAATCATGTTTCCAGCTTGGTCGTATTGGAACGCTGCATTTAGCGCTCCACTCGTTGCCGTTACCGCATGCGGTCCCGCACCGTTTCCGTAGGTGTAGCTTCCGACGTCGGATTTGTAAGTCAGGTTGCCGACGGCATCGTAGGCGTAGTTGGTGATTTGAGACCCGTTCAATACGGAAGTCGTGAGTCGGTTTAGATTGTCGTAGTTGAATCCTTCCACGAGACCTTGGTTGTAGTCGGTACGAATGAAGAGGTTTCCGAGGAAGTCCCAGAAGTATCCCAAGTTCTGAACATCAACCTCACTTCCCGCCCCTGTGGCGATCGCTTGAACGCGACCGGACGCGGGATCGAAGATGCGCTCCGTTGTGAGGCCGTTACCCAGCTCAAACTGATTGACCTGGCCTTCTGCGGTACTTGCCATCGCCTGCCAGTAAGGCGCGAATCCGCCGGCGCGCGCGACCGAGACAAGATAGCCATCGGCGTCGAAACTTCGCTCGACTTGAAAACCCGTGGGATAGGTGAGATGGCTCACACGCCCAAGTGCGTCATAAGTCATGCTTACACTGAGATTTTGCTGACCGATCTGCGTGTGCATATCAGACACACGACTGAGGTCGTCGTAAACGAACGTTCGCTCGAACCTGCCTTGGCGGCTGCCAATTGCAGACACGAGGCCGACGCCGTTAGCAGCAGCATCATATTCCCAGCTCGTGCGTCCACCCGATTCGCGACGCTTTATAACCCGACCCAGAACGTCATAGTCGTACCGAATGGTTTTTCGATTTTCGGAGCGCTGCCGAATCAGCTGCCCGAACGAGTCATAGCGATACCGAGTCGTACCCGAATCCGGAGTCGTCATCTCGGTCTTCTGACCAAAGATATCGTACGTCATCGAAGTAACGCTACCGTAGGCATCGGTGACGGTTAGTAGGTTGCCAAATCCATCGTACCGGTACTGATTACTCGATCCGTTGTCATCGAAGACCCGAATCACCTGCCCACGGCTATTGGTGGTCTGCGTGTGCGACTGTGCGTGATCGTTTGTATCCACAGTTGTAAAACCGTTGTAGCTATGCGTCACCACACTGCCATCGGGGAGCGTTTCCTGCGTGACGCGACCCAGAACGTCATATTGGAAGCGCTTCCAATATTTACCTTCGCCATCGAAGAAGGGCTTCGTGCTTCTTTCAACGCGACCGAGGGCATCGAACTCCACAAGCGTCACAATCATGCGGTGATTGAGACCGAAGGTCTCTGTACGAACCTCTCGGCCAAACCAATCAAAGTAGACCGTCCTTGTAGGTACACCCGGTTGACTTGTTACAACGTTAGTGATGGATTCCGGTGGGTAACCCGGCGCACTAAACGACCGTTCGATCGTTCGCTGGATTCCGTCTGGAAATGTGATACGCGTGGGTTGGCCCAACTCGTCATACTCAAACCGAGTTACGAGCCCATTGATATCCGTCTGAGACAGTGGCCGCCCTGTACCCGGGTCGAAGCTTCCGGTTTCGGTATGACCCAGAGCGTTCGTCTGTTGGACGGCGAAGCGACCTTTGTCGTCGTAACTGACACTGCCAACACGCGTGTCGACACGGTACCCACTGACTGTCGTCGATACCGGAAGACCTAGTGTTGGATCGTAGGTGAATTCAGTACGCCTTGCGTACATCAAACTTGGCTCTACGGTTTCAGCCAAGCGCAAACCCGTGACTGGATCGTTCTCGAAAACAGCCGTTCGAGTGATCGGATCCACCTCCGGCGCGATACCCGTCACTTCCGTTCGGGTCACCATACCGATTAGCCAGCTTGACGCGTCATTCTCATAAGTACTGGTAGTGATCTCACCGTAACCATCATCAGAAAGCGTACTCAGACGCGTCACATTGCCAAAAGCGTCAAAGTCTTGGGTCGTAGTGGTTGTTACTACAGGGGTGCCGTCAATCTCAAAGCCTTCGCGGACGCTCTCAATGAGCCCAACAAAAAAATGTGTAGCGCCGTCGAATTCTTGGACTTCATACGTATTCGAAATACGCTCAATCAACGTTCCATCGGCAAGCCGCCGCTCGGTTTCAAGCGGCATACCATCGGTTGGATGTTGCTGATCGTAGAAAGTCGTAACTTCGATGCCGGTTGATTCGTCGATGACAGTGCGAGAAGCGAAACCAAGCTCGCCGCGGCCCAAGCGATGCGCCTGCAAACCAGCGTACATAAAACGCTGATCTCGCATCCGACCAACGCCGTCCGACTGAGAGATACGACGAACCAATTGTCTACCCGACTGAACGTCGACGTAAGGATAAACGGCATCGCCATACTTGCTGTACATCGAAGCATCCGTTAGCGGGCCGTACTCGACATCTACTCTTACACCGAAACCGTCGATGATGCGGGAAATCCGATCGGGGTATGGGGTACGGTTCGCCCACAGAGACCGCGCACCCGAGGAGCGACCTTTGGTATCCTGCATATCCCAGAAAATGTCTGGCATCCCGTTGCCATTGAAGTCACCGAAGCTCGGACGATATTCGATGAAGCGGCCTTGGCCAGGTGCATAAGACGCATCGAAGTCAAAGGGCCCATCGGAAGAGGAAATGTATGCCGTCGACATCCAAAGCCGACGGGTTCCCGTGGCGCGACCATAGAGATCGACCGCTTCCCAGAGCACATCGGCCGATCCATCTGCATTGAAGTCCACGGGGTACGCGGCGAAGTCGACGTAGCTTTGACCTTGGGGTGTAGGAATGGACGTCGAATCAAAGCTGGCATCGCCGCCGCTTGTCCAGAGCGTGATGTATCCAAGGCTTCGGTTCGTCCATAGAATGTCGGTGAGGCCGTCTCCGTTGAAATCGCTTGGGATCGGTTGATATCCGGCTAGGTTGTATCCGGCGGGGTCTTGTATTGGACGCAGAGGATCGGAGCTCGTGGTTTCAAAACATGGGCCGCCATCGGTTTGCCTCCCCTTCGAGAGCCAAACCGTACGTGTGCCGTTTCCCGTTGGATTCCAGAGCACATCCGCCATGCCGTCGCCGTTAAAATCTCCAACCACGGGCGTTTGATTAGCCAACGTAGAAGCATCGGGAATGCAATTGGAATAAGCATCGAAGGAAAATTCACCGTTGACCATGCCCCTCGAGTAACCCACGGCTCGATCCCCAGTGCTGCGCTTGTACCAGAGAACATCCGCAAGACCATCACCATCGAAGTCTGCAACCGCTGGATGAAAACCGGTGACATCGCTTCCGGGAGCGGGGACTTCAACAAAGAACGGTGCGGGATCGGCCGCGTCGGCGGAGCTGCGCCAAATACGCATGGCACCTTTTGCACGACCGTCGGTTTCCGCGTGGTACCAGAGAACGTCCTGAAGACCGTCTCCGTCGAAGTCACCCAAGCGCGCCGCATGTTCATTGATCGCGGTTTTTGAGGGCAATCGATTTTGGAAGCTATCGAAGACTGCGTCGCCCGTGTTCGGCCAATAGACCACATCGGCTTTCGAGCGTCCAAACTCGTCTCGTTCATTCCACAACATGTCGGCGAGGCCGTCACCGTTATAGTCCGCGATCAGAGAGCCCCACCCGTTCAGACCATGGCCCTCCTCGGGTAACGACTTTCCTCCCCACAGTGTGAGCCGCCCGTCCTCCCACTCAAACCGGGTCGGTCTGATGCAATCGTTCTCGCCACAAACGGTGATGCTTTCGAGTCTCGACTTACTAACCAATGGGTCTTCGCCATAGGCCAATCGGTAATCGCGTACAAGCGCTCCCTCGGCAAATGTTTGAATGTTGGCGAGCCGTACTCGGATATACGTCGTCGTGCCGCCGATCATGCCGCGGGATTTGTCGGGCCGGTCTTCGTAGTTGAAGACAACCGACGCGTAGGCACTTAATCCAGCCGCAGGGTTTTCCGTGTAGTCAATGCGGATTGGATAGAACTCAGTCTGGGTCTGGTTCTCGAAGTATTGAACCCTCATCGCGTTTCCGAAACGATCTTCGGCACGCGCCAACCCCCAGACCATGGCGCCGCCGCCCGTGCCCTGCGCGCCGATCTGCGAATCATCGGTCGTGCCGTACGAAAGCATCCGACCATCTTTGGTGTAAACCGTGAACGAGGCAGGCCCGGACGCCACGGCACCATTCGAGATAACCTTCGAGAACACATCGCGCTCGGTTCGATACTCGGTGCCCGGGGCGCCATAGGGGCCGTTCACCGCGATCAATCTTTCTCCGTCTATGCAGAAACGATCGTTCGCATCGAAATCAACAGCGCCGTTGAAACCATCGGGCTCCATGCGCGCGCGGCAGCGCATAATCGCGGAGAGCCCTATCAGGTTCCAGCCTGTACCGAGACGCCCGGGTGTATTGGTGCTGTGGTAGACCAGCGAAAGGTCTGGCTGCATGCCATTTGTGCCCGGGGGGACTTCAATCGGCACGGTGTAGGTCGCAAGCCCCTGTTCATCAACACTGAATTGTCCGGGGAGCGCTCCCGCCAGTTCTGCAGCTGAAGCAGCCAATGTCGAAAATAGCGAAAGCCAAACCACCGTAGCCAAAGCTCGAAACTGCATCGCGAATCCACCTGTCCACTGTTCTGTGTTGGTCTTCAGTGAACAAGAGCAAGTCGCATGCCACGGCTGGCAGCGCCGCTACGCGCGAATCAGCGAAAGTTTTCGCCGTTTCCGGCGTAGGTTCGCCAGAGTTGGCGAAGGAGAAACCGAGTTTGACATGCTATCTTGAACGAGTAACTCAACGATCTTTTGCGGCAGCACGAAAATGGGAGGCCGAGCATGGCCGAGGATCTAGATCTTGACCCAACCTTGTTAGCACGTGCGCGCGAGCTGAGTGGTGAGGCGACCAACGAAGGTGCGGTAACGCAGGCACTTCTCGAATTCGTCGCTATCCGGAATCAGCGTGCTTGGCGCGATCTATTCCAGAAACTCGACTGGGACGTGGGCTACGACTACAAGCGGGAGCGATCCCGCTCTAATTGAAGTCGGAACTCTTCGCCCTACCCTCTTAAGGCGTCGAGTTCGGATTTGCCTACGCCAAATGCTGTTTGTCGCCAATCGGGGCGCAAGGTCGAGCCCATAGAATTTTCAGCTAGCCATATCGCGAACCGTCTGGCTACGATATGCGGGTGAGACTTCAATCCACAGACACGCGCGCTAAGGCCGAGGAAATCCTGATCAAGGGATACCGGCGAATGTCACCGGCAGCGAAACTTGCGTGTATTGGCGAGATGAATCAAGCCGTTCAACAGATGGCACTTGCACGCATTCGATCTCGCTACCCCGACGAGACCGACCGTGAACACCAGCTTCGCCTTGCTTCTCTCTGGTTATCACAAGAAGTGATGGTGCAAGTCTTCGATTGGGACCCGAGCATCAAGGGCTACTGACTTTGGTCCTTGCCCTACCCTCTTAACGCGTCGAGTTCGGATTTGGTGAAGACGGCGCTGACGGGTCGGTCGGGGAGACGTTCTTGAATTCGCGCCATGCCCGATTCTTCGCGGTCGACGAGCACAATGGCTTGCACAACCTGCATGCCTTCTTCTTCTGCGCGGTCGATCGCGTCGATGACCGATCCACCCGAAGTCGCAACGTCATCCACAATCACCACGCGTGAACCTTGGGGCAAACCGCCTTCGATGGAGTTGCCGGTTCCGTGCGTCTTTCTTTCCTTGCGCACCACGAACGCGTTGATCGGTGTCCCCACCCCATCTAAGGAAGCCCGCGCAACCGCAACCGCAATCGGGTCAGCGCCCATGGTGAGTCCGCCAATGCCATCGGGTTCGGTGCCGGCGCGGCGAATCTCATCGAGCACGAGCGAACCAATCAGCCGCGTGGCTTCGGCGTAGAGCGTAGTGGCGCGGCAGTCAAAGTAGAAACGGCTGCGCTTGCCCGAAGCCAAGACAAAGCCCTCTTCACTCTCTAAATACGAGCGTTCCACCAATATCTTCGCGAGTTGTTCCCGAAGGTTGCGCATGAATAGCAGACTAACACGATCCATAGCGCGCCCGGCGGCAATGACTTCAGAATCACATTGCTGCACCCGATAAGTTCCAAAGTGGTCGTTTCTCTACCTCAAGACCACTGTTGTCTCGTTCGAAGGAGTTCCATATGTTGCGTGCCGCCCTGCTCTTGAGTTGCACATTTCTGTTTTTCGCTGGTCCCGCTGTGGCGCAGCAGATCTTGCTGGTTGATGGACCGGTGGAGATCGGCAGCGGCGAGCCGCCGTCTTGGCGCCCCGCTCGTGTGGGCGATGCGGTGCAACCGGGCGATGCGATTCGCACGGGGTATCAGGCGCGCGCTGAACTCGATCTGGGTTCGGGCAAGGTCAAGTTGTACGAGAACTCGCTGCTCCGTGTGCCCGGTTCCGGGATCGACAAGCACGGCCACGTGAATGAGGTGGAGCAGGAAGAAGGCACCAGCATCTTCGACATCATCAAGCGCAAGGCTGGGCAGGGTGAGTTCAAGGTCCGTACCCCCGAGGCGGTGGTCATGGTGAAGGGCACCTCTTTCGCCGTGTCGCTGAATGCCGGGGTAGCGAGCGTTTCGGTATTCCACGGGCTGGTGGGCGTGAAGTCCTTTGAGAGGCCCGAGGTAATGGTCCGACCCGGCCTCACGGCCGTCGGCGGTCGAAATCAGCCGTTTGAGCTGAAGCTCCACGATCTGAAGGACACCGATGTCCAGCAGGATTGGGATAAGGGCGAGGCCCCTTCTAAGGCGCCGGAGAGCGCCATGGCCCCCGAGGCTCCGCCCGCTTCCGCCGCCAAGGCCGAGATCGCCGAAGCCAAGCAGGCCGCCCGCGCGGCTGCCGAACCCGCCTTCTTGGCCCAGTTGATCAAGCGGAATCCAGCCGCCAAGGCCCAATACGACCAGGCCATGGCGAAGGCTGAGAAGAACGGTGAGAACGGGAATCAGGGCCCTCCAGGTGCTCCTGGAGCCAACGGCCCCGGCAAAAAGCCTTTGGCTCTCGCCAGCTTAGCCAAGCGCGACCCTGTGAATAACGCGCAAGGGATCCCCGACTTTAAAGGCACGCTCAAGAACAAATTCGCCGAGAAGACTGCTCAGACCTTTGTGCCTGGGGGGGCTGATGGAGCCCCGCCGTTTAACGTTCAGTTTGATGGTACCAATGGAAAAGTACGAATATTCGGCTTAGCAGGCGGGGAAATAGGGAGTGGCTATGACCATGGCAACCTCGCTACGGCCGTAGGCGGATTATCCACATCGGTGTTTCCTATTGCGTTCCAGAACATCATTACTACCGATGCCAACCGGGAAGCCTTCGCCCAGCATTTGATCAACCTCTACTTCCCGAATCAGTAGTATTTTTCCCATCTATTTGTAGGCGAAAACACTTCCTCACAGCGCATTATTGGTGCATGTAAAACCCCTCAATTAGGGCTGTGGAATGGATTTCGCCATTTCTCAGATTTCCCTACCCAATTCCAGTCTAGATGGATAAGCTGTGCATAACTCCAAGTCAGGGGTCTCACAGGTGTAAAACGTTGGTGGGCTTAGCACCCGAGTGAGACCGAAGCACCAAGGGGCTATGCCATGCTTAAGCGCTTATCTGTTCAAGTACTCGCTCTATCCGTTTCACTAATCAGTGTCGGGCCAGCTTCGGCCGAGGTGATCGACTTCGATGATCTCGCCGACCCATCACCGGCTTTCGGTGCAACCATCTCCAATGGATACCGGAGTCTAGATTGGACCAATTCGTTCTATATCGACGGCACCTCCAGTAGCTCAGTAGTGATGGGTACAGGCTGGGACACAGGATTGGTTTCGTCACCCCAGATTTTTACCAATACATCTCCTGGTGTTGCATCGGTTGTGACCATCCCCTCTGGAACATTCGATCTCAACGGCATGTACATCACGTCAGTCTGCAACACCGGCATGACTGTGACTGTCGCCGCCACTGGACCCATTAATAGTTTCAGTCAAAACGTTGTCGTTGGCGTCAGTGGCTCCACATGGTTTGATTTCAATTACGATGCCATCGACACCTTAACGATTACTCCGGCTGGTGGGACGGACGCAGGCGTGTGTACCGCAGCCGGCAACGAGCAATTCGCCATCGACGACCTCACGATCAACGAGCTCATCATTGATCCGAATGATCCCAACGACCCCAACAATCCAAGCGCATCAGAGCCCGATGACTACCTGCTCTACAAGGCGAAGAACGACACGAAGGCGGGGCCGAAGTTCGAGAAGTTCGGACCGCTCACCTTGACCGACGCAGTCATGCCCAGTGGTGCGAACTACGACGTCATCAAGGCCGGTGCGCTCGGCGTCCCCGCCGAGAACGGCACACCCATCATTGATCCCAACACGGACATGCGCGAGTACAAGCTCAAGGCATCCTTCGGCACGCCGAAGTTCAACAAGCTCGCCGACGTTGTGGCCAATACTGAGCCATGCGGCGATGCGGCCGTGACGCTCGTCAAGCCCGTAAGCTTGCTGGTGCCAACCAATATGGACGCTTCGAGTCCGACGACCGCGCCCGACCCCAACAACAGCGACATAGATCACTACACCTGTTACAAGGCGGTGGGCCAGAAGAAGTTCAAAAGTAGTGGTTCACCTGCGCCGTTCTTACCAAAGAAGACGCAGATGGACGTGATGGATGAGCTCCAAGACCGTCGTTACGACATCAAGAAGATCAGCAAGCTCTGCCTCGCGACCGACAAGGCGGGCAGCCCGCTGATCATCGGCGGCCCCAATGCAGGCACGCCCAAGCCCATCACACCGGCAACGCGTAAGAACACCGAAGCCGCGCTGCTTTGCTACAAAGCGAAGTCCGCCAAGCTGTTCATCACGCAG
>JAJDAK010000037.1 GCA_029261895.1 Deltaproteobacteria bacterium
TATCTCCATACCCACCCCCACCTTCCAAAACTCAAATTTAAAAACCACCTCCCCCATTAATTTCAATCAACCAACGTCCCCATTAATTGCACTTTCAACCAACGTCCCCATTAATTGCACTACTCCTTGGGGAGGAGGGGCTCGAAGCGGGCTTTCTCGGTGGCCTTCATGTACGCGTCGTAGGGTCGTACTTCGCCGTTCTTTGCGCATTCGAAGAGCGCGTCATCCATGGCCTGCATGCCTTCTTTTCGTCCCGACTGAATGAGTTGATTTAGCATCGGCGTGTTGCCTTCGCGAATCAGATTCGGCAGCGCTTGCGTCTTCAGTAGGATCTCGTTGACGGCTCGACGTCCCTTGCCGTCGGCGGTGGGTAATAGCAGCTGGGACACGACACCCGCGAGCGAATCAGCGAGGCTTGTGCGCGCTTGGGCTTGTTCGTCGGCAGGGAAGGAATCGATGATGCGGTCTACGGTTTTGGCTGCGTTATTGGTATGCAGCGTGCCAAAGACCAACATACCCATCTCGGCGGCCGTAATAGCAAGGGAGATAGTTTCGTAGTCGCGCATTTCGCCAACCAGGATTACGTCGGCGTCCTCGCGAATCGCCGCGCGCAGTCCGTTTGAAAAATTCTTTGTGTGCGTGCCGACTTCGCGATGGGAGAAGACTGACTTTTTGTTCGTATGCACGAACTCGACTGGATCCTCGAGTGTGATGATGTGTTTGGCGTGAGTGCGATTGATTTTGTCGATGATCGCCGCGAGTGTAGTCGATTTTCCTGAACCGGTGGGCCCCGTGACGAGTACGAGTCCTTTGTCCAAGTGCACAAACTTCTCGATCGCGGGCGGGAGATTCAAGTCTTCAAACGCCACGATCTTTTCTGGAATGATTCGGAAGACTGCGCCGGCGCCGTTCTCTTGTGCAAAAAAGTTAGCGCGAAAGCGAGCGACGCCTTCGAGGCCATAAGCGAAATCGAGATCGTTGCACTCTTCGTATTCTTTCCACTGCTTTTCGGTGGCAATTTCAGACATGAGTTGGCGAAGTTTCTGATCGCTGAGCACATCGCAGCTATCGATACCTGCAAGCGCGCCGTTGTTTCGAATCCGTGGCTCGATCCCGGCGGCGAGATGCAGGTCGGATCCACCTTCGTCTTTCAAATAGCGCAATAGCTTGTCGAGTTCGGCCATTTCCGTTCCCTACGATTCGCCCGGAATCCGCTTGGGTTCTTCGGCGTGCTTGAGCGCTTCCTCGCGTGTGATGGTCCCGTTGGTCACGAGCTCGGCAAGCGAGTTGTCCAATAGGCGCATGTCGGCCGATGCGCTGGTTTGAAGTAGCGTGCGTAACTGAACTACTTTGGCTTCGCGAATCAAGTTTCCCACCGCACGGTTCACCGTGATGATTTCGAGCGCGGGAATCTGTGAGGTCTCGTCGGCCGTGGGTAGCAAGCGCTGGGAGATGACCGCGCGTAGCGACTCCGAGATCATGGAGCGCACCTGGTCCTGCTGGTCCGGTGGAAACGCGCCCACGAGTCGATTGATCGTGCGGATCCCGTTATCCGTGTGCAGGGTACCGAGTACGAAGTGGCCCGTCTCCGCGGCCGCGAGCGCTAGTGCAATCGTTTCCTGGTCCCGCAATTCGCCAATCACAATGACGTCGGGATCCTCACGCAGTGCTGCGCGCAACGCGCGTGCGAAGGTCTCCGTGTGGCGGCGTACGTTGCGTTGGTTGACCAAGCAGCGCTTCGATGGATGCACATACTCGATCGGGTCTTCGATCGTCAGAATATGCTCGGCGCGCTCTTCATTGATCAGATTAACCAGCGCAGCCATGGTAGATGACTTCCCGCAGCTTGTCGGTCCGGTGATCAATACCATCCCCTGATGGAACGTCGTGAATTTCGCCAAGGACGATGGCAAGCCGAGCTGCTCCAGAGATGGCGCCTGCTCAGGAATGAAACGAAACACGCCATCGGTGCCGCGAAGTTGCTGGTAGAAGTTACAGCGGAAGCGTCCCACGCCTTTCAGCGTGTAGGCAAAGTCGTGTTCACCAACGTCGAGAAACAGCTGTCGGTCTTCTTTCGATAGTGCGGCCAACAACATCTGCGCGCGCGCCTCTGAATCCGCCGGCATGGTGTCGTGATCGTAGAGCTTGCCATGAACCCGGAATTTGATCGGCGCCCCACCGTGGATGTGGATATCACTCGCCCCGGCTTCGACCGCCTTTGCGAGCAGAGCGTCGAGTTGGGCGGTATCGCCGGAATGCTCGATCGTCAGTGCTTGGGGCTGTGAGACGCGAGTAGGTTCAGGCTCCGCGGTGTAGGAAGTGTGCTCCAGGGGCGGCGGCTCGGGCATAGCTTCGGCTGGAGCTGCCTCTACCGCTGGACTGGGGGCGAGATGTACCGCGCTTACGTCGCCGGCCTGCTTGGCTTTGGCTTTTGCCAGTACATTTTTTTGGACTTGGACGACGCGCTCAAGGCCTTCGGGCGTCAAAAAACCCTTGTCGACCAGAATGGAGCCGAGGTTCTTCGTTTGGCCGGGCTGTCCTTGCTCGCGAGTGGCTTCGGCGAGTTGCTCCATCGTGAGCAAGCCGGTTTTGACCGCTACGCGTCCGAGTAGATTGTCGTGAGCGTTACCCATATCCGTTGGAACGGATATCGGCAGCTACGAATGCAGGTTTTACCTTTTAAGCTTTAGCGGCGCGAAAGCTCTCCATCCACTTACGCTGTGCATCGGCGTCAATCTGTCCTGGGACGGCAAAACCCTTCTGAACCTCGGGTCGTGTTTCAATCGTCGCCACCCAGCGTTGCAGATTCGGCAGGTCATCGATTTCGACTCCGGCCCAGCCGTGAATCCGTACCCACGGCCAGGTTGCCATGTCGGCGATTGAGTACTCGTCCGCCAAGAACTCATGCTCCGCTAGGCGTTGGTCCAGCACCGTGTACAGTCGTTTGGTTTCATCGTGATAGCGATCGATCGCGTATTGGATTTTCTCGGGTGCGTAGCGAAAGAAAACGTTGGATTGCCCTTGCATCGGACCCACACCGGACATTTGAAACATCAGCCACTGTAGTGCGACCGAACGTTGTTTGGGATCTTTTGGCAGGAACTGCCCCGACTTCTCGGCAAGGTAAATCAAAATTGCGCCCGATTCGAAGACCGCAAAGTTATCGTTGTCGCGATCCACGATCGCGGGAATACGGCCGTTCGCATTTAGTTCAAGAAACCACGGCTCTTTCTGCTCGTTCTCCTGCAATCGAATCGGACGGACTTCGTATGGAAGATTCATCTCCTCGAGCGCAATGGAGACCTTCCATCCGTTTGGGGTATGTGCAGTGTAGAGTTCAATCATAAAGCACCTCGTTTCCGTAGATTGACTCATATTTTGACATACAACGCCGGTCGCGGGGAATTACGCTATACCCATTTTTCGGGGGTAAGGGTCTGGCAGTACTGGATTACGCGATAATCGGGCTTTATATCGTGCTCGCGCTTGGCTGGGGTATTGCTCACTCACGCCGTGCGGGTGCGAATACGGAAGAGTTTTTTGCGGCGGGGCGGCGGCTTCCGTGGTGGATCGCCGGTACGTCGATCGTGGCGACGACGTTTGCTGCAGACACGCCGTTGGCGATCTCGGGCCTGGTGATCAGCTCGGGTGTCTCAGCGAATTGGTTTTGGTGGGCCGACGTATTGCCCGCCATGATTGCTGCTTTTGTCGTCGCGCATCTTTGGGTTCGTAGTGGCGTGCTGACGGACAACGAGTTGATTGAGTTGCGTTATGGCGGCCGCAGTGCAGCAGGTCTTCGGATCTTTCGCGCACTGTATTTCGGTGTGCTGCGCAATGCGATTGTGTTGAGTTGGGTAAACCTTGCAATGTTGAAAGTCGTGCAGCTGAGTTTCGGTCTCGACGAAAGCGCCAGCTACGGAATTCTCACAGGTCTTTTCGTACTCACGGTTGTCTACACCTTGCTTTCGGGTTTACTCGGTGTGGTTCTGACCGATCTCTTGCAATTTGGCATGGCGATGCTCGGCGCGATCATGCTCGCCTATGTTGCGGTTGATTCTGTTGGCGGCCTCAGCGAATTGGTGCAAAGAATCGACAACCCCGAACGGCTTTGGATGATTCCGCAGGAGAGCGAAGCCTTTTGGGCGTTTATCATCTACGTCTTTGTGAAGAGTTGGTCGAGTGGTAATACGGAAGGTAATGGGTACATCGCCCAGCGATTACTGGCGACGCCGAATGAAAGCGAAGCGCGTAAGGCAGCGATTTGGTTCGCCATTGCAAACTTTGCGCTCAGGCCTTGGCCGTGGATTATCGTGGGGCTCGTCGCACTGGTGAGTTATCCCACGCTGGATGACCCGGAAACGGGATACATCCGCGTACTGCTCGATCAGCTTCCGTCTGGCATGCGCGGCTTGATGATCGCGACCTTTCTTGCGGCGTTCATGTCAACGGTGGATACGCAGCTCAATTGGGGTTCGTCGTATCTTACGCATGATCTCTACCGGCGCTTTATCAAACCCGGTGCCTCGGAGCGTGAGTTGGTTCGTGTCGCGCGTCTGAGTGTGGTCGTGCTTGCAATGATCGGAGCGCTCGCGACGCTTGGGATGTCATCCATTGCCGATGCGTGGAAGCTCTTTGCGTCGATATCGGCAGGGATCGGACTGATAGGATTGTTGCGCTGGACCTGGTGGCGCATCAACGCGTGGAGTGAGATCTCCGTGATGATTTCGTCATTGCTTCTGACCAACCTGCTCAGCTATTTCCCCAGTATCCACTTTCCGTTCTCGCTCGCGATTGTGGTGATGATTTCGGTTCCAATCTCACTCTTGGTCACGATGCTGACGCAGCCTGAGGATTCGAAAACGCTCCAGCGTTTTTATCAGCGCATATCCCCACCGGGACTTTGGTCACCGGTCGCGGATTCGCTCGGGGAAACCGCGACCGCGCTGGGGATCAAACCCTGGCTCGCCGTTTTATGCGCCACGCTCGGCGTGTACGGGTTGATCTACGGCACGGGCGAGCTCTTACTCGCCCGTGCCTGGATCGGTGCCAGCGCGATTCTTGTATCGCTGCTGGCGTTGGGTCTCGCGATTCGAATCGCTATTTCACGACCTCGAGCAACTCAACATCAAAGATCAACGTCGCCCCCGGCTTGATCAGAGGTCCCGCGCCGCGATCTCCGTACGCGATCTCCGACGGGCAGATCAGTTTGGCTTTGCCGCCGGGCTTCATTTTCTGAACGCCCTCGGTCCAGCACTTGATCACGCCGTCGAGCCGCGTCACGAACGGTTCGCCACGATTCACCGAGCTATCGAAGACCGTGCCGTCGATCAGCGTGCCGTGGTAGTGCACCTTGACGGTGTCGGTCGCTGCGGGAAAATCGCCTTCGCCCGCTTTTGATTCCTGGTAAATCATGCCGGAATCGGTTTTAACCGCGCCGGCTTCCTTCTCGGCTTTCGCTAAGAAATCCTTCGCCGCACCTTTTTGAACCTCGGCCGCCTTGGTGGCGCGTTCTGCTTGGAGCGCCTGAATCTTGGGCAGGAACTCGCGTGCCTCGACCTTCGGGTCACTCAAGGTGATGCCATCACGAAATCCCGAGACGACAAACTCCACTTCGTCCGCGGAAAGATTGAAGCCTTGCGCGTTCTGCGACAGCAGCACGCCGATCGAGTAGAGGGTTTTGTTCTCATCCGTCTTCAGCTCAGGTCCGGCTGCGTGAGTGATGTTGCCTAGCGCAAGCGTAGCAACGGCTAGTACTATTGTGAGGATTGAGGGAATCGAAATACGCATTTTGATGTTTCCTTTACTCTAGGCCCAATCGACGGGCGACAATAACTTTCATGATCTCGTTCGTACCCGCGTAGATCGACTGAACTGCGGCATCCGCGTAGTCACCCGAAATCGGATACTCCTTCATAAATCCGTAACCACCGTGAAGCTGCAGGCATTCGCCGGTGATTTTTTTCTGCAGATCGGTGGACCAGAACTTCGCCATGCTGACTTCTGAGATCAGATCGTCGTGGCGCTCATGTCCCACGAGAATTTGGTCGACAAACGCTTGGCCGATTTCGACTTCCGCCGCCATCTCCACCAATTTGAACTGTGTGTTCTGGAACGAACTGATCGATTTTCCGAAGGCCTTGCGCTCGCGTACGTACGCAATCGTGTCATCGACAGCGCGTCGGCAACTCGCGATCGCCGAGACTGCGATGCAGAGTCGTTCCTGCGTAAGTTGCTTCATCATCAGCTTGAAGCCCTGGCCTTCCTGGGCAAGAAGATTCGAAACCGGTACGCGGCAGTCTTCAAAGAAGAGCTCGCTGGTGTCCTGACCCGGCAAGCCTAACTTGTCGAGCTTGCGGCCACGTACGAACCCTGGCGTATCTGCTTCTACTAAGAGAGTGCTTACACCGCGGTGCGCGGGTTCTGCGCTTGGGTCGGTTTTGCACGCGACGACGAAAAGGTCACCGATCTGTCCGTTCGAAATGAACGTCTTAGATCCATTGAGCACGTACACATCACCATTCCGAATCGCGGTGGTCTGAATGCCTGCGACATCCGAACCTGCGGCGGGCTCCGTCATGGCGATGCCCATAATCATTTCGCCCGAGATGGTGCGCGGCAGATACTTCTCTTTCTGTTCATCGGTCCCGTAGTGAATGATGTACGGCATGCAGATATCGGAATGCAGTGACTGCATCAGACCGTGCGCGCGCAGATACGCAAGCTCTTCCATTACAATCGCGTCATAGCGAAAGCCGGCTTCGGCGCCGCCGTACGCTTCGGGCGCGTTCGCGCCAAGGAAGCCTTCCTCACCCATGCGTCGCCATGATTCACGATCGCTCATGCCATCGCTATTCCACTTCTCGATCTTGGGTTCGATTTCGTTTGCGGCGAAACGCTTGAACTGTTCTCGAAAGAGTTCGTGCTCTTCTGTGAAGACGTCGCGTTTCATATCTGGCTCCTCTCCGCGTGGGGATAGGACCCGCAGAAAGCGGGCCCGGTCCCGGCGGCGGGATGGTAGCATCCGCGATCCGGGAGGGGCGCAGTTGTCCAAACTTCTTTGGAAACCGTCGGCATCACGTGCAGAATCGACGCAGCTGCACCACTTTCTCGCGCTCCAGCGCCAGGCGGGGGTTCCGGTTGCTGACTATGAGTCATTGCATGCCTGGTCGGTTGCGCAGCCGGCGGAGTTCTGGGCCGCCCTCTGGAGTTTTGCCGAGATCCGCCATTCGACCGGCTATGACGCGGTGGTGGATGATCCTATTCGAATGCCTGGCGCGCGTTGGTTCAGCGGCGCCAAACTGAATTTCGCCGAGAATCTGCTGCGCTATCGCGATGCGCAAGACGCGCTGGTCTTCTACGGCGAAGGTCAATCGGAACCGGAAAGGCTTAGCTACGCGAATCTCTATCGTGCTGTTGCACGTGCGGCACGCGCGCTTCGAGAACTAGGGATTCAACCCGGTGATCGCATCGCCGCCTTCATGCCGAACCGACCCGAAACGGTGATCGCTATGTTGGCGGCGACCAGTGTGGGCGCCATCTGGTCCTCGTGTTCGCCAGATTTTGGGCGACAAGGCGTGTTGGATCGCTTTGGTCAGATCGAACCGCGCGTACTTTTCACGGCGGATGGTTATTTTTACAATGGCAAGCCCCACGATTCTCGCGACACCGCGACAGAAGTCGTGCGGCGGCTTGGCTCGATCGAGCGACTTGTCGTCGTGCCGTATGTCGAAGCGCAGCCGCAGCTTCCCGATGTACCGGGAGCCGTGCTTTGGGATGATTTCTTAGGTCCGGATAACGAGCCCGAACTGAGTTTCGAACAGCTGCCGCCGGATCACCCGATTTACATCATGTATTCCTCGGGAACGACGGGTGTGCCCAAATGCATCGTGCACGGGGCCGCGGGTACATTGGTACAACACTTCAAAGAATTCATGCTACATGTCGATCTCCGACGCGAGGATCGAATCGTGTACTTCACAACCTGCGGCTGGATGATGTGGAATTGGTTGGTGAGCGCGCTCGGCATCGGTGCAACTGTGGTTCTGTATGATGGCTCGCCGTTTTATCCCGATGGTAATGCGTTGTTTGATCTGGCGGATCGCGAGCGTATTAGCGTTTTTGGTACCAGTGCAAAGTTTATTGCGGCGGCAGAGAAGGCCGGCATCAAGCCCCGAGAAACCCATGGCCTCGAGGCACTGAAGACGATTCTCAGTACGGGTTCGCCACTCTCGCCCGAAGGTTTTGAGTACGTCTACCGCGACGTGAAAGCCGATGTCTGTTTGTCATCGATTTCGGGTGGCACCGATATTATTTCCTGCTTCGCGGGTGGCAATCCCCTGGGTCCGGTCCACGCGGGCGAACTACAGTGCCGTGGGCTCGGCATGCGTGTGGAAGCGTTCAACGAACGCGGAGAATCTCTCGTCGGAGAGAAGGGCGAGTTGGTTTGCACATTGGCTGCGCCTTCGATGCCGGTGGGTTTCTGGGCCGATCCAGATGGTTCGAAATATCGCCGCGCCTACTTTGAGCGCTTTCCGGGGATCTGGCACCACGGCGATTACATCGAGATTACCGAGACAGGTGGCGTGGTGGTCTATGGCCGCTCCGACGCCACGCTCAATCCTGGCGGCGTACGGATTGGCACCGCCGAGATCTACCGGCAAGTCGACACACTCGACGAGATCGAAGATTCATTGGTCGTGGGTCAGGACTTCGAGGGTGATGTTCGCGTCGTACTCTTCGTCAAGCTGCGCGCGGGGCAAGTGCTGGATGACGCGCTGATCGCGCGCATCAAGAGCAGTGTTCGAAAGCACGCGACGCCGCGCCACGTACCGGCAAAAGTGCTTCAAGTGGCGGACATCCCCTACACAATCAGTGGTAAGAAGGTGGAGCTCGCCGTGCGTCAGATCCTGGCCGGGGAGGCGGTGCAAAATCGTGACGCCCTGGCGAATCCAGAGGCCCTCGACCTCTATCGCGATCTAGCCGAGCTTCGCCACTGAATCCCGGCCCTCGTGTATCCTTAGGGGCGATCCCGTATTCGACGGGATAGGGAGAGCCAATATGTCTAGGGCAGTGGTCATCACTGGCGCCTCAACGGGAATCGGCCGTGAGACGGCATTGCATTTGGATCGGCTTGGCTTTCGAGTTTTCGCCGGTGTGCGCAAGGACCGCGATGCGGAGTCCCTGCAGAAGGAAGCTTCCCAGCGGTTGAAGCCGATTCGCCTGGATGTCACGGATCCAAACTCGATCGCCAGCGCTCGGAGCGAAGTGGAGTCCGAACTTAGATCGGATGGCTTATACGGGCTCGTCAACAATGCAGGAATCGCGATTTCTGGCGCGCTGGAGTTCATTCAGCTTGATGAGTTTCGTCGACAGCTTGAAGTCAACGTGATGGGCCTGCTGGCGACGAGCCAGACGTTCCTACCACTGATCCGCAAAGCACGCGGTCGCATCGTGCACGTTGGATCGATCGGTGGAAAGATCACCGCGCCGATTCTTGGCCCCTACGCCGCGTCCAAATACGCCGTCGAAGCGATCAGTGATGCGATGCGGCAGGAGCTAGCACCGTCGGGTATTCGAGTTTCGTTGATTCAACCTGGCGCCATCGCGACGCCGATTTGGGAAAAAGGTCAGTCTTCTGCTCAGATCAAAGTCAGCGAGCTATCTAGTCAAGAGCGGGAATACTATCTCGAAGCCTATACCGCGATAGTGAACGCGGTTGAGCAGCGCGAGCGCGATGCGATCCCGCCGATCGAGGTCGCACGCCGGGTCGAGCACGCGTTGACGGCCGCCAAACCCAAGGCGCGCTATCTCGTGGGTATCGACGCCAAGGTCCAATTCGCCTTGTCCTTCTTGCCCAGCCGCTGGCGCGACGCTGCGCTGCGGACCCTGATGAAGTATCCCAAGCCGACGTAGTGGCATCTACGTTCTAGCAAAGACGATCCATGCTTGATTGCGCGTCATGCCAAACCACGAATCCCGAAGGCTCCCAGTTCTGTGGCGCTTGTGGCGCACCTCTGCGCCCCGAGCGGAACTGTCCCAGCTGTAACGTTCTCACCGGCCATGGCCAACGCTTTTGCCATTCGTGTGGTTTTCGTCTCAGTTCGCCCGACCCCGAAGCGGTCGCAGTTGGCGATTCACCGAACGTGGAAATTCCCGAAGATTTCGGCGATGGGCGCTATCGGGTCCAGCGTTATCTGGGAGAAGGTGGCAAGAAGCGCGTCTATCTTGGGCGCGATACGCAGCTGAATCGCGACGTCGCCGTTAGCGTGATCAAGAAAGACGGTCTCGAAGATGATGGCTTGCTGCGCGTTCGGCGTGAAGTCGAAGCGATGGGCGAACTCGGTCAGCATCCCCATATCGTGACCGTTTTCGATGTGCGCGAAGACGAAGGCCAGCTCTACATGGTGAGCGAGTACCTGTCGGGTGGGGATGTCGAGCAAAAGATTGCTCAAGCCGAAAACGGAATTCTTAAAATTTCTGAAGCGTTGAAGATTGCTGAAGAGATTTGTGGCGGCCTCGAACACGCCCACGCACGCGGCATCATTCACCGTGACCTGAAGCCCGGCAATATTTGGCTCGCCGAAGATGGTACCGCGAAGCTCGGGGATTTCGGCCTGGCGGTTTCGCTCGAGCAATCGCGCTTGACGCAAGAAGGGTTGATTGTTGGGACGGTGGCCTACATGGCGCCCGAGCAAGCGCTCGGCCAACACACCAACGCACGCAGTGATCTATATGCGCTTGGCGCGGTGCTCTACGAAATGGTCACCGGGCGTCCGCCATTCATGGGTGACGGGGTTGTGTCGATCATTTCCCAGCATATTAATACCCCGCCCGTTGCGCCGACATTACGTAACGCGCGGGTCTCTCCCGCACTTGAAACGTTAATTCTGCAGTTACTCCAAAAGGATCCTGACGCGCGCCCTGAAAGCGCGAAGGTGGTTCGCGAGGCGATTCAGGCCATCTCTCAAGGCGCGATCATCGGAGCGGCCGCCCTGCGCGCGATGAACGTCAATCCTTTGGATCGTCTCGCGGGCGGTGTGTTTGTTGGGCGCGACGATGAGATTAAGCGTCTGCGTATTGGTGTCGACCAAATTCTATCTAGGCGTGGCTGTGTGCGCATGCTGGTGGGTGAGCCGGGTATCGGTAAAACGCGAACCAGTGAAGAGCTGACCACGTACGCAAAATTGCGGGGTGCGAAGGTGATTTGGGGTCGTTGCTACGAGGGCGAAGGCGCGCCCGCGTATTGGCCCTGGGTGCAAATTCTGCGTGCCAGCGTGGAAAATCGTTCCGTCGATGAAGTGCGCGAGGCGCTCGGCGTGGGGGCAGCAGAAATTGCGAGACTTTCACCCGAAATTCAACAGCTCTTGCCTGACCTTCCCGACGCAGGGCAGCTCGAAGCGCAGGCCGCGCGTTTTCGGCTCTTTGATGCGATCACCACGTATCTAAAGAATCTTTCGAAGTTAGACCCGTTGGTGTTGGTGCTCGACGACCTACATTGGGCCGATGAATCGTCACTGCTGCTACTTCAGTTTTTTGTACGTGAAATTCGTGAGTCGTCGATTCTGGTGCTCGGAACTTATCGCGATGTGGAGTTGAATCGAACACATCCACTCGCGGAAACCATTGCGACTCTAACCCGCGAGCAATTGAGCGAGCGCGTGCTGCTACGCGGTCTACGTCGCCAGGATGTTGAGCGTTTTTTTGAAATGACCGCCGGACGTAAGCCCCCCGACGGATTGGCGGATGCCATCTATACCGAAACCGAGGGCAATCCGTTTTTCGTGCAGGAGTTGGTACGCCTGTTGGTCGCCGAAGGCCGTCTCGATGATCACACTGATGGGGACAGCTGGAGCCTCACCATTCCACAAGGCGTTCGCGAAGTGATCGGGCGCCGTCTCAACCAGATGGACGACTGTTGTAACGAAGTACTGACGATCGCCTCCGTAGTTGGGCGTGAGTTCGAAACTCCGGTCCTAGCGAAGGTCGCGGATTTTGATGATGAGCGGATCAAAAAAGCCATGGACGCGGCGTTGGCCGCTCAGGTGATTACCCGCGATGCGCATCACGAAGACCGCTACCGTTTTTCTCACGCGCTCATTCGTGAAACGCTCTATGAGGAACTCAGCACACCAAAGCGGGTAAAGCTGCATCAGAAGATCGGTCAAGTACTTGAGGAAGCGTGCGTTGATTGCAAGGACGATCGGCTGTCCGAAATCGCTCACCACTACTTTCAGTCGCTACAAACCGGTCAGGTGGACCGAGCGCTGCGGTATCTTATTGCTGCGGCTGAACATTCGTCGAGTCAACATGCGTACGAGGACGCATTGGTCCACTATGGCCGTGCGTTACAGGCACTCGAGCTGCAGGATCCCGTCGATGAGGTGCGTCGCGGTGAACTGATGATCGCGCTGGGGAGTACTCAAACTCGTGTCGGACGCCATATCGATGCGTCGCGTACCTTTGATCGAGCGGCGGTGCATGCCGAGGCACATGGTACGCCGGAACAATTCGCGAACGCGGCCATTGGTTATGCGCGTTTGGTCATCTTTCGAAGCGATGATCCACGGGCGTACGAGTTGATACAACAGGCATTGGAACGAATTTCGGACGAAGATTCTGCCTTGCGTGCTCGTGCCCTTGGCTTGTTTGCACTCGTCGGGCGCTGGAAGGAACCGGAGCTGTCTAGCCAACGCGCGCACGCAGCCGTGGAGATGGCGCGCCGCGTTGGGGACAAGTCCACACTGATTCATTGTTTGGATGATCTGCACATCGTGCTGATCGGTTCGCCTGATATCCAGGAGCGACTCAGTGTAGCGGGCGAGCTCATCGATACAGCGACGGAGATCGGCGATCTCGAGGTGACGTTTGCGGGCTATGTCCACCGCACATCCGATACGTTTCAGCAGGGAAATATCGCCCAGGTTGAGGCGGACCTGAAGCAACTGGATCAGTTAGCCGCAATGCTTCGGCAACCCTTGCGATCGGGTACGGTACTCCGCATACGTATTGCGCTTGCGTTATTGCGTGGCGAACTCGGCGAAGTGGACAAGTTAACCGAAGCGGTGCGCGAGCTTGCCAATACGCAGCAGGTCTTTATTGCCAACCGCCTCGAAGCGGTGCAAACAACGGTCTTTCATATTTTGAGTGGAAACTACGATGATGCGGTTCAAACCATGGTGGGGCAGATGGCCATCGATCCTGAGCCGGGTCTACGTTCGATTCTTGCGTTGGCATACATTGAGGCGGGTAGGGATGCGGAGGCAAGGTTCGAGTTCAATCAAGCGATCGAACATGCGCAGGGTGAACAGTTTGAGTATCCAGTTATTTCGCGGCTCACGGCTTTGGCACGTGTCTCCGTAGGTCTCGGTCGTACGCAGGACGCGCAGGAAGTTTACGATCGCCTTCTGCCGTTCAGCGGCCAGATGGCGTCGTTGGTGTTCTTCCTCTCTTTCGGCGCGGTAGATGCCTATCTGGGTCTACTCGCGACCTTGCTGGCGCGCTGGGATGATGCCGAGCGCTTCTTTGATGCAGGAATTCGTTTGAACGAACAGTGTGGCGCGCTGCCCTTTGCCGCGACCGCGCGTTATGACTACGCACAGTTTTATCTCGCTCGTCAGTACGAGGGTGATGTCGAGAAAGCTTTGGATCTCTTGAACCGGGCGCTTGAAACCGCACAGAAACTCGGCATGCGTGGATTGGTCGAACGCGTACTGGCGTCGAAGCTCGAGATTCAGGGAATTGAACCGGACGCAGATATTCGCAACTCCATACAGGTTGTGACTTCAAGCGTAAGTAAACGCCGACTAGATTTTCGCGATCACGCATCTTCTGATGGGCGTGTGACTTTGATCTTCAGTGACATGGCGGGTTTTACTGAAATGACCGAGCGTCTGGGCGATCGTGAAGCGCATCGGGTGATTCAGGCTCACAACCGAATTGTCCGTCAGGCGGTGAGAGAAAATCACGGCTACGAAGTTGAACTGCAGGGCGATGGATTCCTACTCGCGTTTTCGAACGCACGGCACGCGGTCGATGGCGCGATCGCAATTCAGCGCAAATTTCAGCAATACAGTGCGAGTCATCCCGAGCAACCGATTCGTGTACGCATGGGAATTCATACCGGTGAAGCGATTCAAGATGCGGATCGATTTTTTGGAAAGACCGTGATCCTAACCTCCCGTATCGCCGATCAAGCAAAGGCGGGCGAAATTCTGGGTTCGAGCGCTCTGAAGGAGCAGGTCAAGGACAGCGACGATCTAAAATTCGATGAAGGTCGTGATTTGACCCTCAAGGGACTCGCGGGGGAGCATCATGTGTATTCTCTTGCTTGGGAATGAGGACGATTAATGAACCCTATGCCGCAGCCAGACGTAGAGCCTGAGGTGGAAACGGAATCGACACATGATCGCTGGGCTATCATCCGCGATGCGCTGGTGTTTCAGTTGAAACTCGTGTTGGAGGGGATTCGGGATATCGTGATCGGGCCGCTGGCGCTGCTCGCCGCGCTCTACGACCTGATGCGTGGCATACCCCGTTCGAAGGCCGTACTCTACCGCATCCTGGAGCGTGGCTATCGCTACGATCTTTTTCTCAATCTCTATGATGCGCTCGATCGCGAGGGTGAACCCAAGCACACCAAGCCGCTCGGTCGTGACAAGGGTGTGGATCGATACGTAGATCGAGTCACGGCGGCGGTACAGAAGAATCAAGACCATAGCCCGCTGGTTGCGAAGACCAAGAAGGGCGTGGATCGCACGTTGGATTGGGTTCAGGCTCGGACCCGGAGTTCAGCGCGCAAGAAGGAGTTAAAATGAGTTTAGATGAGGCGACACGATCGCGAATCAATGATGTTGTCGGATCCGACGATGTTGTACTTTTCATGAAGGGCGACCCGAGTCAACCACAGTGCGGCTTCTCCGCGCAGGTGACCCGGCTGTTGAATCAAGTGGTTCCCAACTACACGACCTTCGATGTGCTCAGCGATGCCGCGGTACGCGCCGGCATCAAAGAGTTCTCGCAGTGGCCGACGATCCCTCAGCTCTATATCAAGGGTGAGTTTGTTGGTGGGTGCGACATCATTACCGAAATGTTTGGCGCCGGTGAGTTGCATGAGAAGCTGGGCTTGGAGCGACCGAAAATCGTCACCCCTGAAATCGAAATCACCGAAACCGCGGCACCGTTACTTCAGGACGCGTTGCAACAGGGCGGTGGGGAACCGTTGCACCTGACGATCGATGCAAACTTTCAGAACACACTTCACTTTGGTCCTGCAGAACCGGGCGATCTAAAAGTGGAATCTGGGGGTATTACGCTTCTCGTCGACTCAATGAGTTCTCAACGCGCACAAGGTGTTTCGATCGATGCGGTCGAGACGCCGTCGGGTTCACGTCTTACGATTCAGAACCCCAATGCACCCGCGCCAGTGGCACAGCTCGAGCCGCGTGAGCTGAAAGAGATGATGGATCGACAAGAGGCTTTCGAGCTGATCGATGTGCGTACCGAAGAGGAATGGTCCAAGGCCCATATCGAGGGCGCCAAGTTGTTGGATGCGGAGCTTGCCGGACATCTCGAGCAATTGCCTAAAGACACGCGAATCGTTTTCCAATGTCATCATGGGGGTCGCAGCCAGGCGGCAGCGGAACATTTTCGTCAAGCGGGCTTTACGAATATCGGGAACCTGGCGGGTGGCATTGATGCATGGTCGACAGAAGTCGACAGCTCAGTTCCGAGGTATTAGTTCGATGGCATTACAGATCATGGATCCGAACCGCGACTTGCACACCGAGATCCGGTCGAAGATTGAAGCAGCGATTCCGGATGCGAAGGTCGAGGTGAGTGGAGGCGGCGGTCATTTTGAAATTCGCGTGATTTCGAGCGTCTTTGAAGGCAAGTCGACGCTCGATAAGCAGCGGTTGGTTTATTCGGCCATAACACCGCTCATGAGTGGTGATGCGGCACCATTGCACGCGGTGGATCGCTTGGAGACGCTTACGCCGGACGCGGTCTGACGAACTGGTGAATTTCGCAAAGCGTTTCGAAACCCAGTCGCTTATAAACGGGATGCCCCATCTCTGACGCGTGCAGGATGCCGACGCTGCAGCCGCGTCGCCTGGCTTCGTAGAGCGGCGCCAGCGTGATGCCGCCACCGGCTCCTCGCCCACGTGCATCCACACGGGTCGTGACGTTGTACAGGCCCGCAACACCGTCGGCACAAATCAAACTCGATGTAGAGACGGGCTCTCCGTCTACCAAGCCAATGAAGTGGCTGAAGTTCTCGCCGTTGCGTTCCGCAATCTGTTTGAAGGCGATCACGGAAGATTCGGGAAGTTCGAAACCCGCGACGCAGCCCTCCGCGTAGGCGTTTGCGTCTTCTTCGGTCTCCACACGCTTTGCAGTGAATCCATCTGCGTAAGCGGGCCGATCGGGCAGCGCGTAGAGGTCGATCGCCATGCCAGGGATGCTGGGTTTCTTGGCTTCGAAACCAAAGTCGAGCAGCACTTCGGCCAAGTCACTCGGACTGCTTTCGGGACCGATGTTCCACTGGATCGGAAGCTTTGCAGCTTCATACGGCTCAATGATTTCGGTCAGTCGAGTGCGGAGGTTGTCTTCATTGAATCGCGCGATCATCACAGAGTTAAAGAGAGGGAAAGGTACGGGGCTTTGAGTTCGAAAGCAGTCGTCCTCATCGTACAGTCTCACACCAACCACACCCTCGTGGAGCTTCCAATAGCTCACGAAGTTATCGTCGATGGCTCGTACGATGGCGTCGCGGTCGCCGTATTTGAGCATCACGACGTGAGTGCGGAGCGAAGCGCGGCACCCGCTTGGTTGGTGGCTGCACGAGCCTTTGTCAGCAGACTCGCCATGGCGAAGAAGCCGTGAAACATGCCGCTGTAGCGCGTGAGCACCGTCTCAACACCGGATTCGATTAAGCGCTTAGCATAGAGTTCGCCTTCATCGCGCAGTGGATCGTGTTCTGCGGTAATGACCGTGGCTGGCGGCAATCCACTTAGATCTTTCGCGCGCAGCGGCGATGCATAGACTTCATCACCGTCGGCTGCCTTTTCGAGGTAGTGGCCCCAGAACCAGATCATCATTTCGGTGGAGAGCAATCCGCCATCATCGGCATATGTTTTATAGGACTCGAAGTCGAAGCCATGATGGGTCGCGGGATAGATGAGAAGTTGGTGACGAATCTGGGGTCCGCCACGGTCCCGTACCATCAAGCAGATGGCGGCGCTTATATTGCCGCCCGCGCTGTCGCCTGCGACCGCAATGCGTGCTGGATCCAGATTATGCTCGGCAGCGTTGGCTACGAGCCAAAGTAAGGCTGCGTAACTGTCTTCCGTTGCGGCGGGGTAAGGGGCTTCGGGCGCTAATCGATAGTCGAGCGAGGCGATGGCCACGTCGCTCGCGTTCGTGAGCGCGCGGCAGCTGCCGTCATGTAGCTCAATATTGCCCACCACCCAGCCGCCACCGTGGAGATAGAGCGTGACGGGATGCGGGCCCGGACCCTTGGGATAGTAGATGCGGAGTGGCAGCGGTCCGGCGGGACCCGGCAGCTTCAGATCGATAACCCGGGTCACGTCCTCGCCGTCAGATTTGGGCGCGAGCGCATACATCGCTCGAAGCTGTGTCGGTGAGATTTCCGCCATGCGCGGAAGCCCCGCTTCTAGGAGTGGGCCAAGTAGTTTTGTCGCTTCTTCGTCGAGTGCCATCACAACATCATACTAGAATCCGCCCCACAATTCGTAGGGATGCAATAAATGGGGACGTTGGTTTTTGCAATTTATGGGGTACGGCGATAAATTGTTGCAGGTGTTGGCCCTTGGGGCAATCAAGCAACTAT
>JAJDAK010000038.1 GCA_029261895.1 Deltaproteobacteria bacterium
CCTGCGCTCCAAAGGCGTCACTTGGGATGAAATCAATATCGAAGAAGTCGCCGGAGCTCGCGATGAGATGATCGAGCGCAGCGGTCAACGCACCGTGCCGCAGATCTGGATCGGCGAAACGCATGTCGGCGGTTCCGATGAACTCTTTGCATTGGAATCAAACGGCGAGCTCAACGCGATGCTCGGTATCGATTCGAAGAAGAAGGCGACCCAGTCAGAGCATGTATCGCTGCTGATCGTGGGGAGTGGACCTGCGGGTTACACGGCAGCGATTTATGCCGCGCGTGCGGAGCTTGCGCCCGTGATGCTGGGTGGCATGAACTTTGGCGGTCAGCTGATGCTGACCACCGATGTGGAAAATTACCCCGGGTTTCCCGACGGCGTAACCGGACCCGAGATGATGGAAATGTTTCAAAAGCAAGCGGAGCATTTTGGCACGCGTATTCTTTTTGAAGATGCGACAGAAGTCGATCTGAGTTCACGCCCGTTTCGTGTCAAAGGGGATTCCCAGGAGTTCACCGCAGATGCGCTGATCATTGCGACGGGTGCGTCGGCGAAGTGGATCGGTCTCGAGTCCGAGCAGCGCTTGCAGAACAAGGGTGTGTCGGCGTGCGCGACCTGTGACGGCGCGTTATTTCGAGGCAAGCCGATGGCTGTGATCGGAGGCGGTGATACCGCGATGGAGGAGGCGAGTTTCCTCTCGCGTTTTGCCGAGAAAGTTTATTTGATCCATCGTCGCGGAGAGCTGCGCGCCAGCAAGATCATGCAGGACCGTGTGAGAAAGAACGAAAAGATTGAGCTCGTGCTCGAACATGTCCCGGAAGAAATTCTTGGCGAAGATCATGTCACGGGAATCCGAGTGAAGCACGTGACGTCTGGCGAAACCAAAGAGATTGAAGTGGGTGCTGTGTTTGTCGCGATCGGGCATCAACCCAACTCGGGGGTTTTTGGCGACGCGATTCGTACCAATCCGCAGGGATACATTCTGGTGGAGTCGGGTTCGACCCGTACCAATGTCGAGGGTGTATTTGCTTGCGGTGATGTTATGGACGCGAACTATCGTCAGGCGGTGACCGCGGCGGGTACGGGTTGTATGGCCGCGCTCGATGCCGAGCGTTGGCTCGCGGCCAACGAATAGGCTGTCAGAGGCTGGCGTTGAGGGTCGAATTCGATCGACTGAGTCTTATGATCGATGGTCAGCGTCGCCTGATTCGTTCGGGTTCTTTGCCGTATTTTCGGCTGCCGACGCAAGCGCTCTGGCGCGATCGCCTATCGAAAATGCGTGCGGCGGGCCTGAATGCGGTCACCATCGACTATCCGTGGAGTTACCACAGTCATGAACGCGGCGCGTACGACTTCACCGAGTTTCGCGACGTGGATCGACTGCATGATTTGATCGAGGAGCTGGGCTTCTTCCTCATCGCACGCCCGGGTCCTTATGTGTGTGCGGATCTAGACCTGGGCGGCTTGCCGGCCTGGTTGCTCTCTGATCGCGAAGTCATTCTGCGCTGTCGCACTGAAACGGGTGTTGTGAATTCCTTGAAGTTTTTGGAAGCGACACGCGATTGGTTTAAGCAGATCGTTCCGCGCTTTGCATCGCGCCGGAACCTGATTCTTGTTCAGATTGAAAATGAGTTCACGTTTCCGGCACCGATGGCGCATCAGACGACGGCATTGACGGATTTGCTTGTGCGTTGGTTTGGAACCAAGCGTATTGAAAATCGTCTGCGCCGCGATTGGGAAAGGGATCTCGAGCGAGTGGAGCCGGGATCTGAGAAAGTCGGTGTCGCGCGGGGGCAGCAGAACGCGTACATGTATGAGTTACGAAGTATGGTGACGGAGCTCGGCGTAAACGTACCGGTACTTCACAACGACCTGGCGTCGCGAAACGGTCGACAGATGGACGTCGACTTACTCGGAGTGGATCGTTATCCGCTGATGAATCTGCCTCAGGATTGGCGTGACAATCCTGCTGCGTTCGATGCGTTTCAAGGGGATCGTGCCGCGCTCGACGCGCATCGCGAAACCAATCCGCTGCTCTACCCTGAACTGCAAGCGGGCCTGGCCGACCAATGGGGTGGAGAAGGCTTTGCATCGATTCGGGAACGTTTCGGAGCCGATGCGATCGACAATCTTGCGAAAGCGGCACTTACAGAAGGCGCGGCCGCTTGGAACTACTACACGTTTTGCGGTGGTACGAATTGGGGCTATATGGGAAGCCCGGATGTGTACACGTCGTATGACTATGCGGCTCCGATTCCCGAGTCGGGTCGCATCGGAGCGGAATGCGAAAGCGTGCGCAGGTTAAATGGGTTTATCGACCGTTTCGAAGACGAGCTCTGTTCGGCGGCACCCGAGACGAGTGATTCATGGTGTCCGCAGCATCGGGTCACCCGTAAAAGTGCGACGCATCGATTTGTTTTCCTGCGCAATCCAACCCGCGATACGCAGCTCATTCCGGCACCCGAAAACGAGCGTTTACAGCTGAAGCCCTGGGAGTCACAAATTCGTGTATATGGTCCAGATCGTAAACTCGAGGCTGTGAGCCCAGAGCCTGTCGAATGGATCACAGAAGATCTCGGCATGCCTCCGCCGCTACCCCGTTTGAACCTTTGGCGCTTTTCTACCGCGAGTCCGCAGCTCGAGCTCCGCTACGACGATGCAAGTTGGAATGAAATCCCCACCGACGCGCTTGAGCGTAATCGTATCGATATGGACGCGCTCGGTGTCCACTACGGATTTATTTGGTATCGCGGCAGTTTTGCAGGTGTGCTCGACCGATTGATCCTCGATGCCAGGCATTCATATGCGGTGTGGATTAATGGGGCGCTGGTTAAAACCGGCGACCAATTTCGCAACCGCACCGGCGTCGGCCCCGATGGCGCACGTCGCACGCGCGTGTCGCTGTCGAATGTCAGCTGGAATCCCAAGCGTAATGCGGTTGTGATCCTGGTCGAAAGCTTGGGTCATAACAAGGGCTTGACCGATGACTATCACTTGCCGCGGGGGTTGGTATCGATTGATACGGGCGACACGCGCGTGTCCTGGCGATATCGCGGCGGCCTTGTGCGCGGTGAACAAGGGATGAATCCGGTGGTTGCATTTAGCGGTGTGGAGCGAAGCGGATCAGAGTCGGTGGTCTTGCCGCATGGTTGGGATGGCTCACCTCAGGGTGTGGCGTTGTACGAATCAAGTTTTTCACTTGAGGGGATTGATCCCAAGAGCCATCGACTGGCGCTGCGCTTTGATCCAGGTCATGGCAAGGCCAATCTCTACTTGAACGGGTATCTACTGGGTCGCTACTGGCCCGAGTTGGGTCCGCAACGGCAGTTCGTGCTGCCGTGGGGCATCTTGTCGGGAGAAGAAGAGAATCAGCTCGCGATTACACTTTGGAAGCGTTCAAAGCGAGCAACGCTCGGTAAGGTACGCCTCGAACTGATCTGATAGACTGCGCGCTATGCCGCTTCCCAGTGCCGTTTTTGAGCAACTCGTTGAGGCGTCCCCCGATATTTTGGTTGCGACGGCCACCGATGGTTCGGTTGCGTTCTACAGCGATGGCGCGCGGGAAAATCTCGGCTATTCGCGAGCCGAGATCATTGGGCGCTCGGTTGTTCAACTCTACCCTGATCTAGAAGAAGCCAAGAAAGTTACCGCGGCCATGCGTGACCCCGCACAAGGGGGTTTGGGGCGTGTGGTCAATTTCCCCACGCGTTTTGTTGCGAAAGACGGTCATGAGATTCCCGTCGCGATCTCCGGTGTCATTCTTTATGACGACGATCGGAAAGAGCAGGGCACGATTGGTTTTGCCAAGGACTTGCGCGAAATCATGCGGAAGGATCAGCTCGCGGTCATGGGCGAGATCGCGGTCGGGCTTTCGCATGAGATCAACAACCCCCTCGCCGTAATTACCAATCAAATGGCGTTGTTGGACCGGTTCTTGGATCAGCTCTCGGCGCCGTCGGAGCGTGAACGTCAGCGAGCGCGGGTGAAGGCTGTGCTGCGCGAAGTGAAACGCATCGAGGAACACCTGCACCGGCTCAATGAAATGGCGGAGAAGCAGGAGTACGTCAGCACCGACTATCTCGGCGACGAACGCATGATTGATCTCTCGAACCCGGATCGGATTCAGCAGGGCCCGTTGTTTGGGAAGCGCGTGTTGGTCGTGGATGACGACGCGGGTGTGCGTGAATCTGTGGCTGAAATCTTGGAAGCGGAAGGCTGTGAAGTGGAGGCGGCGGGTAACGGTCGCGAAGCCTTGGCGTTGATCGAAAGTCGCGAGTTCGACCTCGTGCTTTCAGACGTCGTGATGCCCGAAATGGATGGCTACGATCTCTACCAAACGGTGCGCCGGATCAAGCCCGAACTGCCAGTTGCATTGATGACCGCGTTCTACTACGACAAGGACCATGTGATTAAGCGCAGCCGCGTAGAAGGTCTGCAGAGCGTGCTCTTCAAAAAGCCGATCGATCCTGATCGCCTGCGGGAGCTGCTAGGCGCACTGGTTACGCAACCTGCAATTAGAGGGGAGGCTGCAATTAATGGGGACGGTCCTTAGTGCAATTAATGGGGACGTTGGTTAAAAAGTTGCAGTTTTTTGGCTAGCCAAAAAACTGCA
>JAJDAK010000039.1 GCA_029261895.1 Deltaproteobacteria bacterium
CGCGGCGAGGTAGCCGCCAAAGAGCGCGCCGTGCACCTGAAACATCTGCGGGTTGACGGGCCAGTGGGTCCATACCCTGCCTGGCTCCCAACCGTCGATCTTCGGTATTTCAAGTTTGTCGACAAAAGGCGGCTTGTCCGATGTGCCGGCCACAATATGATCCAGTATTTCGCTGCTAATGCTCATGGTCGGGACTTTGAACGAAAACCGTGGAGATTTCTAGATTGACTATGGAACAAAATTATGTTTTTGTTCCATACGAAATATTTCGCTGAAGGAGCGGCAGTGTCGGAAGCAAAGCAGGCGATCTTTGAGCCACGCGGTGGTGAGAGTTGGCGAGATCCTTTCGGTATGTACCGTGCGCTCCGCGATCATGATCCGGTTCATCACGTTGCGGATAACGGCGAAGGCGAGGATTACTGGGTGCTCTCGCGATTCGGTCATATTTTCGATGCTGCGGTGGACGCGGCAACGTTTTCTTCAGCGTCAGGACTCACCTTTCTCTACGACGAGATGGGCAAGCTCGGCCTTGAATCCCCCATCGTGATGATGGACCCGCCGGAGCACACCTCGTTGCGCAAGCTTGCGACAAAGAAGCTCACGCCTCGCCAAGTTAAAGACATCGAACCAGAGATTCGGGCGCTGGTGGTCGAGCGCGTGAATTATCTGAGAGAAATGGGTGAGGGCGATATCGTTGAGGAATTGCTGCGCCCGCTTGCCAGCTTTGTGGTCGCTCATTTTCTGGGTGTGCCATTGGAAGATCGCGGACGTTTCAACCGCTGGACCGATGCGATTGTCAGCGCTGCTGCAGAAGGCGATGTGCTCCACGCCGGTGAAGCCGTCGGTGAGATGGTGGGCTACTTCAGCCAGTTGATCGAAAAACGTCGTGCCGATCCCACCGACGATATGATCTCAGCACTGCTGCACCAGCGAATGCGTGATGGCGAAGAGGTCTCGCTCGCGAAGATTCTCGGCGTGGGCTTCACCATGGTGACCGGTGGTAACGACACCATCATGGGTCTGCTCGGTGGCGCACTCGAACTAATGACCCAGCATCCCGATCAGCGTGGACTGCTCCTGGAGGAGCCCGCGAATATGCAGACAGCGATCGAAGAGTTTCTACGACTCACTTCACCCGTGCAAGGACTTGCTCGTACCACGACACGCGAGGTCGAGCTCGAGGGAAAGATCATTCCCATGGGTCGTAAGGTGATGCTGCTTTATGGTTCGGCGAATCTGGACGAACGCGAATTCGGTCCCACTGCACCGGCATGCGACGTCACACGTAGGATTCGGCGTCACCTGAGTTTCAGCTACGGCCCGCATCATTGTATTGGCGCGGCTGCGGCGCGACTTCAGTCCAGCATCGCGCTCGAAGAGATCTTGGGGCGCTGCCCGCAGTTCAGTGTAGATGCGAAAGCGGGTCGCTATGCGGCGGGCCCGTTCGTGCGGCGCTACGAGTACCTGCCGTTCTTTGCCAACGGTGCAGTCTAGTGCCGAGATCCTGGTCTCGAGAAGAACAGCCTGACCTCGCCAATGACCGTATATTGGACGCCGCCGAGAAAGTGTTCATAGAACAAGGTATTTCGGCTGCAGGCATGGCGGAGATCGCTGATGCCGCCGGTTGCTCACGCGGCACGCTGTATCGCTATTTCCCGACCCGGCATGAGCTGCACCTTGCTTACGTGCAGCGCGCGGCGCGCGACATCATTGCGCGCGTGAGCCAATCCGTCGCCGATGTTCAGGATCCGCATAAACGGCTGACCGAATACATCCTGAGATCTGTTCGCGAGGTGCGTAAAAACCCAGGAACTGCTGCGTGGTTTGTTTTTGGCGAAGATGGTATTGGTGCGCGCATGTCGCGCGCGCCAGAAATCGTCGAAACCCTGACGGCCGCCGTAAGCTCAGTGCGGCTCGGCCTGCCGGATTCGAGTAAATCTACCGGACTTCGCACACGTTGGGTTGTGCGCGTCATCGTCTCTCTATTGAGCGATCCCGCAACCAGCGCCATCGAAGAACGCTCGCAGGTCGAACGCTTTGTCGTCCCATCGCTGATGCGCGACTAGGTATGTCCAGCCGATGCATTTCGCCTCATGAAGCCCCGCATCATTGAGGCATTTCGCCATAGTTAGCGGACTCAAAGCCTAAATAGGGATGTTTCTCTGCTGGAACGCGACTTGCACTAACTGACGGCGGCGTCAGTTAGTCGACGTTTAGGAGGAGAGATGCCCGATTTCTTGACCGCGTATTCGATTCAAAACTGGCTCGAGTCGTGTCCGCAGGGTTACCTGGAGCAGACGCAGTACGGACACGCTGCGGGCGAATCGGAAGCCAGCATCGTATTGGACAGTCCGAAGCTTCGGGACCAAGCGATTCAGTCAACGGTGCAACTCGTCGTAGGCGAGCGCTGCGCACTGGCCGCGTCCTCTGGCCTGATCAACGCTGCACCCGATGAAGGTAGTAAGCGCTTCCTGGCCACGCAGACGCTGGACGAAGCACGCCACGTAGAAGTTTTTACGCAAAGACTGCTTGACCTCGGCGTACGCAAGACCGAGCTTGAACCTTTGATTAAGGAGCATGCAAACCCCCATTTGGTTGCGTTCGCCGAGGTCCTACTCGAAAAAATCGACAAAGGTGACTTCGTCGCTGGGGTCGTTGGTCAGAACATTGTGCTCGAAGGCATGGCGTTCACGGTATTCGAAATGTTGTATGCAACGAACGTCGAGATGAACCCCAAATTCGCGCATACGCTGAGCGGCACCATCGCTGACGAGCGCCGGCATGTGGGATTTGGCGAGAATCGCATCGGATCGTTGATCAAGGAACATCCAGAGAAGAAGGCCGAAATCGAGCGCATGCAAAAAGAAATGTCGTTTCACATGCTGGCGACGTTTGCAGATTCCTTTCGAGAGAGCGCGCCTGCGATTATGGAAGCACAAGGCATACTCCGCGGAACGAACGGCACGCAAGCCGGCGCGTCGGAATCGCGATGGCAAGGCCGAAGCCTTTCCACCCTGGCTCCGGAGGAAATGGAGAGTTTGCTTGCCGATAGCGTGCTAAAGGAATTCAAAATCCGCCTGACGAGAATCGGCCTGGATTATCAGACGCCGGTTGCTCCCTGAAGCTCGAGCTGAAATGCCTGAGAACCATGTGTCGGACATACACGGTTTAGAGCCACAGGAATTCCTGAGTCAGGTTCATAGCTTCGAGTTTTGGTTCGAGTCGGTGGAAGGATATCTTTCGGGCCGTCCCTACGGCCATCAGCCCGATACAGTCGAAACTCCGCTGTCGGATCTCGAGCGCGACCGTCTCATTACAGCGCTGTGTAATTACTGCATCGGTGAAACCGTGGCACTTGAAGGTGCGAGTGGATTGATCGCTATCGCACCGAATCGAGAGGCCAAAATTTTTCTCGCCACTCAAGTTGCAGACGAAGGGCGTCACCTGGAGGTTTTGTTGCGTCGATTGACGGATCTGGGCGTGACGGATCCTGAAACTGAAATCGAGAAGCATGCGAATCGAAGTCTTCTGACGTTCCGACACCGTCTACGCGAGCTGGTCGAGGGCAGGGATTGGGAGGCATCGATCTTCGCCCAGAATGTGATCCTTGAGGCAATGGAGTTTTCGGTTTTTCAAACGCATGCAGAAGTCGCTGATCCCATCACACGTGAAATTCTCGAAGGGATCGTGAAGGACGAGCGTCGACACATGGGATTCGGCGAAAACGATCTGGGGCGTCGGTTAGCGCTCACACCACATATTCGCGATCGCCTGAATGTATTGCGCCGCTCGCTGGACCCGCTTGTACTTGAGACCTTCGAGGACACGCTTTCTCAGCTAGGTATCTCGCGAAGCGAGCACCCAGGGCTTGGACGCCGCTATCTGGAAACCGTCGAACGCTTGGGATTTGCATCGTGAACGACCCACTGAAACAGCTGAGCGAAGATACACCTCGGCAGCGTTTTGTTTTGGCGGAGACGGGCTTCAACGAGGTGCCGAAGAAGTACCGAAAGTTTTACCGACGCTGGCAAGGCAGTGGCGACACACTCGCACTCAATGAGGTCCTATGTCCTGTCTGCCGAGTCGTCATTCGCTCCAGTCGTGAAATTCGCCCTGGAGATCGTGTTTACTGCATGCCTTGCATGTCTCGCCTGGTTGTTATCCGTTCCGCGACAGGACACCTTGAAGCGCGAGTCGCATACTGAGGTCCCATGACCGAATCGATTCGATTCGAACGTCGCATGAATCCAGCCGATGCACTATTTTGGCGCATGGAAGACGACCCGGTGCTCCGCTCCACGACATCGGCCATCACGTTGCTTACGCATGCACCGGATCGCGAACTTCTCAGAGAAAAACTTCGGCGCGCCTCGATCGCTATCCCCAGACTTCGCCAGCACGTCGAACGTTCTATACTCGAGTTCAATACTCCGGTATGGGAGCAGGACCCATACTTCGATCTCGATTATCATATCCGTTGGATTCGGGCGGCTGGCGATGGGTCTTTGGATTCGATTCTCGAACTGGCGTCGGTCATGGCGATGCAGGGTTTCGACCGCTCGCGCCCATTATGGGAATTTACCGTGGTCGAAGGCCTCGCAGACGGAGGCGCCGCGATCATCCAGAAGCTCCACCATGCGGTAACCGATGGCGTCGCGGGTCTTGAGCTCATGCGGCGTGTTTACGACCGCGTCCCTGAAATGGAGTTACCCGAGTGCGACCCCTACAGCGCACCGCGCCCAGAGGAAGCCAGCTGGTCGTCGGTGTGGAGTCTTGCCAGCAATATTACAAGGGCTGTAGACCAGATCCACTGGGCTGCGAGGGGTTTGACTGGCGCTGTACGTCGACCAATCCACGCGTTCAATCATTTGGTACGCGATCTTCGATCTGTGGCACATGTATTCACACCCGTAACTACACCCTTGAGTCCGATTATGCGAAAGCGATCCTCGGGGTATCGATTTCAGGTCATCAGCGTTCCGACAGCTGATTTGAAGGCGGCAGCGCATGCAGCGAACTGCAAATTGAACGATGCCTATCTCGCTGCAATCTCGGCGGGATGGCGGCTGTATCACGAGCATCATGGCGCCGAGGTGGATGAGCTTCGGATGACGCTACCCATCAATGCGCGCGTCAGCCGTGCACCCCAGGCCGCTGGCAACCAGCTACAGATCGCCCGACTGCCATTACCTATCGGGATTCGCGATCCACGCGAACGCATGAAACTAATTCATCAACGCGTTCGTCAAGAAACCAGTGAGCGCGGCATGACGTACACCGAAACCGTACTCGGCGCCTTGAACGCGCTCCCGACACCCGCGCTTACCGTCGCGTTCGGCCGCATGCTTAAGGGCATCGATTTCATCGCCAGTTGTGTTCCCGGCGTTTCAGTTCCGCTCTACGTTGCAGGCGCTCCCGTTCGCAACCTATTTGCATTCGGTCCAACCGGCGGCACCGCCGCGAACTTCACGCTGTTTAGCTATGGAGATCGCTGTGAAATCACCTTGAACGCCGACCCAGCCGCTATTCCCGACTACGCGCTACTGGCCAGTTGCGTCCAAAAAGGTTTCGAGGAAGTACTCGCCTAGCGCGAAAGGTTGTTCGCGAGTAGGCGCCCATGGTGGCACCGTGATCGCAAAGAGATTGCGCCTGGGTGCTGTAGGCTTTTAGAGGAAAATCAAGTTGACGCGGGGAGGTCGAAATAGAAGGTCGTACCACGGCCAAGCAGGCTTTCGAAGTCGATGTCTCCGCCGTGGCTCTCAACAATGGATTTATAGATGCTGAGTCCCAATCCTGTGCCACCCTTTTTGCGGGTCTGTGATGTGTCTGCTTGGGTAAGAGATATTGTCAAAAGTTGTGGATGAGGTTTGATCAGGCAGCTTCCTTTCGATCGGTTTTCTTCTCGACTCCATCGCTAAACTGAACTCCCTGGCAGAGTAGCTCGGCCTTTTTTGCGGCGTTGATCTTTCGCCAGCGTTT
>JAJDAK010000040.1 GCA_029261895.1 Deltaproteobacteria bacterium
CAAGCTCAGCTTGAGAACTGCAACTTTTTAACCAACGTCCCCATTAATTGCATCTAAGGACCGTCCCCATTAATTGCAACCCTCCCCCTCTAATTGCACGTTAGATGTCTTGGCCGAAGGAGAACTCGCAGGTATTGCCGCTCGGATCATGGACCATCACGAAATATCCCACGATAGCGCCGCCATCCACTGGCCCCAGTTTGTGAATGCCATCCTCGCGGGCCATCCGATCGATCCGATCCACTTCCTCCCGAGACTCGAGCGCGAATCCAAGATGATCCATCGGTGCAGGTTCGGTTTGAATTTCATGAGGTAACTCGAGAATCACGATCACGAAATCGCGCGCCTCTCTGTGATGACATAACCACACCACACGAACGCCGTCGTCCGTTCGGTCATGCACTAAGTGAAGCTTCGCGTAACGCTGGTAGAACGCGATCGATGCCTCGATATCCGACGTTCTCAGGGCTACGTGCGTAATTGGAATTGCGGTATCGCTCATTGAGTTTTCCGCCGTTCGTCGTCCGCGAATCGGAGCAGCTTTCGGAGTGGAGGCATGCCGTCGTGGTGCCAATCAATCGGGGGAAACTGCATCTGTCCAGCATCGCAGATCCTTGCGCATCCTGCTTCGAGCAAATGACTCTGCATTTCGTCCCAGCCCGAAAGTGCGGCCGTCGAAAGCTGCGGGCGCTGCTGCTGGAGCCACGCGCTTGCGGTTTCAACATTCTCACACGGCAGAATAGGAATCTGGCGCAGGATGCCAAGTCGGAGTGCTGGTGTCGGCTCTTCGATCGAAATCGTCCAGTCAACGGAATCCGCCGAACGTAGGTTATCGATCCCGAGTAGATCCAAACGCTCCCGCCACTGATGAATCCACGAGAGTTCGTCCGCGCTCCAAGTACCGCGCGGAAGTTCAACGCAGAGGCGTTCCAGTTCTACACCGAGCGCGTTCATCAACGCACGTGCAGTATCGACCCCTTCGGTTATCACACACGCGGGTGAAAGGCATCCTCGTCCATCGTACATCGCGATATCCGTCGCGATGGCCCGCGATATGTCTCCCACATCGGTACGACGACCCAAGGCTGCGATCGAAAATTTATGCCCATGGCCGATAAAGACCGCGGAAGGGGGTACGCGTTCGCGTATGGCTCGAATGGTTGGGTCGCTGCCGTGTGCCACCACGGCATCACATTGCTCCAGCATTGCGACGTCGTTGCCAAGTTGGATCCGCGCGCCGAGCTCGGCGTCTACAGCATCGATGGATGCTTTCAGCAAGGTCGCGCTGATTTGATCGCCGGATGCCATCTTGACGTAGACCGATGCGCCCGTGAGCAGTGGCAGTAGAACCGCTGAGAAAGTCGCGGTCGGTATGGAACCTGCCAACCAAACCGCGGTAGAACGTGGTGCAACCATGCGTTGAGATAACTCGCGTGTGCAAAGCCCCGCAAGCGCATCGCGGGTCCATAGCGCTGTGCTCGCGCGGATGCCGAGATCAATCACCTCGGCCGAGTACAATGCGTGCGCATTGGCGAGTCGTATGCGCCAGGCAGCGTCTTCACCGCGCCACAGCGCGAGCGCTCGGTCGATACTTTCTAGTGCCTGCATCATCGATCCATCAACTGATCGGCGACGATCGAGCAGCCCTTTGCTTCGGCTCCAGCCGCCCGGCCAAGAATTTCAAATCCGTCCTCGTGGACACGCCCGAGGTCGGACGTTTGAATCGCCATGACGGATCCGCTGTTCGCGAGATCGTAGTGGACCAACAACCCCGTATCGCCCGTGGGCAACTCGGATAGCAACTCTGGGTCGACGACGCGGGTTCGCACCCAAGGAGGAACGCGTTTGGTCGTAGTTGCGCTGCCACGGATCAGGGAAGGCTCGTAGAATTGACTTCCGAGCTCACACATCCCGTATTGATTCACGATTCGGTTTCGAGGCACACCCAGTCGACTTTCGATCCAGCCATGCAATTCATCCCGCGGAATTTCGCGTGAGCGGCCTTTGAAACCACCCGTTTCCATGACACGAGAACCGCTGGGAAGCGCAACCCGTAGTGCAGCCGTATCGAAGGCGTCGAGCAGATGCACGAACGAAAATGCGGCGCCTACAACCGCGACGGGTTCGTCGATGGTCTTGAAGTCACACAGTGCGTGTTCTGGGTTCCAGCCGCTTGCGCCCACGTAAAAGCGGCTCTGCTGCGTACCAAAGTATTGAACCGCGCGATCGAACATGAAAGAGAGTGAAGAATCCGCCACATCCTCAAGTGTAGGTGCGAGTACCATGAAGCGAATGCGGCTTCCTTCAGGACAGACATACGCACCGAACGTTTGCTCGAGTGATGCCTCATAGAGCTCCAGCGTATCGAGGTGAAGCTCACCTTGTTGTTCCGTCGTGCTGCCGCTGGTTCGAAACACCTGCTGCGTGTCGGCCTCTTCAAAGCACGCCAGCCGCGCGGCTTTGAATGCCGCGGTGGTGACCGGAGGAATCTCGGTCCAATGCTTCACCAAGTCCGGCAGATAGCCGTTTGAGTCGCAGAGCCTGCGATACGGTGCGTTCGATGTATATTGGTACGCGAAGAGTATCCGCGCGAGCCGATCGAATTCGGCGTCATCCGTGGGCGCGTCGACGCCGCGGCGAATCAAAAGGAGAATCGCTCGCTCGATTTCCTTGCGCACACCGCGTGATTGTTGAATTGATTCCATTTGCCCGCTTGTTGTTTAATCGGTCTTGGGCCCTGAATTGAGATAGGCTTTAGCCAGCTTACACGTCGCAAACCGTGGTTGAAAGGGAGTGGGGGAGTGCAGGAGGGCGGTCGAAAAGCGGTGCTCATGGCCGCGGTTGCGAACCTTGGCGTCTCCGTGGCTAAGTTTGTGGGCTACGCGTTCACGGGGGCCTCGTCCCTGCTCGCCGAGGCCGTGCATTCGGTTGCGGATACGAGCAATCAATTACTGCTTTTGTTCGGCGCCGCGAGGTCCGAGCGACCGGCAAGCGACGATCATCCATTCGGTTACGGACGGGAGCGGTACTTCTGGGCTTTCGTTGTTGCGGTGGTGTTGTTTACGTTGGGTTCGCTCTTCGCCATCCACGAAGGTGTTCAAAAACTCAGTCATCCGCATCCAATCAAAGATCCGATTTGGGCATTCGGTATTCTGGGTGTTGCGATGCTGCTTGAGGGAATGGCATTTCGCACTGCCGTGATCGAAGGCAGCAAAACACGTGGCGATAAATCGTGGTGGGAATTCATTCGGCACGCGAAAAGCCCCGAGCTACCCGTCATCCTGCTTGAAGATTTCGGCGCGCTCATGGGTTTGATCATTGCGCTTATCTGCGTGACGCTGAGTGTGACGCTTGATGCCCCGGTTTGGGATGCGATCGGCAGTCTGGTGATCGGCGGTCTATTGGGTGTGATTGCGGTCGTACTGGCGATTGAGATGAAGAGCCTGCTGATTGGTGAGGCCGCTAGCGAGTCGAGCGTTCAAAAGATTCGGCAGAGCATAGAAACTCATCCATTGGTTCGCGAACTCTTGCACATGCGTACCCAGCATCTCGGCCCACAGGAGTTACTCGTTGCGGCGAAGGTACAACTCGATGATGCGTTGAATTTTCGGGATGTCGTGCGCGCGCTAAACGAGATCGAAGCGAGGATTCACAGCGATGTCGCGGAAGCACGGATCGTGTATTTGGAGCCCGAGGTCGCCCAAACCACGAACGAGTCGTGACTTCCGCATTCATTGCGCTCATGCTTTTCTTCGGCGCTGCGTCGATGCTCGAATCGATTCCGGGGACGCGCATCTCGGTGGAGGTACCGCATGGTTACAAGGTCGCGACAAAATTTCCCGGTCTAATCCATGAAGCCAAGGCGAGTACATTGATCTTGAATGAAATTCCTAAGCCCGTCGATGAAGTTCGACAGACGTTGGAAAAACACGCGATCGAAGCCCGTCGCATGACGTTCGATCGACGAGAAAAGCTCGAGATCTCCGGTCGCGAGGCGATCTTGGTATACGCGACCCAGAAGGTGGCGGACCGGATGGTGCGCGAACGTCTCGCTGTTTTCGGTGACGATCGGAGTTCGGTCATGGTTGTCGCATCGGTACCGATTGAGTTTGACCTGCGCGAGGGCCCGAAGCTTGAGGCCGCGATTCGATCGCTGGTTTGGAATCGTAAAGGTAAGGTCGATCCGTACGCGGGTCTACCGTTTCGGTTGGCTGAGATCGACGGTCTTCAGGTGATTAAACGTCAACCGCTTTTGGTGGTAATCGCCCGGCAGGCGTACCGTCATGCGGTCCCGCCCGAGGAACCGCTGCTGATTGTCGGCGCGTCCGAAGATCGTATTCAGCTCGATGACCCGAAGGCGTTTGCGCACGCGAGAATTGCACGCATGCAGAAGGTCGAAGATGTAACGATTCTTTCGGAAGGGCCACGGAAGTTCGGCGGCATGGACGGCTATGAGATTCTCGCGCTGGGCCGCGACCGTGAAACACAGGTCAAACTTACGATCTACCAAGTGATCGCGCAGGATGAATCCCACTACTTCAGTATGCGAGGCACCGTGGGGTACAACGACCGTGAGCGCTATCTATCAAAGTTCATGCTGGCTGCAGATCGGTTTCAGAGATCCCATGAGTAGTTTCACGATCGCGATGCTGTCGATCGCATGCGTCTCTGGGATCATGCACATCTATGTGGAATATCGTGGTCCGAAGCACTGGGCGTATCTATTCAAACCCTTAACCACGAGTTCGATCCTGCTCATCGCGCTCTTTGCCGGCGACCATGTACCGGAGACCTATCGATACTGGATCGCAGCCGGTCTGATTTTTTCACTCGGTGGCGACGTGTTTTTGATGCTGCCCAGCGACAAGTTCTTGTATGGCCTGGCGTCGTTTCTCATTGGCCACCTTTGCTACATCGCAGCCTTTACGTGGGCGGCGCCGTTTAGCTTGGATCCTCTTTGGCTGATTGCATTGGCCCTGCCGACGCTGGTTTTGCTGCGAATTCTAGTGCCGCATATGGGCAAGCTTCGTATTCCCGCGTTCTGTTACGTGGCCGCAATCCTCACCATGGTCTGGCAAGCGCGTGGCCTCTGGGCGTTTCATCAGACCACGGCGGCGCTTTTGGCTCTCGTGGGGGCGCTGCTTTTCTTAGTTTCCGATTCCGCGTTGGCGGTCCGCCAGTTTCGCGGAAAATATCATTGGGCGCAGTTGATCATTCTGTCGACCTACTATCCCGCGCAAGCACTCATCGCACTCTCGGTGCCGTTCAGCTCAATGCGTTGATGTGCTGGATGAGATAGTCGAGCGCATTCGCGAAAACGGCTTCGCCAATGGTGAGTGGCGGTGCCAGCGACAGAACTCGAGCTTCCTCTCCTTCGCAGATCAAAATCCAACCGGCTTGAAGTGCGTCGCGCATGATGGTCTCGGCATGCGAGCGCCGATCGAGTTCTATTCCGATGAACAATCCGCGACCGCGAACCTCACGCACGAAAGCGTTCGCCTTCAAACCGGTCGTCAGATGATCGATCGCCAGGCGGCCGAGTGAATCGGCGCGTTGGATCAATTTTTCGGTCGCGATCAGTTCGAGCACTCGCTTCGCGACCGCGCAACCCAGCGGATAACCCATGTGGGTATGGGTGTGGAGTGCTTCGCCTTGTGACTCGCCCCAGCCGGCCATGATCTCCGCCCGCCCCACGCAGGCCGAGATCGGTAGACCCGCGCCCAGCGCTTTGCCGATCAGGGCGAGATCCGGCGTCACGTCGTCGTGCTCACAGGCGAGCATGCGGCCGGTTCGTCCGAGACCCGTGTAGACTTCGTCGACGATCAACATTACACGGGACGCGTCTGCGAGTTCGCGCAGCGCCGACAAAAAGCCGAATGGGGCGGGACGCATACCGCCGCGTCCCTGGATCGGTTCCACCAAAATCGCGCCGATGTCTCGATCCTGCAGCGTGGATTTGACCGCATCGATATCGCCATAGGGAACGAATCGAGTTTGATGTGGAAGCCGACTTTCGAACGGCTCGCGAAAGAAGGATCGGTGGGTGGCATCGAGCGCACCGAAGCCGAGTCCGTGATACGCGCCTTCGAATGCAATCACGCCGGGCCGCCCCGTCACGCGCAGCGCGGTTTTCAACGCAGACTCGACCGCGTCCGAGCCGCTCATCGAGAGGATTGCTGAATCCAATCCATCGGGCAGCATGGCGCAGAGCGTTTCCAACATCTCGGTTTTGATCCGTGCCGGATAGACGTCGCCCAGGCTATTGGAAAGCGCGTCGGCTTGTTGGGCCAACACCTCGGTGATCTCGGGACGCCCGTAGCCAAGCGCGGCGACGCCGAAGCCAGCCAGAAGATCAACGTAGCGATTGCCGTCGACGTCGATCACGTTCGAGCCGCGTGCGCGATCCCAGATGACCGTGGGATTCGAGGGTGAGGTGACGCCTGGGCATTCGACGGCCGCGAGCCGTTTCGAGTACGCGAGCGAGCGCGGACCGGGTACGCGCGTCAGGAGTTCTGGGGGCTGATCCATGTACACGCGCGTAGCCTACATGAGATTCCGCTTTCGGGGGAAACCTGAGTCCTGTATCTACACAGGCATGCGATCGCCGCAGTTTGGCATCGACGGCATCACCGTCGACGGCATCCGAGTCCCGTTTCGTTCCGCGGGCTGCCGTTATTGGGAACAGGATCCCGCGCTTTGGCCGCGTGTCTTGGATGCGCTGGTCGAGCTGAGGATCCCCGTTTTGCGTGTGGATCTTGCCTGGGCGGAGCATGAGGTCGCGCGCGGCATCTATGACTGGGGAGAGTCCAGACCCCGATGTGATATCGCGACCCTGATCGAGCTCGCCCGTGCGCGCGGACTGTGGTTGTTGATCCGACCTAAACTCACTGTGTCCGCGTTACCCAAGCGCGTGCTGCATCTTGCCGACGTATCTGCGATGGATGCAACCGGACGCGTTTGGCCCCGCCCCTCGCTGGTCTCGCAGAAATTCCACGATGAAGCGCGTGACTGGCTGATGGCCGCGCGACGTTTCATCGATCGGGTTCAGTTTCCCCAAGGACCGGTCTTGGGGTGGATCGTGGATTCGGGATTCGAAGTTCCCTCGCCTTGGGGTGCGGGTTCATTGGACCATTCGAAATCGGGTTTGGAATTTTTTGCGGAATTTCTTGATTTGAAATACCCAGTTGACTCGGGCGAACTCGCCGACACGGAGCGTGAAGCCGCATGGATCGAAGCGGGTCAGACCGCGCAGCGTTTGTCGATCGAACAGTTTCGTGAGTCTTTACCACCGGCTCAAAGTATTTCAGTCGTCCGAGATTGGCCATTGGGTTCTGGCGTACAGGGATACGAACTCGATGGTCTGCGTATGTTTCATGTGCCGGATTCCATTGGCAACGATTTCGATTCGATGCGCCTCATCGGGCTTCGTGCGGAGTCGTTTGCAGTGGCGACCCAAGTCTCGAGCGACTGCAACGCGGAAAGCGCGGCGCTTCTTGCGATGGGAGGGTGTCGCGGTATCGACCTAGAGCGTGCGCCGATCGAGCCTGAAAGATCGGACTCGAGTGCCGATGCCGCGTGGCTAACACTCATGAAAGCGCTCGATGCGATTCACTATGACACGTTAACGCGCCGATCCGATTTCGCCGTGCTCGAGAATCGTGAGTACGCGCATTTACGGGAGTCAAGATCGTGCACGGGTCTACTGCCGCAGGACTTTGGCAGCGTACGCATGCTAGAAGCACTCAGAATTGCTCCTCGGTTGACGGATGCTACGGATGAAGCTGAGTACGATATTCAGCATCGCGCTTGGATCGATCTATTTCGCGCAGCAGGGTTTTCGTTCTCGCTCGACGATAGTTCATGCTTGAGCATGGACTCCGTACCGCATTCGGTATTGTTCCTACTGACGTTGGGTCGAATGAGTAGAGAACTCATGAGTCGGGTGTTGAGTCATGTCAGCCACGGCGGAACGATACTCATCGGCCCTGTATTCCCAACCCATGACTGGTCTGGAGCACCGTTGGATCTTCCGATTCCGGAAGCGGTGGACGCGACCGTCGCCTACGGACGCGGTCGAATATTGCGGGTTGGATCTTTCTGTCCCTGGCGATTCAATGCCGCAGAACTGCCACGACGCGTCACCGAAGTTAAGCAACTTCTCGCGCGTGCGGATCTTGATCCGTGCTATCCGACATCAGACCCTGCTGTCGAAACCGAGCTTCACTACGATGAAGAGCGATCATTTTTGTTTGTCGCGAATGCGAGCGTCGAAGTGAAAGAGGTTGAGATCGCTCTCGAGCCGAATGAAGCGTTGCGCGAGGTTCGGGGCCTGGGTCGCCACATTCGTGCCGGCGATCGACTCACTGTGCCAGGACGGTCCGTAGTGATTCGCGAACGAGTTCGACTTTGACGACTGTCGCGATCGATATCACGGACGCGGAAACCAACATGCTCCGTGGTCTGGTCTGGCCGACGAGCGAGCAAGAGCATCAGGTCGTCGCGCTATTGCGCAACGGGTTTGTGGTTCAGGTGGTCGATTCGCATTCGGGTCCAGTACTTGGGTTTCCACGTCAGCATCGCGTTCTGCACGCGACTGACTTACGCGAGCTCGTGGTTACCGAACTTGCGGATCGAGTCATTACGATCGAGCTCGGTGGCGCGTCCGAACCGCTTCGAACGGGATTTGTTTCGCATCTTTTCAATTCACGCATCAGCGCAGATCCGACCTGGTTACCGATTCTCGACTACTGGCTGAAGCTGCCTGGGATGCTTCGTTCCCGTCTTCGAATGTTGATTCCGGATGGCGCCTACGTGATTTGTTTTGAGTCGACGCAGTCCGGGCAAGCGGAGTCCGCCGTCTGCTTCTCGATCGAGTCGGGCAACCTCCAAGCGATTCTCGGTAGTGACGCGCTTGGCTTTGCTGAAAAGGAAATGAACGCTGCCGATTTGCGCGCATTGGTCTCTGTTCGCGGCAACCGCCTACAGTTTCTGGCGGCGGCTCCGGCGGATGTATTCGCGGAAATTCTTCGCTCTCCCCACCCTGCCACAGAGCTAGACCGTGCGCGCGTGCGCGATCGTATGCGAGTGTTGCACGCGTCCGGTGGAGTCTCGACCGGGCTCTTCCTCTTGCGCGTCCTTGGCTTCTAGTGTGAGATGCATCGATGAGCCGCGCATGACCCGCATCCACTTCGGCCTGGTGAACATTTGTTAGTCGGGTTTCAGACTACTTACTAAACCACAACCTCTCGAAGTCGATGTCGATATCTGCGACCTTGTCTCCGGCGTCGGGCGAGTCACCTCGAAGTTTGTCGCTGCTGTAGCTGCCACCGACGAGTACGTATCCCTCGAAGTCGAGTGTGCCTCCGCCCGCCGGCGCAAATTTCATCACACCGCGATTGGTGCTGACGAAAACATTGCCCAGTTTATCGAGCAGAACATCGAGTGGGGCATCCGATATCAGGAGTGAGGTCGAGCCGATGCAGGCGCGGGATGCGGCCCCATCGTGGAGGCTTTCTCGACAGACATCGATGCTGCTGCCATCGGTTTCCGTGCTGTACCAGTTTCCTGTGGCGTCGAGGACGATCGAGCTATCCAGGATCCCGGACGGGCTGAGTGCGGCTGTTGCGGTAACGAGTCGGCTGGTTCCATTGATATCGGCTTCAAAAGCTAGGCCGCTATCTAGAATCACGAACGCTCGGTAGTCCGCACCGTTCTGGATCACGCGCAACTCTTCGATATCGGTCCCCGATCCCGGCGCGATACCCAATGTGCCGAGCAGGTCTGCATCCACCACGCCCTTGGCGAACGTGTTGGTGTCGTACCAGCGCAGTCGTGTCTGAATGATGGCTGCGCTGGGATCCACAGATTCCGTAAAGAAGAGCAAGCCGTCCGGTGTGGCATCGAGTTCAAGTGAACCCGTATCGTCGTAGCGAAGATCCACATCTCCGCTGGTTTCTTCGATGCTTGCGAGGAGATCTTCGTTTTCCACGATAACGCCGCTACCAATGCCGCCGCTCGCAAGACGGTTGCATGCGTGGGTTGTTAAGTCAGACGTGCAGGTCGTGTGCTCGAGCACATCTGAATCGATGGCGTAGACCGATTCGCCGACCAAAACAACATCACTACGTTCAAACGACCACTGGTCGGTCTCGATTTCAAGGCTGTCGACCGTAAACGGATCGATCAGAACCCCAAAGTCACCAAAACCCTTTCCATTGTTCGAAATGTCACCGTTTGCAGCCAATCCGATGAAACGCGCACTAAAGTTCTCATCGTTGCTGAATCCGGTGAAGTTGTCTTCGTCGACAAAGTGCAGACTTTCGGTCGTGCCGAAGACCCCGATGGAGTTATCGCCCTTGATGTATCCGTGGACCAGGGTTTTTGCCGGCGCGATATGTGCTGCATTCGCACTAATGGTGACCACAGCGGAGTAGTGACCCGATTCGGAAGCTCGCATTTCCAAGGGTAGGAAGAGCGTTGGGTTGTCGGGGTCGAGTGTATTGGGATCCATCTGCCAATTGGGAATGGGTGCCGTGAACGCCGTGTTTCCCGGTGGATAGATAGGCGTGATGGTGATTTGGCCCGAAACCGTCTCCTGCCCGGCCAGGTACGTCACCTTTAGGCCTGCGGGTCGGAGCCCATCCTTCGCCGAACCCAGTTGATCGGATGTAGTGTTCCTACCCACGCGCTCGAACTCCATCGAAGGAGCGTCAAAGTTGACGATGGCTAGCTGCGAAGCAATCCCCATCAAGCCGACTTCTATGTCTTCTCCCAACACGAAAACGGGGTTGGGGAGTGGCGTCGAATAGCCCGTCTTAAGCACCATCTTTGCGGTGAAACGCCGCGTTCCGCTGACCACTCCTGGGTCAAAGGTGACCGTGACCTTGGGAAGGTTTCGGTTCGAGAACGCTTGCTCCGCAAAGAGCGCAAAGACCCCATCGAAGGGGATGATTTGGAACGCGTTGGGATCGGCACCGGCTAGTTCGATATCGATGACCCGAGCGATGGGCCACGGGAATGAAAACACCATCTCGTCGTTGGCCTGATTACCGAGCTGGTTCCACTGTACAGACTTAGGCTCGAAGGACGGCCCAAAGTCGATGACGGCTGCGGATGGTTTAGAAGATTCATGTCGATACATGACCAGCATATCCTCGAAATCCATTTGGCCAGGTATTCCAACGCCCGAGAGTGGGATGGACACATTCCCAGCGTTGCTTTCGATATTTAGCGTTGCTGCGGAGAAGTTCAGTGGGCCAGCCGGCGGACGGAAATCGATTCCGATGAAGTAGCTCTCACCCTCTCGCAGTGGCGGCAGATTCGAACCGTTCGTAAAGGAAAAAGGTGAGGGAAACGCAGGGTCGATGGCTGCGGAACTGAATGTAAGCGTACCATCGCCTGCGTTACGCACCTCGACGATGACTTCACGACTGGGCTGGTGGAATATGTCGAACGGATTTGCGGTGTTGATGGTTCCGAAATCAATCCCTGTCAGAGGCGTAACCTCTAGAACGGGATCTCCCGGCGGGCCCTCGGCGACGACCGCGATGTTTTGTGGCGATGCGCTTACGTCCGAGATGCCGTCGCTTACGGTGAGTGAAACCGGATAGATCCCTTCCGTGGTGTAGGTATGTGTCGCGATGGGATCGTTGGTCTGTAGTGTGTTGCCGTCTCCGAAGTTCCAATCGAAGGAGAGTGCCGCACCCTCTGGGTCGGAGCTTGCCGAAGCGTCGAACGTGACGACCTCGTTCTCCAAGGGTGACCCGGGCAAGAAGGAGAAAGCCGCAATAGGTTGCGCATTGGTGTTCACGCGCACGTACTTCGAAATGTCGGTATCAACCAAGGTGATGGGGTTCGATTGGCCGACCTTCACGAACGGCTCACTGTGTATTTTGACTTTAACCGCGTTGTTGCCCAACACGTCGACATGGGAAAGTGGAATGTCGCCCTGGAGCGATACGATCTGATCGCCGCGATCGGGATCGGTCACAAAGCTGTAGAACTGTGCTACATCGACGCCGTTAACCGTGGCTTCCAAAGTGTTGGGATCGATCAATGCGCCGCTGCTCGCACGGCCCACGTCCACGAGAACGGGGAGGGTATCGGCCACCTGCACGGTTTCGCGCTTCAGTGGCGAAAGAATCGTCAGCAGGGGCTCGTTGGTTAATCCCGAGCGAATCAGGATGTCCTGTTGCACGCTCGACGAGAGTCCACCCGAATCGATGGCTGTGGTAGTGACGGTGTAGGTCTCTTTCGTCTTGCCGGGCGGTTTGATGTAGACATGATCTGCCGTCGCAGCGCTGCTTTGTTGAACGGGTGTTCCGTCGCCAAAATCGAATTCGTAGCTGAGGGGGTCGCCGTCGGGGTCGGTGCTGTCGATCGCATCGACGTGCATCGTATATCCAAACGAACCCTCGAACGGCAGCAGTCGTAACGCGGCTACCGGAGGTTGATTAAACGTCACCACCAATTGGTTGCTTCCGGTCAGGTTACCGTCTGATGCGCTCACGGAAACCACAAGCTGCGATGGACCGCCCGCATATGTATGGGTCTCGGACAAAGTGCCGATGCCGCCTGCCGAGGTCATGTTGCGTAGTTCGCCATCGCCAAAGTCAACATCGTACGAGGTCACCAGATCGCCGTCTGGGTCAGAGAAGTTCGCTTGGAGGGTGACGGGCTGACCCGGATTAACCCGCCAAGTGCCGTCGGGAAGCTCGACCGCGCCTGAAACGCGCAAATTGCTTACCTGAGGCGCGGTGTTCTTGCGCAGTTGAATTTTGGCTTTGTCGACATCAGGAAACCCACGAAGTTTTCCATTGCTGCCCACGGGAATCGGCACAGACTTAACTTTCGCTTTGAATGTGTACTTCTTCTTGGAGCTTTTAAACGGAACGACCACGTCGGCTTCTTTGCCAATGACGTTGCCGGTATTGGGATCGATGATGTCGGTAAAAAGCGCTGCCAGGTCATTCTTTTTGATGCCTGAAAAGCGAGGCTGGAACGTATTCGGGTCGGCTGGAATGTCGCCGATCATCGTGCCGAACATGACTTCGAGGTGTACGCTTGCCGATGTAGCTGCGGGATCGATCACGATTTCCTGCGGCGGTTTGAATCCGGTCGGGCTAATGATTGTAACTAGGCCCTCGCGGTCGTCCGCGCTACCCGCGTGAGCGAGAGGTGCACAAATCAACAATGCGAGGCTTAGGAATCCGATTCGTCGTACCATGATCAACTCCGAGTATGTGAGTGCGTTTCTGCTTCTATGGCTAAGGCACTCGTATCAGGTCAAATACGCGTTCAGCGCGTTCCTGTTGCGCCTCGTTGGTGAGGTGCAGGTTGTCTTTGAAATCTTCCGCTGTAAAACCATCGAAGAACTCAACGAAACGACCCGGGAAAGTCGCGCGGATCAGCGCGTTTAGTTCGACCGTTGGCGCACAACCCTTTGCGGTATTGCAGGCGGGGAAATGCCGTGGTGAGGTTCCGACGTAAAATGCGACGCCAGCTGTTTCGGCCACGGCAGCCTGTTCGAGCAATGCGGCCAATGTATCTTCAGGGCTATGGCCCTGATTCATATCGTTGGTTCCAAAGGCGAGCAGCACCGCGTCGACTTTCTTGCTCCGGATAAGCGCGGTTTGCATCTGTGTTGCGGCTGTTCGATCGGGCCACGCCTCAACATTGTTAATGCCGGCTGTTGCTCCGGGCTCTCCCAGGTTGAGGGTCCGAAAGTCGATGTCGTTAACGATATCTGTAAGAGCGTTACACCAGCTTAGATTCTCGCTCCCGACAAACGTATTGGAATCGCCGAGGCAAGCGAGGCGGAACTCACCATTGCCGCCGACGTCTGGGAACGTGACCGGCGCGACCTGGTCAACGATTTGGACCTCGAATTGCCCGCGTTTCGTAACCGCCAGAAAGTGGCGTGTACCAAACGGGATCGAATAGTCAGCTCGGCCACGGACGCGATCGCGACTCGCATATCTTGGAACCGCGGGAACACGTGAACGACGCACCCCAATCGGGTCTTCGTGTTCGGAGATTAGTTCGGGCTGGTAGGGGTCACTTACGTCGATGCGAAAGAATTCTGGTCCGGGTCCGCGCCGACGCCCGATCTTCACGGTGTTAACGTTTTCGATTTCAACTTCGCGCGCGTCACGAGTGCCTAGTACATCAAGACTGCCGACGACTTCCTGAGCCGTCGCGTCTACGATCATCAGCTCCTCACGATTGTGACTTGTGCCGAGATAAATACGCCCGCTATCGGCAGCGAGGCCGCGGATATGCCGGTTCACTTCGAGCGACCAGATGAGGAAGGGAGCGGTGGGATCGGATACATCGATCGCATAGAGTTCGTGGTCTCGTGTACTGCGGCGTGTACCCACGTAGAGGACTTGCTCGGCCTCATCCAATGCGAGCGATAAGGGACGAACACGAACTTCGAGCGATACGGCACCTATCAGTTCTGCGTCGGCAGATCGTGCGTTAGTCGGAACAACAAGACAAAACAGGAACAGAGCAGCAGCTAAATCACGAAAACTCAACGACATCATTCCTCCGTTTCGAAGGAACATTATGGCAGGCTGGGTCCGTGATTTCGGATGATCGACTTTATCAGCTCACTATTAAGATTTTTCTGTTGTTTGATGATGATACAGTATTTCAATAACTTGACTCGAAATCGGCAACTTCGATAGCTAAGTCTTTGATGTAGCGCCTTCGTGGCCCTTCCTCTTGCGCGTTTCTGGCTTCTGGTGTGGTATGCATCGATGAGCCGCGCATCGTGGAAAGATAGTCTGCTCGTACGAGCTGTACTCTACGTCGCGTTGGTGATTGGCCTATCGATGTTTCTGACGACCGACACGGCCGATGCCTATCTATTCGGACCGATGAGGCTCGCCGTTGCGCGTATTACCGCGTTCGTATTGGATCTTGTAGGATTGTCGGCATCGGTTCACGGTCAAGTCGTGCGTTTCCGTTCCGGTGCCGTTGAGATCGTTAACGGTTGTACCGGTGTGGATGTGATGGTCCTACTTTCTTCGGCGGTGTTGGTATTCCCAGCGTCATGGCGCGCAAAGTGTGTCGGCGTTCTGATGTCGATTGCGATCGTCTTCACCATTAACTTTATACGGGTCCTCACGCTTTGTTACCTGGTCTCGTCAGGTTCGGGACAGCTGGAAACGAACCATGTGTATATTTGGCCCGCGATCATTACGATCGTATGTCTGGGGACTCTGCTTTTCTGGATCGAGCGTTTTGCAGTATCTCGACCGTAGGCTGCTGCTGCGCTTTCTGATTCGTTTTTCGCTCGTGTATTTTGCGGTGCTTGGACTTGGGAACGTCGTGCCGATTTACCAGTACGGCGAATCGCTGGTTCGAGGCATCGCGAGCCTTTGGTTGGGTTTGGATCCGGTCGTGCACGAGGCGCCCTTTCATCCGCACACCATGCCGATGGTTTTGTTTCTCGCGCTCGTCGTATCCACGCCTAAACTCGGCTGGACCGAGCGCCTGGTTTCGCTCGTCGGTGGTAGTGTTTTCATGTTGCTGATCGCGGTGGGGATGCTGTTTGCAGATCTTGCGGAGATGGATTTGATCGGTGCGAACTGGCTGACGGATCTTGGCGCCGCCATGCACCGAACGGCGGGCGCGGCGTTGCTTCCGATCGTGCTCTGGGGTTTCTATCTAAGTGCGCGCTTTCGCCAAACTCAGGCAGCGACGGAAGACTCCCGACCACATGCGTCGGGTTAGAATACCTGTATTGGTGTTCTGTCGCGACGGATGATAACTCGAAACCAGCGCGGGACGTCCTTCGACGAGTTGAACGCCATCATGTTTAAACGGAAATTGATTCAGTGGACGGAGGTCCCATGATTTCAGCAACGCTGACCATGCGATCGAGCCAAGACAGAGCACAACTTTGGTTTCGCTCAACGCGCTGAGTTCATCGATCAACCAAGGCCGACAGTTATCAAGTTCACCGCTGCTGGGTTTGTTCTGGGGCGGCACACATTTCGCTGCGTTCAAGATGTAAACGCCGTCGAGCTTTTCGCCGTCCCAAAGTCCACGCCGCTGAAGCTCGCCATAGAGCCACTCGCCTGAGGAGTCCATGTAGAACGGTCGTCCAGACTTATTTGCACCATGAAGACCGGGCGCCAGGCCTACGATGGCCAACCAGGCTTTCGGATCGCCGAAGCCAGGTACCGGCTTGGACCAATAGTCAGGAAAGTCCACGCGAGATTGATGGAGGTAGTCCACCAGGCGCGGGCAACGCGTGCAGCGCAACACGTCCTCTTCTAGGCGCTTCAGCCGATGCATCGACACGGTTACTTAATCAGCGCGTGAATCTGTTTGAAGCGTGGGTCCTCAGAACTGCGTACCCATTCCAGCGCAACGCTTTCCACCGAAGCCGCAAGCGCGCCCGACGCGATCAGTTTCTGATAGCCGAGTTCGTGTTCCGGCGGCTGTCGGGAACTCAGCGCGTCTTTGGGTAGGTGAACTTGGAAACCTTGGTGCAGTAGTTCAAGCGCCGTTTGGCCGATGCAGGCGTGCGTCTCGATGCCACAGATGACGACCTGACTACGGTCAAGGGTCCGCAGGGAGTCGAGCAGCCCGTCGGCGCCTAGCGCCGAGAGCGTACGCTTCTCAAAACGCTTGGCCAGGGTCAGACATTCGAGAATCGTGTCCGTCGTCGGTCCCAAGCCTTTGGGATATTGCTCTGTAAAAAGGATGGGAACTTCCATTACATCAGCAGAACGGATTAATACTCGTGCCCGGTCGATGATGTGATCCCAGTCGTGTAAAGCCGGCCGGTAACTTTCCTGCAGATCGATGACGAGCAGAACGGAGCGTTCGGGATCGAGCAGATTTGGGTGCATGTAGGCCGCAGCTTACGCGCAAGTCATAAGCAGCTCAAGCTGGGGGAGCGCCGGCCGATGACAAGAGAGGAAGGAACTGCCATGCGTGTACTCGTTTATCTTCTCGTGGGACTGTCTGTGTTGTTGAGCGCGGGGGGTGTCGTACACAAGGCATCCGCTGACACGGCGAGCGATGAACATGGGGTCTGCGAGTATCGGGAGCCCGCATCGCGGCCGTCCCCGCCTTTCGCTACACGGATCTCGTCTCAGAATTTTGCCGAAGCCAGCAAAGGTGTGGTCGATTTGAATCGCAATGGATACGCCTATTCGGATCCGGGCGAGTACCGACCGCTGGTTCCTTCTACACATACCGCGCCGCCTGCTTCGATTCAGAAGCCGCAGTAGCTCCCACCCTCTAGTCCATTCCTCTTGCTAAGCCGCGTGTAAGCAGTGCATGCGCGATCAGTATCGCAAGCGTCGTCGACCCCCAAGGGTTGAGGCCGATCCCTTTGGCCAAGGCTGCGGTCAGCAGCAGTGGCCACGCGGTCCAGAGCGATAGACGTAGCCGGTCCATGATCCTGGGCGATCCGGATCCACTCTGTAGGGCGGTGCCCGCGAAGCCGAGCCCGAGGTGGAGCGCAAGGAAATGGGCGCTGTAGATCGGTGCCGGAACCGCCGCCACGAGGCCGAGCGTGAAGAGCCCGATGCCGATACGACCGCCGCGGCGAGCGCCGAGAATCCGTCTCATCGAGACGGCGTGTCCCGCGAGCGCACCCCAGGTCAGGCCAGGTAGCTCATGTGCTTGAATAAATACGCGACGCGTAGGGGCGAGAGATGTCACGCCTGTTGACTCCTGTCCGCGGCCGGGATGCCGTGATTTTCAGCCCGGCAGTGTAGCGATTAGGCTATCGGGTTGTGGAAGAGAATGTAGACGTTCTCATTGCCGGCGGCGGCGTGATCGGTTCCGCGATCGCCTGCGCTCTGACGGAGCGCGGCATCACTGACGTATGCGTGGTGGATCTGGATCTTTCGGGCAAGTACGCATCGTCTGAATTGAATGCGGGCGGCGCGCGCGCCACTTGGTGGCATGAAGTCAATATCGCGAGTTGTGCCAATACGATCGAGTTCTTTGAAGAGCACGCCGAGGAATTTTCGTTTCGTCAAAACGGATATCTTTGGCTCTATGACGATGCAGAAAAATTTGAGCGTGCGAAGACGCATCATCATGCGCAAGCACGCCACGGGTTGGAGATCGAACTTCTCGACCCGACGATTTTGCAGCAGCGGTTTCCTGTTCTTGACCGTTCCCTGGATGAGATCGTAGGCGCGACTTTTTCAAGTCGAGATGGATTGCTGAATCCAAATGAAGTGCGTCGTTACTATCGCGACCGTGCAATAGACCGAGGTGCTCGATTTCTAAATCGACATTACGTGGAAGGTGTGGAGACCTCCGAGTCAGAACCTGGACATCGACACGTGACCACGGTGCACATTGCAGAAGTTGTAAAGGGTCAACCGGCGGATGAAGAGCGCACGATCGAACGCATCCTCACGCAGCACCGTGTACCTGCAAATGAAGCACTCGATCACCCCTCGTTTCGTCCGCGCGTATTAATCAACGCGCTCGGAGCCTGGAGTCCGATCTTGTCTTCGAAGCTCGGAGTTTGTGATTTTGCAGTTCCGGTTCGGCGCCAGATAGCGATGGTGGATGTGCGGAAGAAAGATCTAGAGAGCGATGTCGACTTCAGTGAACTCGGTATGATCGTGGATTCAAGTGATCTCTACTTCCATCCCGAGGGCCCGTACATTCTTGCAGGGTACTCCACACCGTCGGAACCGACGGGATACGATTTTACGTATGACGGAGATCGATTCTTTGAAAATGAGATATGGCCGCGACTCGCGCACCGTTGCAGCAGTTTCGAACGCTGCGGTCACGTACGCGGTTGGTCAGGCCTGTACTCCGTAACGCCCGATTGCAGCGGAATCGTAGGATTTGCCGATGGCTTCTCGAACTTGATCGAAGCGCATAGCTTCACCGGGCGTGGCGTGATGCAAAGTTACGCTGTTGGACGCGGTGTGGCGGAACTTGTGGGTGCGGGGCGCTTTGAGTCGATCGATCTCGCGCCGCTACACAGTCGCCGCTTTGGTCAAGACCGTACGAAATGGGTGATGGAGGAGCTCCACATCTAGGGGCTGTTTTCAGCGATGACCGCTTGCTCGAGTTCGGCGATCGATAGTTTGTATTTTCGTTTTAAACTTTTGTCCACATTTTTGGTGCGAATCACTTCCCGGATGAAATCGCGGAGTCCACGCTCACCCTTTTTGCGCACGAGGTAATCGATCATCGCGTATGACTCAAGGTAAGCGAGCCCCGCGTTATCGTTGCTGAGGTTTGAAAATGTTGTCAAAGAAGACAATGGGACCCATCGTTTCTGCATAATCGCCAAGCGTAAGTAGTTCGCTTCACCGCCGTGCATGCGTTTTCGCCCGACCGCGTAGCGTTCAAACCATTCCGCGAGTCCCTCATTCAACCAACCTGGAAAAACGCCAGGCGCAACCGCATCAACTACCGCGTGAACGTATTCGTGATGCAGGGTTTGAATCATGTGGATATCGACTTTTTTATCCCCGCGGACTCGGATGCGCCGATTGTGATAGAAGCCCACGGCCGTGTAGTTGAAGCCGCGATTGAACTGCTTATCGAAAACGGCTGGATCGTAGATTTCGACGGGAATTTTGCCCCCCGCTCGGAGGCTCAGGATCTTGTAGGTGTTCTTATAGGCGTCCTCGAGGTGGTCGAGAACCGAGCGTTCGAACGCGCGGATGCCGTCCTTTCCCGAGTAATGATCCAGGTCCACGTCTTGGTATACGGTGAAATGAGGCGAGTCCCGTTTGGTGAAATCGCCGTCACCGCCCTTGGGTCGTGCATGAATTTGCGTGCTGACCGTCGACAGGAAGAGAATTAATAGGCATATCCAGAGTTGCGATCGTGAGTTCATTTCAAGCATTCTACAAAAAGGGTGGCTTTTCCCCTTGGACTTTATGCGGACGAGTGGTATTTGAGATCGTTTCGAAATTCAGGTTCGAAGGAACCTGGGGGTAACCTGAGAGGAGAGTTTTGTATGGCGGCGAAGAAGAAAAAAGCAGCGAAGAAGAAGGCGGCGAGTGCTGACGCGATGATCATCTCGAAGTCTCGTGCCAAGGCGGCAGTGAAGAAGTGCAATGTGGCTTCTGACTTCTATGAGGGTCTCGAGGAAGCGGTCCGAGAGCTCATCGTCCGCGCGGAAGCACGCGCTTTGGACAACAAGCGCAAGACCGTTCGCGCTGCTGACGTATAAATAGGGTTTAGGCCGGCCGCAGCTGCGGCCGGCTAACACCAAGCTCTGGCTCCGATGAAGGCGATTGTCGTCGACAGATGGATGGAACCGGCTGAACTGAAGGTTCAGGAGGTTCCCGAACCGGAGCTGGCAGCTGGCACGGTCAAAATTCGTATCCGCGCGGCGGGATGCAATTTCTTCGACACGCTGATCGTGTCCGGAAAGTACCAGGTCAAACCGCCCTTCCCTTTCATTCCCGGCGCTGAGCTCGCGGGTACGGTAGAGGCGGTTGCGGATCGCGGGTCTCGCTTCTCGGTTGGCGACCATGTCTTTGCCTCGGTTCCACTCGGTGGATTCGCGGAAGTCACGGTTGTTCCTGAGAGTTTTGTCTACGACGTGCCCGACGGCATGTCCTTCAATGAAGCGGCTTCACTGCCGATCGTCTATCCCACGTCGTATGCCGCATTGGTGTTACGCGCAAAGCTTCAGGCCGGCGAATCGCTTGTCGTTCATGCTGCGGCCGGCGGTGTCGGCATTGCCGCCGTTCAGATCGGCAAGGCGCTCGGTGCGTGCGTCATCGCCACCGCCGGCGGCGATGAGAAGCTTGAGGTAGCGCGCCGCGCTGGCGCGGACCATCTGATCGATTATCGAAGAGAAGATTGGGTTGAAACGGTTAAGCGGCTGACTCAAGGTCGCGGTGCGGATGTGATCTATGACCCAGTGGGCGGTGATATTTTCGATGCGTCAATGAAATGCATCGCCTGGAACGGTCGCCTCCTGGTCATCGGTTTCGCAGGGGGGCGTATTCCCGAGATCAAAGCGAACCGGATCCTGCTGAAGAATATCGCGGTCATGGGTTTGCATTGGGGCGCCTATGCGAGCCGTGAGCCAGAGCGCGTGCCCGAGGTTTTTGACGCGTTGCGTTCGCTCTATGCCAAGGGTCAGATCGTGCCCGTGATCTACCAGGCCTTTCCGCTGGAGCAGGTTGCCGATGCGCTGCTCGCGTTGGCGTCTCGGGGGACCTACGGCAAAGTGATCATCCGCCCGTAGGACCGAGAACCCCACTTACGCATGGGTTGCGGGGATTGCAGGGAGTAGAGCCCCCGACCCCACGGAGGATGGTTTAACCTCGATTACGATTGGGGGCCTTCGGGGGTTACATTTCCCTGACGCATGGCATCTGATGCTGGAAGGAACCCGTTTGAGCGACCAAAGTGCGGGAAATAGGCCGAAGCGGTCCGATCATTGGGGTGCCGCGATGGCTCGGGCTCAAAATGGCGATGCAGAAGCGTATGCGAAGCTCTTGCACGAGATTCTGCCATTCACCCGCGCGTATGTGAGCTCACGACTTCGTGACGCAGCGACTGTGGATGACGTGGTGCAGAACGTATTGATGTCGATTCACCGCGCGCGTCATACCTATCGTCCCGAACGACCTTTTGTCGCTTGGCTGCGCGCGATTGCGCGTAACGCAGTGATTGATTCTGTGCGCGAACGGGCTCGCCGGAGCCAACGAGAAACACCGCTGGCGGACTACGACCCTCCGTCGGGTATGCCGCTACCCGACGAGTTTGACCAAGGACTCTCGCCAGAGCTGGAGCGCGCGCTCGCGGCGCTTCCTCCGAATCAACGCGAAGCGGTAGAACTCCTGCACGTGGAGCAACTCAGCGTGGCGGAAGCCGCGGAGCGTGTTGGGGTCAAACCGGGCGCGCTGAAGGTCCGTGCCCATCGCGGCTATCAGGCATTGCGGTCGCGACTCAAGCGAGAGGCTGACTGAAGTATGTCGGTACTGGACTACTGGCTTCAAAGCCCAGTAGCTGGATGGTCGCCGCATGTAGCCAATGTCGATCGAGGTCCTGCTCCGACCCGTAGATCCGATCGCCGATGACGGGATGGCCGAGCTCGGCCAAGGTGGCGCGAATCTGATGCATCAAGCCGGTTATGGGTCGGGCGCGAACCAGCGTGGAGTCGCCGATCATCTCGATGACCTCAAGGTCCGTAATGGCTTCGCGACCGCCTTTTTCGACGCGGCGCATATGATCGCCTCGTGGTTCGAACGCAAACCGAATGCGTCCCTGGGACTCGAGTCGACCGTGCACCCGAGCGAAATAGGTCTTCTCAACACGGTGCTCGGAAAATGCCGCGCGTCCCCGCTCCCAAGCATCACGAGTCTTCGCAAAGAGCAGCACTCCTGACGTTCCAATATCGAGACGATGCAGTACCCCGGACTCGATCCCGCCGTCCCCGACCCCGTGGATTTCGGGAAAACGATGTAGAACGCTGTTGAGTACGGTGTCGGTTTCTTCGAAATTCAGTGGATGCGTGGGTATGCCGGCTGGCTTATCCACCGCGATCCATTCCTCTGTTTCATTCAGAATATCGATCGGCAACGATTTATTGGTCCGTGGTCCCTCGCGCGGATGGCGAAATTCTGCAATTTCGATCCGATCGCCCTCACGCAAGTTCGTGCCCTTGGCCACTGTTTTGCCGTTGATTCCAACGCGGTTCCAGCTGAGCAGTCGGCGCACATAGCTACGTGAGAGCTCCAGCTCATCCGCCAGTAGACGATCGAGCCGCTTGCCGTCCGCCGCCGCTGAAACGACAATGGTTTGTGATGCAGCCATGGGAACGATCATGACATCTTTGGGCCGTCGGCGGTTACTGGCACGTGCGAGTTTTGGTGTGGATCCCAAAGGAGTCCGCCTCGATGCGGATGATGCCGCTCGGGCTTGGTTGGAGTCCCAACTAAGTTCGCACGGATCCGATGTAGAACCTCTGCTGCAGCCCTTCTCGAGGCTTCGATTCACACCGCGTGAAGCGCGCGCCTACATCGGCGTTTCTGCGGGCATGATGTCGTTCGATGAAGATGCGAAGAAGAACCGATACAAAAAGGCGGATCGTATTCTCAAGGACATCGTGGGTGCGAGAATCGTGCGCGCGGTTCACAGTCAACACCAACTCTTCGAAGTCATGGTGGGCTTTTGGTCCAATCATTTCAGTGTGTACGGACCCACGAACTTGGTTGCCGAGCTCTGCGCGGATTATGAAGAGCGGGTCATTCGGCCGCACGCGTTGGGTCGTTTCGAAGATCTACTGATCACCGTCGCGAAAAGCCCAGCCATGTTGGTCTATCTGGATAATTTTCGCTCCAAGCTGGCTAGGTTCGGTCGCGACGGAAGGCAACAAGACTGGACCGGAATCAACGAAAACTACGCACGCGAATTGTTGGAGCTGCACACGCTCGGTATCGACGGTGGTTATACCGAGGGCGACGTCGGCGCGGCAGCACGGATTTTCAGTGGCTGGACGATTCGCGGTCGTGATGATCCCGATTTCGAATTTCGTAAGCGCTGGCATGACCCCGCGGCAACCGAGATTTTGGGCCAACGTGTTGAAGCTTCAGGGCTCGAGCAGGGCATGGACCTGCTGCGCCGCCTGGCGAGGCATGAATCGACTGCGCGGTTCGTGAGTTTCAAATTGGCGCAGCGGTTCGTTGCAGATGACCCGCCCGCCCGCTTGGTCGAAGCGGCAAGTCGGGTTTTTCTTGCGACCGACGGTGATATTCCGTCGGTGCTGCGCGAGATACTTCTGGCGCCCGAGATGTCGGATCCCGCGGCGCGAAAATTCAAGACACCGTTTCGATTCGCCATCAGCGCGATTCGTGCAACGGCCGGGGCAACTGATGGGGGCGATCGTACGCTGTGGGAACTCGGTCGCTTGGGAGGGCTGCCGTATCACTCACGCACGCCAGATGGTCATGGTGAAACCCAAGCAGACTGGCTGAGTCCCGCTGGCATGGCGGCGCGGATGGCGTTCGCGTTTGAACTAGCGAGGGGGCATATCAAAGGTACGTCGATCGGCACTGAAGTGCTCGGCGACATTGCGCTGACACCCTCGGCGATCGGTCTTCGTGGATTCGAACGCGCCGCAGTCGCGATCTCATCACCGGAGTTTCAATGGCACTAACCCGACGCGATTTTTTGATTGGCGGGAGCGCCGGGTTACTTGCGACTTCATGCACTCCGGTGTGGATTGACTCGCAACTCGAAAGTCGAGAGCGGCGCTACGGGTCGCCACTTTTGGTGGTGATTTTCTTGCGCGGCGGCGCGGATGGATTGCATCTCGTGGCGCCGCTGCGCGATCCACACTATTCGGCGTTGCGCGGTACTTTGGCGTTGCCCGAAATATTGTCGTTCACGGATGGTTTCGGATTTCACCCGGCGTTCCAACCGCTGCTGCCGAGCTTGAACGAGGGTCGGGTCGCGGTCGTGCACGCCGCGGGGTCGCCCCATGCCACACGATCGCATTTTCTGGCACAGGACCATATGGATCTCGGGGGTCTTGATTTGTCCCATGACCGCAAAGGCTGGCTCACGCGTCTTTTGGAGTCGGCAGATTCGGACGCGTATTTCACGCGTCTCTCGTTGAGTCACCATCCGCCACTCGCTTATCGGGGTTCGCCTGCCTTCTCTATCGATAACGTGGCGCGCTTTGGACGGCTTGCGGCGAGCAAGCATGCGCAGCAGGTCCTTAGAACAATCTATGGCTTTACCGACGATGATCCGGCTCGGGTCGCAGGGGAAATTGCGCTGAACGCGTCGCGCGAGTTCAAAATAAAGAAAGCCATGCTCGGCGATTCGCTTGAAACTCCGAAGGGGTTACGGCCGCGTTCAATACGCGGCCGTGTGGATAGTTTGATCAAGCTTGAACGGGCGGGTATCGCTCTGCGCGCGGTATTTCTCGACGTGGCGGGGTGGGATACGCATGTCGGCCAGGGAGGCATCGATGGCAGGATGGCACGATCGATTGGTGATCTTGCCGAAGGCATGCAGGCACTATCGGATGCGTTCAGGGAACGCCGCGAACTCGTGACAGTGGTAATGACGGAATTCGGACGCACGGTCCACGTCAATGGGTCGGGTGGTACCGATCATGGACATGGCAGTGTGATGATGGTGATGGGGAACGCGGTCCGCGGCGGAGTTTATGGCGCATGGAACGGACTGGAGTCGGATGCACTGTATCAACGGCGTGATCTTCCCGTGCTGACCGACTTTCGTTCGGTACTTTCGGAGGTCGCGCGCGCGCATCTGGGGCAGCCGCCGCCAGTCGACCTCTTCCCGAGCTTCACACCGCAGTCACTGGGCCTACTTGGCTAGTCGGTGCGCTGTATCGTGATCTGAATGCCGCGTTTCTCAAGTCCGGAGAGAAAGATCGAAGGGTTGATGGCATCCCGCGGGTATTGCAGTCCAGCCACGATGGTACCGGTCGTGAGTGCGGTCACCAACGTTCCGATCGCGGCCGCGGCCAAGTAGAGAACATCGGGTGCGCGCAACTCGATTCGCAGTGCGGGCTTGCGCGTCGAGTCGTTCAGGTACCCTTCCGCGATCATCACGAATTCATCTTCGAGGTCGCGACCAAGAATCTGTTGTACGCCGCGCGCAACGACACCGCGATCGGGCTCTGAATAGATCACCGACTGGACACAGTGGCCGTCAAGGAAGTCGCGCAGGTCATAACTCTGAGCCGCGCGTACCCAGCGCGTACCGATCGGCTCAGGAAACCGCGCCCGTAGCGGGCGCCAACGAAGCCTCCGCTGAGTATTGTGCTCTTTGATTTGGAGCGGGGGGTTGTTGCGCAGCAGATTGAACTCTTCGGCTGAGGTCTCGCTACCCGCCCAGGCACCGATTGCCGCGATATGAATCGAATGCAGCTCAGAGAATTCCCGCATCAGGTACTCGGCCAAGATTCCCGGGATGCCGGGTACGGCGCCGGCGTGCAAAATGACCGGGATTTGTGCGTCCCAGGCTTTTTCGGCGACGATTCGCGTGCTGTGGTCATCGAGTGGTACCGGCGAAATGCTAATGAGGGGTACGCGTGTTTGAATCGCGGTTTCGACCGCGGCCGCGGGCGATCCACCGTTGCATGCGATCACCACACCCGCGCCTGGAATCAAATTCTGTAACGTCCGAGGGTCCTGGGCATTTCCATAGGTTCCGCGAGCGCGGTCCGGGTATGCGAGCGCGAGCTGGTCCGCCGTCTGGACGTTGCGTCCCGCCAGAATGATTTTGCATTCTGTTCTTTCGAGGAATTCACGAAAGCACGCGCGTCCGGCGCTTCCGTAGCCCCCTAGCAGGATGACCTCTCGCATCGCGGCGTAGTCTACCGTGTTTTTGATCCAGAAGTGGAGCCTGTAGCGGGAAAGCTTCGGTCTTCTAGCGACCGGTACCCGGATTCTTTTGAGATCATCAATTTTTTGACGCCGTTTAGAGTTTCGAGTCTGGGAAGCACCGGTATGACGCTCCGCGCACGAGATGACTCGAGTGCGAGATCCACATCAGCAAAACCGGCGATCGTGTCGAGATTGCAAGCTGTCGGAAACATGATGCGACGCGTCCCCGATTCTCTTTCGCGCAGGGCGTCCTCCGGACGCATCCAAATCTGATCGGTCATCTCTTCGCCATCCGCCTGCGCCTTTTGACCTTCAGGCATACGGGCGCAGAAGAACAATGTATCGAAACGCCGCGGTATGAACTCCGGCGTAATCCAATGCGCGTGTATGTGGATTGCTTCCGCGACAAGCTCAAGATCGTGGCGTTCGACCAAGTCGCGAAATGCGACATGGCCCCGTTGCAGGTCCAGACGTTGAGTGAGCAAGTTATTAAGGATCTCGGGCGGCAAGGGTCCCGGTTCGCCGCGTCGACGCGCCAGCAGGATGCCGGCTTCTTCGAAGGTTTCACGAATCGCCGCGACGAGAAAACGCTGCAGCCGCTGCGTTCCGATATGCGGCGCTGTGCTCGTGATCGATGCGGTCTCGACGCCGTGAAGGCGATTCTCAAGTACCGCGTCGTCATGCTCTACGAGGCCCCCCGGAAAGACATAGAGCGCCGGAAAGTCGTGACTTCGGGCATGGCGCTGCATGAGCAGGATTTCTGGAGACCGCGCGCCTTGGCGTAGCAGCATCAAGGTCGCGGACGCGAGTGCGGGTGTAGGACGAGGGTCATGCGACATCGCATGCATGCTATCCTGCTGAGATGCTGGGCAAAAGACCCGATGCGACGCTCGCGGAAGGTGTCTCCAATATGCGGCGGTTCTTGTCGCTGCTCTCGCCCCGACGTAACGATTCGGTGGTCTATTTTTCGCAGGATGTTGACGTGGAGGCCGCGTTCGAATTTCTCGAAACCGTGAACCGTGATCGGCCTGCCACACGCCCCGTGACGCTCTTTCACCTGGTCATCCGTGCATTCGTAAAAACTTTGGATCGCCGCCCACGATTGAATCGATTTACCATCGGCGGAAGAATTTGGCAGCGAGATGGGATCTGGATCAGTTTTTCTGCAAAGAAAAGTATGGACGAGGCCGCGCCCGTAACGACCGTGAAACTGCGCCTGGAACCGGGTGCATCGCTCTTCGAAACCGTGGATCGGATCTACGACCAGCTCGAAGATCGACGTAGCGATCGGGAATCCACGTCCGATAAGGAGGTTTCACTGCTGCTGCGCCTGCCTCCGGCGTTAACACGTTTGGCGATTGGTTTTGCGCATTTGGTGGATCGCTGGGGTCTACTGCCACGTGCAATGATCGATTCCGATCCCATGTACGCATCCGTATTCCTCGTGAACCTAGGTTCCGTGGGTCTTGATGCGGGATACCATCATCTCTTTGAGCATGGCAACACGCCGATTTTCTGTGTGATGGGTCGCGTGCAAGAAACCGAGGGGCGCCGACGCTGTACGATGAAATATTCCTACGACGAACGCGTCGAAGATGGTCTGTACTGCGCGCGAAGTTTAGAGCTTATGCATGAATATTTCGCCAAGCCGCGGGAACTGACCTAGGGATCGATCAATATCACGGTGATATTGTCCGGCCCGCCGTGCTCATTCGCGAGCCGAATCAGATCGCGTGCTGCCGTATCGATGTCCAGGTTTGACGCGAGTTCGATCAGCTCGCTTTCCGGTACGGCGTCGTGCAGCCCGTCGGATGACATGATGATGCGTGCACCGCGCGGAATACGTTCCTGTACGATTTCAGGTTCGACTTCGTTCTGCGTACCGATCGCCTGTGTGAGCATGTGCTTCTCGGGGTGATCATGCGCATCTTCGGCGGAGAGGGTTCCGCTCTCGATCATTAACGCGACGACGGTCTGATCCTTGGTCAGCGGTCGGAGTTTACCCTCGATGAGAAACCCCGCCCGCGTATCGCCAACATGTGCGACCGTGGTCGTACGGCTGCGTATTCTTACCGCAGTAAGCGTGGTCCCCATACCGAGGAGCTGTTGTGCTTCGGCTTCCCGAATGACCGCGCGATTGGCCGCGATGATGGCTTCGCCGAGGATGGTCGCTTCGTCACGAATCAAGCGGGAGGTTCCGCGCTCGCGTACGACGTTGATGAAGTTTTCAGCCGCGACGCGGCTCGCGATTTCACCGGCGACATGTCCGCCCATCCCGTCGGCAACAACGAAGAGTCCGAGCTCGGGGAGCACGCGCGCGGTATCCTCGTTGTTCTGGCGCTCGCGGCCGACGTCTGTCTCCATGGCGAAACGCAAGCTCAACTGCGATCCCTGACTCTAACGATGTCGCTACGCACCAAGCTGTACTGCTGATGGTCAACAAACACGCCACCGATGAATTCGGCTTCACGCGCGACGCCTTCAGGCTTGAAGCCCAGTGTATGCGCGACACGATGGCTTACCTGATTGTCCAACGCGATGTGCAATTCCAAGCGGTTGAGCGCGAGCTCATGAAATGCATGGCCGATTAGACCTTGAACGGCTTCTGTTGCAACTCTTTGGCGCCAATGTGAGCTGCGGACCCAGTACCCCACGCCGGCACAAGCACGCATCCAGTCCAAGCGGTGCAGACTGCACATGCCAAGCACGTCACGGCTTTGCCGATCCTCAATCACAAACTCGAATGCCTGGCGGTTTTGACGCGCGAGCCGAGAACTCCGTAGATACCGACGCGTTTCATGCCGCGTGTGGCTGGGCCGAGCCCATGGAAGCCATTTCACGAGATCCGGGAGTGTTTCGGTGATCGCGTCGTGGAGTGGTCCTAAATCGCTACGGTTGGGAAATCGTAGGCAGAACCTCTGCGTCGAAATGCTCGTCGATGTCTCTGCATCGATTGCGAACAATGGCGCCCCCTCGCTTAGTAGATCATTTCGAGCTGTGCATAACGCGCAACGATCGTCTTCAAACCAGCTCGGTCGAAGCGTATGCGGATTTTGGCGGCTTTTCCAGTCCCTACGACTTCTGCAATGGTGCCATCGCCAAAAATCGGGTGTGCGACCCGCTGGCCCGATTTAAGCGGTGGAAGTTCATCTTCCGAAAGCTGGCTGTCGTTCCAGTCGATACTCGGTTCGTCACTGGATCGTGTCGATGCTGCAAACGGTTCAAGCGAGGTACGACCCTCAGCGAATTCGTCCGGAACTTCGTGCAGGAAGCGACTCGCCGCGTTGTAGCGGATCGAACCATGCAACCGGCGCATAGTGGCGCTGACTAAATACAGTCGTTCCTTTGCGCGCGTCATACCCACATAGCAGAGGCGCCGCTCCTCTTCGAGCGAAGTTGGGTCCGAGAGTGAAGCAAAATGTGGGAAAAGGCCTTCCTCCATCCCAACCAAGAACACCGTTGAAAATTCGAGGCCCTTGGCGACGTGGACGGTCATCAACGGGATCCGCTTTTCTTCTTCGCTGAAATTGTCGACCGCTGATACCAGCGTGATTTGCTCCAAGAAAAGCTCCAAGAGGGACCGATCTTCGAACTCTTCATCCTCACTGGTAGGGCCTTCGCGATTCAGTCGTTCGAATTCTTCGACCGCTGAGACCAATTCGCGCAGGTTCTCGAGCCGGGCTTCGGCTTCGACCGTCCCCTCGCGTTCGAGTGCCGCGATGTATCCGGATCGCGTAAGAACCTGGCTCACAATTTCAACCAAAGAATCGCTGTGCGTCAGCGTGCGCAGTTCTTCGACCAGATACAGAAACTGCCCCGTGCGTTTGTTGGCGGCTGCGCCCAGTAAACCGTCTTGGCGCGAGCGTTGCAGTGCATCGAACATGCTGCAGCCGTATTCCTGGGCTGCTTCCAGCACGCGGTCGAGCGTGGTCTTACCGATCCCGCGTGCGGGGGTATTGATGATGCGTAGCAGGCTTTCGGTATCGCTTGGATTCAGCAGAAAGCGCAGATAGGCCAATGCGTTTTTGACCTCAGCACGCTCGTAGAATCGAGGCCCGCCAACGATGGTATATGGAACGTTGTATTTGAGGAGTTCCTCTTCAAAGGGGCGTGATTGCGCATGGGTGCGGTAGAACACCGCGACATCCGCTGTCGAAACACCTTGATCCCGAAGTCTCAGAATTTCGCTGATCACCCAGGCGGCTTCACCGCGTTCATCCGCGGCTTCGTAGAAGCGGATCGGTTCGCCGCCTTCGCGGTCGGTGTAGAGTTTTTTGCCCTTGCGTTCGAGATTGTTGGAAACAACCGCAGTAGCGGCGTTCAGAATCGGCTGCGTCGAGCGATAGTTTCGCTCCAGACGAATCACGGTGGCGCCTGGGAAATCCTTCTCGAAATCGAGGATGTTGCGAATATCGGCTTCGCGGAACTTGTAAATGCTCTGGTCCTCATCGCCAACCACACAGATATTCTGGTGGTCTTGGCAGAGCAGCTTGAGCAGCTGATATTGAACCGGGTTGGTGTCCTGATATTCGTCGACCAAGATGTAACGCCAACGATTCCGATACGCGGCGAGAACCCCCGGGTGGTGTTGAAAGAGCTTCACCGTGAGTAGGATTAGATCGCCGAAATCGAGCGCGTTCGCTTTGCGAAGCTCGGCCTGGTAGCGCTGATAGATCTTGGCGAAGTAATCCGAGTCGAGGTCGCCTTGCTGAGCGAGGTCGGCAGGCAACAGCCCACGATTTTTATGGCGATCGAGTTCTGCCCGAACCCCGCGTGGTGGATAACTTTTCTCATCTATGTTGAGGCTCCGAATCACGCGTTTGATCGCCGCGAGCGAATCACTTGAATCGTAGATACCGAAGCTCCGCTGATAACCCAGGTGCTCGATATCACGGCGCAAGATTCGTGCACAACTGCTGTGGAATGTGGACACCCAGATCGCGTTCGCAGGCGTTCCCACCAATTGCGCCACACGCTCGCGCATTTCCTTCGCCGCCTTATTGGTGAAGGTGACCGCGAGGATCTCGTGAGGCCGCGCTTTTCCGCTCGCGATGAGATGCGCGATGCGGTGGGTCAACATACGCGTCTTACCGCTCCCCGCACCTGCGAGAACCAACAAGGGACCCTCGCAGTGCTGGACCGCTTCGCACTGTTCGGGATTCAGACCTTTGACGATCTCGTCGGTATTTTTTCCAAGTGCCAGCACGGACGGCAGCTTACCTATCTGTGGATCGGCGCGCTACTCGACAGTGACGCTCTTGGCGAGATTTCTCGGTTGGTCGACGTCCGTGCCTTTTAGCGTCGCCACGTGATAGGCGAGGATTTGGAGTGGCACCGTCGCAATGATGGCCGACATCGGATCTGATGCTTCCGGAACCTCGATCACTTCGTCTGCAAATTCAGCTGCGTGGGCATCACCCTCGTTGACGATGGCGATCACGCTCCCGCCCCGGGCGCGCACTTCTTCGGCGTTCGAGGCGACTTTCTTGTAGTGCCCCTTCTGGTTGGCAACCACAACGATCGGAAGCCCCTCATCGACGAGCGCGATCGGTCCGTGCTTCAACTCACCAGCCGCGTAGCCTTCCGCGTGGATGTAGGAAATTTCCTTTAGTTTGAGCGCGCCCTCCAATGCGACGGGAAAGCCAACGCCGCGGCCGAGGAACAGAAAATCTCGGGCTTGGAAGTAGCGTCGTGCGATGCGTTCAACTTGGTCCCAGGTATTTGCCGCGCGTTCCACCCAACGGGGTAAGTGGCGGAGCTCCACGATGGTCTCGCGGACCTCGTCGTGACTCAAGGTGCCCTTTAGGAGTCCAAGCTTCAGCGCGACAAGATAGAGCGCCGTGACCTGTGTGGTGAAACACTTGGTTGATGCAACGCCAATTTCAGGACCCGCGTGAGTGTAGAGAACGTCATCCGCCTCCCGTGCAATGGAACTTTCATGAACATTGCAAATCGAAAGAGTGCGCGCGCCCAATTCTTTGGCCTTGCGCGCTGCGGCCAAGGTATCGGCGGTTTCACCGGATTGTGAAACCGATATGAAAAGATACCGGTCATTGATGATGGGATCGCGATAGCGAAACTCGCTTGCAAGATCGACCTCGGTCGGAACCTTTGCAAAGCGCTCGATCATGTACTTTCCTAGCAACGCAGCATGCCATGCGGTGCCACAGGCGGCGAACTTGATGCCGCTCAAGCTGTGAATCCAGTCGGCGTCAAACTCGATCCCGTCAAGATCGATATCGCCGGCCTCTTCGAGTACGCGCGTTCCGATCGTGTCGCTAATCGCGCGGGGCTGTTCGTAGATCTCTTTCTGCATGAAGCGATCGTAACCACCCTTTTCCGCTTGGACGGGATCCCATTGGATCATTCGTGGTTCGCGCTGAATCGTGCTGCCGTCGCTGCCAAAGATCTTGAAGTCGGTCTGGGTGATCTCCGCAATTTCACCGTCTTCAAGCATCAGCATGCGTCGCGTGTAGGGAAGAATCGCCGGGATATCCGACGCTACGAAATTTTCATTTTCACCGAGACCAATAATGACGGGGCTGCCGCCGTTTCGAGCCGTGACGAGTGAGTCGGGATGTTCTTCGTCGAGGACGACGATTGCGTACGAACCGTCCAACTGTTGGACTGCGCGTTTAACCGCATCGATCAGCGACTTTCCAGCGTCGCGTTCCTCGTGAATCAAATGCGCAATGATTTCAGTATCGGTGTCCGATTCGAAACGGCATCCACGTTCGATCAAATTCGCGCGCAGTTCGCGATGATTCTCAACAATGCCATTGTGAATCAACGCGACCGTGCCGGCGCGATGCGGGTGGGCATTTTCTTCTGAAGGCTTCCCGTGGGTCGCCCATCGCGTATGACCAATGCCTACCGGACCGCTGACGGGTACATCGCGAAGCGCCGATTCGAGGTTTACGAGTTTCCCTTTCGCACGCACCACGCGAATTTTCTGGTCTTCAAGAACCGCGATTCCTGCTGAGTCATAGCCCCGATATTCCAACCGTCGCAGACCGTCTAAAATAACGTCCTGCGCGCGGTCTTCGGTTCCGATATAACCCACGATTCCACACATCGTTCTACCCTCTTACTTGCCGTCTTTCTTGAAACGTTTTTCCCGCCAACCTTCGATGTTGCGCTGCTGTGCGCGACCTACGCCGAGCGCACCGCCGGGAACGGTCTTTGTGATGGTCGAACCGGCAGCAACGTATGCGCCCGGTTCGACTTCAACCGGTGCGATCAAGTTGGAGTTGCATCCCACGAACGCGCCATCGCCAATCGTCGTACGAGATTTATTCTGGCCGTCATAGTTGACCGTGATCGCACCACAACCGATCGTGACACCGGAACCGAGGTCGGAATCACCGATGTAGGAAAGATGGTCGGCTTTGGAACCGTCGCCAAACTTTGAGTTCTTCACCTCAACATAGTTGCCGACGCGACAACCATTGCCGAGGTCGACGTTGGGTCGCAAGTGAGCTGAGGGGCCGATGACGCATGCTCTGCCGATTTTGCTGTCTTCAATCCAGCAATGCGGCTTGATCCAAGACCCATCGCCGACCTGGCTAGCGTCAATCAAGGCACCGGCGTCGATGCGACAACCTTCTCCAACCTGTGTTCCTCGACGAAGCAGCGCCCCAGGTTGAATGACAGTGTCTGCGCCGATGCTGCAGTCGATATCGATGTAGGTTTGCTCCGGGTCGATGAAGCTGACGCCATCACGCATCCAGCGCTCGTTGATACGGCGTCGCATGATGCGTTCGGCCTGTGCGAGCTCAACGCGATCATTGATGCCGAGCGTTTCTTCCCAATCCGCCGCGGCTGCGGTGACGACTTTACCACCTGTCTCGGCGGTAATTCGAATCAAATCCGTTAGGTAGTATTCGCTCTGGGCGTTGTCGTTGCCGATTTTCCGGAGCGTGTCAAAGAGATAGGGACCATTGGAAAGGTACGCGCCGAGACTGACTTCGCGAATGGTTTTTGTGGCTTGGTCTGCGTCTCGTTCTTCGACGATTTTTTGCACGTTCCCATCGTTGCCCCGAACCACGCGACCATATCCATGAGGTTTGGGGAGTTCCGTCACAAGTATTGAAAGATCAACATCGCTGGGACGAAATGCGTCCATCAGACCGACGAACGTTTCCGCACGATACAACGGATGGTCACCGTTCATCACGAGTACTGGGCCGTCGTGGTCTTTCAATGTGTCGCTGGCTTGTAGTGCGGCATGTGCGGTACCGAGTTGTTCGCGCTGTTCGACGATTTCGACGTCCTGATCGCGGAGCACGTCGCGTAGCGGATCGATTCCTTGGCCGGCGATGACCACGATTCGTGCAGCCCCTAGGTCTTGCCCCAGCACAATCGCGTGCATCACGATCGGACGGCCGCAAACCGGGTGGAGTACCTTGGGCAAACGGGAGCGCATCCGCGTGCCCTTGCCCGCGGCCATGATGACCAGTGCTAGTTCGTTGGAATCACCCATCCGGTTCCTCTTGATCGGACGACCCGTTCAGCCACCTGAACGCTCAACCTAGGCGGCGAGCAGGAAGTCTTCCCCTTCTTTAAGCCCCGCCGCCAGCAGGAAGCTTCGAATCTCCTGTCTTGCGCCGCGACTGGCCACAGCAGTCACGATTTTGAGCCCTTCCCGGCGCCAGTCCTGCCAATGCTTCCGAATCTGCTCGGGCGATAGTATGGGAATTCCATTCCAATCCGTCCCGATTCGATCGGGGTGAATATCCAACAATATCCGTACCGGCAGTTTTTCGGCCTCAAGGAGCTTCACGAGGCGGCGCCCCGTTTTACCCGCGCCCCAGACGACTGCGCCGGTCATCGGATGGACCAGAGGCAGGTAGTGGGCCTTGGCGCGCGCGAAATTCTTGCGGTCGTAGACGGGGCTGGTTCGCGAGAGCCGATCGGGCCGGTCGCGCCAGCGATGCAGGATGCGAGGTACCTTAGCCGCTCGTCCCCCGCTTGCGAGCAGGCGATAGATCAGGTCGAGGTCTTCGGGCCAGCCGTGATCCTGATAGCCGCCGAGTTGGTCGAGCGTTTCGTTGGCGAGAAACCAAGTCGGATGGGGTACTGGACATTCGATAAACGCTTCACGCGCAATCGCGTCGCTGTCGATCAGGCCGTTTACCCAATCCGTGTAGATCTGGTAACCGGTTTCGAGGCCGCCGTCGCGAAAGGATTCCACCTGGCAACCAATCAGATGAATTTCTGGATGCTCCAGCGCAAAAGCGAGTTGGGCGGCCAACCGATCAGGATGCATTTCGTCATCTGCGTCCATTCGCGCGATCCACGGCGATGAAGCGACAGCTCGGCCGGCTTCGAGTGCGTCGACGATGCCGCGCCCTGGGCTGTCCAGCACGCGAATTCTTAGATCGCTCTGGGCCAATGTCTTGAGTTGTTCTTCAGAGCCATCCGTTGAGCCATCGTTGATGCAGATGAGCTCAAACGTTACCCCTCGACTAAGTAATACGGAGTCGATGGCATCGTGCAGTGTAGACCGATCATTTTTGAACGGCATAATGATGCTTGCGTCGATCATTCTCACGGTTAGCGAATGTTTTGCCTTTTTTGGGTCGAAAACAAGCGAAGACAAGAATGTTTAGTACTGAGGGGTACAGATGAACACATTAGACTGCTTTCGATGGGTGGCCGTCACGATCCTGGTGATTGGATTAGGCGTTCCGAATTCGAGTCAGGCTGGCGCGCCGGTTGATGAAAAACTGGGATTCGTTGAAGCGTTGAAGGCCACTCGCCCGACAATCGATGCGCGTGCGCGCTGGGAATGGGCGGATCAAAAGGGTCTAGCCGTTTCGCATGCCCACACCGCGCGTGTTCGAGGTGGGTTGCTAACCGGAACGTTTGCAGGCTTTCAAGCGTTTGGCGAGTGGGAGCATACCGAGGCCTGGAACAAAGGCAGCTACAATGCGTCAGGTATTTTCGGGCACACGCGAAAGACAGTGATCTCAGACCCCGAGTCGTCTGAACTTAACCGTGCCTGGGTATCTTTCTCCGGCGAGAAATTTAAGATCAAAGGCGGGCGTCAGCGCATCATTCTTGATGATGCGCGTCATGTCGGCAATGTGGGATGGCGCCAGAACGAGCAAACGTTCGACGCGGTTTCACTCACGGCGTCGCCACTCGAGGCGGTGAAGGTTTTCTATGCCTGGGTCTACAATGTGAACCGCATCTTCGGCAAGTATGCTCGCAAGACGGATTTTGAATCGCGTTCGCACCTTGCCAACGTTGAATGGGCCGCGAATCCCATGGCGATTATTACCGCTTACGCATATCTCGTAGATATCCAGCGCCTCAACGCAGATGCAGGTAGCACAGATACCTATGGCCTAAGGTTGAAGGGAACCAAGCAGGCTGGAGACATTCTCTTCGCCTGGCTGGGTGAACTCTCACGGCAGAACGATGCGGATCGTGCCGCGGTCAAGTACAACGCCTGGTACCATCACGTGAACGGTAGTGCGAACTACAAAGGTTATGTCGTCGGTGTGGGCCGTGAGGTCCTCGGCAATGAGAATGGCGTCGGCTATGCCACGCCGCTCGCAACGCTGCATAAGTGGAATGGCTTCGCCGATCGATTCCTCGCCACGCCGGCGGATGGCCTGGAAGACAACTATGTCTGGATCTCTGTACCGCTTCCGTGTGGCGTGACGTTCAAGACTTTCTACCACCATTTCCATTCTGAGTCTGGAAATGGAAGTTACGGACAGGAGTACGATTTCGTGGTGGTGAAAAAATTCCCACGCGGTATCAAAGGTCTGGTCAAGGGCATGTTCTACGATGCGACCGATGTCGCACCTAACATTGCGCTTGTCGATGCTTCAAAGGTCGCGATGCAGGTCGAATGGGCCTGGCCACAGAAGAAGTAATCGCGATCAAAGCGATGGAATCACTGAGAACAGGGGGGCGGGACGTCTGGCCCCGCGTTTGCTTTTAATGCGACCATAGTCAGACGAATTCCCGCGGAGGCGTTATTTCAGAACTTTTTGGTCAAACCTACGGATTGAAAGCGAACCAGATTCGCCGCATACGCAATCTGTATAAACGGCGCCTTCCTCGGAATCGACTGATATCGCAGGATTTTGCGCGCCAATTGAGCGAGCTGTCGCACGAGACCGGCCGACAGATTGGTGCGTTGGTGAGCCGCAATGGTCGCGTCGAGTACGTGATGGTTGGAGATGCGTTTCAGATTGAGCTTCCTGACTTTAAGCGTGTGCGTGGCGGCGCCGGCCGCTTCCGTGGGCTCCGCTGCATCCACACGCACCTTCGGGGCGAATCGCTAACCGACGATGACCTCACCGACCTTAGTTTGCTGCGTCTCGACGCGATGGTCGCGGTAATGGTGAATGAAGACGGTCTTCCCAGTATGGCCGAATACGCGACCATGCGACCGCCAGACGAGAGCGATGAGACGGTCGATATTCATCCGCCGTGCGCGCCGAGTCAGCTCGAGTTTGATTTTCTCGATTGGATCGAAGCGCTGGAAGATCGATTTTCCGCGGCGCAGAGCACGATCGAAGTCGAAGGCGAGGAACGCGCGGTACTGGTCGGTGTTACCTTGGGCAAGGACTTTGACGCCGACGATCGATTGGAAGAGATGCGAGAACTCATTCGCACTGCAGGTGTGCGCATTGTGGATACCGTGCGACAGCGTCGGTCGAAAGCTGATCCACGCTATTTGATCGGCGAGGGGAAACTAAAAAGCCTCGTTGTGCGCGCATGGCAGCGAGGTGCGGACCTGGTGATCTTTAACCAGAATCTCACGCCGACACAAATTCGGCACATTACCGATGTTGTCGAAGCGCGTATTGTTGATCGCACTCAGTTGATTCTCGACATCTTCGCACAGCATGCGAAAACATCGGACGGTCGTTTTCAAGTTGAACTCGCACAGCTTCGCTATCGCTTGCCACGACTCACGGGGCAAGGCGAATCGATGAGCCGTCTTGCGGGTGGCATCGGTGGACGCGGCCCTGGGGAAACCAAACTCGAGGTGGATCGTCGCCGTGTTCGCGATCGCATTTCCTGGCTAGAGAAGAAGCTCAAGGCCGTGACGCGTCAACGATCGACGCGTCGCGCCAAGCGCAAGCGCGATGGTCTACCTGTACTTTCGATCGTCGGATATACGAACGCGGGCAAGTCCACGCTCTTGAATCGCCTTACGCAAAGTGAAGTGGTCGTGGAAGATAAATTGTTTGCCACTTTAGACCCGTCGTCCCGGCGCTTGCGTTTCCCGCGTGAGCGCGACGTTATCGTAACGGATACGGTCGGTTTCATTCATGACTTGCCACCCGAGTTGATTGCGGGTTTTCGCGCCACCTTGGAAGAGATTCGAGACGCCGACGTTCTCATACACGTCGTGGACGCCTCCAATTTGCATGCGGAGACGCATGTCGAAGTCGTTCGAGAAATTCTGAACGACTTGGAATTAGGCGACATTCCGGAGTATTTGGTGCTTAATAAGTGTGACCAGGTGGACTCGGACGAAATTGCGCGCTTATCGCGTCGTTTGGGAGGCGTTGCCGTGTCGGCCCTGACGGGAGACGGTCTTGAGAAGATGCTCTATGGTTTAGAGCCTCTCGCGTTCAAAATCCGCGAGGGATCCGAGAAGGAAATTAAACATGCAGGTCATGCGTAAGGTTCGAATCACCGGCACCGGAATGTACGTGCCACCGCGCGTCGTTACGAATCATGATCTTGCTGAAATGATGGACACAAACGACGAGTGGATTCAGCAGCGTTCTGGAATTCGCGAACGTCGCTATGTCGACCCGGGCACCGGGCCCGTTGATCTCGGAGTAGAAGCTACGAATCGCGCGCTTGAAATGGCGGGTCTTGAAGCGAAGGACTTGGATGCGATCGTTGTCGCGACGCTCTCGTCGGAGCATGAATTTCCGGGTAATAGCTGCTTCATGCAAGCGAAGTTGGGTATTCCTGAGATCCCGGCCATGGATGTGCGCTGTCAGTGCACAGGTTTTTTGTATGCGCTTCAGGTTGGGCAACTCTATGTCGCATCTGGAATTTACGATCGCGTACTCGTCTGTGGTACCGAGGCGCATTCCCCAGGACTCGATTTTACGACGAGGGGACGTGCGATCACGGTGCTTTTTGGCGACGGCGCGGGCGCCGTTATTCTGGAGGCGAGTGACGATCACGAGCGCGGCATTCAGTCGGTACACGTGCACGCCGATGGCACGCACGCGAAGAAGCTTTGGACGGACGCACCGGGCCTGGGCCATCATCCACGAATCTCGCACGAGATGATCGATGAAGGTCGCCACTATCCCGAGATGGACGGCAAGTTTGTTTTCAAGCATGCGGTGTTGCGTATGCCGCAGGTGCTTCAGGAAGCGCTCGATGCCAATAAAGCGAGCATCGCAGACGTGGACCTCTTTCTCTTCCACCAGGCCAATCTGCGAATTAATGAGTACGTCGCAGGTGCGCTCGAAATTCCGCCGGAGAAGACGCATAACAATATGCAGGTCTACGGAAACTGTTCGGCGGCCTCGATCCCGATGTGCCTGGATGAGTGTGTGCGCTCCGGAAGGGTCAAGGATGGCGACTTGATCGCGATGACAGGCTTTGGGGGTGGGTTCACCTGGGGCTCTGCGCTGCTCCGCTGGTAGCTGTATTCTGACGGCCTGCGTTGATCTTGACCGGTGAGTCCTTTGGTAACTAGCTGAAATTACTATATATTTAAGTTTTCTTGACGAAATGACGCAACGTGTTATTTTGTGTGCCTGAACCAAAGCAATAACACTTCGCGCATCCCCCCTATGATGCGCATGAGGAGGACTCACCATGGCACAGACACAAGCCGGTGCGTTTGATCGATTCAATGATGCTCTTCGAACTCTCGATGATCAGTTCCAGGAACTACGCGAGCGGCTCGATGGCCGCCGCCAGCAGCTCACTGCGGATGTGCGGGATCTAACCAAGACCGCCGAAACTCGGCTTCGGAAGTCGGATTTCTTTCGTCGCGCGGACCGCCTACGCCAAGACATCGAAGCGGGTGTCGACCGCACCTACACGCAGGTTCTCGAGACGATTGGTCTTGCGTCGAAGTCGGACGTGGAGAAGCTGAGCAAGAAGCTCAATACACTCTCCAAGAAGCTGAACGATCTCGCCAAGGACGCGCGCTAGTTCGCCTTGCCGTTCGAGGCACTCGACTTCTATCGCATCGATGACGATCTCGCGTCGGAGGAGCGGCTGGTCCGCGACACCGTGCGTGCGTTCGTCGAAAAGGAATTCCTGCCGTGCGTGGTTGAACACGTGCGGCAGGACGGTTCCTTTCCGTTCGAGTTGGTCCCGAAGATCGCCGAGCTCGGACTCTTCGGTGCCAATCTGCAAGGATACGGCTGCGCCGGTATGAACAGTGTCGCGTACGGACTCATTATGCAGGAGCTCGAACGCGGCGATTCAGGCTTGCGTAGCTTTGCATCCGTGCAGGGCGGGTTGGTGATGTTTCCGATTCATACCTATGGATCGGAAGAACAGAAGGAACGCTGGTTACCCGCGTTGGCGCAGGGCAAAGCGATCGGCTGTTTCGGTTTGACCGAGCCCGACTTCGGTTCGAATCCGGGCGGCATGTTAACCAGAGCTGTGCGCGACGGCGACCGTTGGATTCTCAACGGCACCAAGCGTTGGATCACCAACGGTACGATTTCTGACGTAGCGGTCGTGTGGGCACAGACTGAAAACGACATACAGGGTTTCTTGGTCAAAAAGGATTTCGACGGCTTCGAAGCACGCGATATGAAGGGCAAGTTCTCGTTGCGAGGTTCGATCACCAGCGAACTTTTCCTTCAAGACGTCGCCGTGCCGGAATCCAATCGTCTGCCGAACGTGAGCGGTCTGAAGGGTCCGCTGGGTTGTCTGAATCAAGCGCGCTATGGCATCGCCTGGGGTGCGGTCGGTGCCGCGCTTGCGTGTTTTGACGAAGCGCTTCGTTATTCGAAAGAGCGCATCATCTTCGATAGGCCGCTTGCCGGGTTTCAGCTGGCGCAGCAAAAGCTCGCATGGATGGCAACCGAGATCACCAAGGCTCAGCTACTCGTGTTGCGCTTGGGTCGTCTCAAAGACCAGGGGAAGTTGCATCACTCCATGGTGTCGATGGCCAAAATGAACAACGTGGATATTGCGCTCCGCATCGCGCGGATGGCGCGCGATATGCTCGGTGCAAACGGAATTGTCGACGACTACTGCGCGATGCGGCACATGGTCAATCTGGAAACCGTACGCACCTATGAAGGCACGCACGATATCCATACGTTGATTCTTGGTCGCGAGCTCACCGGCCTTGCGGCATTCGAAGGTTAGCGCGCCGTTTCCTTCGCGACGCGAATTCCGTTGAGCGTCGTATGCGTGGGGATGTATTCCGCGCCTTCCTCGGGTTGGTTGGCGATTTCGACCGTGATGCTGCCGTCTGGCTGAATGATCGCGGAAGTCGATGACACGATGCTCGTACCAATGTCGCGTTTGATGAACGCGAAGCCGGGATCAATTCCCGGCACCGTGCTAGCGACGATCTGAGTGCGAGCGTTCCCTAGCAGCGCCGAATCTGTAACACGGCCCCCGCCGCGACCGATGACCTCGGCTTTCACCACCCCACCTCCTTTGATGGGGTACATGGTCCCAAGATTGAACGTCGCGCTGTAGCGATCGCCTTCCTGGGCAAGGATCATTGTTCCCGAGATCTGACGTTCGTCGCCTGTTGTGGTCACAACAGTGAGACCGCTGACCTCATAGGTTCCGGCGATGTCGGCGATCTGGCCTGTCGGTGGTGCGGACGCGACGTCCACCTCCGACTGGCACGCAATCTGGGTGAGTACTAGGCCTAGCGTTAACGCGAATGCGAGTGTGCGCATGAGTTCATCCTCCCCAATGACACGCTGCGCCAAATGACCCACGTTGCGCAGAATCTTCGGCGCAAGGACTAGTAGACGCAGATCCGGCCTTCGGGTCAAGACCGCAATTAAAGGAGGGAGAATGGGGACGTTGGTTGAAGGGGGTGCAATTAATGGGGACGGTCCTTAAAACTGCAATTAA
>JAJDAK010000005.1 GCA_029261895.1 Deltaproteobacteria bacterium
GGCTGTTTTTTAATAATCACTCCCCTCCCCCCCCCCCCCCCCCCCCCCCCCCAAAACCACAAAATTATAACCCAACGTCCCCATTAATTGCGATGATGGATAACGACTACCTAGACCGCGCGGCGCTCGATACTGAGCTCACGCGCGTGTTCGAAAAGTGCCACGATTGCCGACGCTGCCTACCGCTTTGTCCGAGTTTCCCATCGCTATTCAACTCGATCGATCGGCACGAACAGGAAGCGAGCGAACTCACCCACGCAGAACGTCGCGACGTGATCGATCTCTGCTACCAGTGCAAGCTCTGTTACAACCACTGCCCCTACCACCCACCGCATGAGTGGGCGATCGACTTCCCCAAACTGATGACGCGCGCCAAACTGGTGCAAGGCCAGGAAGAAGGCATTCCCCTCCCCGAGCGCATGGGTCAAAAACAGGATCTCATTGGTCGGGCATCCTGTCTCAGCGCGAGCCTCACCAATCCCGCATTCAAAAATCGCGCGGTACGCTTCATGATGGAGAAAGCCACGGGTATCGATCGCCGTTGGACCATGCCCGTCTACGAGAAACGTCCGTTTTCAAAATGGCTCGATCGAAGGCCGACCGCGGCAGCCGGAGAACATCGCGTTCTGCTCTTCAGCACCTGCTTCGTGGAGTACAGCGAAGCCGCTACCGGACGGGCGGCGGTTCAAGTCCTCGAGCATAACGGCATCGCGGTCGAGAGCGGATACGAAGCCTGCTGCGGCGCACCGTTCCTACACGGCGGTGACCTTGAGTCCGCCAAGAAGAACGCAGCCAAAGTCACGGCTGGGCTGATCGACAAAGTTCGCAGCGGCATTCCGATTCTGGTTCCTGGGCCCACTTGCTCCTATCAGCTGAAGTTTGAGTTTCCGGAACTGCTAGGCACGCCAGAAGCAAAGCTCATCGCAGAAAATACATATGATATTGGTGAGTACATCTGGAAGCTAAAGTCAGAAGACATGTTTATTCGGGACTTTCCGCGTGCGCTCGGAACCGTCGCCTACCACCTGCCCTGCCATCTCAAATCGCAGAACATCGGCTTCCGATCGCGACAGCTACTGACCATTGCCGGAGCCGAGGTTGAAATGTTGGACCACTGCTCCGGTGTCGATGGTACCTGGGGCATGCAGGCAAAGAACTACGACCAAAGTTTGAAGATCGCGGGGAAATTGTTGGATGGCGTAAAACGCATCGACGCAGACCATGTCGCCACCGACTGCCCTCTTGCAGCGCTGAGAATTCAGGAAGGCACCGGCCGCCAAGCCGTGCACCCCGTGCGACTGCTCCGCGACGCATATGGGCTTACGGACCCAGACGCATGAAAAAACTCGAAGCCGCCGACATCCTCGATCTTCACACCTACGAATTGGAGCGCGACGCTTTCCGTGCGCGCATGATCGAGTACAAGCAGCATCGCCGCGTCAGCGTCGGTGATCGGCTGACTTTCGTCTTCGAGAACCGAGAAACCGTCCGCTTTCAAATTCAGGAAATGGCGCGCGCCGAGCGCATCGTCAAGCCTGAAGCGCTGCAACTCGAGCTCGACGTCTATAACGAACTCATCCCCGCACCTGACGCACTCTCCGCGACATTGATGATCGAAATTCCGGACCTCGAGTCGGTGCGTGCCGAGCTCGACCATCTGATTGGAATCGACGAGCACGTCTACTTCGACATCGGCAGCGAGGTGCTCCAAGCCCGCTTCGATGCCAAGCAATTCAAAGAAGACCGCATCTCGGCCGTGCAGTACATCCGTTTCGATCTCGGTGCGTCACTTGCCAAGCAGTTTCAGGATCCCAACACGCCCGTAACGCTGCGGGTCAACCATCCACATTACGAAGACGCGACTTCCATCGAAGCTGCCACAAGGGCTTCGCTGATCAAGGACCTAGGCGCATGACACTCCCCCGGCTGATCCTCGCAAGCGGTTCACCCAGGCGACAGGACCTGCTGAAGCAGGCCGGATTCGAGTTCGATGTGATCGTTCCCGGTATCGAAGAAGTCGGCGTCCCAGGCGAGTCGCCCGAAGCCCAAGCGGAGCGGCTTGCGATCGCAAAGGCACGGGCCATTGTAGATCGTGTCGGCGCCCAAACCTGCATCATCGCAGCAGACACCATGGTCGTATTCGAAGGCACCATACTGGGTAAACCAGAGGACGAGGCCCAGGCACGCGGCATGTTGCAAAGCCTCGGCGGACGAGACCACCGCGTACTAACCGGTTTCGCGTTGATCTGTCGCGCCGAAGACCGCATCGAATTCGGTGTCGAAGAAAGCCACGTCAGCATGCGCGCCCTCGATGCAGACGAGATCCGCGCCTACGTGATGGGCGGCGAACCCATGGACAAAGCCGGTGCCTACGCGGTGCAGGGCGAAGGCGCGCGTTTCATCGAAAAAATTCGCGGCTCCCGCAGCAACGTGATCGGACTGCCGATGGAACGCGTAATTCCTGCACTCGAACGCTTCGGGATCCCGCGTCAGTGAGCGAGCTCCATCGCCGCTTGGACGACCTACGGCGGCGCATCGAGACTGCCGCGGCGCGGGCCGGCCGGCGCAGCGACGAGATTCAACTGCTCGCAGTCAGCAAGGGGTTTCCGACTGACGCCATTCGTGAAGCTGCAGCACTCGGTCTTCGCTGCTTTGGTGAAAACCGGGTCCAAGAGGCCGAGGCCAAGATCGATACACTGGGTCGCGAAAAGTACGGTTGGGAGTTGATCGGTTCATTGCAGCGGAACAAAGCGCGCAAAGCAGCCGCACTCTTCGATGTCGTCCAATCGGTCGATCGAATCGAACTCGCAGAAGCGCTCGATCGTGGCGCCGGTGAATCCGGTCGGGAGCTTTCCATTTACCTCCAGGTAAACATTGATGATGAGGCTCAAAAGACTGGCACCAATGAAGAATCAGTCCATCACCTACTTGCGAAGATCGATCAGCTGCCGCATCTTCGGCCGCTCGGTTTGATGGCGATTCCGCAGCAGAGCGAAGACCCCGCGACGCAACGTGCTTCCTTTCAACGCCTGCGGGAGTTGCTCGAACGAACCCATCAGAACCGCGATGCGCAGGCTCGACTTCAGGGTCTATCGATGGGAATGTCTTCGGACTTCGAGATCGCGATTGAGGAAGGGGCTACCTGCGTCCGCGTCGGTTCCGCGCTCTTCGGATCCCGACCTGAAAGAGGAACGATTGATGAATGACCTACCCCAACGCATTGGCACCATCGGTGCGGGCAATATGGCCGAGGCCATCCTGCGCGGGTTACTGAACGCTGGAATGAGCGCCGACCAGCTCATTGCATCGGATACGAGCGACGAGCGTCGAGAGTACATTGAATACGAGCTTGGCATCCGCACCACTGCGCACAACCATGAGGTCGCGGCCAACGCGGAGCTGGTTGTACTCGCCATCAAACCGATTCATTTGGCGGAAGCCTGTGCGGGACTCCCGGATCGTGACGGCCCACTCTATCTGAGCATCGTCGCGGGCTGCCGGCTCGAATCCCTACATGCCGCACTCGGGGCTGACGCTCGTGTCGCGCGTGCCATGCCCAACACCCCCGCGTTGATCGGTTCCGGCATAACGGCCCTCGCGGACGATGGCGGCCTCGGCGACACCGATCTTGCGCTTGCCGAAGCCACGCTCGCTGCGGTGGGTTCGGTTGTACGCTTGCCCGAGCAAGCGCTCGATGCCGTCACCGGCCTTTCCGGTTCCGGCCCCGCCTACGTGTACCTCTTCATTGAAGCGCTCACCGAAGCCGGAGTCCAAGAAGGTCTGCCTGCCGACACCGCAAAGCGACTCGCGACCGAAACCATCGTCGGGGCTACCGCTATGGTTCAAGTAACCGGTGAAGATCCGGCGCTGCTGCGGAAACGCGTCACATCGCCCGGAGGCACGACCGCGGCGGGACTGGCGGCATTAGACGCGGCCGGCTTTCGTTCGGCGGTGGTGACGGCCGTGAGCGCTGCTAGCGCACGTTCGAAGGAACTCGCCGGCACGTCCTGAGAAGCCGCTCAAGTACAAGGGGTTCCGGCCGATTTTGCCCAGTAGAGAAGTGGGGGTCCCATGCGTCTAACGCCGATCGAAATTCGCCAGCACCGATTTCACACTCGCCTGCGTGGATTCGATATCGAGGAAGTAAAGACCTTCCTCGACGTCGTGGTTGGCGACTTCGAGGAGATCGTCAGGGAGAACGCCCAACTTCGCCGCGAGGCGGAAAAGCTCGCGCGAGAGTTAGACACGTTCCGTGGGCGCGAAAAGACGATCCAAGAGACGCTGACGACAGTGCAGACCGTGGTCGACCAACTTCGGCGCACGGCAATCAAAGAATCTGAGGTATTGGTGGCGGAAGCGGAGTTACAGGCTGAGCGCCTGATGCGTGAAACCCATGAGGAACGCTCCAAGGTTCTGCATGAGATCACCGAGATGCGCCACGCGCGCAATCAGCTCGAAAACGACCTTTCCAGAACCCTCGAGGGTTACACGAGCTTGGTCGAGTCATACCGTGCGGCTCGTGGTGGAATCCCGTCGTACGACGAGAAAAAGCCGGAGCCAGGCGAGTAATTACGCTCTCCGGTTTGACGAGCCGGCTTTCCACGACTAGATTGCGCCGCGGTTGAGAGCACGGGCTGTCGAGGATTTCTCATGCCGACCTATGAATACGAATGCGCCAACGGGCATACCTTCGAAGTGGTTCAACGAATCACCGAGGACGCGCTCACCCAGTGCCAGGAATGCGATGCCGCAGCCCACCGCCTGATCTCCGCGACCAACTTCATTCTGAAGGGCAGCGGCTGGTACTCGGATGGCTATAGCGGTGGCGGATCCCCTGGAGGCTCGAGCGAAAAAAAGCCGACCCCCTCGAGTGATAGCTCCGCCAGTACATCCGATAGTTCAAGTAAAACATCAACGAGCGATAGCACCAAGTCATCCAGCAGTAATTCAAGCGATTAACGCGGAGGCCTCCCCATGGCAACGGTCATCGACGGAAAAAACCTCTCCGAGGAGATTCGCGCGGAGATCCGCAAAGAAGTCGAGGAACTGGGAGGTGCCCATCCCTGTTTGGCTGCGGTGCTCGTGGGAGATGATCCAGCGTCCGCGGTGTATGTGCGCAACAAACGCCGCGCTTGTGAAGCCACCGGTTTGGAGAGCATCCAAATCAATCTGCCTGCGGAAACCACGCAGACAGAACTGCTGCAACAGGTCGCCCACCTGAATCAAGACCCCAAGGTGAACGGCATTCTGGTTCAACTCCCACTGCCGCGATCCATCGACCCGGCACGCATCGCGTCAGCGATCCTGCCTGAGAAGGATGTCGACGGTCTGCATCCATTGAACGCGGGGAGACTGCTCGCAAACGAGCCCGGCTTGTATCCCTGTACGCCCGTCGCTTGTATCGAGATCATGGATCGACATGGTTTTCAGATTGAGGGCAAACGTGCGGTGGTGATCGGCCGTTCGGAGATCGTGGGCAAGCCGATCGCCCTGCTGCTACTGCACCGCAACGCAACCGTCACGATTTGCCATTCGCGCACGCAGCAGCTCCCCGAGATCGTTCGCGAAGCCGATATCGTGATCGCTGCGATTGGCCAGCCACGCTTTGTGAAGGGTGACTGGATTAAGCCGGGCGCCGCGGTGATCGATGTCGGCATAAATCGCATCGACAAGAAACTCGTTGGCGATGTAGATTTCGATGTGGCCGTTGAACGAGCCGGTCTGATTACGCCCGTCCCCGGCGGGGTCGGACCCCTGACGATTACAATGCTCCTCCGCAATACACTTCGGGCGTTCAAGCAGCAGTCCGAATCAAGGAAGCCGTGAGCGAAACTCTCGCCCAAACACCCCTCTACGCGCATCACGTTGCAGCAGGCGCAAAGATGGTGCCGTTCGCAGGCTTCGAGATGCCGGTCGTTTACGGTTCGATCGTGGAAGAACATCGCGCGGTACGCGAGTCCGCTGGGCTCTTCGACGTTTCCCACATGGGCGAAGTGCGACTCCGCGGTTCCGATGCACTGGAACTCGCGCAACGCATCTTCACCAACAACGTCGCGAAGACCGCGGTTGGACGCGTGCGGTACGGCTTGCTCTGCCTCGACGACGGCGGCGTAGTGGACGATGTCACGCTCTACCGCACGGACGAGCACGAGGTCATGCTCTGTGTGAACGCCTCCAACGTTGCTGCTGATCTCGAGTGGATCCGTAGTGTTCACAAGCGCGAAGGCTTTAAATGTGAGGTGATCGATGAAAGTCCCGAGACCTCGCTCATCGCGATCCAAGGACCCCAAGCGCTCGAAATCGCAGGGGCATGCTTGCAGCCTTCAACCCAACCACCCGGGCGCTGGCGCTTCGATCAGGTCGAATTGGCGGGAATTCCAGTCTGCCTTTCCCGCACGGGATATACCGGCGAGGACGGCTATGAGATCTACGTGAACGCGGACCGTGCGGTCGAAGTTTGGGAAAGTCTGGTCGAGGCCGGTGGCGACCGCCTGACGCTTTGTGGGCTTGGCGCGCGCGATACGCTGCGCACCGAGATGGCCTACCCGCTCTACGGCCATGAGCTCGATCGGAGCCACACGCCGATCGAAGCCGGGCTCGAGCGTTTCATCCAATTTGGGCTCGGGTTCTGCGGCGAAGAAGCGCTTCAAGCCAAGCCCGCAGCAAGAAAGCTGGTCGGACTCGAACTAAAGGGTCGACAGGTTCCACGAACAGGCTATCCCATCATGACCAAAAATGGTCCCGGGGTGGTGACCAGTGGAACCTATGGCCCCAGCGTCGAGCGGTCGATCGCGATAGGC
>JAJDAK010000041.1 GCA_029261895.1 Deltaproteobacteria bacterium
TCGGATCAGAACATGCCAGGACTGAAAGGCACAGATTTTCTCGCGGAGGTCCGCCGACGCTGGCCCGGCACCGTACGCATCATGCTTACAGGGGACACCGATCAGGAGGTCGCGAAGCGGGCCATCAATGACGGCGAAATCTATCGTTTCTTCACCAAACCCAGGTCGAGCGAGGAACTCGCCTTTGACATTTGGGGCGCGCTCGATGTGGCACGACTCAAGCGCGAGAGCGCTACTATGTTGCATTGCCTTCGGGAACAGAGGCATCAGCTGGAGTGGATTGAGCAGGAGCATCCGGGGATCACGCACGTGGATCAAGATGAGAAGGGTAGGATCGTGATCAAGCCCGAGGATGTTCCCGATGATCTCGAAGCGTTCATCGCCGAGCTCCGCGCAGAGCTTGAGCGATTCGGCAGATGATGAAGGACCTACGAGTTCGTATCACGTCGTTTGTCGAACGGCATGTAGCCATTCTTTTGATCGTGATGATGTTTCTTGGGCTCGGTGCGACCCTTCTGAATCAACAGCACACCCAGAAGCAGCTGATACGGCAGATCGCCGTCCATCATGCCAAAGCCTATTCTACGATACTCGAGCAGTTTCGTACGCTCTACACCTCTGAGGTCGTGGAACGTGTCCGGTCTATGGGGGTTGAAGTCCGGCACGACTACACGAACAAGGAGGGTGCGATTCCGCTTCCCGCGACATTCACCATGCTGCTTGGCTCCAGCCTGATTCCAAACCAAGTTGCTGGAGCGTCGCGACTCTACAGCGCCTATCCGTTCCCATGGCGTGAAAAGGAAGGCGGGCTCAGCGACGACTTTTCGCGCGCGGCGTGGGCGAGCCTGACACAAGATCCGGAGTCTTCGTTCTTTCGCTTTGAGGAGGACGAACATGGATCCATGCTCCGTTATGCGACGGCAGATCGAATGCGCGGGAGCTGTGTGAATTGTCATAACTCGCACGCGGACACACCAAAGAATGACTGGAAGGTAGGAGACGTTCGAGGCGTGCTCGAAGTGACGGTCCCGCTCGAACGGCATAGCCAAGCAGCGATGGCCCTTCAGCAACAACATGTACCCTTACTCCTTGTGCTCACGATCCTCGGCGGTTGCGGGATCTTTCTCCTCATTGCTGTCTTACGTAAGCACAGTGTCGAGAGGGAGGGCTTGGTTCAGCGCGATAGCTACGCCAAACAACTGGAGTCCGAGGCGAAACGGAGGAAACTCGTGGAGGTCGCGGTTGAGCACCTTGACGAGATGGTCATGATCACCGATATCGATGGAAAGATCAGCTATGCAAACCCCGCGGTGGTTCGAATCACTGGATATCCACTAGAAGAGTTGATAGGAAACACAACCCGCATTCTAAACAGTGGTCGCCAGGCGCAGGACTTCTATCGCGACATGTGGCAAACGATCCTGGCCGGGAAAGTCTGGACGGACTACGTGGTCAACCGTAAGAAGGACGCCACGCTCTTCGAGGAGATACTCACGATTTCTCCCGTACGAGACTCTTTGGGGAGCATCGTGAACTTCGTCGCTGTGGGGCTCGACGCTACCAAGGAACGGGCGCTCCAGATCCAGCTAAAGCAGGCTCAGAAGCTCGAAGCGATCGGGCAGCTGGCAGCCGGGATCGCACACGAAATCAATACACCGACCCAGTATGTTGGAGATAATACGCGATTCCTCAACGAGTCTTTCCTGAAGCTCCTTCAGCTACATGAGGAGTACGGTATGTTGCTCGAAGCCGTGAAGTCCGGGACTGCGGACGCCGCACTCGTCGAGAAAATCGAGACGAAACGGGACGAGGCAGACCTCGATTTCTTGTTTCAGGAGATCCCCAAGGCTATTTGCGAATCCCTCGAAGGGATCGATCGAGTGACGCAGATTGTTCGTGCGATGAAAGACTTCTCCCACCCTGGAAGTGACGGCAAGAAAAACACCGATATCAATAACGCGCTGGAGAGCACGATCTCTGTAAGCCGAAACGAGTGGAAATACGTAGCTGAAGTGATTACCGATTTCGACGCCTTGCTTCCCGAACTACCCTGCTACCCAGCCGAGCTCAACCAAGTGTTCTTGAACCTGATCGTGAACGCCGCGCATGCGATCGGCGGCACGGATAAGCAAGACCAGTGTGAGAAGGGCGTGATCGAGATTGGGACGCAATGCCAGGGAAACTACGTCGAAGTCAGGATCGCCGACTCAGGTTCCGGAATCCCCGAGGAGATTCGAGACCGGATCTTCGACCCGTTCTTTACCACCAAGGAAGTAGGTAAGGGCACAGGTCAGGGGTTGGCCATCGTGCATTCAGTGGTCGTGGAGCAGCACGGTGGGACCATTCGGGTGGATAGTGAACCGGGCCGCGGTACGACCTTCATCATTCGCCTGCCGATTGAGGTCGCGGCTTCCGAGGTGAAAACGATATCTCCGAGCTCCGACCTGGGTCTGGGTCTGGGTCTTAACAACGGTGACCCGGTCTAGGGATGGTTAGAATCCCGAGGTTGACAGCGAGTAGAACGGAAGCCGAGGCACCATTTCGAAACCCAATCTCCAACCGACCGGCGCTTTCCCATAGAATGTGGCCCGTAAGGTAGGGGCCAACCGCCCCTGGGGAGAGGGGCATGAGGAACGAGAGGATTCGCTTCGCGGTGGTAATGGTCGTGGCCGCGGGCGTGTTAGGCGAGACGTGGAGTTCGCCCGTATTCGCGGGCAGGCGCCCGAGAGACTTCGATCGGCCGGCTCCGGTCCAAGTGACCTCCAATGACGCTCTGAAAGCCGCCGGACAGCTCGGAGATGTTCACAAATTGCTGCAGACCTTGCCTCAGATCTGTGATGGCAAGCAGGTTGATCTGACGGGCATTCGACTCGTTGCCAACCTTGGGAACGCGACAGCGAGCCAGATCGATGCGCGCCTCAAAGCAGCCGAAGATCAGATCAATAAATTGCTTGAAGAGTTCGAAGCTACGCCTGAGGGGCGACAGGCGATTGAAGACTTCCTCGACGCGGATTCCCCGGAAGAGGCGCTCGAAGAGCTCGATGACACCATCGAGGACCTCGAAAAAGTGATCGAGGGCGCGAACGACATGGGTCAATCGATCGAAGGCGTGCGCGCTTCGAAAGAGCTTTACGAAGCCCGCGACAAACTCAAGGAGCTAAAGAAGGCGGTCGAGGATTGGCTCAAATGGGACGCGGAGCAACGGAAGTTACGCGAAGAACAACTGCGCAGCTCGAACACCGCGGTGAATTGCCCGGATCCCAATTCGGTCTCGAAAGTTGAAGTGCTTCGCGGCGCCGTGGGTACTGCAAGCCTCAACTGGCAGCTCCGCGATTACAGCGCAGGCGTCGAGTCCAAGAACTGGAACGAGATTTACGTCGGCGACCGCTACAACTTCTCCAACTACGTCGACTTTCGTTACACCTACGAGATTGAGGAACTCGCGCCCGAGCCCGCCGTGGTTCCTAACCCTGGCCTCAGTAACGCGTGGACTGGGATGGCGCCGATCAACTTTCCGGAAGTGAATCTGGAATGGAGACCGCTCAGCGAGTACGACCCGCGCATCATGGCCTTTCCGAATCACGCGTACCTACCTGAAGAATTCAACGTGAAAGTGGGCAACTCGTATGTTTACAACGACGATGTCGATCCGTTCCTGAAAGACGATGCCGGCGAAACTATGTTCTACGCAAAAGCAAAGTATTCATTTGGTGGGATCTCGGCGTCGCTCGATTATAAGTTTGCAGATGAGTTCCATGAGACGCTGCGGGGTCCACAGGGTACGCTCTTCGGTCGCCAATCTTTGGATGCGGTCGTCATGCCCTTCAATCAGAACTTCGATCCCTTCCTTCTAAACGGCATCGGGAAAGGCTCGTCGATGGGGATTGGTCCTCTCGATCTGATCTTAGTCAAGCCGCTTTGTTACAAAACGACCGGCAGCCTAGCGGGCGAAGTAAATTGGGGCGCGATTCCAGCAGACTCCTGGGCTTTCTCGTTTCCCTGTAGTCCAGATCCAGCAGAACAACAGACCGCGGTGGACGAAGCGATCAAGCGCATCGAAAGCGATGGTTTTGGCTCGTATGCGGGCAAGGATGGCTACGAGATGTTCGCCATCGGCGTGGATGCGAACTTTATGTGCGGCGGACGCTATCGAATCCCGAAGGCAGTCGGCAATCCTTGCGACATGCCGAAAGTCGACTTCGTCGAGTGGGCCTTTGCTCGCGGGCTCTTCGTAGAATCACGGCCGGGTCGGAAGCGACCGAAGCTTCCTGCCAAACGTAAAGGCGACGGACCCAATGATCTCTACCTGCATACGCAGGGAACTTGGGGCCAAAAGGGGCCCGATCTCTGGGCGCTGAAACGTATTGGCCTACCACTGCCACCGGTCGAGGGTCCGTTCTATAGGCGTCGAGAGGGTAAGCCGGTCATCGTCGCGGTTGTAGACACCGGTGTGGACTTCGGGCATCCGGAGTTGTTTCGACGTTTTTGGTACAACCAGGGCGAGGTCGCGAACAACGGCATCGACGACGATAAGAACGGCTTTGTCGATGACACCTTCGGTTGGAACTTCGCGTACAACAGTAACGATGTGCGCGATGACAACGGACACGGGACTTTTGTGTCGGGGATTATTGCCGCGCAGAGCAATAACGGAATCGGAATTGCGGGAATCAATCCCTGGGCCCGGCTTATGTCGCTCAAAGTTGCCGAGTTCAACGGCCATACCGACAGCGTCTTTGTCGCGCGTGCGATCGCTTACGCGGCAGAAAATGGTGCTCGCGTGATCAACGTGAGCATTGGCGGGCGCAGCGTCTCGGCGATCGAGAAGAACGCGATCGCATTGGCGGCGCATCATGGTGCACTCGTGGTGGTGGCGGCAGGTAACTCCGCCGTCAATACCAGCGACATCTCGCCGGCGGGAATTCCGGGGGCGATCACCGTGACCGCAACTGGACCCGATGATTACCGCGCGCCTTTTTCGAATTTTGGCGACAGCGTTGACTTGGCGGCGCCAGGTGTTGACATCCTATCGCTGCGCGGACTCCAGACTGATATCCACCTGACTCAGATCGAAGGCTACAAACCTGGGGATGCCATCGTGGGCACCGATAAACAGTTCTACCTGAGTTCGGGAACTTCGTTCTCCGCACCCTTCGTGACCGGCGTCGCGTCGTTGCTCTTTGCCTTGCGCCCAGAACTGACTGCCGAACAGGTACGCCGGATGATTCTCAACTCGGCACGTGATATCGAGGGACCGGGTGTAGATCACTTTACCGGCTACGGCCTGATCGACGCCCGAGCGGCGCTGGCCGCAGACCCGGAGTTTTTTGTTTCGCCGTTCATCCGTAGCGTGTCCCTGGCCGAGGAAGGCGGAAAAACTTTGATTCGTGTTTCTGGCGACGCCGATGCGGATCGATTTGCCAAAGCTTGGTTGGAATCGGGCGAGGGCAAGGCGCCGAAGAAATGGCGCGCCGTGGGTACGCCCATGGACACGCCTGTTCGAGATGGAACCTTGGCTTTAGTCGATCCGGGTCAGCTGGGATCCGGAGGCAAGTACATGCTACGACTTGTCGTCGAACACAAGAGCGGCTTCCAGCGCGAACACCGCTACAAACTGGATCTCCAATAGCGTATGCGTTTTAGAGGTTTCGCTCCCTTATTGTGCTGCGTGACCCTATGGCTTGGTGCAGAAGCTGGCGAGTTCAACGATAAGGATCGATTGTGGATTCTGCAGCATGCGCCGCTCGGCGAACCTCCCGCGGACCCAACGAATGCCGTTGCCGACGACCGACGTGCGGCCGCATTAGGTCGACGCCTCTTCTTTGAGCCGAGGCTCTCGGGAGATGGCACGCGTTCGTGCGCGAGTTGTCACGACCCGAATCGGGACTGGAGCGACGGCAAGATACTTTCCGACGGAGCAGCGCCCGGCCGACGCCATACACCCAGTCTTTGGAACGTCGCCTTCGCACGCTGGTTCTTCTGGGACGGACGTGCCGATTCTCTCTGGTCTCAAGCGTTGCAACCGATCGAAAGTGATGCAGAGCTTGCGGGCGATCGCCTTTCTGTCTACCGCTTGATCGGCCAGGATTCGATGTTGCGCGATGAGTACGTCGCGATATTTGCCGACTATCCTGAAGTCACAGAGCGTCCGCATTTTTCGCAGCTCACGTCGACGGATCAGCTTAAAGTCAATCGCGTCTTTTCGAACTTGGGCAAAGCGATCGCCGCATTCGAACGCACGATCGTGACTTCGGATTCGCGCTTCGATCGATTCGTCGCAGACCTGCGAAGTGGGACGACGGCTGAATCCAACGCGCTCAACGCAGAAGAGAAGGCGGGACTGCGAATCTTCGTCGGAAAAGGCCAGTGCCGCTTCTGTCACGTGGGTCCCGAGTTTAGTGACAGTGAATTTCATAATCTTGAATTGCCGACGCGAAAGGGCGCCGCCTTAGATCTAGGCCGACAGCAGGGGATTGCGGAACTATTGGAGGATCCATTTCACAGCCGTGGGGTCTACAGCGACGATACCGAAGGCCGCGCTGCGCTGCTGAAGCATGCGGGATACGTGTCCTCCATTCCCGGGCCCGATTCGGGTCGCGCGCTCGCGCTCGTGGAGTCCGAGGAACAAACGCGAGGCGCATTTCGTACGCCGACCCTACGCAATGTCGCCCGGACGGCGCCGTACATGCACGATGGTCGGTTCTCCACGTTACGCGAAGTCATCGACTACTACACCCAGCTCGAAGCTGACTTTGTCGCGGGCCCTTATCGTCATGCGGTGCACTTTCCGCTCGAGCTCAGCGATACTGAGATTGCTGCGCTGGTCGCCTTCCTCGGTACCCTAAGTTCTAGCGAGTCACCGCAGGAATCATTTGGTAGCGATTGAACATCTCCTTCCGGTAACGCAACCCCTCGTGGATCGCATTGATCTACATCGAGAACCATACGACTGTTTCATGTTCAATAGCGGCACAACTTTCTATATACGTCCGAATACATAAATCTGATTAGTTCATCGTGTCCCGTTTCTGTACAATCGTGCGCCTCAGTTATGGGGCCACATACGATGATAAAATTCGGAGTACTACTCGGTGTCTTTGTGCTGAACGCGGCGACTTCCTCCCAAGCGGTGGAATACCGGTTCTATCATCCGGATCCGCTGGGCTCGAACGTAGTGGTGACGAACCGTACGGGCGAAGTCGTTCAGCGTACCGTGTACACGCCCTACGGTGAGCCACGTTCGATCGTGAACAGCAGCGGACAATCGATCGAGCCAAGCGCCGATGCTGTACGTCATCTCTTCACCGGCCAGGAACATGATCCTGAAAGCGGGCTCCACTATTTGAGTGCGCGCTACTACGATCCCTTCGTGGGCAAGTTTCTTTCGGTTGATCCCGAACTCAGAAACCTCGGTATCACGTTCAGTGCGATTCAGACAGCACCGGGGAATCTTAATGCTCATTCCTATGCGCTTAATCGTCCGACAGTTCTGATTGATCCCACGGGTCGCTTTCCCCAGCAGGGGTCCAACGAAGCCCCCCCGTCAAGTTCTCAGCAGCAGGAGGTACCCGTAATTCGCCAGAACACACGAGACCTCGTTAAGAGTCTTATGCAGGCCATCACGGAATCTAAACAACTCAGATTCAATTCGAAGCTCTTCGTAACGGGGGATCCGCAGCCAGTGGAGGAGATGTTACAGGATATCGAGCGACTCCAGGACGGAGTCGAGCTCGTCCAAAACGCGGAGCAAAATCCTGACGGACGTACAGTCGTCGTGGTCGACGACGCGAACTCGGTACCGATCACCTACGTCTTTGATCTCCCAACGGGAGAAACCATCGCCGTAGTCGTAATAAGTTCGAAGATGGGCATGGTCCTGCCCGACGGTTCTATCTTTAATAGCGCCGACCAACTCGCGCACGAGCTGGGTCACGCACGCGACAGGGAAGATATGGAGATGCTGTCCAGTACGCCATCAGGGCCCTATCGCATCGCTGGTGAATACAGCCCGATGGAGTTTGTTGATGCGCCGCGCGCAATGAGTTTGGGCAATACGATCCGTCCGATGGATCGCCGCAAGCTGCCCAGGATTTCGATGCCTTGCCCGACGTGTCGATAGTCGGATTACGCAAGCATCTCCCTCCGTCGAGCACTAGGGGATTGTGACCGTCGCTGGGACACAGAGTTCTTCTAACCTTCGAGTGAGGAGCTCTGGGTTGGAGATGCCTTCGCCGTTCTTGTCTGCCGCAAGACACAGCCGCGACGGTTTCCTGATCTCCCAGATTCGATCTTCAAGTTCGTCGACGACTGGCAGCTCCCGCGGGCGATGCCCGACCGACCAGTGTGGCGCGCTTCCTCGGTCAGCTGCTGGTTTCTAGCGAGGCCGGCGACGGCGCGCAGCTTTATCTCCTCGACCAGAAGCTGCAGGTGACCGAGGCGATCGATGTTGGGGCGGCCGTGCTGGATACCAAAGCCAGCCCCGACTACGTCTTCGCCGCCACGAGCCACGATGACCACGAGCTGATGATCCTGGACGCGAACTTCCAGCTTATCGGGAGCTACGATGTCCCGGGAAGCGAGGATCCCTGCAGCGTCGTGGTGGCCTTCGGTGGAGTTTTGCTCGGGATGCCCAGAGGTGACACTCACCTCGTATCGCTCGCTGATCTGAGCCAGCCAATCCTGACCGGCACGATTCAAGCGAGCTGCTTTCAGGTTGCACAAAGCGCGATTTGGGCCCCTTGGCAGTACAGGATCGGAGCGGTGGACGATCTGATCGGCGATCACCTTCACACACCGCCGCTGACGATTCCCGACGTCAACGGGGATGGCATCGTGAAGTTTGGTTGCGCGGGGGATTCCAATACGTTCTCGGTTCCCACCCATGTTTCGTGGTGTAAGAAGCTGGCCGATCTCGTGCTTTGGGAGCACTTCGCCCGCGAGAACAGGTCGCGGTTGGGTGGTACCGTATTGAATGACGGTGCGCGCAGTTACTAGACCTCATTGACGAGGGCTCGGATGCCGTCCTCTTTGCCTTCGGGACCAACGATCTAACGACTGAGGCCAACCTAACGATCGAGCAAATCGTCGCTGCCTACGAAGACGTCGTGGCGACGGCAGAAGCCGCTGGACTTACGGCCTTCGTGGCGACGACTCCGCCCCAGTACAAAGATGATCCCGAGCCGCAAGCTCGCGTATTAAAGCTCAACGACGCGCTGCTTCTGGCCTTCCAGCCGGAGCAGCTTGTCGATTTCTACACGGGCTTCTCGCCGGACCTGTTCTCCTCGGATGGGGTCCACCTCAACGACGCCGGCCATCAACTGCGCGCCGAGCGCGTCCATGCGGTGATCACCGAGTAGGCTCCGCGCGAAAGACCGAGCGCTAAGTGGATAGAATCATCACGCAGCTTTCGCCGTAAGGTATTGCTTGAGAACGGCCTCTGTCTCTAAGCGCCGCGTCTTCAACGGGAGAAGACGGAACCTTACCCCGGCGGCGTGGTAGCATGGAACAACGGCTGTGTATTTGCTCAACGTAAAAGGTGCCTCGTGCGACTGAGTGTGAACCCGCTAGGCAAGCTTCCCCTTTTGTTCTTGGCGAGCACGGTTTTCGGATCAAGTTCGTTCGCGGCCGAATATCGCTTCTACCACCCCGACCCCATTGGGTCGGCCACAGTAGTGACGGATCGAAGTGGTGCTGTCGTGCAACGCATCGTGCACGCTCCCTACGGCGAGCTGCGACGGTCGGTTGATGCCCAGGGCGTCTCTGTCGACCCTACTGCGAATACGGTCCGCCATCTCTTTACAGGTCAGGAATTTGACCCGGAGAGCGATCTCTACGATTTCAACGCACGAACCTATGATCCGTTCGTGGGCCGCTTCCTCTCTACTGATCCCGGCCTTGTCGGCGCAGCACAGGGCCAGAGCTTTGGATCCATCCCAGGGGATCCAAGCAATCTGAATTCATACGCCTACGCGCGCAACCGGCCGACGGTCAATATCGATCCATCAGGTGCGTTTGCGGAGTCCGGGATTGACTTCGCCAGCCTGACCCTGAGCTATGCTGCATTTGATCAGGACCCTTCGTTTCTCAACACAGCGGGTTTGGCATACGACGTATTCGCAACAGCAGTTCCATTCCTACCCGCGCTCTACGGAATTACAAAGTTCGGTGGCGACTTAGTGACGGGTGGATTTGGATCGCTCGTAGATGCACATGTCGAAACAGTTATGCGTTTTCCGTTCCTGAAAGGAGTCAATCCTTCTGGCTGTGTAACCAACTGTGCTCTGACAACGCAGGCCGTTGAGCTCCAATTTCGCGCCGGTGCGCAGTACGCGTCGCGCGCGATTTCCCCGGCGGCGGATGTACTCGGGGTGGATGCATCGATTCTTCAGGGTCTGGCAGGCGGAAAGAAGCTAAGTCGCGTCGCCGATATCGATTCACTCGTCAGGCAGGTGAGCGATCTCGGAGATGGCGGACGAGGGGCCGTCATAGCGGTCGGGGCGTCGACAGACGGGCAACCCATTCTTCACGCATTCAATATTGTGAACGACAGCGGCAGCGTATTCTTGCTCGACGGTCAGACCGGAAGCACCGTGTATCAGGTTGGTAATGGCGCAGCGCCTTGGGAAAATGTGCTGCTCTACTTTGGGCGCACCGATAACGTTAAGTAGACGCGCGGCATCCCTCTAGACCCTACGGGTCTAGAAGCGCAGCAGTTTCTCGATTTCGCTGTCGTCCAAACCGACTTCGCGTAGGATGGTCTTGCCATCCGCGTTGAGCGCGGGTGCCGGTCGTCGTTCGCCACTTTCTAAACCGCTGATGCGAAAAGGCGGTCCCACGCTTCGGAACTCGCCCGCTTCGGGATGCGAAACCAGCGGAAAGCAGCCGACCACGTCGCTGTGCGCGTCGTTGATCGCTTCGCCTACGGTTCGCACCGGGGCCCAAATCAGCTTGGTCTGGCTCAAAATTTCTTCCCACTCCAGCAATGTTTTGGTGCGAAAGACCTGCTCGAATTCACGCGTAAGCTCGGCTGAGTTTCGCATGCGCGCAAACCCATCCGCGAAACGCTCGTCTTCGGCTAGTTCGGGTCGGCCGATCGTTTCGCAGAGCGGTACCCAATAGCGTTCCGGATCGATCATCACCAACATCAACCAGCGTTCGTCTTGGGTGGGGTAGCTATTCCAAAGCGGATTCATCGGCGTGCTTCGATCATGGCGCTGCGGCGTTTCGCCGGTCACTAGGCTTAGCGCGACATCGTTACCCAGTAAATGAAGGCCCGTCTGTAGTAGCGACACATCGACGAAGCGACCCTTCCCGGTTGCATCACGCAGGCGCAATGCCGCGAGCAAACCACAGACCAAGTTGGATGCAGCCGCGTGATCTCCAACACCGGAACGCAACAACGATGGTGGCACGCCCTGGTCGTGGGTCATGTCCATCATTCCCGTGCGCGCCCAAAATGCGGTGTAGTCAAACGCCGGATCATCGGAATCGGGTCCACCCCAACCGTAACCGCTGATTGCTCCCACAATGAGTCGAGGGAAACGAGTCAGCAAGCTTTCATGGTCCACACCGAATCGAACGCGGCGCGGTGGAAGCAAGTTGGTGATAAAAATGTCGGCACTTTCGATCACCCGAAGCAAGGCTTGTTGCGCATCGGGTTGAGTGACGTCCAGCATCAATGAGCGCTTGCCGGCGTTGTCCATCTGAAACGGCGGACTCTCTGGGAACTCCGTGTCATAACCCGCGTACTTGGGTCGGCCAAGTCGATATAGTTCACCCATAGGCGGCGTTTCGATCTTGATGACCTCCGCGCCGAGATCAGTAAGCAACGCGCCGGCCGCCGGCACCGCGACATACTGCGCGAGTTCGACGACCCGAATTCCCTCAAGTGCAGCGTCCATGCACGCTCCTCTCGCCTTTAGATCTATAGATCGTACCATGGCGATACCGCTGGTAGGTTGACCTGACCACCTTCCGGTTCACTATCAAAGGAGCGAGCGCAGACTACAATCCTTCTACCGGGATCTGGCTCTTCCACGTGTCCCCGCCGAAGGTCTGCTTTGGGGGCACCACAAAGATCTCAAACGGACGCCGGCACGTGACGATGACGCCCCTAGCAAAGCGTGTTGGGGGTTGAGTCAGTGAATCGCGGGCAGTTGTTCCTTAAGTGCGTCCTTCCAGCGAGCCTCTTTGCTGCGCTGCGGGCTGGCACGCGCGACCACCTAATCGAATGCCCATGTGGGCTCAAGCGCGATCTCTGGGATGCAGGTCGCGCAATGGGTAAAGGGAACAAGGCATCGACGTACAAGATGTGCGCCCAATGTCAGCGTCGTACTTGGCAGGTCAAACGTCGCAAGACCGATGACGAACGCGCGGAGCTGGACGCTTTGCCGGGCGCTGCGCCGGATGCGCGCCGCTTCTATAGTTTCAGTTCCAAACGCGACTGGTGGCTCGTTGCACTGATGTGGCTGTCCGCCGCGTCCGGCTTTGTCGGAGCGTACTTCGTGGTGTCGACTCCGATGACTGACATGTACAGAAATATAGGTTTAGTTCTATGCCACTTCATCGTGTTGATCTCTCTCTGGCCCCTGTATTGAACCTGGTATGAACTCAATCCCGAACAGCTAACCGTCTGGTGCGGCCCCTTCCGTTGGATCGTTCCGTTGGCTCAGCTCCAAGAAATTAGTCCGACACGTGATCCGCGCTCGACCCCCGCGTTTTTACTCGACCGACTCTGTATCAAAGTGCACGGTCAGGCGGACTTGCGCGTGTCGCCTGCCGATAAGGTCGCATTCCTTGACGCGATTTGCGCCTACGTGCCCGAACTCACACGATCCAGTGCGAGCGCGCGACGGTCCTGTTAGGACTACATGCGACCATCGACATTCTGCCCGGCCAGACGTTTCCGGAGATGCTGCAAGCGCGGCTTTTCTCATCGAATGTCGATCCGAATGAAGTCCAGTGCGTGCAGGATCTGCTTCAGCGTCTGAGCGATGTCGACTCGTTCCATCTCATGTTCACGAACTTTGATCCGCGTAAGTGCTCGGGTTGCCATTTCAAATCGCGAAACCGCCGCTGGTCCAGTTTAGTTGGGGAAGCTCGTCGATGATCCAGTTGCAAGGTGTGGTGAAGAGCCTTTCGGTGACGCCTGACTTCGCATCGCCCGATCGCACAGGGGGGCATCGAAACACGAACGCGATATCCGCGCCGTACACGCCGTGGGTGTATCCTCGGATATGCCGAACCTCGAGCTTCAGTTTCATGAGCGCGGGGTTGGCGAACTTTGGAAGCGTCTGCAAACCGGCTAAAACGAAGCCTTCGATCCCACCACATTCCACACTGATAAGACTTTTCCAGGGGCATCATTCATCATTTCTCGGCCGAGAATCCGTTTTCAACCCGGCATCTAGCTTATCATTATGGGGTGCGATTTCTGCTCCTTACCTGTTTGTTGCTAGCCGCTCCTTCCTTCGCGGTCGAATATCGCTTTTACCATCCCGACCCCTTGGGTTCGAATACGTTGGTCACTGATCGAAGTGGCAACGTTGTACAACGCACAGTGACCGATCCCTACGGTGAAACCAAAGCTATGGTGGATGGTGCGGGAAGTTCCGTTGCTCCTGGCGCCAATAGCACGCGCCATCTCTTCACCGGGCAGGAGCACGACCCGGAAAGCGACCTTCAGTACTTTGGCGCGCGTTACTACGATCCTTTCGTAGGAGGGTTTCTATCGCAGGATCCAGTTTGGATCGGGAGTCCCTTGACCGCCCTCGGCGTACTCGAAAGCAAACCCGCGGTCGCCAATGGATACAGCTACGCGCTAAACCAGCCCACTCTCTGGACGGATCCCAGCGGACAGATTCCTGAAATTTCGGATGGCAGCACGGATACCCCATTCTTTCGTGACCCGCTGAGAGAAGTGCCAGAGAATTCGATCGCTCTGGGCATGAAGCGCGCAAAACCCGACGGAACCTTCCATTTCTTGACCGCGGAAGATGCGATCGAACAGGGTCTGTTCAGTGGTTCCTCTCCGTTCGATAGCCCGACCGTACGTCGCACCGGGCTATCGGCGATTACGAATACCGCGCGTACGGTGCGCGAACACAGCTTCGACGTAGTCGATGACGGTCGGATCGTCCATGGACTAGAACGCTCGAGGTACGCCAACCGTGCAGTAATCACGGGCGCCGCCCCAACGAACCAGATCGCTCACGTCCACGCCCACCCGCTCAGTCTTCGGGAGCCCCAGTTCAGCAATCGTTTCGAACAAGAACTTAATAGTTTGGGGATCGACATTCCGGCGATCGCGCAGTTCCCAGAACGCATGGATCCCATGTTTGTCATCACGAACTTCTCGGTCTACAAACTGACGCTCGCGGCGAAAGTGCCCTATCGAGACCCAATTCCCCACGTGATTCGACTCGGAAGCGCTTTCGAGGTGCTCTACGGCCGTCCGCCGGGAAGCGCCGACAGGCAGCTATTCCCCTAGGGATGTTGGTCGCCTACTTGGATGGTCGATGCGACATCACACCGGAGTCGAAGCCCTGATCAACACGAGCTTGAACGTCGGAACAGCATTGCTCGCGTATCCAGATCGGAGTGGACTGTTCCACGATCATGGTGAAGGACTGAAACGACTCGCGAGGAAGTGGGCGCGTTCCCGACCGACGGGACCTGAGTCGTCTTGCTAAGTTAAAGCAAACAGTTGGGGAGTTTGCCGAGTGCCCTAATAAGATCGACTTTGTGCGGTGCAAAACAATGCACCTGCCGCCTTAAGATTGGTGGATCGTACCATGGTGGACATGGCTGATCAGAAGGGGGATAGGCAATGTTAGATAGAGGTCGGCCTGCGTCTTATTCAGGTTGGCAGGTGAAGAAGCTGCAGCCCATGGGTACGGTCGGGAAATCACAGCACTCGCTGTCGTTGATGCACGGGTCTCCTGGAATATCACATCCCGACGGGGTGCAGACCTTCCCAGCCGATCCAGGTGGGTCTACACAGCGATTGCTTGCGCAATCGCCGTTGGAGCCGCAGCTGCAACCATCCGGTCGATTGCTGCCCGAACACGGGGGTGGCGTCGGAGCGCAGAAACCCGAGACGCAGTTATTGGTTTGGCAATCCGAGTTTGTATCGCACGCGCGTCCGTTGGGGCAGCGCCCGTCATTTGCGAAGCGGCAGGGTAAGCAGACGCTACTGCAGTAGCCACTGGTACAGTCGATATCGGCCGTGCAGGTCGTGAGGTCTCCGCAGGTGCCGCAATCCGCCGCGCAGGGCTCGCCGGGGTTTCCTAGGATGTTGTTGGAGCCACAGTGTTCATTGGCGCTGCATGTCCCATCGCCGCAGTTGACCGTGGCGCAGAAGCCCAGGAGACAGTTGCCACCCTGGCAAGCGGAGTCCGTTGTGCAGGGGACTCCGTTTGGAAGCGCCTGGGCGACACAGAATCCGTAGTTGCAAATTCCACTCTCGCACTGGCTGCTCAGAGTGCACGGAACTCCGTCGGGAAGCGTATCAACGCATTTGCTTGCGAGCGCGTAGCAGAAGAGTTCAGGCTCGCAGTCCGCGGATGACACACAGGGCTCATCCAGACCGCATAGCTCAGCAAAGATCTCGCCGCATTCACTGCCGACGCAACGTCTCTCATCTTCGCAGGGGCCAAGATTTCCGCAAAGGCATGCATCGTCGTCGGGATCACAACCGAGGTTGCTCTGGCAGCGGCTTCCGTCCTGACACGTTCCCGTAAGCTCGCAGGAGTTACAAATGCAATCGTTATCCGTTATGCACGGTGTGCTGCACGGGGGCTCACAAAGCGGCACGATCCCAAATAACACACACTGCGTCTGGATTGGGAACACGCCACAGTCGTCGTCTGTTGAGCAGACGGTGCCTGGGTTCGGGGAACTGAGGCAGAATCCTTCAAACTCCGGTACGCACGACGCGATGCCGCCTTCACATTGAGTGGCGTCATAACAGATGTTGCCCTGGTCGGCGCCACGATTGCAGCGACCGAAATCGTCGGTGCAAAGCCCCGCTGCGCAGTCTTGACTATTGTGGCAGTACGCGTCTTCCGGGCACGGTCCGCAGGAATCAGGGTCCGCTCCCGGACCGTTGCGGTAGCAGTGCTCGGTCGCATCGCAGATTCCATCACCGGGTTTAACCACGCCCGCTTCTGCGGGAGACATCTCGCAGGTGCCATCGATGCAAACCGTGCTTGCGCAATCGCCGTCGGCGAGGCAGGACGTTCCGAGCAGACATGCGCCGCAGTCTTGCTGGCACCCTCGTGGAGCGAGGTGGCAATCGTTGGCAGCATCCGTGCAAACGCCGTCGCCACAAGCCTCGCCAAACCCCGTGGCCGCACGACAGTTTTGCACGAGACTTGGCAGGAGTCCGATAACCGCGCGCGACACTCGCGCATAGGTTTCGATATCGCATGAGTCGAGAGCTTCACCCACCCGACACCGTGCGAGCGCTCCTGAACTCAACGGATCGGAATTGGGATCCACCAGGTAGCGTGCGAGTGCGGCTGCATCGTTGGGATCGACGATCCCATCATCCGTGACTTCGAAGCATTGGCAGCGATCCCCAATACCATCAGCTCCGCTTCCCGCGCCGACGCCGCCCGCGTCTTCGTTGGGCGGATTCTGAATGAACGGGCAGAGATCGAACTCATCGCTTACTTGGTCGGCGTCGGAATCTCCAAGAATCTCCCAGCGTACTTCGTTCCATTCACCCACGCCCTGTCCGCTCGATGAACCACTGCCGAAGTTGAAGCGTGTGAGGCTGCCGTTGAGTCCCGTGTAGCTGGTATGCGGAGTGCCATCGATCCATAGCTGCGCAGCGGACGTATCCGGGTTGTAGATCATTTCGTAGGTATGAAACCCATCCTCGGGAACGTTCACCCGTGTGCCGGCACTGCCAAAAAAACCCACGATCGGATTTCCGTTAGGATCCGTGCCGAACTCGAGCGCAAAACGTTTTGACCCATCGGCAAATTCAACGATGGTCGCCGCATCAATCGGGTCGTTTATGAGCGGCAGATTGAGTACGACAAGCACGCGCCAACCGTGGGCAGTGCCATCGGCGAGGTCATTGGCGCTCGGGATTCGTTCATAGCGGAAGATTCCGCCCGCTAGATCTGAAACCTTCCAGGCTGGGAGAGGTCCGGTTATGACTGCGCTGAGACCGATATTCGAAGTGGAGTCTCCAGGCGTAATCCCCCAGGTTGGTTGCGGATTGGCAGCACCACGATGGGAGAAGACTTCGCGCCCCGCGGCTTCGGCGCTCGAAGCACCGATCGCGAAGGCTAGAATCAACCCGCAAAGGCTATAAATGGCGCGCTTCCCCATCTTTAAAAGCCTATCACGGCCGAGTTTGTTGTTCGCTTGTTCGTTTCCACCCACGACTGGAAGCGTTCCTTCACGCCACGAAGCAAATCTCAATAGGGGCGTCCACATCAGAGACTTAGGTGTCTAAGAAGTCTACTAGGGCTCGGAGCCGGGTTTCTCCGCGACGATTCTCCAGTTCAAGTCCGCAATTTTAGCTTTTTCAGCCTCGGTCCAGGCTTGTCCACCTTTTTGAAGTAGGTCGAGGGATTCTTCGACCCATTCGGGTGCAATACCAACAGCTTCGAGGACTTTGATCACTCTTCGACCCATAAGGATCAAATCGCGCTTTTGCTCGCACAGTGGCCAAGCTTCACTTTTCGAAGGCGCCGAAACGAGAATTTTGAATCCGGCTCTTTCCAACGCTGCGCAGACGTCGGCAGGATACATCGATTGAGTTGCCGCCAGAGTGGGAAGGAAGAGTTTGTGAAGTTTCACATGTTCTTCATTCTCCCAATCGAAATAGGGGGTCAGCAAATACTCTGAACAAGCGTATCGAGTACCGGGTTTTATCACTCGGTACATTTCTCTCGCATGGGCGTCCAACTCCTCCTTCTTAAAGAAGGGCCAGACGGCCTGGAAGGAAAAACAGCCATCGAAGAAGTTCGATTCGTACTCAAGAGGTTTGTGATGATCACCGATCTTGAAGTGAAGTCGATCGCTCATGTCACATTCCGCCGCCCAGTCGATCGCATTTTCAATTTGATTCGGATCGATGTTGTAACCGGACACTTCGCCACCGGTCAACGTCGCGAAGTAATGCGAAATTCTTCCTCTGCCGCATCCCATGTCCAAGAGGTGAGACTTTTTCGGGTTCTCCAAATTCAGCTCTTTTAACACAGCTTGTTCGCACAACAACTGATTCCCGTATAAACCCTCTGACTCGTTCAACTGTGGAGGAATGTAGAGCTTCTCTAAATCGAAGATCGACAGCATGTTGTTCAAGACCTTGTAGTAGTCCGCGACCGCTTTCGTTTCGTCCGCCGTCTCGGTCTTCTCACCGGCTTGCATGCGTTGAAAGAATTTATACGCGTCGATACAAGCTTGCTTGTCCTCTTCGGGCAACGTTGCCAACCTTTTCAATCCGATGAACGCCGTCTTGATTCTGTACCAATCCACTTTTGTGAAACCTCGCCTTGTCAACATGTAAAAGATTCGCGGATAGAGACTTCAAATCCGCGTACGAGTTTTGCAGGCTAGAGGATAGGACAAATAAGTGCCCTTTTTGGGAATTGTCTCGCTACCGATAACGGTGGATTCTGGATCCTGGGATTTGTGCAGGGGAGGGGCCTAAACGGTTGAAAGCTTTGCCGCGTTGGATGCGTTACACACGCGCCTGAAAGCGCCGCCCGGCGTAAAAATCGAGTTCGCTCGCGAGCCGCAAATGCCATCGTTTTGGGGTCTTCCAGGGCGGTGGAATTTTTCCAGGGTCATCACTCATCATTTCTCGGCTGAGAAACCATTCTACCCCTGCACTTAGCTATAATTGCTGGATGCGGCTCCTGCTCCTCACCTTCCTGCTTCTAGCAACCCCTACACTCGCAGCGGAGTATCGCTTTTACCACCCCGACCCGTTGGGTTCGAATGCGGTGGTTACGAATCGCGCAGGCGAGGTCGTGCAGTGGATCGTGCTTACACCGTATGGTGAAACGCGCGCCGTTGTGGATGGCGCTGGAAGTTCAATCGATCCCAGCGCCGATAGCACGCGCCATCTTTTTACCGGGCAAGAGCACGACCCCGAAAGCGACCTTCAGTACTTCGGTGCGCGCTACTACGATCCGTTCGTAGGAGGATTTCTGTCGCAGGATCCGGTTTGGATCGCGAGCCCATCGAGCGCCCTCGGCATACTCGAAAGTAAACCCGCGGTTGCCAATGGGTACAGCTACGCGCTAAACCAGCCCACCCGCTGGACTGATCCCAGCGGACAGATTCCGGAAGTTTCCGACGGCAGCACGGACACGCCATTCTTTCGTGACCCGCTGAGAGAGGTGCCCGAGAATTCGCTCGCTCCGGGTATGAAGCGCGGGAAACCCGAAGGTACGTTCCACGTTTTCTTAACCGCGGAAGAGGCCATCGAACAGGGTCTGTTTGACGGTTCCTCCCCGTTCGATAGCCCGACCATACGTAGCACCGGATACTCTGCGATGCGGGATACCGCATATACGGCGCGCGAGAACAGCTTCGACGTAGTCGATGACGGGCGCATGGACGTGCGACACCCTCGCTCGGAGTTCTCCACCCGTGGAAGAGTCACCGACAACGTCGCAAAGAACCAGATCGCCCACGTCCATACCCACCCGCTCACTGATTTGGGTCCCCAGTTCAGCAATCGACTCGAGCACGAACTTGGTGGCTTGGGGATCGATACTCCGCTGTTGCGGCAGTTCCCTGAACGTATGGACCCCATGTTCATCATCACGAACTTCTCGGTCTACAAGCTGACGCTCGCGTCAAAAGTGCCGTATCGAGACCCGATTGCCCATGTGATTCGGCTGGGGAGCGCTGTCGAGGTGCTCACGGGGCGTCCGCCGGGAAGCGCCAACAGGCCGTTATTTCGCTAGGCATGTTGGTCGCCCAGTTGACTCCCTCGATTGGGGACTTCGGTCTTAGTGCCTTCGCCAGCGTCGGCGCAGATAAATCGCGGGTAGAACCAAAAAGGCCGTGAGGAACCCGCCACCGCAAGGCGCTGGAAACAATTCGAAACCGTCTGCAATGCGATCGAAGTGATGGCCGCTGTCGTTGACTTCGATGAGCGCGGTTTCAATAGTCGCGGCGATATCGTCGCACGCACAATTGCTACCCGCAGCACAACTCTCCCAATTGGGATTTGCCACTTCGAGCTGCAAAACTTTTCCGGCGGGTACACGACCTGCGAGCATGCGCTGTGCCACGTCGCCGTTCTGTCGCGTGCGGTAGTCCCGGAAGTTGCCGAAGTTCGTTTCAAAGCCGTAGCGGAAGGGGTTGCCCTCGCGTAAGAAAGTTCGCAGGTGATCCAGACGATAAACCCGTCCTGCCTCAGAGTTAACAGTGTTAAACACAAAGCGAATCTTTGTGATCTGTGTAACGTCGAGCTCGCCGTCGGTTGTGGTCGGTGGCTCGAACCAGTGCTGCAGCAGGAGATCGGTCCACTGACCGAGGCCGAGACGAGGATTGCCAGAGCCCGCTGCCTCGCCTAAATGCCAAACACCTGAGTTTCCGTTGGCGTCGAAGAGCTGCAGCCTGTGTCCGTCGTCTGCAGTGAACTGGTCGTGGCTGAAGACCACGGGATCGATCCTGTCATTGGGATCGGTCCAGACTTCCCATTGCAGGTACTGGTGAAGCAAATTGATTGGGGTTGCAGGTGTCCATTCTGCCCAGCCTGACGTTGCTGCTTGGGTGACGAGTTGTAGGCTTCCCGCACCCTCGTCAAATTCGTTGGGGTCGTCCGATACAATCAGCCCGGAGAAGGCCCAGCTGGAATCCGATGCGGCATTATCCAAATCGTCCAGCACCACGATCACGGGTTCTCCGATCTCGGTGATCTCGCAATCCGTACAGTTTCCAGAAATTCGCCAACGCAGGTCGCAAGAGGTATTGGCCCCAACATCTTTGTTGACCGTCATCGTGGTTACGGCCAGGTACGAGTCGTTGGGTACCGTGAGCTTGGACTCGGTCTTGGCGCAGGGCACCAACGCGTCATTAAGGTGTGAGATACAACGTGGCAAAGCCGCCGGGTTGATGGCCTGGTCTACCGTGACCGAAACAGGAATCTCGGTCTCACCACGTAGCTGACCGGTATTGATGCCTACGTCGTAGCCGTAATTGGCACCCCTGTACTCGTAGTTGGGTCCGATGATCGCTTCCCCGCCGGCCGCTACCGTAAAGCCCCCCGTGATATTCCCGTTGCCAATCTCCGGGGGTAGATCCAGGAGCTCCGTGCGATCAAAGAGTCCGTTGATGAAGAGCTGCGTGACGTAGTTGGGATCCTTTACGGCTTCGTCATTTAACATGCGGATGCACGGGTTTATCGTGCCACGATGGATGCATGTCCCGTCAAAGAAAACACTACCCTGACCGCGATTAGACATGGGGAAGCCCATCTCGTTGAAGTTGATCGCAGCCTTCACGTCGTAGGGATGCCCGCCTACGGCGGATTGTAGAGCGTCCGTGCGTGTAGCATGATCGATGGTGCCATCGAGGTGGACGTCGTGCCATTCCGTGAACCAGAGCGCACCTACGAAACCCGAACGCGAAAAAAGTGTTGCGCCCGGGTAGAGCCGCCAGCCAATACATGGCTGATCGTACGCACCCCACTTGCAGCCATCGCGGTTGCCATTCCGAGCGGCGTTGTCGGACCCGACCATGACGGTTGCACCGATGTCCAGGAATCCTACGATCCCAGATCCGCGTACATCACCGTCGAAGGTGATGGTCGCCAAATAATCTGCGTTTGCGTTCGGATCCTTATCGAAGGTTCCGCTCACGGTGAGGTTCGGTCCGGCCAGGTGCAAGGAATGGCTGTTAAAGGATCTCCCGAATTCGTAGAGTACCCCGGTCGCAGGGCCACCGATCGTATAGTGCCCGTCTACGTGTCCGGTACAGCCATCGCAGAGAATCATCGATGTCGACGGATTGAACGGCGGGTGGCCGGTTTCTTCCATCGTCATGTGTAGATTGATCTCGACATCAACCAGTGGCCCCATATCGTTTAGTGTGGCATCGTTAAGCGCATCCCCCAAGTGCAGGCATCCGTATGCGGTACGTTGCACGGTGGGTGGCTCTGCAATAATGCAGCGCAACGTAACCTGATCCCAGCCACCGAGCAGACGGATGTCTGGAAACAGATCGCCTGTATCAACGCCTGTGCAATCCCCGGGGTCTTCAGCGCCCACCAACGGTGGCGTCTCGTCGTAACAAATTCTTACGGCCTTGGAGATGATGTACGAATCGGGGGGCGGTGCTTCCAGGCGTACCTTCGTCTGCGTCGTGAGAACGCCACCCGGGTAGATGAGATCGTTGACGGCTTGCTGAAACTCCGCCGTGATGTCGCCATCAAGATTGGTATCGAGAACCTGTAGACATTGCGGTAGAGAACACTGCGCCGACGCGAAGCTCGGTATTCCGAAACTGACCCATAGACCCAATAGAAAGACTGACGCGCCCAATTTCATGTCGACTCCTGATCGAAACCATCATATGAGCGCGATTCGTGAAAGGCAACTTCGAGGGCTCAGAAAGCCCTCTTGTCCAGGCTTCAGGGGCATTTTTGGTTTTCCCGGATCTACGTCCCCCCGCAGGTATTGGGCGCAGTCGGGCCGTCGCTATCGCCCATGATCGGTACAACGACGCTGTTTTCGACGCCTTTGGGTAGGTGTGGCCCGAGCGCCTTGAAGGGACTAAAGGGAGCTTGACAATGAACAACCATGACAACAACTCATACGCACGTAGCAAGCCTTGATAGCTAGTCCTTGGCCACGAAGCGGGTCGACGTCTGCCGGGCGATATCTTCCGCATCGAACTGGGCACCCCAGCAACCCGACGAGTCGCCCACCACCCACTGAACTTGAATCGGCGGCTCAAGCGTTTCAAGCGCGAGGTCCGGAAGGTTCGCACCCTTTCCATTGACCTCAATACGCGCGCGATTCGCAGCACCTGACTTAAGGGTGACTTTTCGAATGCCGTCCGAAGCACCCGAAACATCTTTATAGCGATAGCTGTTTTGACCGACGGCTCGCCATCGTTCAGAACTCGGCGCCGTGCCGAACTGTGCCACGAGTTTATGTGTGGATCCCGCATAAATGCACAGTGCATGACCCGCTTGATCGGCCGGATCGCCGAACTCCGATCGATCTGTCGATGCTCCCCGATGCCAGCGCCAAAGTAGACGATCACGATGATTGAGCACGGGCTCGTTCGTCCAACTCAGACGATTGCGCGAGGCCACCTTGCAGCTTGTTTGCGGCTGCGGTGTACACAAAGCAGGCAGTCGCGGCCGCAAGACATAAACACCAGATTCGATGCCGCTCACCACCACCGTGCCACTCTCAAAGAAGGGATAAACACTCCATGCTCCGAGAAACGCGCGAGCGTCGCTTTCCGGATGAATATCAAAATAGGCGACCTCCGTCAGATCACCGGAACCTACATCGTTGGGACGAAGGATACGCAACCCGGATGTGTAGTTGGCTTCGTATACAAAACCACGATGCACGTAAAGGTTGTGATCAATCGATGACGTTGGGCCATCGTATATTCCTGAGATAAAAGGATTAGCCAAATCAGAGACGTCAACTACACGAGTCCGCGTCGGATGACTAAAAACCAATTCGTCGAATTCATCTCCGAATAAGAAGTAACGATGATCTTCAGTCAGCCAGCCTTGATGCGTAAACCCACGACCCGTGTAGCTCATACGCGCAAGCTGTAACGGATTCAACTTGTCGGTTACATCAACAATCGTAAGTACATCCTCATTTGAATTAATGCAGATCTCGTGGCCCGTAAACGCCGCATCCGGTCCGTGATAGATCGCGCACTGCGCATCGTGTACGCGCCCGTCTTCATCCACACAGCCAGCGAAAACGGGATTTATCGGATCCGCGAGATCCAACATATGCATTCCACCGCTGCACGTATCCGTCCGCAAGGCGTATGCAAATCCCGTGTCTTCATTGATCGCGATGTTGTGTGAATTCCCGAACCCAGCGTAGTGGTTGGTTGGCACCAGTATTTCTGGAATGGTGGTTAGGCTCCGCAGCTCGGTGAGATCATAGATCTGCAGACCGTGGTCCGGCGCTTCACTCACGATGTACGCATAGTTCTGATAAACCTTGATATCCCGATGCAATTCGTTGGTTGTTGCGGTGGACATGTGCCCCATGAACACGGGAGCACGCGGATCCGTGATATCTACGAATGCTGTTCCATCTGAAAGTCCCACGATTGCGAACTCGTGGCCATCATTTGGATCGGTCCATCCCCAGATATCATTGGCGGTTTCGTTTTCTCCCGCTCCGACTTCGGAAAGCGCAAGAAACGACAGTAAATCGATACTCTCGCAAGGAAATCCTGCGGCCGAGTCATGCTCGCATCTTGCTTCGCCCAAAGAAGGCGCGTTCACAGTATTCGGATCTGGAATATCATGCGCGAACGCTATAGACATTGGCCCTACAAATAACAACCATCCACAGGCTGCGATCTGAACCCAACCGTTTTTCCTCCGAAGCTGGCAGTGCGGAGCCAAGACTTACACTTCCTTGCAACTTACAGCCATACCGTGCGAAGCATTATACATCAAATTGACCCGACCCTTTGAGTGTGTCGTACCAATGGAGCGTCTTTTTCGCGGCACCGTGAAGCCGAGAATCAGGTCCCCTCAGGCTAGTAGCGACCCAGAACGCGGTAGGCCAGGGAGATGGCGATGCGAATGAGAAGCGGGGGAGCATGTTGGCGTGGGACGGTAGAGACGAAGGGCCGGTCAATCGTGCGCGTGAAGAGTGATCCGTAACCAAGGTGGTACTGGGAGAGCGTCTCAAAGTAGTGGCGCACTTCCTTGGAACGCTGATTTAGAATGCGGCCATCGATACTTCCGAGGCGGGGATTGGAGTGCGTCCCCGCCAGGAGTCCAGCCGCATAGGGTGTGATTGAAGAATTGTCGCGCAGCCCCAGGGCGATGCGAAGCTCATCGCGCAGCTGTTCGAAGCGGCTGCAGAAAATGCACCAGGCTTCTTCGAGCGCATCGTCGCCCCGGTCCTCTTTGAACCAGTTCTCGCGCAACTCGTGCACAGAAGTGAGTCCCGACGGTGGAGATCCATCGCCCGTGAGAAGTTGAAGCCCTTTAAGCGGAAGCATGATGGATTTCACTTTCGACAAAAGAACGCGCGTGGAGATTTCTCCAGAAGCCCGGGCCGTTCGATAGATATGCTCGTACGAACAGTAGTCCTCGAGCACGCGCGCCCAAGATAGTTCCAAGCCTAGATCGGGTGGATAAGGACCCGCGTGCTTAGTGGGCAGAAGATCCTCGCCCGCGAGAAGCCTCGGCTGGTAGTGGCCCGTATAGTTCAACACGGCAAGGCATTCGGGCGGCAAAAAATGCGGCTGATGTCGAAAGGGCCGTTGCAGCCGCTTGGGTAGCCGAACGCGAAAGGAGTAGTACTGTGCATTGTCGCGACGCGCAGCATCAGGAACAACGAGTAAATCAATATCCGAAATTCCCGGAATGATACGACTGCCGACCTGGTAGATCGCCTTGGCGCGATGCCTGATCCGCCCAACATAGGTATCCACCGCCTCGTCGTAAACTTCGGGCGCTAGGTACATAGGTCGGTCAGTGAAAAACATCGAGCCTCCGCCACGGATTGGCTTAGTGTTATTATATCCCGAACGGAATTTCAGGTGTCGGCAAGCAAGCGGCAATAGGAGCTGCGCATGAGTTGCGTACGAGTGTTGAGGCTAGGCAGTTTCAGTTCACCTTCGCAACTGCCGCACAATCCAAAGTGAATATTCTCTACGCTTCCCTTTGCTATCCACCAAGTGTGGGTGGAGCCGGACTCCATCTGCACCGTGTGGCTTGCGAGTTGGTTTCGCAGGGCCATCAGGCTCGCGTGATTACGCAATGGACACGCATCCGCGACGACTTTCTCTTCGGCTCTACGCTGCGCGCGGACCCGCCCCATGCCTATGTTGAAGACGGTATTCCCGTTCAACAAATCGGTTTCAGTGAGTGGACTCGGCGTCTCATGTTCCCATGGGTTCATCTCTACCACCGCGCACCCCTTGCGGCTCGGCCACTACTGATCCCCCCGATCTCGCGGCTGATGAGATCCAGCTTTGAGGGCGCGGTAACGGGACCGGTCGACATCGTGCACGGAATGCGGACCGGTAGAGAATTTCTACCGGTAGCGGCCATGAACTATGCTCGCAGGCAATCTGTACCCTATGTCATCACCGCCTTGCTCCATCATGACTGGCACGGACCGCGCCATGCGGCTTTTGATCGGTTGTACCGCAGTGCCGACGGCGTCATCGCGCTGACGGACTTCGAGAAAGAGTTCCTGGTAGAACAAAAGGGAGTTGCGGAGGAGCGCGTTCACGTAACGGGAATCGGTCCGGTCTTGGCGGAGAATTACGACGCCGCAGCGTTCCGCTCCCGGCATGGCATCGAGCGCCCCTACATTCTCTTTCTGGGCCGAAAGGTGGACCACAAAGGATGGGGAGCCATCCTCGATGCCGCTCCGCAGATCTTCGCTCGGTTTCCAGACCTGGAAATCGTCTTCATGGGTCCAGATACGCCTGCGTCGATAGCCCGATTCGAAGCCACGACGGACTCGCGGATCCGAAACCTGGGCTGCCTGAACCTAGAAGAAAAAACTGCCGCGCTCGCGGGATGCGAACTCTTCTGTATGCCCTCGTACGGAGAAGCGTTCGGAGGTGTGTACACCGAAGCGTGGCAGCTCAAGAAGCCAGTCATTGGCGGCGACACGGCGTCGCTCCGTTCGGTGATTACCGATGGTGTCGATGGTTTGCTCTCGTCACATGATCCCGGCCAGTTGGCCGAACAGGTGACCTGGCTCCTCAGCCATGAAGCGGAAGCCAAGCGCATGGGCGAAGCCGGTCAGCGCAAAGTCGAGGCGCGCTACACCTGGAAGTGTATCGCCGACGCAACGGCCGCCGCGTACACGGCGGCGACCAAGTCAGACTAGCCGAGTAGGCCCATGAGAAACTTCGCGGCTGTTTTGGCGATGGCTCGGGCGTCATCGAAGAGCGTTGCCAACTGATAGGTCAGCAGGAAGAACGCGGGGTAAAAGAGGCGGGGCTGGGATTCGCGACCGTTTTTTGCTATGGCAGTACCGCGCTTGAAGGAATGCAGAGTTCCTGCTCTTTTTTACTCGCCAATTCGAGCGGGCCGAAGTGATTGTTCGTGTGGATGCTGGCGATGCGCGCGTGTTTTGGCTGCGTTGGGACGATTGTGGTTCCCCTGCATCGGGGATCAGCGACGACGTCGCAACCGCATCCAGCCTGGGGAACGTTCTTCGTTGCAAGCCTTGCGTTGTAGCAAACCAGGTGATCATCAATATTCCGGATCAGGGTTTCATCGATGCCTACGTTTTCACCCGAATTCGTACCGCCGATGATTGTTGGCTCACCGCCCACGGCGGTAGGTACGCAGAGCTTCGTGATTTTCTTAAGATCGTATCGTCGAGTTTGGAATCCGTCGGTGACGTCTACTTGAGTACCGCGCAGAAGTTTTTCCACGGGTGTACCGTCGGTGAGGCTGCTCTGGACCCTTGCGTTGTAACATAGGAAGTGATCGAGATTGTGCAACGCTTTGATTGGTTCCTCGGTTGGGTTTGATAGATGGGTTGCTGTGGGAATCAGCACGCTATGCGGCCTCTTGAGTTCCAAGAAGGTGTTATGGCATTGGTTGGTGATTGGGATATCTCTCACCCTTCTAAATGGGGGTGTCCCCGAAATAGGTCTGATGCGGTACTCGGCCAGGTCTGTCGTATCGTTGAAAACACCCTCGCCATTCTTATCTGCGGGTAGTCCAACTTGGAAAATTTTCCGCACTCGGTATCGAGCCGAGCCCAGTCGGTTGGTCAGTTCTAACGGTGAAAACTGTGCCAGCTTCTGACTGCCCGCGCTGTGCTTGGTCTTGTAAAACATGAAGTGATCCAAGTCGTGATCTGGAGTTTCGACTACCTCGACATCGAAGTTTTGCGTGGGAGAGCACGTTAGCTGGAAGGGGTACGTGCCCGCTTTCGTAAAGATCGAAGTAGGTGGGGCGGGTTCGGTGAGGAGCACGGTCTCAGGGCCGTAACCTGGAAAGCCCGATGGGGTACTGGTATCGGCCATCGCGGAAATGCTACAGGAGTCTGGGCATGGGCCCGCACCATCGTTGCAACTGCTGTCCAGTGTAAAGAAGACGGATTCCCCGGCTCCTACAACAATCGAATTCGGATCGAGGTTGGTATCGCATGTTCCCCCAGAGGGCGTGCATTTGATAGCAACTCTCGTCACATCGGGGATCGGTGTACCGTGGACTTCCACATCATCGAGGCGCATTTGGGTGGTGAACGCGTTGATCCCTGTAATCGCCTCGTCGAATCGAATCCGGAACGACGTGGTGGAACCGCCGATGATCAGGTTGGTCGGAGAGATCTCACTGTAAGGGAAGAGACGCGCTGGAAGCCCAGGGGGAACGATGAAACTGTTGCGTCCGAATTCGTCATCGAAGCCCGGATCGGAGTAGATCAGCACCCCAGCTCGTGGCACAAAGAGCGGCGCGGGCAGATGGTTGTGTGCGGTGCGAAATCGAATCGTGTCCACGCGAATCGGCTGGGTCAATGCAACCATGTCGAAGGTATAGAAGAGAAACTCCTCGGGCGGAATGCCGAATCCGTTGTTGGGTACCGCCTGCGCCATGGCGTACTCCATATTCCGCTTGCCCGAGGCCGGCGGTGGCTCATTCGGGATCAGCCCACTGAATGTCTGGGCCACATGCACACGGCTAGAATCTTCGTTCTCCTGTATGCCGAGAGTGGAGCCGGTAACCGTGCTTGCTTGAACCGACGGTGGAAAGCGAACTCTGACGTCATCTAAGGGATACTTGGCAGCCTCCACTGGATCGCTCTGATCGAAGTTGAAGTCGTAGATCAATAGCGTGGTCTCTGGAGCAACTCCGCCGTCTTCGTACGCGCCGCTATCGCAGCCTGTCTTTGGGCGGGAGTATCCGCGTTGGTCAATACCGGCGACAGGATGATTGGTGCAGTACGTGTCGTCGCCTGCACCCATTGCGGCACTGGAGGCGCCCAAAGCGTGGGTCAGCGTATCGCCACCATTGTTTGCGAGCGGAGCGAGTTGTGGGTCCTTCGCCGATGCGACGCAGGAACCGTCTTTGACGATATTGCCAGCGGTATCGGTGACCGTCCCGCCACCAAACGACGTGTTAACGCAATCTGAGTCGGCGCCACTATTGTCGGCTAAAATCGTGTTTGCGAGATCTACCGTACCCTGGTGGTTGTGAACGCCCCCTCCACCGCTAGCGGCGGTGTTATTTGCGATCGTCACATTTCGCAGCGTTGTGATGGAGCCACCGCCTTCGTTGCGAACTCCGCCACCAAAGTCGCCACCGATATTGCCGCTGATCGTTGTATTGAAAATCGTCAGTAGTCCTCCGGGTACCACGTTTTGAATGCCCCCCGAGTCATCTTTTGCTGAGTTCCCACTGATCGTGCTCTGCGCGATGACCACGTTTCCGCCCCGGTTTTCGATGGCGCCACCGTCTTCGTCTGCGTTATTGTCGCGGATGGTGCTGCGAAGCACGACAAGCGAGCCACCATCGTTATAGATGCCGCCGCCATTGCGTGCTGAACCCTCCGCAACTGTGGACCGCTCCAATGTTACATGGGAACTGTTGTCGATCCGTAGAATTCCGCCGTCTTCGCTGCTGCCGGTGTCGCCGTTGATCAGGTTCATGTTTCGGAGCACGACCACTGCGCCGGTTACATCAAAGACGCGGTCGGTGTTTGCCCCGCGAACGCTGATCTTGGAGTGTTGTCCATCGATCGTCAGATTCTTGTCGAGCACGATCTGACTGGCGAGGCTGACCGCCATCCCCTGGATCTCGGGAGTGAATAGAATGGTATCCCCGGGCGACGCCATAGCCACGGTGTCGCGCAGTGAGCACGGCCCACTATCGGCCAGCGTGCGAACGATTAGATCGGTGCCATTACACGTAGGAAGTTCGGGCCAAATTTGGATGTCGTCGTCCGAAATATCGAAGAAAAAGTGATCGGGGTGTTGTGAACAGCGCACTCGAATACGCCCCTGCGCCGTGAACTCGTTGGGAACCGTGATGCTTTCGGGGCCACCGGTGTTAGCGATATCGGTACCGTAGTTGATCGGGTACGTATGTCCGCCGTCAAGCGAAAGGTCGATATCGACGGTCGCACAACTTATGGGTGCAGCCATTGTTCCCGCGGGGTTCCAGCTGACGCTCTCGGTATCACCGAAGGTCCAGGTTAGGCCGCTCGCGTTGGGTGCGGTGACTGTAAATGCTCCTCCGTCGTCTTCGAATGAAATCGTGGTCGCCGCATAGGCGACGCCCCCTTCGATGCGACCCAGAGTGCTATTGAAGTGGTTGTCCCAAACGTGGAGACGGAAGGTAAGGGACTGGTCGTCGGGAGGCAGCTCTTCACCCAGCGTGTAGGGCGGACCCATTGCAACGTCTGAAATCTGCGGAAAGGTTCGCTCGCCGGTCGTGGTTGGCGCGAAGATGCGAAAGAAGGGTGCTTTGCCGGTGCCCGGATTACTTGGGTGGTGTGTCCACGGGAGGTTTGGCTCGCTTGGATCATCGGCGGGAAGATCGAACTCCTCCCACGCGTAGGTGAGCACATCGGTGTTTGCGTCGTTGCCAGAGCCGACCAGAACGAAGGGTGTATTCGAGGGGAAGGTCAAACCCGTGGAGCCCGCGCTGACCACGGGAGGGTTATTCGACGTGGCCACGGACGTCCCGCACGGGGCCTTATTTTCTAAATGGGCCATGGCTTGATCGAAGCTGACAGAGTGGTACTGCAGGAATCCGGGCGGGTCGATTTTATCAGTCCCGCAGAGGTTTGGATACGCCATCAGTGTCACACCGCTACCCGGCTCGTAGGCATTGTTTTCCGAGTATTGCCCGCTAGGAGAGCCATTGGCGTTAATGGCGCAGTTTCGGGATGCCCAGGTATGCGGCATGTTGAACGCATGTCCCAGCTCATGCGCGAAGGTGCGGAGGTTGGGGGAACTCCAACCGGTCTGGCCTTTTCCTTTCGACGAATTGACGCAGATGATGCCTAGGCCGGCAACACCACCCTGGTAGTTCCAAAGGAAGAGATGCCCGAGGTCGTAAGCCGCGATATTCGCGTCGAGATTCGCTTGAGCCGCGTTAAAGTTAGCATCCACCTTATCGATCCGCGGGGCGTTTGCATCGTTCGGATCGGGCACTGCCCCATCCGAGGTATCGACGTAGCCGTCGGTGTTGGGGTCGGTGAAAATAACGTTGTTATTGTCTGCTACCAGTACGGCGCGCACGGCAAGTTCCCGCTCCCAGATTGCGTTAAGTTGGTTAAGTCGTGCCAGAATCGCGGCGGTGACATTACTCAGATTGAACGGTGATCCGCCCACATTTTGAGCATATTCGCCAGAAGTAGTGACCGCCATTTTGAGCGTCGTAAATGTATCCCCACTGCTGTAAGGCGGCCCAGTGGCAAGCGCGATCGCGGCTGATGATTCGGGGTCGGACACGGACACGTTGCGTTCCAGAAAGTTTTCGATCGCATCTTGGGGTAGCGGAGGTAGATCCTCCGTGGAGTACACAAGATGGGTGGCTGCGTCCTCCTGCGTTGCAGGCTCGATGATCCAGCTCTTGTCCGCTCCGATTGCTAAGGCATTCACGCCCCGCGGCGAAACGAGAAAACGAATTGTAGTCGTTGGATCGTCGACGGCGAATCCTGAATAGGTTCTGAGTTCGGGGTAGAGGGACGCGAGAGCCGGCTCCATGGTCGGAACCGGGCCCACCTGAAATTCGGACAGCGATCCATCCGGACCTGGCATCTCAATCGTGACTACCGATGTGTACCCGTCGCCTACCGAAGTCGTGCGTGCAACGGGCACGATAAAGCGTATCGGTTCCAATTGGGCGTCGAGTTCCGCGGCGTTGAGCGAGATCGCGCGGTAAACATCCGGCCCGTTCGCAAGGCGCAGAGACTCTTGCGAGTCCGAGGACGTGCCCTGCCATAACTCGGACGCGCTTACATGGCTAGCCTGTAAGCAAAAAGAAAAAACAATGAAGGCAACCAATGCACGCTGAAGTCTGTTATAGATGTCCATAGATGCGCATTAGACACTTTGGGTGCGAAAAGTGCACACATAATTATGTATTTTTTTCTGCCTGTTCCGTGTTTTCTTAGTGAGTTCGCGACACAGAAGAGTTTGCGTCGTAGTTGTCACCACTTGGTATCATTATTTTTGGAGCGACAAGCATCCGATGTAGAGTGAGAATCTCGTTCGTGAGTTTCGTCGACAGTATCCTGCTGCGCTTTTACGGTTGCAACATCAACTACTGCGGCGGCGCCTCCCTTATTTGCCTCTTACCGAACGGTGGTAGACCAGTACCTTAGTGGGTTATCGGCGAGCAAAGCTCGCCTGCCCACACGCCACGTTACTGCGTACGTGGCTTTGGCGCCGGTCGGGTTATTCCACGAAGTGGGGATTCCTGACGAACGTGCGGTAGCGGTCGTCGAAATCGTTCATGATGAAGAACCCCTCGATATCGTGGCCTGCGGTTTGCTCGTCGACCCAAGTCCGGTAGCTCACGAGCATCCGATGGCCAGTCCTCGTTCGACGCTGCTCGGCATCACGCGCCTTCTGAACCCCATTCAGATTGCCCGTCTCGCATTCGGCCTCTATTTGCGGACTTGTGGCCCTCTATGGGTTGTTGTTTTTTCTAGTAAGCCAATGGTAAACAAAAACCGCGGGATCGCGACGCGAACCCGAGCAGGAAGCGCGCTTTTCGGCGAGTTCCCAAGTACCGATAAATCTGGATCCTGTTCAATCCCGGAAATCGGAGGTGCGAGCTTGCCGGGATTATCCGCAGCGTTCTTCTGCGCAGTTCAAATTCCACATATGAATTCTTTTGTGGGCAGCTAGTTTACGCCGTTTGGTGCATATCGATTCTAGATATCCGATATATCAATTTCTATCTGATTTACATCAGTCTAATTAATTCAGTCTGGCCCCGTGTAAGATAGGAAACATGCGACGTACTTCCTCGTTGATATTCCAAACGCTATTTGCGTTTTCTAGCGGGTTGATTTCCATTCCTGCAACCGCTGCGGAGTATCGCTTCTACCATCCGGATCCACTGGGCTCGAATGTCCTGGTAACGGATCGCAGTGGTAACGTAATTCAACGCGCGACAAACACGCCGTACGGGGAACTTCGTAGTGTTAATGACGGTGCGGGCAACTCGATCGAACCCGGTGCTGACAGCACACGGCATCTCTTCACCGGGCAGGAGTACGACGCTGAGTCAGGGCTCTCTTACCTCGGCGCTCGTCATTACGATCCATTCATTGGACGTTTTCTTGCGGTCGACCCGGCGCTAATCGGTAGTGCAGCGGGGGCCAGCTTCCAGGGGATTGCGTCGAATAGTGCCCATCTAAACGGTCACAGCTATGCGCTGAACCTGCCGACCCGCTTGGTGGATCCGACTGGCGCTACGCCCGCCGAATCACAGATCGCCAAACCGGTCACAAGCTTCGCGCTTCCGGCGCCGCCGCCATGGATGCCGCCGCAAGTCCGGATGGTAGAGTCTGACAAAGTTCCCGCGGGGGTTAAACAGGCTCTATCGAATCTCGAGATCCGCGCGGAGCTCTGGGATACGTTTTTCTCCACCATCCGAACCACCGCCGAAGGAGGTGGTTGGATTCTGCAGAACGGGGCCGTCGAGCGTTGGCCTGCGGGCCCGACAGAGGCCCACCCGGCCGGTCTTTATACGCGGATGTCTAATCTTGTCTACCCGGTGCCCCCCAATCGAGCGTTGGCCTTTCACGCGCATCCGTTGCTAACGAGATCACTACGTCTGTCGCATCCCGCGCTACGCGCTAAAGACTTTGAGCGCCGTGCGGGAGGAGACATCAGGCACATGCTTGACAATCCCGACGAATACAATCCGCAACTCATTCTTGATCCCTCGGGCATCTGGGCGGTCTGGACCGAGGCCAATTTCGGAAAACAGTTCACCTCCGCAGTGGCATCAAATCTCGGTCCGCCGGCAGACCTTCTCGGAACCGCGGGTCATCCACCGGGACATATCATTAGATTCGACGAGCATTATTCGCAGTTCATCCCCGAATGATTAGAGGGATGGACGCCGAATACGACGTGGCCCTCGATGGCTGCGCTTGCGAGTTTGACTCTCGGAATCGACCGAGGGACCTCGATCGGATCGGAGAACGCACTCACCAACAAGCGTGCAGGTGATGCGCTCGGTCACTTGGAGAACGGCTTCATCCTTGAATTCCGGAGTGTATTGTTGATTGCTCATGGGGCTGCTCCAAGTGACTCAATCCTAACCTCCGAGCTTTCCACTTTTCCGGGGAAAGTCCAACGGCCGCTTCCCGCGCGAGCGCGCACAACCTACGTTTGGCGACACTGCGATGACCCGGAACAACGAACGTCGATGTGTAGGGTCGCGATGGCGACGCAGGATGCAACAACAATATTATTGGCAGCTCGACACGCGCCATCTCATATTGCGGCCACTAAGTGTCTGCAGCACCCGAGGGAGTCTAGTCAGGTCGGTTTCGTACACCAAGTAGGAGCCATGTAACTTAGTTGACAGCAACGCGCATGGCAGTGATAGGATCAGCCGCAGGTTGCATTTCGACTAGGCTGCCGATGAGGCGGGACTGTGGCTGGAGCCGGGGTGAAGAGAAGAAGTAAATTCAGAAGAGCGTCCGTTCGACTGATTATCGCACTCTTTTTGGTTGGCGCCGATGCTCCTAATGCATTCGCCCAGATTCAAACTAAAAGCCAGCAGAAGTGCACGAACGGCCTTAATAAAGATTGGGGTAAGACTTCGAATGCGGCCAGCAAGCAGATCCAGGGTTGTATCAAGAATTTTGCGAAGGGTCGTGCTCTCAATAAGCAAAATCCCTCGGTTTTAACCCTAGAGGTTTGCTTACAGGACGATCCTAAAGGCAAGATATTTGGGACGTTCTCAAAAACGATTCAGAACTATCAGAAGAATTGCCTGGGCCGAGATAGCGACAACGTTCTAAAGCAACCACCCTACGGCCCGTCGATCCCGGACACGGTGTTCTTCTCCGCGTTTCAACGCGAGATGGATCTTATCCATTCCATTTTTGGTCCCAACCTCAACACTGCGCCCATTTTGCTGGAAAGCGACGACAAGCGAGCATCGCTCTGCCAGCAGAAAGCCTTTGCATCGGTATCCAAATGTGCACTTGAGCTCCGGAAGCAGTTCCTCGTTTGTAAGAGGAAAGATCTCAAGAACGGTTCGGTCAACGGGACACCGATCTCAGATATTGCAGGAATTGAGCGTTGCTTCGACGGGTTTTCTCAAAGTCGTTTCGAAGTTAAGTGTACTGGGCGTACAGACAAAGGGATCCAGGCGGAGATCCAAAAGCACTGTGTTGATCGTGTAGATACCCTCACGCTTTCTGAGATGTTTCCTTCGTGCAGCACCGACGATCCAGCCTCGCTCGCTGACTGCCTGGATTCGCGTACACGCTGTGCGTTTTGTCGTTCGGCCGATGGCGCCGATGGTGCAAACCGTGCGTGTGACGATTTTGACAACGGTGCGGTCGATGGCTCTTGCCCGGATCAGGGATGTGTTGCAGGTGGGGCCTGCAGCACCGGCGAATTGGGCGTCTGCGCGGATGGAATCCAGACATGCCCCACGGGTGCTCTCGGCCCGCCCGCGTGTCAGCGCGCCGAGGACCCGACGACCGAAATCTGCGACGGGCTCGACAACGATTGCGATGGTAACGTCGATGAGGATTTCGGTGCGGGTGGGCAATGTGGTACGGGACTACTCGGGGTTTGTGCAGACGGCACCCTCGTCTGCGACAGTGTATCGACGGTCACGTGCCAAGCGAACCTACAACCTCAAGCTGAGCTCTGTGATGGGCTCGACAATGACTGTGATGGCACGGTCGACGAAGACTTTCCGCTGGGCGATGCGTGCACGAGCAGTGATCCTGGGATCTGCGCACCAGGCACGATCATCTGCGATGGCACCAGTGCGATCTGTGAGCCAAACATCGAGCCCCAGCCCGAGCTCTGCGACGGACTGGACAATAACTGCGACGGAACGGTCGATGATGGGCTCGGCACTACAACCTGCGGTCTTGGCGCATGCGATCACACGATACCCAACTGTGCGGGCGGCGTAGTTCAGGTTTGCGATCCGCTCGAGGGTGCAGCGCCTGAGGAAGATTGTCGCAACGGTATCGATGACGATTGCAATGGAACGGTCGACCCACCGGATTTTTGCACCTGCGTTCCAGGAGAGAGTTGTGATACGGGTGAGTTAGGACTGTGTTTATTTGGTGCATTCGACTGTCCGAATGGCCGCGGGCTTCCTGGTAATTGCATTCGGTTTCAGGGCCCAGGGGTCGAGGTTTGCGACGCCTTCGACAACAACTGCGATGGCCAGATCGATGAAGGCTTTAACCTGGGCGCAACGTGCGACACCGGCGAGCCGGGTATCTGCGATCCGGGCTTGCTCGCCTGTCCAGATGGCGATGTTGTCTGCGTGAGGACGACCGAGCCCGAGCCGGAAGTTTGTGACGACGGAATCGATCAGGATTGTAGCGGCAGCGACTGCTCGTTGCTGTCGGTCGGTATTGCGTCACCCGCACAAGGGCTTATAACCGCAGATGCGTCTGTTGAAGTTACTGGAACTACCGGTCCCACAGTGACGGCAGTGTCGGTAAATGGAGTTGCTGCTGCTCTTCTGAATCAAACTTTCACCGCAACCGTCTCTCTCCGGGCGGGTGTGAATATGCTGGTTGCCGTTGGAAGTGATGCACTTGGAAACAGCGGCACAAGTACCATCGAAGTGACCCGTGATACCGAGATCCCGCGGGTCGTTATCGACTCGCCCGGGCAATCCGCTCGTATCAATGTTAACCGCGTGACCGTAACGGGGATCGTCAACGACCTTATTACAGGGGGCATCGAGCCCATTGTTGACGTCAATGGTGTCGCGGCAACGGTCGAGCAGGGAACCTTCATGGCGGTGGATGTACCGCTTGTGATTGGCCCTAACCCGCTTGTTGCAACCGCAATCGATGCGGTTGGAAATCAGGGAAGTGATCAAATACAAGTCTTCTTCGATCCACCGCTCGGAGTGAAACTCGAGCCGGTATCAGGAGACGGGCAGGCGACTGTGGCTAGCCATGAGTTGGCCGAACCGCTGGTCGTGCGCGTGGTCGATGCCGCGGGTAATGCGCTGGCCTCGCGGGTGGTTCGATTTCAAGTTGTTCGGAACAGTGGAACCCTTCGAACTGAAAGCGGCATCTCAGGTCGCTTCGTCGAGATCCCAACGAACGGTGCAGGTTTGGCGAGCGCTTTCTTTACACTGGGCAATCGCGCGGGTGAGGGAAACAATCGTGTCGCCGCATCTGCGCTGGGCGCGAGCGGTGAAGCGATCTTTTGCGCGAGTGGACAACCCGATACGGCGAGCAAGTTGCTTGCAGTCATGGGCGAGAGCCAGAAGGGCTTAGCCGGCACAGCGCTTCCGGCACCGTTTGAAGTGCTGGTCGTCGATGTCGACGGAAACCCTGTACAGGGTGTGCCCGTTACCTTCACCGCTGTTGCAGGTGGCGGTAATTTTAACGGTCAGCCGACTATTGTTGTTCCGAGTGCGGCTGATGGTCTGGCGCGTGCCATTCTTACGCTTGGGGTAACGGAGGGAATCAACAACAACGTAGTGGAGGCGAACTTCCCAGGGAATCCCGGCTCGCTTGCGACCTTCCTAGCTACTGCTCTCGCTGGCGGACCTGCTTCGGAAACGCGTTTCGCAGGCGCGGTAATGGATAACACGAACTCGCCGATCCCGAATGCGCGCGTGTATATCGAAAACACGGCCATCGAGGATTTCACCGATGACGAAGGTCAATTCCTACTCGAAAATGTTCCGGTCGGACATATTCACCTATTGATCGACCCTCAAAATGCGACGCGTCCCGAAACGTTTCCAGGTCTAGCGTTTGAGACCGTCACGGTCGCGGGCGAGATCAATCGATTACCCACCGGACCGATCAAGATTCCGCCGCTTGTGAGCGAAGCAAAGCTTGTCGGTGGGACCGAAGACGTCACGCTTACGATGCCGGGTGTTCCGGGGATGTCCGTTAGGGTCTTTGCGGGCTCTGCAACGTTCCCGGGTGGCGCGACCGAGGGCTTGGTGAGTATCAACCAGGTGCACCTCGACAAAATTCCCATGCCACCGCCAAGCGGTACGTTCTTTATGCCGCCGGCTTGGACCGTGCAGCCTCCAGGCGTCCACTTCGACCCGCCCGCACAAGTTGTGATTCCAAACGATGGACTTCCGCCCGGCCGTGTGATCGATATTTTTCAATTCGATCATGAGCTGAACATCTTCACCAACATTGGCCCAGGTACAGTGACCGAAGATGCGAGCGTGATCGTTTCGGATCCCGGCTTTGGCATCACGAAGAGTGGCTGGGGTGGTTGTGGTCAACCTCAGCCACCTCAAACCTGTGGCGACGGCTGTGACGACGGTAATATTTGCAACGGGATAGAAGAGTGTGTCGACGGCGCGTGTCAGAGTGCCCCCGAGGAACTCCGCGCCGCTATCGCTTTTATGCTGGCCGAGGTCCCATGCGATTCGGACGACCCGTGCATCGCCAACGCCACCTGCGATCTCGATGGAAATTGTATGGGCGATCCCATCGCGATTAAGATCACTGAGGCTCCGACTGCGGTTTGCATCGAGCCGAATGATCCCAACGCGTCAAGGCCGATCGAGGGTGACATCAAGCCACCCGGGCGCGATGTGAACTGGACCGTGGACCCGACCGAGATCTTGAATGTCATACCAGTTGCTCCGAATCCTCCCGTGGCAAAAGTTTTCGGAGCAGTTCGTGGGACCGCGCAGGTCACGCTCGAGGATGCTGAAACGCAATGCGCAAGTGACTCGGTTTCGATTCAAGCGATTAAGTTCCCCGAAGAATTTGAAAATTTTGGTGAATACACCCTTTGCAGTGCAATAATTGCCGTGGCGCCTGGATTTGGCTTCGGAATATGCGGAGCAGGCGGTGTTATTTCCGCTGTAGTCTTTGATTGGGCCAATGACACTTTCAGGAGCGAATGTGAGATCGCCAACGGCCCGGAAGACGCGGCTCGTCACGCTCGCTGGTCTTGCGAGCTCCATAGTAACCCGCTTACCCGCGGTGTATTTGGGGATCAGGTCTTGAGACGACACGAGAATGAAACAAAGACAAAGTGTGCCTCGCACGAACAGGATCTCAATAATAATGCGCTTGGCAAAGAAGCCGGCCTGAACGGCGAAGATTGCGTGGCGTTCGCTCTCAACGCGTTGGTCACAGGACAACTGCAGATCAACAATCTTCCACCTGCGATAGGTACTGATCTATGCAACTGCCTCGAACCGGGGCCCGTTCCACCGGGCGTGCCATGTCCATGACCTCACGTATTTGGGTTTGCCTCGTCGTTAGTCTGTGGATCATATCTGCTCGGGGTATCGAGGCAGCTGAAGGCAATATGCCGAAAGGGTTCGACGATCTATCGATCGGCATGGGCGTAAAGGCGCTCGAAAAATCGCGAACAAACCTTGTGACTTTCCCGCCCAACGATAGTGGTGTTCGAAACAATGAGGGTACCGACTACTTTTCCGAGCAACTAGCGAGTAATACCCCGTTCTCGATGGCGAGCTACGTTTTTTATCACGATGAGTTATGTATCGCGGGCTGGGTTGACTTAGTCAAAGTCGTTGATATCGCGGATGCTCGAAGGAAACATTTGCGCAATGCCATCGACCGATGGGGGCGGTCGTACGAACGAATGGTGTATTACGGGTCCAAAACGCCGCTGGACTTCGAAAACCCGTCACCCGAGCTTGTCGGTCCATTCCCTGTACTTCGCTGGAAGAGAAAGAACGTAGAAGTCTCGCTTCGGTACGGAGACGCGGAACATGTGCGACCCCCAGGGGTGACCGAATGGTGGGATGTGTCAGTCATGGTGTCTGGGATGGACTGTATCCCCGCAGAGCAAGAGAAACTGTTCCCTCCGCCGGAGTTGCTGCTAGCCGATCCAAATGTGCATGGTGATCTCTTCAAAGATGTGGATGCCGTGACGGGTAGCGGTCCATGAACATTCTTGCGGCTCCTCTCATCTTTGTGGTCGTGAGTCTGATGCCAACTGGTTTCGAGACGTTGCGAATCGGTATGACGGAAGAAGAGTTTCGGAATCAACGGCCTGATGCGGTGACGTTCCCAGAGCCTGAGGGCGGCAAGGAAGAAACACCCGACGAGGCACGGCAATTTTTGGAGAGGCTAGATGGGGATATCCGGTTTTCTTTCGCAAGCTATAGTTTTTTGCACGGCGAACTTTGTGGTGCAGTTTGGACGGGAGCCCCGTCTGATGGTGGACAGGAGGCGGGGCGTAGGAAGCGGCTTGCGGCTGCGCTAAAGCACTGGGGGGATGGATACGAACGCGTGATCTCTCACGTCCCGACGACTTTTGATCTCGAGAATCCGTCATTGACTAAATATGAAGGGCCATTTCCCGCACTACGCTGGTCCCGCGAAGATGAGGAGATTGTTCTCAACTTAGAGCTTGTCGATCAACCCGCTGATGCTCCTTCGTGGAAACGTCGACGTTCTTCGGTGGGTGTGTCTGGGAAGACTTGTATACCGTCGCAGTACAAAGAGCTTCTCCCAGGATCGAAGCCGCAACCTGCGGACCCCAATGAACATAGCAAGCTATTTGAGGACCTAGATGCGGTATTGAACGCCCCTCAAGGCGTGCTGTTTCCTATGGGACTACCGGATGTTCGTTTTGGGATGACGGAGGCGGACCTCGCGGAAGCAAGGCCCAACGCTCAGAAGTTCGTGATTTTCGACGACCCTGAGCCGCCGGATGAACACGAAACCGAGATTTACTACGAGCAGATGCCGTCCAATGGTTCTTTGCGGATCCTGCAGTTTATGTTTTTTCATGACCGTCTGTGTGTTGTCGGTTTGCATTACGAACACTGGACTGGTGGGTTAGGCGAGAAAGGGGCAGACCCAATTTTTGCTTGGATGCAGTTTTACGGTCCGAAGTACGACCGCGCAGTTCTGCGTCCACACGAGAGCCCCAATAAATCACAACCCCAGATCGTTTGGTCTAGAGAGGGAAAGGAGATCATTCTCGCGCTCCCGCCTCCTGACGAACATGATGGGACGACAGAAAGCAAGAACGAGCGGTCACTGTTTATTAAGGACATGAGTTGTATTCCCGAGTCGTTTCGTAAGAGATGGAAGGCCGAACGTACTAAATACGATTTTGAGCAACATCGAGACCTCTTTCGTGAATTCGACAAACTTGAGGAAACGCAGAAATCGAAGGAGGGAACCGAGTAGCACTATGGTCCTCTCGGAAACGCGAACAATGCTCATGCTATTTGCGATATTGGGATCGCTATGTTTGAACCATACGGCAGCGTTTGCGCAAGAACTTGTTTCGATTTCAGTTGAGGCTCCAAAGCTCGTACTTGGGGTGAGCGAATCGATCCAACTCCAAGTTACGGGTCAGCTTGATGATGGGAACTCTATTGATCTAACGACAGCTGCGAGTGGCACAATCTATATCGATGGATTGATGGATGCGGAGCGACCCGTAACAGTAGATCCCAACGGATTAGCCACAGCTGTATTTGAGCGATCGACACTAATTCTCATCTCAAACTCGAATTTGTTCGCTGGCATTGTCCTAATAGTTTCGACAAACCCCGACACCGACGGCGACGGAATACCAGATCTGGATGAACTGACGATTGGCCTGGACCCCAATGACCCTAACGATGCACAGGCGGATGACGATTCGGACCAGTTGTCCAATGTGTCCGAGTTCATTCTGGGTACTGGAATCAATGATCCCGACTCTGATGACGATGGAATTTTCGACGGTGATGAAATCGTGCTGTTTCTCGATCCGACTAGCGGAGATTCGGATGGGGATGGAGTTTCAGATTCCGATGAAATAGACCAAGGTTCGGACCCCACGTCATTCGATCCGCCTGTGAAACCGGAATTCAAACTCGACGAAAACTGTGTAGCCACGTTGCTCACACGCACCGTTCAGATTTTACCGAACGGGACGTTTGCGATTCCGAATGTGCCGGTACCGCTTGGGGCAACTCGTATCCGTGTGGTTTGCGAGCGTGATGGCTTTACGACTCGCGGCCATACTCCATTTGCGTTCCAGGTGCCGAACGCAGCTACCGTCTATGGGCCGGTAAGTTTCAATGATGATCAACCCATTCCGGTTTCGATCGCGATCACGTCGCCCGCTACCGTACTCACGCCACTGGCGAATGGGGCACAGCTCACCACGACGGGCACGCTGGTGGATGGCCTTGAAGTCGATTTCACACTGGCTGACTCAGGCACCTTCTATCTTTCCTCTAACCCTGCGATCGCGACTGTTTCTGAAGATGGTTTTGTCCTCGCGGCGTCAAGTGGTGTGGTGATCGTTACGGCGATGAATGAGGGTGTCATCGCCACGATTCAACTCGAAATTCAGCTCGATGCGGACGTTGATGGCGATGGCATTCCAAACGACTTTGAGAATTTGAATGCAGTAAACCCGGGTGGAGAAAATCTATCGCGACTACCGGGTACGCAAGTTGCGGCGTCCACGTTTTGGAATCCGCGTCCTCCCGAACGCGTTGTCGATGGACTGCGGACGACTTCATGGTTTACGCAACCGGGAGATGCCGCGAATCAAAGGACGGGCCCCTTTGTTGAAATCATCCTTGACCAGGAACGTGATATCGCTCAGGTCCGCATGTTCGGGAATCGAGAGTCCAATGGCTTTGATTTCTTAGCGGGTGTGTTCCAGGGCTTCGACGATCAAGGAATCGAAGTCTTTAACTCCGGTGAGTTCTTTATTCCGGCTCCCGACCGCGACGTGTCGGTGGCCGTAGATACGAACGGTATCCGTCGTTTGCGATTTGCAGCGACGGATGACATCAGTTTGCAACCAGGCCTTTCCGAGCTGGAATTGATTTCGCGACCCGGTGGTCCGGGACTTGATCCGAACAATGGCAGTGATGGTGTTCTGGATTTTGACCTAGATGGGCTAACGAACCTCGAGGAATTCAATCTCGGTTCAAGTCTATGGTTGCAGGATACGGATGCAGATCTACTCACGGATCTTCAGGAGTTTCAGCTTGGCTCGAGTCCATTGCTAGCTGACTCCGATGGTGATGGATTGCTCGACCGCGAGGAAATCCAACCTACGATCGACGTGGACAACGACGGCTTAGTCAACGTCGTTGATCCGGATAGCGATGGTGATGGACTACCCGATGGAGTCGAAGTCGATCTGGGGCTCAGTCCCATCCTTGCCGATACTAACGGCGACTCTCTCGACGACGGATTTGAGGACGGGGATGGCGATGGCATCACCAATATCGACGAAGTCGTTATGGGGTTGGATCCCGCAAACCCAGATACCGATGGTGATGGGATTCGCGATGGAGAGGAATTGGTTCCCGGCGGAGACGGGATCATTACCGATCCGCGCAATCCGGACACCGATGGCGATGGATTGCCCGACGGCTTCGAATTGCAATTCGGACTCGACCCTCTCGACCCGAGTGACGCAGATGACGACTTCGATAACGACGGCCGTACGAATTTGGAGGAGTTCCAGGACGGAACGGATCTCACTAATCCGGATGTGACGCCGCCGGCGGTGTCGATGGTGACGCCAGTCGACGGAGCGGTTGGTTTCCCGGTGAGTGATTTGATTGTAGTGCGATACGCAGAGCCGCTCGATCCGAACTCGATCGGACCGGATGCACTGTTATTGATCCTTCAGGATGCGAATAGCGGGCCTGAGGCCGTCGATGGCGAAGTAATGCTGTCGCAGGATGGACTGTCGCTCACATTCGAGCCGCTGCTTCAACTATTGCCCCTGAGTTCCTATCGAGTTCAAGCGCAGGGCGTGCGCGATCTCGCTGGAAATTCCCAGACGATTCTATTCGAGAGCAGCTTCGATTCTGGCGTTGTGATTGACTCAACGGCGCCAGATGTGGTGGCCGTTTCTCCCGTGACCAACGCGAGTGACGCACCTATCAACGCCCCGTTCCGTTTCGAGTTCAGCGAACGCATGGATCCTTCCACACTCACTACCGCTAACATCACCATCGAAGATCAGTTCCTCGACGTCGATATTGCGGGGATGATCCAGGTTGATCCCGACGGGCTGACTGCTGCGTTCGTGCCTGACACTCCATACGCCGTGGGCCGGGATTACCGCGCGGTTATTCTGGGCGGTCGGGTACGAGACCGAGCTGGAAATACGCTTCCATTCCATTCCTTTAACTTCATGACCGGTTTCGATCAGGATTTCGAGCGCCCCATTCTTATAGCGTCGTCACCCGCGGCAGGCGCCACGAACGTACCGACAAACGCGGTGGTCGTGCTTCAGTTCGATGAGCCACTTGTTGTTAGCAGCGTTAGCTCGGGTCTCGAGCTACGTGCGAACGGTGAGCGTGTCGAAGGCTCTATCGCGGTCTCGGATGCGAATCGTCGTGTGACGTTTACGTCCGCCACGGCGTTGCCCTCAAACGCAATCATAGATGTCCTGATTTCTACCGACATCGTCGATCTTGCTGGAAACCCGATTAGTGCGACTCAGCTCGAATTCACAACCGCTGATGTGGGCGATCTCATCAATCCCGTCGTTCTGCAGACAAACCCACCTTCCGGCGTGGGCGGCGTATCGACACAGATCATTGTTGAAGCCGAGTTCAGTGAACCCGTCAACCCAATCACGATCACGGATACCACCTTCACGTTGACCGAGAACACCGGCAATACCAAGGTTACGGGCGCGGTCGAAGTGCTAGATGGCGGACTCAGGGCAAGGTTTACGTCGGACTTCCTGCTCGAATCGTTCGCGCAGCACACCATCCGATTGAGCAACGGGATTCGAGACATTGCTAACCGTAGTATCCCGACTACCCAGATTGTCTTTGTGACGGGTGCGGGGGAGGACCTGGTGAGCCCATCTGTGATCGCGGTCAGTCCTGGCGACGGTGATGTCAATGTTCCAGCGAACCCTCTGATCACACTATTGCTCGACGAAGAGATTGACCCGTTCTCGGTCGATTCGGCCGTGGTCGAACTCTTCATCGGCCCCAACCCGGTACCCTCAGCGTTCTCTGCAGGTGGGCAAACGGTAACCCTCGCTCCGATCGATCTTCTGCTATCGGATACGACTTACACCGTCAATATGAGCGGGCTTGCTGATGTTTCTGGAAACCCGGCTATTCCGTTTACGAGCAGCTTCACCACCGCTCCGGGTATTGACCCGAACGGACCACTCACCGAGATGCCGGGTTCGAGCGCAGTTGCTAGCAGCCAGTTCAACTTTTCGCTTAGCGCGAGCCGGACGATCGATGGGAGTACGAGTACCAATTGGTGCTCGGCGAGTACGGACCCGTCACCGTCTATAGTACTAACAGTTCCGGCTGATACACGAGTTCACGAGATTCGTATGACGAATGGCTTCCAGGGGAATCGAACTCTCGCTGCCAGTTTTCAGCTTGAAGATGCGAACGGCGCAATCCTGTTTTCCGCTTCGGATACCACCATTGCACCCCTCGATGACTTTAGTTTGGCGGTTCCTGATGTTGGATCGGTTCGTACGCTACGCGTTACTGTGACGAGCCAAGAGGGTACGCTCGCGTGCATCAGTGAACTCGAGTTGATCGGTGTATTTGATCCACCGATCAGTATTCTGGACACCGCGCGGCCGTTTGTCTCGTTGAGCTCGCCCGCGTCGGGCGCGTCCGATGTGCCGCTCACGACGGATATCACGATTACGTTTACGGAACCGGTAAATCAAGCGCTGGTGCCTGCTAACGTTATGATTGTCTCGCGGGACAATGTCGCGATTGACGGTACCTTTGCTGTCAGCGGAGCCGACGTAATCTTCACTCCGAGTGGGCCTTTCCCACCGGGACAGCAGATTACCTATCGCGTACTTCCGGACCTAGAGGACCTTGCTGGCAACCGGTTCTTATTCATTTTTTCACGTACATTTACTACGATCGCGGGCGTAGATGGGGTTTCCCCTTCAGTTTTATCCATCACCCCTGGCGCCGGTGCAATTGAGATAGGTCGCACTGTGCCAGTCACGTTGCGTTTCTCAGAGCCGCTCAGTGGATCGACCATCAATGACGAGACGTTTGCGCTCTTTGCGAACGGCTTGGAGATCCCGAAGAGCATCACACGCACCTCGAACAACGCGGTCGTCACCCTCAAGGCGACGCTACCGCGCAATAGCCTTGTCTTCGTGACCGTGACGGACGATGTGACAGATCTAGCGGGCAACCCGCTCGCCGATTTTACCAGCACGTTCCAAACCGGCGATTTCGACATTGACCAACCTTCGATCGGTTCGACTCGACCTGGAGGGGGGGCTACGGGGGTGCGTCCTGGTACGACGGTAGTATTGTACGCGACTGAGGAACTTGATCTGGTAAGTGTGCCTTCGGGTGTTGTCGTGTCTGAGAATGGCGTTCCGGTTGGCGGAGCTGCATTACTGGTGGCCGGTGGTCGAGCCATTCAGTTCGTTCCCGATGCGCCGTTTGCGCTCGGCGCGAGAGTACAGGTCTTCGCGGACGGCCAGATTCGCGATCTCTTCGGGCGAGCGCTCGCGAGCTTTGAGGCGGACTTTACAATCCAGGCAGATCCAAGTGACAGGATTGCGAGTATACAAGGTGTAAGTCCGAGCAAAAATGTTGCGGATGTCGCTCGGAATTTGGTGATGGAAGTGCTTTTCAGCGAGCCGATCACGCCAAGTTCGCTCGCATCCGGTGATTTGCGGCTTCAGCGAACCGCTCCGACTGCTTCAGTCTCGTTTACGCGGAGTCTCGATCGGGGAAATCGTCTGGTTCGAATGATTCCCGATAGTCCGCTTGAGCCGAACACAACGTATGCATTTTCTGTATTCAGTCTAAGAACGGAGGATGGTGGAATTACCCAAAGCACGGGAGGGAATCTCTTCACAACGTCCGCAGAGCTGGACTCCAGTGCACCGACGGTAGATTCGTTACTCCCTGAGAATGGACAGACCGATGTTGGTATCAACAGCACAGTGGTGGCTACATTCAGTGAAGGGATCAATATCTTGAGCGTCGATGAGTCGGCGCTTACGGTCACCGGACCTTCTGGGGAAGTCACGCGCTGTACAGTTCAAATTGGCAACAATGACCGTAGTGTTGTGGTCGTTCCGCACGAACCGTTCGAGCCTGGCGTATCGTATATAGTCGACATCGATGGTGTTACGGATCATGCGGGCAATCTCGTGGCCCCCTTCAGCAGCCAGTTCGTCGCGGGTACGAATGTGGATACGGATGCGCCTCAGTTGATTAACGCGCGACCACAGGATGACGCGACATCGGTACCGGTAACGACAGCATTCTCCATCGAGTTCAGTGAACCGATTAGTATCGCGTCACTCACTGGCACCGGACTTCGTCTCTCGGCGAGTCAGTTTGGCGCTCTCGAACTTAGTTTCTCATTGAGCTCCGACGGTCTCCAATTGTTCGTCCTCCCTGACGCGCCGCTACCTGCGGGGGCCAATGTCGACTTGTTTATTGAGGGGGTTCGTGACCTAGCAGACAATCTGATGCCAACCGTCAGGCTTGATTACGCAACGGGCTTTGTTTCAGACACGACGGGCCCGGTGGTAACAGGCGCGAGTCCTCCAGATGGACTTGTGGATGTCCCGACCAATGCCGACATCATGGTGGATTGGGATGAGCCCATTTCCACGGTAGCGCTCGTGGATCGGCTGCGTCTCGAGCAGGGTGGCGTTGCGGTTCCGGTCGAGATCACCGTGACAAACGGCAATCAGCGAGTGAGGCTGAGTCCAACCGTGCTGCTCGATCCACTCACGCCATACACGGTGGTGGCAGACAGTGTTGAAGATTCTGTCGGCAACGGTATCGCATCGGCGTTCAACAATGTCTTTACTACTGGGGCTGGCGTTGAGCTTCTCGAACCCGATCTTGCGACTTCTAATCCGCTTGACGAAGCCAAGTCGGTGCCGACGAACGTAATTCTGGAGCTTCTATTTAGTGAGCGCGTAAACGCTTTGACGGCAACGAACTCGACCATTCGACTGGTTCGCCAGATCGGTGGCTCGGTTGCGGGTACGGTTCTGTTCGATAGCAGCGGCGCACTCGCGACGTTCATACCGTCGGCGCCACTTGAGCCGTTCACGGATTACGATTTTACCGTTTCGTCTACGCTTGAAGATCTCACAGGAGAGCACATTGCATCGCAACGCGTGGATTTCCAAACCGGCGCAGGAGATGACCTGAGTGGCCCGCAGGTGATCGTCGCCGCTCCACCGGCTGGGGATACGGTGGTGCCCACTACCGCAATAGTGACCGCGATTCTTGACGAGTCGTTTGACGATGTTCGACCCGGTCTGATCTCTGTCGAGCTCGGCGGCATTCCGATCGCGGGCACTCAGTCGGCGAGCGGGCGAACGCTCCGCTTCGTTCCGGATGCGATTCTAGATTCGCAGCAGACTTACAGCGTAGTTGTTGATGGCTTCTTCGATTTGGCGGGAAATCCAATGGTGCCGTTCTCGAGTGATTTCTCGACTGTCGGTGGCAATATCGCGCGCAGCACGGGTGTGACGTACAGCGCCAGCAGCTTCTTTAGTTCCAGTGCCGGTCCGGATCGTGTTGCTGATGGCAATCGGTCCAACAATTGGTGTACTGCAAGCGGAGATACCGCAAACCAGGGTTCAAGCCCGTTCGTAGAGATCACGCTCCCCGAAGACGCGACGGTCCAGCAGCTTCGTTTGGTGGGAGCAACGTTTTCTGGAAACCTCATCACAGCCGGCATATTCGACTTGCTGGATGCGAATCGAACGGTACTGCACTCAAGTGGTGAGATTCAGCTCACGTCCAGGGGGGATGCCCTGATCGATGTTCCAAGTATCGGTGGCGTGCGCTTTGTGCGGTTCACGTCTACGGGCGATGTAGGCACGATTGCATGCGTCTCTGAATTTGAGGTGATCGGGGACCTGGAGACGCTGCTGGGGGTTGTGGATTCCATCGGCCCGGTATTTCGCTCTTCAATTCCTGACAACGGAGCAACCGGTGTAAGCACGGCCGCGACTATTTCGCTCCTATTCGACGAGCCAATCGATGCAACGACCGTTGATTCGAGTACGTTCCCTGTGACGCAGGACGGAATCCCGATCGTGGGTACGTACGAGGTTGTCGGAACAGTCGTCACATTTACACCTAGCGACGATTTCGTTGCCGGGCAGAGCGTCTCGTATCAAGTTGGAGCAGACATCGGGGACGTTTCCGGAAATACCGTAGGCTCAACCTCGACACGCTCCTTTACGACGGTCGGCGTAGACCTGGTGCCGCCTTCGATCGTAGCCGTGACGCCACTTGACGGCGCTACTGACATTGCGCGTGAAACACCTGTAGTCATCACGTTTTCGGAGCCTGTTCGAACCACCACGACTTCGTCGAACTCCGTAGCGTTGTTTGCAAACGGCGCGAAACTGCCCGTGAGCATTGCGCGCTCGAGTACGAATACGGTAGTGACGCTCACAGGCGATCTTCCTGCGGCCACCGGGATTACGCTGGTCGTTACCAGCGATGTTACCGATCTAATGGGTAACTCCTTACCCGACTTCACGAGTTCCTTTACGACGGTTGAAGTGCCGAGTGGCGGGGATACGACTCGACCCACCATTCGAGCATTGCGCCCCGGGAACGGCGCGACTGGGGTCGCCAACGATATTTCAATTGTGCTTTTTGCTTCAGAGGTGCTGAATCCTGCAACGGTAGATGCGGGCATCTTCTTTACAGAGAACGGAGTCCTGCTCTCTGGGGTCACGACGCTACTTTCGGATGGTCGTACGATCCGCTTCGCCCCGGATGCACCGTTCGCTGATAATGCGTTCGTGATGATCTTTGGTACCGAAGTGTTGGAAGATCTTGAGGGAAACGGTTTGACTTCGTTCTCCGCGTCGTTCCGTGTGAAGTCAAACCCATCCAGCACGACTGTCGTCATAGAATCCTTCAATCCAAATGGGTTCGCTCTGTTCTCTAATGACGCCGTGGCGCCGCGAAACGCGCAGCTTCAACTACGATTCAGTGAACCGCTCGATCCCAATACGGTGAATACAGATACGGTCGTCGTGTCAACAGCAACCCTTGCGCCCCCATTCCCGTTTCCGACTCCTGTGGATCCCGTACCGGGAAGCGTATTTCTCTCCAACGAGGATCGAATCATTACCTTCATACCGGATGAGTTACTGCCGGCGGACGAGCTGATCATAGTCGGGTCGTTATTTGCGCCAGGTCTGCGAAGTGTCGATGGAGATGACGTGTTCCTTTTCAATGGTTTTGAGACGACGAATACCGTGGACCTGACGGCTCCCGTGATTGAATCGTTCGCACCATTTGATGGTCAGACGGACGTACCACTCAACGCGGTGGTTGAGGTCGAATTCGATGAGCCCGTGAATCCGGTTTCGATTGATCCGAATTCGGTCGAACTTATCGGGCCCGGTGGCGTAGTAGCGCCGTGTAGTGTCACGTTGAAGAATAGTGATGCGGCGGTGACGCTCACACCTCATGAGCCGCTACTGGCGGACGCAAACTACACGATTGTCGTGGACGGTGTTCGCGACGTAGCGGGGAACCCGGCGGTTTCCACGTTCGTCCAGTTCCAGACGGGAAGCCAGATCGACACCGACGGTCCGTCAATTACACGCTTACTTCCTCCAGCGGGAGCCACGGGTGTGCCGACGGATGCCGTGGTCACCGCGAACTGGAATGAGGTCTTACAGCCTGCGAACGTTTTTGCGCCTGGTGGTGTCCGGCTGGTCCCTTCAGGTCAATCTGACTTCCCTGGCACGGTGACCCTTAGCGCAGATCGCCAAACTATTCTGTTCGTGCCGGATGCGCCGATGGCAGCGTCGACGCTCCACTCGGTGGCGTTTGGTTCAATGAGTAATACAAGTGGGTTCAGTGTTTCGACAGGGGGCAGCTTTACAACAGGCGCTGGCCCGGATAACGGCGTCGCGCCCACGATTGTTGCAACGAGTCCGAGTGATGGCGCGATTGACGTGTTGTTGTCATCGGTCGAGATCAACGTCGACTTCGATGAGCCCCTCGACATTGCCGGGTTGAATACGTTCGTGGAAGCTGGAGGCCAACCGGTACCTTTTGATGTGGAGCTTGTGAATGGTGCAAACTCACTCCGCATCGAACTCAGCGAGGCGCTTCTGAATACGAACACGGTTTATAGCGTGACGTTGAGTGGTATTTCCGATTTGGTTGGAAACACGATCTCGACACCCCTTACGTTCAGTTTCACTTCGGCGCTGGATTTGGACCTGTCACCGCCGGCGATCGTACTGTCGACTCCATCCGGCTCGAACGTGCCCGCAAACGCCGTGATTGGGGTTCGACTGAGTGATTCGATTGATCCCAATAGTGTGAGCAATAGCAGCTTGCAGCTCAGTGGCCCCGGCGGTTCGACCGCTGGTGTGGTTACGCTGGATCCCGACGGGCGGACACTATTTTTTGCGCCTGCCGGAGGCCTGCAGATTTCGAGTTCATATTCGCTCCGTATCTCCAATGTTCGTAACGTAGATGGTCTCTCGATTGGGTCGTCGGTCTTTGTCACGTCTTTCAGTACCGGATTCACGAACGATACCGATGCACCCCAGGTTCAAAACGTCACGCCGGCAGATGCTTCGACGAATGTCGTGTTGACTCAGAATGTGATCGTCAGCATCAACGACTTCCTGGATCCGCTTTCGATTCCGACAGATGCTGTTCGTGTCTTCAACGGGCCGACTCCACTCACGGGTGCGCTTACCCGCTCCGGGTCTGTGTTCACCTTCATACCGGCGACAAACCTGGACGCGCTAACCCTCTACACCCTCGAAGTTGACGGCTTCACTGATCGTGCAGGTAATCTGGTCGTTCCGTTTACCAGCACGTTTACAACCGAACCGTAGACCTCAACGAGTACGAAAGCGTTCTAGAGAGCTTTGTGGCTGATCAGGGTCAGCGAGCTGCTGAAGAGAAGGGTTCGCAGCTTCACTGCAGCGACTCGTCAGGAAGATGGTGGCTCATGGTTGGTTCATCTCGCGAGTCAGGAGTTTGAGAAGTTTCGGATTGAGGAAAAGCTTCTCCCGGCCAACGCTCCGTTCTGTCAGAACACCGATGGATACGAGCGCCTTCAGGTAGCGCGATGCGGCTTGGCGTGCCGCGATGCCTGCGTCGACCAGATTCGAGATGCGGCAGTAAGGCTGTTCGAAGATGACATCAATAAGCTCTCGGCTGTAGATCTTCGGCAGCTTGGCGCGCACATGCTCCACGGTTTCGGCTGCAAGGGCGCGGATGGCTTCGATCTTGGTCGTGGTCCAGGTCGCTGTTTCTTCGACGCCGCGCAGCAGGTAGAGGATCCACAGTTCCCACGCCTCCTGACGGGTCACTTCGAGGAGAAGGCGATAGTAGTCGTCCTTGTGAGCGATGATGTAGCGGCTCAGGTAGAGAATCGGCAGCGGTAGCAACTGCTGCTCCACCAGAAAGAGGCTGTTCAGGACACGCCCGGTTCGGCCATTCCCATCGGTGAATGGATGAATGGCTTCGAACTGGTAGTGCGCGGCTGCCATCCGAATCAGGGGATCAATCTCCTCGGCCTCGTGGAGAAAGCGCTCCCAGTTCGCGAGCAGCTTGCGAATGCGTGCCTCGGTTTCGGGAGGCGTGTAGATCACCTTGCCGCTGGCCTGGTTGACTAGCGCCGTTCCGGGGACCTTCCTCACGCTCATCTCGATGTCCTTGATACGGCTGCACACAAACTCGGCCGTGCGTGTATTGAGCGGCCGCTTCTTCAGCGTCTCGAAACCCTCGAGCAGCGCGTGGCGATAGCGCAGCGCCTCCTTGGTCGCGGGATCCGCGGCCCCCTCGCTCCGCAGGTGCTGGAAGAGCTTATCTGCGGTAGTCACGATGTTCTCGATCTCGGAGCTAGCCCGCGCTTCCAGCAGGGGGAGGGTGTTGATCAGCACTCCGGGGTTCGGGATCAGGGCCGCCGCCTGGCTCAGTTTTGCGAGCGCAGCTCTAGCTGTAACACATTGCTTTAGAACAGTTTTTGTCTCTAGATCGATAGCCGGAGGAAGCTCCGGAAGGGCGTTATAGGGTCGGTCCGGCTGCCAGCGCTGGGGCACTATATGTCTCTAAAACAGAGTTTTTGCGACATGTTCTGAAGTTATGTCGCTGGCGGCGACAGGTCAAGGAAACCTGTCGCAAAATTGGCACTTCTAAGACAGGTTGGAAGGCACCCAAATCGCTCAAATCCACGTCCGGGGCAGGTGGGCTGACCTGCCTCCCCAGAGCCCATGTAGGATCTTGGAGGGGAAATAGGATGGGAAGGAAGCGGCATACGGCGGAACAGATCATCGCGAAGCTACGTGAAGCGGAGGTCGAGTTGGCCAATGGCCCACAAGGCGCAGCTCGATAATCCAGTTACCAGACCCGCGGCGGACCAGAACCTCCGACCTTCTGAACCCCATTCAGATCGCCCGTCTCGAAGTTGGCCTCTATTCGCGGATTCGTGGCTGTTCTGTGGTTAGTGGCTCCTTTGGTAAGCCAATGGTAAGCCAGAATACAACATCCGTTTTGTCTTTTATCCCCGCGCCGTCGATTGCTGAGTTCGCCTATCGAGTTATACGAATCATGCGGGCGGCAATACACAGTTAGCGGTGGTGCTTGACAGACAGCGAGTGATCTTCCCTTCGACTTCGGCGAACACTCGGCTTCCAAAGATCCCAGAGTATCCGAACGCACCAGGTGAACCGCGGAACACTTGAGGGTGTATCCATGATTTCTACTAACTGGGGGTATCCGCGCGCCGATCTCCGGTTCGGAGCAATCAGAGCGCGATCCGAGGGGAGGGACCCATGCGGCAATCAACCAGTTTGTAAATTAACGATATCTGACAAACCAGGCTTCCCGCTCAACGCGTACCGTAATAGGGTCAAAACGGGACTGGTGGACGACAAATTTTGTTGACCCCCAGGTTCGGCGGCGTTTAGAGTGAGCCCGCGGATTCAGTCGAAGCTGGGCCACATTCATACACGATATGGACTATGACCCTGCGGTGCAGGTTTCGAAACGAGTCTCACATTCCCGATGAGCTCCGGCTCAAGTGATAGTTGGGCAGTTAGTGTTGCAGCGAGGTCGAAGCAGAATAGGCTGGACCAGCCGAGTGGTCATTGTGGCTATTGGGACGGTTGTCTTTGCGGTTCCAGGTGGATCGGCGGAGCCAACGGGTTTCGATGTTGACGCTTACCTGTCGGGCCAAGATGTTTCAGGCAGCGTTTTCGGTCTCGCCGATGTGAAATCGAGTCTCGATCTCGGGCGCGACCTTAACAGCCAGGTCGGGGCCCAGCTCCAAGCTACGCTGCGAGAGTTCGTCTCTGCCTTTCGTGCAGCCATTGCGAGCGACGCCGAGATCGAGGCCGTCGCAGCCCTTGACCTGCAGTATCAAAAGCTGAAAGCGCTTCACCTATTGCACCTCGCCAATATGCGTGGTCTCGAAGATCGCGGCGTGGAGCTGGACCTGAAGCCCCGGTATCAATCCCTGATTGAGAGCCAGCGTGCCTCCTATGAATCCCGAACAGCACTCCTCTTTAGTTCGCTCGACGGTTTCTATTACGAACAAGTGAGTGACCCGAATTCGGCGTCGGAAGAGGCTTTCTTCGAAAGGTTTCTTTCCTACCTCTCTGGTTATGCTGATTTGGGCGCCGCGATCCTAGCGATCGAATTTTGGCTCGGGCCGCTTGAGCCGCCCCGAACGCCAACCCTGCGAAATTCGACGCTGCCCTACGGTCCGCTCGACGGTTTTGTGCCTGGAGTTCACCGAGCCGAACCACCGATTACACCCAGCTACGAACTGAGCGGAATTATCGAGGATGCCGAGGACCTGAGTGCCTCCGCTACAGCACCTTTCTCGGATCCGCTTCGGCTCAAGGCGGAGGAGCTCGAATACGACCCCATCAAGGTCTTTAACTTCGTCAAGAACGAGATCCGAACCGAGTTTTACGCAGGTGCAGCTAAAGGTGGGGAGATGACACTGCTCTCCGGTTCGGGGAACGACGTAGACCAAGCCTCGCTGCTCGTTGCCTTGATGCGGCTCAGTGGCATACCGGCCCGCTTCGTAACCGGGGTGGTCGAACTCCCGATCGAGTACCTGCTAAACGCACTCTCTACCGATTCAGAACCCGAAGCACTTCGAGCGATGCGGCTTAGCGGCATACCACACGAACCCGTGATTCAGGGTGGCAAAGTCGTCGCGGTTCTAATGGAACGCAGTTGGGTGACCGCCAAGCTTCCGTACTCGAATTACCGGGGCACGATCGTTGATGCTTCGGGCGCGATCTGGCTGCCCCTGGATGCATCATTCAAAACGCTCGATCCGGGAGCGTCGCGTGCGGTATTAGAAGAGATGGGTGTCGATGCGTTGCAGCGCGTCGCGAACTACATGACCGTTGACCACGAAGAGACGTTACGCGATCAGCTCTTGGTAGAAGTTGCCGAGCACCTAGAGCAAACCACCCCCGAGCTTGAACTCGAAGACTTACTCGCTCCCGCAGCTATTCAAATAGGTGACACGGGATACCTCCCCACCACGCTCCCGTACATCGTGGAGCAAGTTAACAGCGAGTCGGCTGCGCTCCCAGACGAACTCTTTCAGGAGATCCGCTTCCAAATCCATAGTGGAGAGAGCGCGAGTTCTCCGGTGGTTCTCGATGAAACTTTCGCGGTGAGCGATCTGTACAATCGGCGCGTCACTATTTCTTATATCCCGGCTACGATCGATGACCACGAAGTCGTCCGCAGTTTCGGTGGCCTCACAAACACACCCGCGTATCTGATTCAGGTCCGCCCGCAAATTAAGATCGGGGGCCAAGCGGCTGCCACTGCGGGTGAACCGATGCAACTCGGTGAACATCATCGACTCGTCGCCACGCTTTTCTCACTCGCTAGCGAAGAAAGCGTCGACAAGACCCTGGTGTCCGGCTCCTACCACGCGCTAGCACTCAGCATGGGCGATACCGTTCCAGGGCTTGATAGCGAAGACGATCCCACCGACGAAGAGTTTACGGCTGCGCGCATTCTGAGCCAAGCCGCGCTGCGTTACCACGCTGCCTGGGACGAAGCCGAAAACGACCTCGCCGCGATGGCGGGCGTCTCGCTGGTACGACCGCTGCCCGCGATCACGTTCGCGAGTAACCGCGTCAACATCGACTTCGTACTCGACCAGCCGCAGCAGCTGATCTGGCGCGCGGTGGAACTCGATGCCACGAGTAGGCGCGTAGAAGCGGTGGCGACCTTCGGTGGAAGTTATCCCGTGTCGAGTTGGCGCCGCCTCTCTGCACTCGAAGGTTCGATCCTGGAGCATCATCTGTTTGAAGAGGACTTCCAGGTTGCAAGTGTGTCGGCTGACAAAGTGATCGCACTGGCGACTGAAGCTGGAATTGAGATTCTCACTATTGATGAGGGCAACGCAGCGACCGAAATTCCGCGGCTCAGCCATCCGACCGAGATTGCGGACCAAGTTGCTTTGCTCGTACAGCAGGGCCTAACCGTTACCATTCCACTTTCACCGGTTGGCTTCTTGCAGTGGAGTGGCTCGGCATGGTTCGCGGATGATGATGGGACCGGCGCAGCCGGCTACTTCCTTTCGGGCGATCTCGCCGGTGGCATCACCGCAACTGCCGTCGGACTGGATGCAAAGGTCGTCGCCGCACTATCCGAGCCCTATTCCCCCGAAGCCAATGAAGACGCATCCTCTCCGGCTCAAATTTACGTGATCGGAAGTTCTGACGGTCAAAGCTGTGTAATGGGCGAGCAAGCAGACAATCCGCTTACCGTGCTTGTTGTAGATCGATTGGGGCGCCCGGTGTCGGGCGCGAACGTTCAATTCTTGATCCAAACCGGAAATGGCACGTTCGGACTTACGGGCCAAGAGACGATCCAAACGACCAGCTCTAGTGGAACCGCGTCCGCGGTTCTTACTTGTGGTACCAACGCGACGGTATATCCGATCGCAATCAAACAGAATCTGGGCGACGAGTTTAGTACTTTAGCTCTCTTGCAACTTGTGGATGTTGCGGTCGAGCGTCGCGAGCTCGACGGGAGTACTGGCTTGCTCTTTCTTTCTGCGCCGATTGAGGTCATTGGACTGCCGGGCGAGGTTGATACCTTGAAAGTCGGCAAGACATCCGTGCTTGGAACTCCTGCGGCCAGGGTTACCGCGCGCGTAGAGGACGAACATGGTAACAACGTTGCCAATGTCGAGATCGAGATCAAGTTCGACCGCGCCGAAGCGAAGCCGGGCGTCAGTGGAAGCCTAGGCGATGCCCGGGTGCTTGTTGACGGAGAACGAAAACTTTCAGCCACAGATACGACCGAGCAAGGCGTCGGAGCGAGATTTGTCATTCTGCCCGGAGAATTTGGTGGAGGTACTACGTATTTCTTCAAAATTTTAGGTGGTGGGAAGCAAGAGGAAGTCGAAATAGGCGGTCTCGACTTCGGGCGTGACCTAACACTTGTTGTGGCTCCTGAATTTCGAGAAGCCGACCGTGCGGTTGGATTGAATACGGAGTATCCCGAGAAACTTCACGTGAAAGTTGTGGGTTATTCCGGCGACTTTAGGGTCAGATCAGCTGACTGTGAGGAATCTCCGTGCCCCCTATTTATCGAGGAACTTCTAACTAACAAGGAGGAAACGGCCAATTTAGATACCACGAATTTCACAGCGGAAGACAACGGATCCGTCATCGCCATCGAAGAACTTCCCCGTGATTCAGGAGATCCCCAGTGGAACGTCTCGGTCAAAGGCGGTTCCGTGTCGGAGTTCATGGACGTCATGATTAAGGCGACGCAGGAATTCGAAGCCGTGCTAATCAAGAAGGCAGGTGATCAGGATGTGGTCGTCACCGAAACTAGAACAGCAAAGCTTGACAAACCCTTTGAACGAATTGCCGTGCTGGATTCCCAGATCACACTGATTAAGCCAATACCTATTCCGGTTAATGCGGTTGGCGGCAAGCTCGTCACCCAGGAACCCTTTGAAGCCTCATACCTGCGTACGCCGGTCGGGTACGATTCCATTACGCATACAGTGGAGCTTCTCGAAGGCGGCGTACCGATCATGGGCATACGCCCGGACAATAATTTCGGTGTTGGTGTCGTATATTTTCCGCGCGGCATTGAGGTCAAACCCGGCCGTACGTATGAACTCCGTTACGTGTCGAGGCGCGGCTCACCGAACGAAGTCATTGGAGAACCCGTACCGCTCCCGATCTCCCAGAAGGTTCTGCGCGACTTTCAACGGCGCGTGAAGGGTCGCGTCGATGTGGATGTTCTCAACAACCAAAGTTGCGAAGGCCCATTCACCATGCGCTTCTTCTTGAATGAAGAAGCAGAGATGAATTTGTCGACCAGCGCGTTCGGAGGTGCATCGACCAACGTGATCAATGGTCAAGTGTTTCCCGCCGGACCGCATACAGTGGCCCTTGACTATGACGACTTCGGCGAAGGCGTGTTTGACTTCACGCTCACCGCCAGGTCCACGGCGACCGGTTTCGAGGATGGAGGCGTTGGGCAGATCGAAGTCATCGCTCAGCGAAGAGATAATCCACCGGTGGGCCATGCCTACGAAACAGATATCGATCTCTTCGACGGCAGTCTCAATCTGGCGCGGACGGATTTCTCCCTGTCGGGCCGCGGCCCTCCACTGGAGCTGATTCGTAGCTACAAGAGTTCAAGTTCAGGTCGCAGTCTGGTGGGAGGCGGCTGGTCGCATAACTTCGACGCGAGTTTGGTTGAAACGCTGTGCGGGAGCGTTGTTGCGAAGGGCATTCCGTTCTTCCCAAGTGGCGAAGGGTTCGCACCGGGGGTCGGCCACCATTCAACGCTGGAAAAAACCGAAGGTGGGTACGACCTCTATACAAAGGACGGTACCCGCTTCCGCTTTAGAGAGTTTTCCTTCGACACATCGACACAGCATCTGCTCGAGTTCATCCAAGATACGAACGGGAATGTCTTTTCCCTTGGCTATAACCCACCCGTTCAGGAGGACGCCGAACTTGCAGTTGTGACCGACTCTTCAGGTCGGAGTCTCAACTTTTCGTATCGATGGAATCGTGGCCGCCGCGTGCTAGATCGTATCGAAGGTCCCGATAATTTCCGTGCCACCTATACCTATGACACCAGGGACCGACTCTCTCGAGTGGATTGGGGAAGAGGGACGGAAACTAAGACCGAGAGCTACGAGTACGTGATTCCAGCCCCGGATATCGTCGCGGACCCGAACGCCTGTGATCCCGATGACGTCTCCTGCTCGACGCTCGGCGTTCCAAACTACGTCTCGGATGCAGAGTGGGACAAACGTCACGCCATCAAGGCGGTAAACGATGCCGGCGGAAACCGCACCGAGTACACCTACGAAACCCAATCGATCTTTGCCGACCACAGCCTCGATGGCGGGACGGTTCAGAACCTATTCGTCACCGAGGTCCGGCATCCGGAACTTGGGACAACGCAGTTCGACTACAGTGAGCGCGTGTCTCGAACGGGAGAGTTGCAGACGACGGTTACGGATCGGAGGCAAAAAGTTACAACCCATACACTGAATCAGTATGGGTCCCCGTTGGAGATCGCCCATCCGGCCGGAGTTAGAACACTGGAGTGGTCGGCAAGCGATATCGTCATCGAAAGTGACGCGGACGAAAATCTCGTTCTCAAGACGCTCGGCTACGATGCAGCAGGGAATGTGACTCTAGAGCAGATAGCGGATAACCCAAGTGTCCTGAGAACCTACACGCAGCTTCGAAATGGCACGATCAAGAACCGGCTCGAGACGCAGGTTGGCCGAAATTTGCATACGACCTCCTTCAGCTACGACCAAGCCGGGAACCTTGATCGCATCGACTACCCGGATGGTACGAATGAGCAGCATGTTTATGCGCCGAACGGGGATCGTCTTCGAACTCGCGACCGGAATGGAAATTGGACGCACTTTGCGTACGATGAGTTTGGCAATCTCGAGCTGGTCACCGACTCGCTCGGAAACGTTACAAGAAACGAATGGAATATTCGCGGTCGGAAGCTGGCTACGACGGATGCACGAGGGAACACTACCCGATTTGCATACGATGAGTTCGACCGCCTGACCAGCATCATCGACCCATTGGGAGGGACACGCAGTTTTGGCTATGACCTAAACGACAATCAGATTTCGGAGACCGATGAAGAAGGTCGGTTAACCACTCGGGAGTACGACGATGAGAATCGCATCATAAAGATCATCGGCCCAACCCTGGATGAAAGGACGTTTGCGTACGATGACTCCGGTAATCTTGAAACCGAGACGGATTGGCGTGGAAATGCAACCGTGCACGAGTATGATGACGCAGGTCGTCGAACGAAGCTCACCGAGCCGGAAGGTCGGATTACTCAGTACGCATATGATCCAGCTGGAAATCTGACACAAGAGACTCGCCAACTCGGCCGAGTTGTTAAGCACAAGTACGACGACCAGAATCGTCGAATTGAGACCGAAGACGGTTTTGAAGCGAAGCGTACGTTCGAGTATGACGACGAAGGGAATCTCATTCTAGAGGTTGATGAACTCGGTCGAGAAGTTCGGTTCGAATATGACGAGGTGAATCGACTCCGTTTTCAGCGTGAGCCGCTTGGGAAGACGACGGAATTTCGATACGACGGGAACAGCAACCTTATTGAAGTTATCGATGGTAACGGGAACTCAACACGCAAGGAATACGATTCCTTGAACCGTGTGATTGCTGAGACAGATGCGGAGGGCAATAGGAGTTTATTCGAGTACGATGCTGTCGGAAATCCTGTTCGCGAAGTCGACCCAAGGGGCGCGGTGACACGTCACGAGTATGATGAGTTAAACCGGCGGATCAAAACGATTGATGCTGAAGACAGCGTGTTCGACTTTCAGTTTGATGGCGTGGGAAATCTTGTTGAGGAGCGTTGGCCAAACGGAAATACGATTACCAGTGAATACGACGATCTCGATAGATTGTTGAAAAACGAGGATGTCCTTGGCCGTCTATTCACGAATGAATACGATGAGAACGGCAATCTCACCAAGCGCATCGACGCCCGAGGATTTGAGACCGCCGCAATCTATGACAACCTTAACCAGCTGGTTGAGGAGCGTAAGCCCGAGGGGCGCACAACTTTCACCGAGTACGATCTTCTTGGAAACGTGCTCAAAACGATTGACGGTAAGCAAAACGAGATTCGGTTCGAGTTCGATCTGCTGGATCGCGTCGCCAAGGAGTTTGATCCACTAGGGAACTTCACTGAGTATTCCTATGACGCTGTAGGAAATCTGCTTGGTATCACAGACCGCAGAGAAAATGAGACGACGCATGTATACGATGACCTTAATCGACTCATAGAAATTCGCGATCCCAATGGGAACTTAAGGACTCGTGAGTTCGATCGCGTCGGAAATCTGATTCTCGAGATTGATGAGAACGGGTTCAAGACAGAGAGTGGCTACGATAAGAACTACCGTGTGGAGTCGATCACGAGGGCAGATCTTCAGATTGTGTTCAACGAATATGATGAATCAGGGAATCTCCTTTTCGTCACCGATGCACAGGGGAATGTAGTCGGAAAAGAATATGATTTACTGAATCGGCTCATCCAAGAGAACGGAGAATTGAGCTCTATTCGGCAGTTCACATACGACAGTATGGGGAATCGAACGACCCAGCGAGATCCGGAAGGCCGCTACACCGTATGGACCTTTGACGAGCGGAGTCAGAGGCTTTCGGAAACGACTAACGGGACATCTCCCAGCAACGGCACAGAGACGACTCGGTTTGGATACGATGCAAGCGGCAACCGAAACTCCGTGGAGAGGCCGCGGCAATTCGTGAGTACGTCTGAGTTCGACGGAGCGGGTAGACTTGTTGCCATAATCGATCCCAATGGCGGGCGCACTGAATACGGTTACGACTTCAACGACAATCGTACGAGTCAGATAAATTCGCGCGGTCACACAACGCTTTTTCGATTTGATGTGCTCGATCGCATGACCGCGATCGAATTTCCAGATGGAGCGATTCACGGCTTTACGGCGTACGACGACAATGGAAACCTGACACAGGAGACCAAACCAAACGGAGTCGTTGTTGACTACGTTTATGACTTTCTGGATCGTGAAACCCTTCGACAATTTTCTCTGCCTGCGGTTCCGGTTGGCGACGACATTCAGGAAATTGAGACACGCTATGATGCTGGGGGCAACGTTGTACAGGTGGTCGAGAGATATCACGGGGGAGGTCTTAGTGATCGAGTCAGCACATTTGTATATGACTCACTTGATCGACTTGTAGAGGTAGTTGATGGGTTCGGGAAGCAGATTCGCTACGGCTACGATGCAAACGGCAACCGAATTCAGCTTATAGACCCCGATGGGAAAGTTACGCAGTATCAATACGATGCACTGAATCGTGTGGCCGCGGTAACGAACGCGGCCGGAGTAACGACTTACAGTTACGATCGATCCAGCCGGCCGACTGAGATTCTGTACCCGAACAACACACGGGTGTCGCGGTTCTACGATGACGCTGGACGAGTGAGTGTAATCGGGAATAGTTTGAACGGATCTCAGGTCTCTCGCTTTGAGTATACGTATGACGAGAATGGAAACCGCTCGATGCAGGTGGAGTCGAACGGCGGACCTGCAGAAACGACGATTTATAACTACGACTCGCTGGATCGCCTTGTGCAAGTTGAGTATCCGGATGTTCCAGCCGGATTGGGTACTACGGTCGAGTATGGTTATGACGCTGCGTATAACCGCGTAAGTGAGAACGTTGTCAACTCTACAACGCTGGCGGTTCTCGAGGACCGCGCCTATACCTACAATGCTCGGAATGAGCTTTCGTCCATTGCGGATCTGAGTGATCCGAATCTTAATGTGTCGTATTCGTACGACGAGAATGGGAATCAAGTTCAGAAGACCCAGGCCGGATTGCTATCGAACTATATTTTCGACGCCAGGGATAGGCTGCGGCGAGTTACGATAGGCGGCTCAACAGTTGGTGAGTTCCTTTATGACCATCGTGGTCGCCGGATAGAGAAAGTTGGCGATCGCGGCGTCGAGAGATACAGCTACGACGATACGAAAGTTCTCACGCAGTTTGACGCGGCGGGTCAGACTATTGCTAAATTTGACTATGGAGCAACGAGCCTATTAAGTCTGGATCACGAATCCGAAGGACTGGCATTCTATCTGACCGACGTTCTCGGGAGTGTGGTGGGGCTGACGACGATCTCTGGCACGGTTCAGGCCCGATATCAATACGATGCATTTGGCAATCCGCGGGGGCAGTCGGGGATGTCCTGGAACCGATTCGGTTTTACCGGGCATGAAGGCGATGACGAAACCGGGCTCATCTATGCCAAAGCTCGGTACTACGACGCCGATGTAGGGCGCTTCGTAAGCCAGGATCCTCTACTCGGTGATGTCTCTAATCCGCCTAGTCTCCATCGGTATTCGTATGCATACGCGAATCCGACTGTCTTTGTCGACCGAGATGGGCGGTGTGCCGAACCAGTGTCATTCCTTCTCTGTGTAGCATTTCTTGGAGCAGAGATAGCTTTCTTCGGAGATCTCGCTGTTCAGGAAGTTCAGGCGCAGAACCCCAGTGTAACTGGGTTCTTCAGCGAAGACTTTGATGGGAAGAGAAGCACAATTGCAGCAACGACGGGAGCGCTCTCAGGCGCAACCGGAGGTGCGCTCACTTTAGTGGGAGCAAGCACAACGGTCGCTGTTGGAGGCGGGATTCTCATCGACAGCGCGCTGGACACCGGTGCAGACCTGGCATTGGACGAAACCGGTCAACTATCCACGCCGCAGGATGTCTTCGATGCATTCGGTACAAACGTCGCCCTCAATACCGCATTCCTTGGCGCAGGAAAACTCGCTGGCGAAGTACTCGATGCCAGTAAGACGGCAGTGGTACGAGCGAGAGCCAAACCGCGAGTCAAAACTAGCGCGACTACCTCACCAAGGCAGAGCGGCGCGCAGACCCAGTCGGGTACGCCCTCGGACACTCAGATCACAGTAGAGTCACAGTCGGACCTCGTGCCAAGCGGAACCGCCGTCGCCGACGGCACACCCACGAGTCGCTTTGATGCCGATTCGGAGATTGCGCGAGCCAAGGAACCCGAGGTTGAAGAATTCGCACGCCGATTCGCAGATCGATTCCCCGGCCGGGAGTTTCGGGTTGAACGGTCGAGGAAGAATAGCGAGGGGAAGAATTTCGGGATCGATTTCGAGACCGATAACGCCATCGTTGAAATGAAGAGCAACACGGGACCGCGTTTACAAAAGCAGCTTCTGGATCGCGCAGATCCGTTGTTGAATCCGACGGGTAAGGTCAGGGTGGGGCTGGCTTTCAGTGAGAGAGGGATTGGCCCGCAGGTCAAGAAAGGCATCGAAAAGAATGCAGGACTTGCCGGGTCGAGGGACGATATTGATGATCTCCTTGAGATCTTGGCTGAATAGGAGGGGCTGTGAACGATTTCTTTTATTTTCCCAGAAGAACGGTTGATCTGGAGGGGATTAGAGATGAGCTCAACTCATTTGATTTCCCCGAGATGAACTTGGTTGATAATTGGATGGGTATCACGTACGGCGACGCGGAACATGATCGTTGGGAGTTGGGGGTGTTTGAATTGTCAGAACTTAGCCTCGAAGATCGTAATCAAATGGTTGAGGAAGGGTATGGCGATGGGTTTTACATCGCCCACTATTCTATTTCGATCCCGATATTGGTTCCGGTCTTTCGAAAGCTACTCGAAGCATTCGGAGGGTTCGTTGGAAAGGATGTTGGTAGTTCTGAGCCTCGGTTCGATATTGAAAATATTGAGCAGCTCAATTATCCGAGACGAGGTTCGTGATGCAGATCGGAATACCCATGTTCACGCTTGCCTTATCCTTTACGTTTCTCTCGTTGTGCCTGGGTGCCGCATCTGAAGCATCAGAAGAGCCGCATGGAGTCCATGTCCTCAGTGTCTCTCCGATCGATGGGCGTGCTGTCGCGCGCGTAAACGACGGGGAGCTTACGGTGTATGGGGTCGGTGACGCGTTGATCGAGGATAACTACGTCATCAAAAAGATTCTCTCGGATCGAATCGTGGTTGAAGAAAATGCGGTTCCCGAGAAGGGGCAGCCGAAGACAGTGGTTTGGATTTTTGTTGCAGATGCGAACGGCGTATCGAGGGTTCAGAGGCTCGAGCAGACATCACGGCAGATGGAGTAGGTCGAAAAAGGTCGCGTTATGAGTATGGAACGTCAAAAGCGAATACGGATCTGGGTCGGGAGTTGGCTCCTGGTTCTATGGTTTGTCCCGTCGCTGGGCCATGCGGGCGAGCCATTTTCTGGAGATCCGTTCGATATTCCGCAGGGCGCGTATGAGGCGACCTTTGTTGAGGATATTGGGGCGATCTCTCACATCGAGTTCTCCGGGGACTACAACAAGAGTTTGCCCGGCGATGTTCCTAACTCGCCGGCGCGCGCAGTGGTTGCGCAGGAATTTTATCAGGACCACGTGGATGAGTATGACTTCTTAGTCGCGTTTACGACTTTCGAGATCGAGACTGGAGAAGCAACGGCGTTTTTTCAGCCTGTGCGGAACGAGATCGAAGGTATCGGCGAGAGTATCTTTGATTTTTCCGACAAGTTTGGCAGCACGAGTCGACTGCGTGGCTTTATCGAAATGGCAGATACCGGTCGGTATGAGCTGAATCCCTTCTCTCCCAACTACGAGGATGTGCTCGGCGTGCTCTCTCACGAAGTGCTTCATAGCTGGGCAGCTTTCGTCGGCTATCAAGATCCGAACGGTCAGGTGAGCAACGGGCTGCTCGGTCGTCAGCAGGCGCACTGGAGTTTCTTACTGGAGACAGGCGCTTCTGTGGAGTACGGACATCGGTGGCGCGATAATCAAGATGGCACTTTTACCGCCACCGATTCTCGCCGATTCTATAGCCCGCTGGATCTCTATCTGATGGGGATGTACGCACCCGAAGAAGTGCCTAACTTCTTTCTGATCGAAAGCGGAGACGTCGCGGCCACCGAGTTACCTTCAAAGGGTACCGTGGTCAGTGGCCAGGCTCATGCGGTCTCTGTTAACGACATCATTAGTGTCGAGGGCCCCCGCGTTCCCGATTACACGGAGTCTCAGCGAGACTTTCGGATGGCGTTTATTCTGCTGACCCGCCCCGGCGATCCGCCGAGTTCCGAGGTGATCTCTCAGTTGCAAGCGTTGCGTGAAAGTTTTGCAACGCGGTTTGCAATTATGACTGGTGGGCGCGGGCGCATGCACATTGGTCCCCAAGCATCGCCCGCGGTGCCGGTGGGCATGACGGATGTGATTTCGGGTGACGCACTGCGCACGGGCGGTGCGAGCGTAGAAGATGGACTTGCATGGCTCTTGGCAGAGCAGACGGCTGCCGGGTCTTGGCTCGACAAGCCGAGTACCGAAGTTCGAGATACCGCGGAGGTTTATCGGGCGCTCCTCGCAATCGATCCGACGGTGCCCGACTTGCTGGTAGCGAAGGCGTTCTTACTCGCGCAGCTAGACGTAAATACCGATTCATTGGCTCGGGTAGTGCGCGCGTTGGACACGGATGCAACGGCGGAACAAATTGCGGAGCTACTCAACCGGCAGAATGCGGACGGAGGTTGGGGGCTGAACCCTGGTGATCGAAGCGATCCGCTCGATTCTGCTCTGGCGATGCTGGCCCTTGCGAACCGCGTTGCTGCGACGAGCGCTCTGTTGTTGGGAGAAGGTTTTTTAGCCGCGACACAGAATCCCGATGGCGGTTGGCCGGCGGGTTCGCTTGGGGTGAGCCACGTGCTCGCGACCGCGTACGCGTTGCAGGCACTCGGACTCATCGGAAGTGATGCCTCACTCATGGACCCCGCAAAGGCTTTTTTGATCGGTGTACAGAATCCCGACGGTGGCTTTGGAGTCAGTGGGAGTTCGGTGCACGAAACCGCTTTGGTGGTCGAAGCCATGATCGCGGCCGGCACGGGGGATCAAGTCAACACCATCGCCGTTCGCAATTATCTAGACGGTCAGCAGAGCGAAGAGGGGAGTTTTGCCGGGAGCACCTACACGACCGGACAGGCCTTGGTGGGGCTGCTTTCGCTCGACTTCCCGAATTGGTTGCTGGAAAGCATCTCTACAGCGTCGGTGAATATTAATGATGGGGAGCGCGTGCCGCTCATCGTTACCGTGCGCAATGATGGAAAGGATTCGCTCCCAGCGACCACGGTCGCGATCTTTGACGGTGATCCCAATAGCGGCGACCTGTTGGGGACGGTAAACGTACCGCCACTATTCTCGCAGCAAACTGCCCAGCTGGATTTCACGTTCGATAGCTTCGACCGCCCGGGCTCACGGCGAATATTTGCTCTGGTCGATGCGGCAGAGGCGGTCGCAGAGCGTTCCGAAGCCGACAACCTGAGCTTTATTGACCTCAGCGTGAATCCGGCTCCAATTGGTATCGATCTAGAGATTGCAGCAGCCGATATTGCGATTATTCCCGCGAATCCCTTCGAGCTACCCACCGATCTTGGAATCTCCGTCAATCTCCGGAACCTCGGCGATGCTGCAGCGACCGACGTCGATGTGGAGTTGTGGATCGGTACACCGGGCGATGCATCCGCACTGTTACTCGAGACACAGACGCTAAGTGTGGCGGCGCGCAGCAATATCTTGGCGAACTTCAGCCACACTCTTGAGACCTCGGGTACGACGCTCTTTACGATACGGATAGATCCCACAGATGCGATCGCGGAGGTGCGCGAAGACAACAACCAGGCGATGGGTTTCGTAGTCACAAGCGCCTCGGTCGATCTTGTGTTGGATCCCAATCAAATCGTCTTTCTGCCCGACCCCGCGCGGTTAGGTACCGATGTCTCTTTTGAGGTCTTGGTTCGAAACCGTGGCACCTCGGCGGCCCCCGATACCGCGGTCCGCTACTCCGTGACCGGCAGTGGAGGCTTCTTTCAGGAGTTGCAGGTAGTGCCGGTATCGCTGAATGCTGGCGAAAGCGTTCTCCACACAGTGGTTTGGCGCGTAGATCGCATCGATTCCTTGAACTTTACCGCGGAGATCGATGTCGACAATATGATCCCGGAGCTATCCGAACTGAATAACCAGGCTTCGGTGCCGTTCGATTCAATCGTGCTCTCCGGAGCGAATCTCAGTGTCGATCACCGTGACATGACCTTTGTGCCCGATCCGGGCCTCGAAGGCATGGCGCTCGAGTTGAACGGCGTCGTGACGAATAGCGGAAGCGATGCGCTCAGCGATATCGATGTCGCGTTCTTCGATGGCGATCCTGATAACGGCGGTGCGCAGATCGGTGCGACAGCGCTGATTGCGAATCTCGCGCCGCAGGCATCTGTAGCGGTGCAGGTGCAGTGGGCGGAAATTCCGAGTGCAGGCGATCGCGTGATCTACCTGGTAGTCGATCCTGCGAACACGATTCTAGAAGTCGATGAGGGCGACAACATTGCGTTCCGCGATCTTGACGTGGACGCGCTTCCGGATCTCGCGATCGATGCGGGAAGCATCTCGCTTTCACCGACGTTTCCGCCTGCGGGTCAGGAGATTTCGATTGACGTCACGGTCGCGAATCTCGGTGCACAGGGTGCGAGCTCGGTCTTGGTTCGCGCCTTTGCGGGAGATCCAAACGACGGTGGTCTCGAGATCGGAAGCGGCATCACGCTAGCGAGCGTCGCGGCTTTCACAAGTGAGGTCGCGTCCTTCAGTCATACGATTCCGAATGGGGTTTCGATTCAAGAGGTTCACGTTTTGGTGGATCCGAGCGACACGATTCGGGAAAGCAAGGAGTCAAACAATATCGCGGTTCGCACCGTCGCGGTGCAATCTGCGGACGCCTTTGTGACCCTCGGCTTTATTTCGCCCGACGGCGACAGTGCGCAGGACTCGACGGTGTTCTTCTTTGCGGTCGGCAACCCGCAGCCCATCGATATTCGCATTCTCAATGAGTTCGACGAGAGCGTTCGTGAAAGCAAATTGGAGAACGGTGCACCGATCGACCAGGGGCAGTTCGAGTGGGACGGGTTGGCTGATTCGGGGGGTGTCGTTGCCGATGGCGAGTACCGCGTGCAGGCGGTTGCCGCTGGGGGAGATGTCGTTGCGGAAGCGCTCGTGGTCGTCGATACGAACCGCTCACCGCTTCTTGATGCGCTGGGCACGCCGTCTGAGCTCTTTACCGATCTCACGGAGCGGCTGGGTGCGATTCAGGGCTTTTTGTTTAGCTTGGATGGCGAGTTCCTATTCTTTACGGTGAATGATCTCGGGCAAGGGAACGTACTCTTTTCCGAGGGGGTCTACCGAGCTCGCGCGAACGGCACCGACGTTACGCCGCTCGCAATACCGAGTCAGTTCAATCCGCTGGGGGATCGTTTTTCAATCGAAGCGGTCTCTCCAAGTGGCCAGTCCGTAATCTTTCAGGGCACTAACCCAACCTCTACGGGCTGCGAGTACTTCGCTGTGGGGGCCGATGGAACCAATCCTCGTAGACTCCCGAACCTGACACCGAATGATGAGTGCTTTCAACGTGTCGTCTTCAGCGATGAAACCACGCTGCTCTTGCTGCGACAGGGAGTCTTCCCCGAGCCCACGGGGCACTTCGTCGTGAAAGCGCTCAATCTTGGTGCCGGCATCCCGACCCAACTCGCCTTCCTCAACGGAAATGAGTTTGGCGGCCGGAATGCATTGCACACTGTAACGACCGACGCCGGGCTTGCGATCGTAACACTTGAGGACGATTCTGCTGACGTAACGGAGGCGATTCTCATTGATCTACAGAACGGCGATACAACGCCCCTGGGTCATGGCGCGGCGTTTTCACCTGACGGCGCAAGAATCGCGATCGTGGATTTCGATAGCAATGAGCTTCGAGTCGTTTCACGCGACCGCACGCCTCTGGATTCCATACCTTTAGGAATTGATCTAAGCGCCGGGAGTCCAGGAGGTGGGGGAGGGCCATCTTTAAATGTCGCCGGTGCGCCGTCGCTCTTGGCCTTCGACACCGCATGGAGTGATGACGGTCGATTTGTGGCTTTTGACGCATCGAATATCACGGATTTCTTCTGTCCGTCGACGACGCCGGGCGATCCGGGCGGACTCTACGTGGTCGATCTCGTCGAAGGCACTGTTGAGCGCAAAACGACGGTCACAAAGCAGGTCGATTGCGGCGGTGAGATTCCGCAGTCCTTCCATGTTTATACGGCGGGAAGCACGGATTCCGTAAAACACGGCGAGCTGCATTTTGGGATGCAGCCCGAACAGCTACAGTTACCGCTGCCTCACGCGGTACCCGATGCAGACGGTTCTCTTCGTTTGCGCGTCGAGCAAATCGGTCACGAAGAGGCGGAGATCGACGAACTCCATCTCATTACGTCGCGAGGCCGTGTTGTCGAACCCAGCGAAGCCCGCGATCTTAGCCGAGACGTCGATGTTTTGAGTTCGGTAACGTTTGCCGATCACCGTGTGGCGCACGCACTCGGCCGTGAGTTTGAGTTTGTTTTCGACGGGCTCGAACAGCTGCTGCCCGATGAGAAACTGTTGCTCTCTATGCGGGCCCGGGAAGCCAGCCCGAGCCGCTTGCGTGTACTGCCATTTCAGTATCCGAACGCCGATCGTGGTTACGCGTACGTGGTGGATGGCGACGGCGCAATTCTCGTCGACGGCAAGCGAAACAGTTCGGATCGGCTCCCGGTACCCGTATTCCGTGAGTACTCGAAACCGGATACGGGTCATCCCAATGCTTGGGTATCGGGCTACCTGAAGAGCGACGCGACATATCTGTATGCTGCGCTGGACTTTGGCGTCGACAACACATGGGAAGGTGTTGGGGACTATGCGAGCATTAGTATTCGCGGTTCCACGGCCACTGAGTGGAAGACCTACCGCATTGATGCAGCGGCACCGCGTGGGGGCACGGTTGGATTCGAGACTTCGCCAGACGCGATTCATCCGCATAAATACTATGAGTTCCAAGTTGCTCTTGCGGACTTGGGTGCAGCGATCGGCGACGAACTCGAGGTTCGCTTCGACGGGTACGGGTCCGCGGGTGTCTTGGATCCGTTCTTACCCAACGAGCTGACTCCGTATCTTTTTGAGGACGGTGTTCCCGCGATCTTTGGCGTGGATCGCGAAGAGGAAGAGATGCCCGGCATAAACGAAGAGACATCTAAGATGTACTTCCTGTCCGGTCAGTCCGAGATCCTCTACAGCAGTCCGATTGTGCTCGAAGGTGCCGTGGAAGACCGGGGCTTCGACTCCGCTACGGGTCCCGGCGCTCGAGGGACGCAGATTAGGTTGCACGTCGATCCGCCCTACACCGCGGTTTTCCCGGAACGTATTCCGCGCGGAATTGATCTCACGCCCGGCGGCGACGCACTCTACTATTGGACGCGGCGGGTCGAGGGCAGCTTCCAATTTGACCGACATCTTTTTCACTACCGCTCTCTACTAAATCTGACGGTCGACCTACGTGCGCGTAGGTCCAGTTCAGCTGGCGGAATCATTCTGGAGGGAACCGCCTCCGACGCGAACCTGCGAGAGCATCAGCTCGAATTTCGTGAGATTGCCGACGGATCCCCTTGGCAGCCTGTGGCTCCCGCATCTACGATTCCGGTGGTCGACGGTCGCTTCACGACGTGGGTGCCGCCCGCCGTTGGCACGTTCTATGTCCGTCTTACCGCGACAGATCAGGCCGGAAACCAGAAGCTGCGCATTCAGCGTGTGTCCTGGTCGGAAACGCCCAGCATCACGGGTCTTTTCTCTGATGTGCCCTTTGTCTCACCCAATGGAGATGGAAGCCAGGATGCGGCGGTACTTCAGTTCACCGTGCGAGAACCGGTAAACCTGGAGCTTCAAATCTTAGACGCAACCGGTCAGCGTATTCGTACGATCCATCAGAGCCACACAGTTATCGGCGAGCAAGCAAGTTTAACCTGGGATGGTCGAGACGCTTTCGGTTTCTTGGTCCCCGATGGTGACTACCGACTCGTGGTAGAGGGCTTTGAGTTCTTCGTCACGATCGACACGGCCGGACCGATTTTGACGGATATCTCCGAAGATCTCTTCGGGCTGATTCAGTCAAATGGTAACCCTTGCACCGGCGTGTCAGCAGTATGTGTCGTTGAATTGCGGCCTGAGTTCGTTGCGACCCTGGTGGAAGTCAATCTCAGTAGCATCGAAGTGGAATCTCGCCCCGTACTAGGAGGGGGCTTCGAGCCGGATTCGACCGCAGACCTGGATACAGAACTGGATGATGCCGGAACGATTATTACGTTGACCCCGCGGCCTGGTTACGATTTTTTCGACGCCAATCAACCGAGTAGCGTTGAGGGTGCGCAGATGCAAAAGCTCGCTACGCGCGACTATCGAATCGTTGTCACCGACCTCGCCGGGAATCAGGCGGTGCTTCCGTTCGCGTCCACACTTAAGCGCGATCATGTCGTGGTCACCCACAACGGCAAGCATCAGCGCAACCGGCTCGAAGATTTGCACCATGATTTGGATCGCTTCACTCTGGCCGCCATTGACTTCGATAATGTTGGTGGTTTCTCGCGACGCAGCACGGAGCTCCGGTTGAGCGTCGTCGAAACCGTGCCTCAGGATCTTCAGGAATCGTTTTTAGATTATCGGGTGCTCGGGGATCCGAATTGGACAGAGGTCGCGCTTGTAGACTACGTGTACATCGAACGAAACGCAGCCGGTTTTCCGGTGGATCCCTCCATCGCCCTAAACCGTCGTAGTGAGCATGCGTTCCATGCTCTCTTCGATCCGTCCACGCTTCAGCCCGCTACTAGCTACCAGTTCCGCGTGCGCATGCTTGACGGGAGTCAGACAGAATTCGTTTCGAACGGGTTTACTCTCAAATTCGACAGTAAAGCGGAACTTATTGTTAACGAGCGGAACCGCGGAATCAGCGGGGCGACGTCACCGATTAGGCTTGAGTTTGATCTCCCGTTCGCAATCGCTTCTGCATCGCTTCGTATCGAGAGCTCTACCGATCCATTTTTCCAACCCGGTCGAGTTGTCCAAGTATTGACGCCAGCTCAAGCCGCAGTGCTCACAACGGGGCGAGGTACTGTGGACTTCGATGGACAGCTACTCCAGGCATGTAATACATACTTTGTCAGCGCCGAGATCCTGAGTGAGATCGAAGATGGCGTAGAGACCAGTCAGTCGGTCAGCGCAGTATTCGACGCATTTTGCTTCCAGCTTGAACTCGGCCGGCCGACGCCGATCCACGCAGAGGCGTGCGGTGACCCGGCGACGAATGAGATGCTCGTTTCTATGGGGGTCATCAACGAAAACGAGATCGACTTCGAGTTGACGCTCCTGACGCTCGCAGCCGAGGACGCTTTGGGCGTGCCCGATATCGTCTTTAGCCAGGTGAAGCCGTTCGCAGGAACCGAAACGGATCCCTTTGTTTACGAGTTCATATTGGATACGAGCTCCTACATGGATGGGCAAGAGGTTTCATTGGTCGCGGAACTGCGTAACGATATCGGTGAGTCGGTGTTCCAAAGAGTCGCGCTTGCGGTCGACCACACCCCGCCTGAGGTCGAAATTACCTTCCCACAGGAGGGTGATCGGGTCTGTGCAACTGCTTTGATCGCTCAAGAGGAGAATGGGACCGAAAACCCGGTATCGGCCTTCACGTTACAAGCACGAATTTTTGATGCGCACGAGAGTGCGAGTTATGAAGCACAACCTGACTTCATAACGCGGGAATACAATCATCTTACGGGTGTCGTGATCACGGACCCTCTTGATGCGCCAATTCCGATTGACCCAGATGTGTTTCCCAAGTATCGCGGTGGCTCAAGTGGTGCGCCGATTTCGGTGACCAGGGTACGTCGAACCATCGTGGGCGACCTCAGTGCATCGGGGACACAGCGCGTGGTCGAGGTTGAAGGCACGGGGGCCGCCAGTGTGCGCCTCGAGGTCCTCGACTACGGCACATTCCGCACCTGTGTGGAACGAGCCTTTACGGTTGACGGCGAAGTTGAAGGTGTGAGTGCCAGCCTTGGTGCTGCGCCGATCCTTTCGCCAAATGGCGACGGAATCAGAGACAGTTTACCCCTCACTCTTAACGTGGATGAGCCTGTCGTTTTGGATCTTGCGGTCTTTACGACTCGTGCCGCGACATCAGTAGAGATCGCTGCAGAAACCGCAATCGCAGATGCGGATGGCATGTTCGTTGTGAAAGACGGAGCCGCGCTGGCGACGCTCGCGAGTGATGACCCTCTCGGCTTCGGCGTACACGGGTTCGAATGGGACGGCAGCCAAGACCTCGGTGGAAACGCGCCGGATGGTTCCTATATTCTCGAACTCGTTGCCACAGATGATTGCCTGAACGCTCACGTAGAAGCGTTCCTGGTTCGCGTCGATGCCACGCCGCCGATAGCGCAGATTCTCTTCCCATTGCCCGCCGATCCGATTCCGCTGCTTGTAGAAGCGATTGGAACAGTGAACGACACCAACCTTGCAAGCTATCGGCTCGAGTTGGCCGCGGCCGCGACCCCGACGGCGTTCCAAGGTTTGGGTGGTGGTGATGAGGTCGTAATCAGCGATCGGATCGCGAGCTGGAATACTTTCGGCCTGACGGGCGACTTCCTGTTGCAACTGAGCGCCAGTGATCTTGCGGGAAATACCACGACGACCGTTGTTGCGCTTACGCTTGCTGAGCGACAGGATCTTCTGTCGTCATACGAGGTTCTTGAGGAATTCATCTCGCCCAACGGTGACGGGCGTCGCGATCAAGCGCAGATCCGCTTCGCTTCCACCGATGAAATTCTGGCGACGGTCGAACTTTTGGATGGCAGCAGCAATGTGGTGCGCACGCTCGTCGCGGATGGCCCCTATAGTATCGGCGCCAACACGCTGAACTGGGACGGAAAGAACGACATCGATTTATTGGTTCCTGACGGTTCGTACACGGCCCGCATCGTTGCCAAGCTCGCTTCGAACCCGCTGGTGACCCAGACCGAAAGCGCCACGCTCGTGGTAGATGCGACGGCACCTGCGATTGTGATCGGCGGGATCACCGATGGTGCCCTTGATCTGGACAGGACGCTTCTGCTGAGTGTTCAAGATTTGAATCTATCGAACTACAACCTCGAGATTGCACCGGCGAATACGGGAAGTTTCCAGGAACTCGTGAGCGGCGAGAGTGCCATCACCGATCGGCTCATCCTGCTCGATACGGATACTCTTCCGGAGGGTGGTGATTACTTGCTGCGCGCCACTGCGGTCGATGCCGCAGACACCGTGACGACGGTTAATCTCGAGTTTTTGGCGGACTTCATTGCGCCGGTTGTGACGATCGATGCTCTTGCTCCCGGAACCGTGCTGCCCGCCGATGGCAGCGAAGTCATCATCAAGGGCTCGGTCGTTGAAACGAACCTGGACCGCTACGAGATTATCCTCCGTGACAGCGCGGATGCGGACCAGCTCCTCGTCACGATGAACGCGTTACCCGTGACGGAAGACCTAGCCACAATCGTGCTGAACGGTCAGCCCGATGGCGACTACCGGCTGATTCTGCGTGCGGTGGATCGTGCGGGCCGTGAGGGTCTCGCGCAGCTGTCAATCAAGATCGATTCAACGCCGCCTACAGTTAGCCTCACACAACCGGTCGACGGCGGGCACCTCAATGCAGCGGGTGAAATCGAGGGGAGTGTAGGGGACGCCAACCTGCAGGAGTTCGAGCTGCTCTACTCCCCGGGTGCAGAAGACAATGTTGCAGCGGCGACCTCGCTAATTTTGCAGCGCACTCCGCGTACCGGTCGTCTCCATACATGGAGCAATCTGCCGGCGGATGGGGACTATCGGCTCTATCTGCGCGCGATCGATCAAGCGGGATCCGAGTCGTTGATCTCATCGAATTTCACGCTAGATGGTACTCCGCCGGATGCGCCGACGAATCTCGAGATCAGTGTCGATGCAAACCGAAATATATTTCTGAACTGGAGTCCGTCGATTGCGACCGACGTGGTGGGCTACCATGTTTTCCGTGATGGCGTGCAACAGACCACCAACCCGGTCGCGAGTTTCAACTTTACCGACCCAGATCTTCCCGAGGGGACGTACTCGATTGAGGTTCGCGCGATCGATGCAGCGGGCAACCTTAGCGAGACTGCGGCGTCCGGGAATGCACGCGTCGATGTGACACCGCCAACCGTCAGCCTGAGTTCTCCAAGCGATGGTGCGATCGTGAGTGGCGCAGTGGATATTACGGGTACCGCACACAGCGTGGATGATTTTGCTGAGTACCGTTTGAGCTTCGCGCCCGGTTCGCCCCCAATTGGGGCGGCGCAGGTGATCGCGAGCTCGACACTCGCACAGCTCGGCGGCCAACTCGGTCAGTGGGAAACGCTAGATGTGGGTGAGGGTATCTTCACGCTGCGCCTGGAAGCGGAAGATACCAGTGGAAATCTCGCGAGCACCGAACTCGCGGTGACGATCGACAACGCACCGCCGACCACGCCCGAGAACCTACAGGCGCTGGCGACCAGTAACGATGTTGACATCAACTGGGACGCCGTCCCGGATTCGGATCTGGCGGGTTACTTACTCTTTAGGGGTGAACGCTTGGTCAACGCGGATGGCCCGGTGGTTGGGGATCTGGATCCCTTCCTACTGATGAGTACAAGTTTCAACGATCCCAACCTGCCCGATGGTGACTTTACCTACACGGTTTTCGCGATGGATCTGGCGGGGAATATCAGTGACGGCTCGAACGACGATACCGTGAGTATCGACCTGCGTGCTCCGAGTGTGAACATCATTACGCCATCTCCGAGCGAGACGTTTGACCAGACGCTCGAAGTCGAAGTCGTTTCACCTGATGAGGACATTGATGAAGTCGTGGTCGAGATCCGCGCAGCCGGCACCGCGGATCCATTCGTTGAACTCGGCCGTGACGACAGTGCTCCATACTTGCTGACCCTAGATACCTCGTCCCTCGTATTGGGTGACTACGAACTGCGCGCGACAGCGACTGACCGTGCTGCGAATGTGGATCCCACGCCGCCCAGCGTGGTGATCACGCGCGGTGACCTACAACCGCCAGGAGTTCCCACGGGTCTAGCCGTTTCTGTCGACGGCGATATCGCGACGCTCCTTTGGAGCGCACCGGGCGACGTTGACCTGAACCTATTCGAGATCTCACGTATTCAACGCGCGAACGATTTCTTTGATCCCAACCAAGCGATCGTGCTCGACAATAGCGCCGCGCCGCTCGCAACTAGCTTTGCCGACTCAGGGTTGGACGATGGCTTCTATCGCTATGAACTTCGGGCGCTGGATACCTCGGACAATGCGTCGCTCGCGGTGTTGTTCCCCGAAGTCAGAGTTTTCACTCCGGTGGTTTTCTCGCCCCTCACGCCCACGACCGACCCCAATGCGTTGGTGGAATTGTCAAGCCCCGTGGCGGGAGATCTCGAGGTCACGGTGGATCGTGACGCGGGTCAAGAGATCTTCCCAATCGAACCCATCGCTGCTGATACACGGATTGTGTTCGGGCCTATTCAATTGGATCCGAATACGAACGTCTTCCGCGCGCGGGTGACGGATCCCGCGGGCAACCGCAGCCGACCCGGTACCTTGGTGCTGCAACGCGGTATACCGCCAACTGCACCGACGGGGCTCAGTCTGAGCGCGGCGAGTTTTGATGTGACGGCCAACTGGAACGCCAACCCGGAATCCAACATTTTGGGCTACCAGCTTCTGCGCGAAGATGCGCCCGTGATTCCAAACTTCGGGTTCAGCTTCACGGGTATCACTACAGATCTACAAGCCGCGTTCGGTTCGCCTAACAATGTATTGGCGCCGGGCGGCTGCTGGAACATCGCTCCAGAGGGTCTCATTGGTGGTAGCTTCGAGCTACAGATGGCGCAGCAGGAGCTGGTCGCCGGTCTCGAGTTTGACTGGCTTGGACGCACTGTAGCTGCCGTCGATTTCGATATCGATGCATGGAATGGTCATCACTTCGTTCCGCTTCATGAGGTCCGCGACAACATCGTTCCTGAACTCGAAATCTCGACTTTGGTTGAGTTTGCAGCGCCATACCGCACCGACCGCTTCCGGATCACGATTCTTGCGGTGCGGGACGATGCGGATCCGGCATTTCCAGTTGGAATCTGCCACGTTCGTGGCGATGCGGTGCCACTGCTTACTGCAACCACATTCCTCGATATCGGCTTACTCGATGGTTCTCATAGCTATAGCCTGCGCGCGGTCAACACACTCGCTTTCTTTAGCGCTGCATCCGCGAGTGAAGTCGTAGATGTAGGCGACGTGGTTCCCCCTGAGCCAGTGGTCCTGAATGGTTCCGTGGCGAACTCCGATGTGCTGCTAAGGCTCGTTGCGAGTACGTCTACCGACGTGGTCTCCTACACGATCCTGCGCGATGCGAATGCCGTTGGGAGCGTGCTCGAAGACGGTAGTGGCAACTATAACTTCGACGATCTCGGAGTTAGGAACGGCGACTACGATTATACGGTGCGTGTTGTCGACGACGTCGGCCTGGAGAGCGTCGATTCCAACGTCTTCAACGCGATCGTGGCAGTTGGGCTGCCACCGGCACCGCAGAGTCTGACCGCGACGCCGGATCCGTTTTCTAGCAGCATCCAGCTTTCGTGGACGGCCGCACCGGGCGACCTCGGTATCGGCTACGCGATATTCCGTTCCGCTGATGACAACAGTTCCTTCGAGCTTCTCGCGGTGGTCACAGAAACAAGCTATGTCGATTTTGAGGCTGAGTTTGGACGCCAGTATTTCTATCTGGTTCGCTCGCTGGATCCGGTCGAGAACGAAAGCGCTGATTCCAATGAAGTCGGTACGACGCTCCTGGATACGATTGCGCCGATTGCTCCGTCGATTTCGTTCCCCGCTGCGGGAGGTTCGACAATCAATACCTCGATTTCCCCAATTGCCCTGGGCGGACTCGCAGAACCCGGTACCGATGTCTTCCTGGTGCAGAACGATGAGATCGTTGGATCCGTTCCGGCACGCGTCGAAACGACAAGCGAAACAGTTCTCTTGCCGGGTGGTGTTGTTACACCCAAGTTGCCGAGTGCATTGCAGCGCCACAATTTGGCGACGTTCTCAGTAGAACGTTCCGTGCCACCGTTCGATTTCGAGACCGTCACCGTGGTCTACGACAACTCTACGCGCGAAGTGTTTACTGAAGTCGGTGACAATGGATTCGATAGCTTCGGTATCGATGCGGACGGCGGCTTCCTTTACTACGTAAACGTCAATACTTTTCCGCCGCAGATCAATCAGGTTGATCTCGCCAACGACATCAGCATTCCGTTGGATCTGGGTGTTAATGTATTTGGCCTGGCGAATCTCTATGTTTCGCCGACTGGCTCGAAGTTGCTAATCGAGATGGCTTCAGATTTCGGCGACGGTCTGTATCTGCACGACATTGCGCTAGGGACGAGCGAACTCGTGTACTCCGCACCGCTCTTCGATATCGACTCTTTCGCCGTCAGTGTGTCATCAGATGATCGATTTGCTGCCTTTGTGCACAACGGTCAGCGTGTCGTTTTGGACTTGGATACTCAAAGCTTTGAAGTCTTGCCCACGTCGCCAGGCTCAGGAATGCATAGCGCGAGTTGGTCGCCAGATTCGACTCAGCTGGTTTACCACTCCGATCTCGGTGGTGATCTCGATCTCTACTCTTTTGATGTAACCACTGGTGTCGAGGTGCTGCTCTCCGATCAGCCCGATGTGCAGAAGCAGCCGGTATTCTCACCCGACGGAGTATCGGTCGCATACATCCGAGAAGAGGCCGCCCAGAACTCGATCGTCGATCATCGACTGTCGGATGGCAGCGAGACAGTGATCTATCAATCAACCGAATCGTTTGAATCGCTGCGTTGGTCGAATACGAATCTACTGTCGGTGAATACGGGCTTCGGAGAGCTCCGCGTCATCGAACCGGCGGGATCCTACCTCTTTGATGCCGTTACGCTCCAGACTGCGGAGAATGTGTTCGAGGCGATTGCGTTGGACTTGAGGGGCAACGAGAGCGACCCGTCGCTGCCGCTAACGATCAACTTTGGCCCGCAGTCAGGCGTAGATTTAAGCGCACGCCTGGTCCTAGTCCCGGAGATTCCTTATGTCGGCGCAGAAGCTATCGTTGAGCTCGCGGTTTCAAACGAGGGAGTACTCGAGGCGCTTGGGCCAGCAGTCGATCTGTTCATTGTGGATCCGTCCCTCGGTGTGCTGCGTCTGATCGACACTCAGCAGATCGCCAGCCTGGCGGCGGGTGAGGAACTGGTATTCGCCTTTGGTTGGGTACCTGATCAGCCGGGTGAACACTTCGTTGTGGCTGCGATCGATCCCGAGAACGCTATCGCGGAGTCCGTGCTCGGGAACAACGGCGATGTTCTAACCGTAAACGTGAGCCCGGATTCGGTGCCGATGGTTGAGCTTGGTCTGTCACGTTCTGAGCTCGAAATCGATTCCGATCTGGTGATCGATCTGACGCTTCGCAACCCCGGGCCGGTGTTTATGGGTACGGCGGAGCTCAGGATCGTCGATGCAGTTGATGCTGCTGCAGTTGTCTTCGGGACCGACACAGTTGAACTCGCGAGCGGCAATACGGTCGTGCGTCAAGAGATCTGGAACAGCTCGCGCACGTTCGCGGGTCTTTATGATGTGCTCGCGGAGGTGAGAAATGCTGCCGGTGAGACCATCGCCAGTACGCGCGTACCGATCGAGATTCTCGAAGAGCGGCAGCTCATTCTTGGCTTCAGCTCTGACCGTGCAGCATACGCGGACAACGAACTTGCCGCGTTTACGGCGAGTATCGTACGACCGGGCGGAAACTCGGTGATCGCGGGGGCCAGCGCGACGCTGCGTGTGATGACCGGTGCGACCGAAGTCTTTACGGATTCCACTACGATCGGTGCGCTGCTGCCCGATGGCTCAAGCCAAGTCGTCTTTCAATGGAATACTGGCTTGGCTATTCCTGGGCCTTACTCAGCGGAAGTTGAGCTAGAAGAAGGTGGGGAGCTGCTCGCACAATCTAGTACCAACGTTGCGGTGGTTCAGAGTGTGCCCCGAGTGGAGGGCGCTTTGATTGGTCTTGCCCCCGCGATACCTTCGGGCGGTTCGATCGTGTTTAGTACCCGATTGCAGAACAGCGGCAACTCCGCGATCACCGGTGTTCAGGTAACCGTGACTCTTCGCGATGCTCGGACGCTCGCGACCGTTACGACGCAGAACTTCAACGTAAACCTGCCGATTGGCTTGCCGGTGGAGCAACCGATCAACTTTGATGCCAGCGCGTTGGCGATCGGGAGCTATCAGGTCCAGTTGGTTTCCGATTCACCAAATGGCGGTCAGATGGTGATGCAGGAGCTCGCGACTCAAACCGTTGCGCTGGTCGACGCTTCAGCACCGACCATCGCGATTCTCGCGCCCGATCCGAATCAATGGGTCAACTCCAATACCGATTCCGTGGTGATCGAGGCGATTGATACGGAAGAGGGGATCGACCGTGTTGAGCTCAGCATAGATGATGCTGAGTTTGTGACGGTCCCGGCGGGGAGTGGTAACGCATTTATCTTCGATCTCGGCGGAGTCTCTGAGGCGCCGCATTCCGTGGTTGCGCAAGCCTTCGATAGAGCGGGCAACGAGAGCCCGTTGGTTGGCGTGGGATTCCGCGTCGACAATGCGCATCCGACTGTCACCATCAACGGCGTTGTTGAAGGCGTGCTGACGACGAATTCCGTGACAGCAACAGTCGATATCTTCGATACGAATCTGGTTACGTCATCGATCGAGCTGAACGGTGAACCCTATGTAAGCGGCACCGAAATCGTAGATGACAATTTCTACGTTCTTAGCGCATCCGGGGAGGATCTAGCAGGAAATATCGGGGGAGCAGTCGTGCGCTTCACGATCGACACCGAGAATCCGATGGCTCCGCTCATCACCTCACATAGCAACGGTGAATTTCTTGAAGATGAAGTCATTGAGATTGCTGGACTCACCGAGCCGAACATCACTGTAACGATGACGTTCGAAAGCGACGACACGATCGGTGTCGCGGACCCGAACGGAGTCTTCCGTTTCTCGGGTATTCCGCTGAGAAAGGGTGCAAACGAATTTAGTTTCGTCGCCACCGATCTGGTCGGCTTCGATAGTCCGTCGACCGAGCTGAAGCTCCATTCACTGGAGTCGAATTTGCTGTATAGCCAGATCCACTGGCTGGCCGTCGATCCCAACCTTGTACCCACGGATCCAAACCGCGATGGCATCACCATTGATATCACATTGCGCAATGCGTTCCGCCGCGATCGCTACAGTGAGTGCATTGATCGAACTACCGGGTCACTGACGGCGTGTTCGTCCGGTGATGGGTTCCCGGGTCTTGGCGATGTGTTCGCTGAAACCGCCGGATTCACTCGCCTCAATCTTGGGGAGGGCGATCCCGTACTGGGTTCGCAGTTCGGTGCGCTCCTCTATATCGTTACGGCGATCGACCCGAGTCGAAACCTGGTGGAAGGTGTAGCGTTGGATTCGGATCAATTGCCCGCGATTCAAACGCGAATTCCTCATACGTATGCTACGACGGGTGATTTTATCATCAGCCCGAAGACCCCGGGTCGGATCTCCGGCAACGGTGGTTCGGACTATGATGGTGTTAACGATCATCTCAACAACCCAGATTCGATTTTCCGCGCGGAATCGCTGGTCAACGAGACGCCGCTCAACACCAGTCCCGTCGCCACGCTTCCGCCGATCGTAGATTGTCCCATCGATGGGGTCTGTCGTTTCGCGGTCCCCGCGCTCGATGCAGATGGCGACTCGCTAACCTATCGACTCGCGGCGCCCATGGAAGCCGCGGGTAGCGGCACCTTCGTGCAGCCTGGACCCCCATTCTCTAGCGATGCCGCCGCAATCGATCCCAACACGGGTGAATTCACTTGGGATACGACAGGCGCCGTACTCGCTGCCGATCCCAATGCGGAGACGCTTTACTCGACACAGCTGGTAGTCGAGGACGGTTTCTCACGCAGCTCGCTCGAGTTTATGATTCGACTCGTGCCTGCCGGAGCCACGATACCGCAGGTCGAGGCCCGCGTCGGTGGTGAGTCTGTTTGTGGAACGGTTCGCGAGGTTAGCGTCGGCCAGGTGCTGCGGCTTGACCTCCACGCGGAGGATTCGAACGGGATTGAAAGCGTCACGCTCAACGTGGCGGGTCTTCCGGTGAGTGCGATGACCACACCTGGCTTGCCGGTTTCAGAGGCCTCGGTCGATGCGACGCTAGTCTGGACACCGTCGACCACAGACCTGGGGGCGCACGTGCTGAACTTCTACGTCTCTAGCGAGAACGCTGGCTTTGCGACCTGTGACCTGAGGGTGGAGGTACTCGATGACGTGGCGCTTTTGCCGCTCGACCACTTCTTGTTCTACAAGGTCTCCAAGGCGAAGAGTGTAGAGAGCTTTATCAAGTTTGGTCCGATCGTCCTTACCGATCAGCACGGGCAGACGAAGTACAACGTGATCGGGCTCAAGCAGCTTGGCAATCCGGCGGATCGGAACGGAGAGGGGATCGGCGATGCAGAAACCCATCTGGTGGAATACAAGGTCAAGGCGATCAAGGGCACGCCTAAATTCAATACGGTCTCAGATATCCCGATGGTTAATCAGTGTCACGACGCAAATAACCCGGTCTATGTGAAGCTCGTCAAGCCGTCGAGTCTGCTCGTGCCGAGTTCCAAGAGTCTCGACGACCCGAACGTGTTGGCGCCTGAGATCGCGAACCACGTAGTGGATCATTACCTCTGCTATATCGCCAAGTCCCAGCGTACCTTAGGACCTGAGAAGATCAGGCTGCCGAAATTCCCGAAGGGGATTCAGGTCGCGCTTACGGATCAGTTCGATTTGCCGGATCGAATTTATGACCTGAAGGGTATCAGCAAGGTCTGCGTGCCTGTCGACAAGCGCATTGATCCGAGTACTCCGCCCGAGTTATTGGCAAGTGCAGATAGAGGCCAATCGGTAGTGATTGAGCCAGCCTCGGTACGTTTCCCCGATGATCATCTTCTCTGCTACAAGGCCAAGCTCGCGACCAAAACCCTTGAGCAAAGCTCCTGTGGTGCGTTAGATCCGCGAGACAATGGTGTGAAGATCGAGCCGAAGCAACCCGCACACCAGCAGATCCCACTATTTACCGTAAATTCGCAATTCGGTGCCAACTCGCTGGCAACGAAGCGGGAGTTTGAGTTCTGTATGCCTTCGCGGAGTCACGACTCGCCACTCTAGTTGTAGTCAGGGTTTTGCCTTGAATTCACGGATGGTTGGGAGCAGGGCGGCTTCGATGGGGCAGCGTCACGCAGGCTCCGAACCCTTTGAGCGTGTCGTCCCGAACGAATGTCTTTTTCGCGCTGGCTTTGAGTGTGTCTATGAATCGCTTCGTAATCTTCGGCATGCGACCACAATCTCAGCCACGAACGATTCCGCTCCAAGTTCAGGTCACAGCGACGCTGGGCCTTAACCTTCGACCTTCTGACCCCCATTTCGTCCTGGGCATTCACCGATACGGTTGAGTTTGGCAGACCAATTGTCACAGCGCGTCAGAGACATATTGGAGGCTCTAACATTCAGTGGCCGACTACGAGGGAGTGTAGGGTACACTAAGGCATTGTCAGTCGCGGCGGGTCAGGGGTTGTCCCGGTTCAGCGGTGTGCTTGGAAGGGAAAGCAGATGCCGGCAAGATTATCTGATGCCGAGAAAGAGAAGCGGCGGGCGATTCGCGACGCTCGCACTATTGTGGAGCAGTCGCTTAAGTCAGATGTCAACGAAGCGGAAACGCGTCGCAGAATCGAGCGAATTTTTGAGAACGTGATGGGATACGACCCGTTCGTTCATCTCTCTGAGATATTGTCAAAAGTTGTGGATGAGGTTTGATCAGGCAGCTTCCTTTCGATCGGTTTTCTTCTCGACTCCATCGCTAAACTGAACTCCCTGGCAGAGTAGCTCGGCCTTTTTTGCGGCGTTGATCTTTCGCCAGCGTTT
>JAJDAK010000042.1 GCA_029261895.1 Deltaproteobacteria bacterium
GTCCTTAAAAGGTTGCAGTTTTTTGGCTAGCCAAAAAACTGCAACCTTTTAAGGACCGTCCCCATTAATTGCATCTATGTGCAACTTTCCAACCAACGTCCCCATTAATTGCATCCCCAATAATTGCGCTATTCGAGGTGATAGGAATCGACGCGGCGGGTGCCGCGAAAGCCGAGTCCGGCATAGAGCTCGCGCGCTTCAACGTTCTCCATACGAAGGCGAAGAATGATGCGGCGACGTTCGGCTTCTAAAGTCTCAATGAGTCGGCAGACGATCGAACGGGCCAATCCTTGGCGGCGCCGGTCCTCCCGCGTGTGGATATGTGCAATACGGGCAAGATCACCCGTCACAAATTGAACGCCCCCCATCGCGACGACGGCACCGCTCGGGTCCATCACGCCATAGAACGGACCCAGCTTCATATACAGCGGTGAAAAATGCGGCCCCGCGAGTTCTGCCATCGCCTCGCTATCCGTGAGCGTAACGACCTCGTGTTCAATGGCCGGGAGCGTTTTCCGCTGCAGACGCGCCATCTGTAGCTCGTCTCGTAAATGCGCGGCGCCCGCTCGCTCAACTTCGGCAGCCAGACGCACTGCTGGAACGAGGACGGACGGCCGTGGCAACTTTTCAACTAAGGCAGTCGCGACACCCGGTAAACGCGCGGCGATCGCAACCACGGGTTCGGACTCAACATGAGCCAGCACCGTCGTTGCACCCACCAGCCGATCATTCTGGTACGCGGCCCAGATCGTCACGTGTGCGAGCAGTTCCGACTGTTCCACACAAGCGTGCATCACCGCACGCCCCAATAATTCTTCTCGCACGAACGCACGAATAGAATCGAGCGCTGCAGAATCGTCGTGAGAAATACGACGCAGCTCAGTCTTCGCGGTCATTAGCCTTTTGGTGGCATTCGAATTGCGCCGTCGAGTCGAATCGTCGTACCGTTCAGCATCGGATTCTCCACGATCGCACGAGCGAGCGCCGCATACTCGGCTGGCTGACCCAGTCGTTTCGGAAACGGAACGTTCGCAGCCAGCGCTTGCCGCGCTGGTTCTGGCATCAGACCCAGCAACGGGGTTTCAAACAACCCAGGCGCAATGGTCATCACGCGAATTCCGAAACTCGCTAGGTCACGCGCGATCGGTAACGTCATACCAACAATGCCACCCTTCGACGCGGAGTACGCCACCTGGCCCACCTGCCCTTCGAACGCAGCAACCGAAGCGGTATTGATAACCACACCACGCTCACCCTCGGCATTGGGATCGTTTTTGCTCATGCGATCCGCAGCAAAGCGAATCACATTGAACGTACCCATCAGATTAACTTCCAAGACCTTACGAAAAGGTTCCAACGCATGCGGTCCGTCGCGCGTGATCGTGCGTGTCGCCCAACCGATACCCGCGCAGTTGACCGTGATGCGTATGCCGTCGAAAGTATCCGCTGCAGTTTCAACCGCAACGCGGACCTGATCCTCGTTGGATACATCACACGGACAAAAAATGGCGCTGCTGCCAATCTCGGCGGCGAGTTTTTCACCCGCAGACTGCGGCAAATCCAAAATCGCCACTCGCGCGCCTGCAGCAACCAATTCCTTCGTCGTGGCTTCACCGAGACCCGACGCGCCGCCGGTCACGACAGCTCCCACACCCTGGATTTCCATGCTCTCTCCTAGTCCTCGCGTTCCAAATACGTGTAACCACTCAAGCCTTGTTCGTAGCGTCGGCGCAACAACGCCGATTCTTCAAGTGTGATCTCGCCATTACGAAGCGACTTCTCCACCGCTTGGCGTACCCGTTCCAGAAGATGGCGCCGATCATATTGCACGTAACTCAGCACCTCATCGACCCGATCACCTTCTACGACATGTTCCAGCGTGTAGCCACCCGCAGCATCAGCGTGCACGTGGACGGTGTCGGTATCACCGAAAAGGTTGTGCACTTCGCCTAACGTTTCCTGATATGCGCCCACCAAGAACACTGCCACGTAGTACGGCTGACCGTTCAACGAATGCAGCTCCAAAACGTTGCGCACATCGCGTAAGTCGATGAATTGATCCACCTTGCCATCCGAATCACAGGTGAGATCGGCGAAAACGCCCCGACGATCCGGGCGCTCATGGAGCCGTTGGATCGGCATCATCGGGAAGAGCTGATTCATCGCCCAGGAATCCGGTAGAGACTGAAACACCGAAAAGTTTCCGTAGTAGGTATCGGCGAGGGCCCGCTCCAGCCCTTGTAGCTCTTCGGGCACGTATTCCATGTCCTGGACAATCCGTAAGATCCTGTCGCAACAAGCCCAGAAAAACTCCTCGACGCGAGCACGCCCCGCAAGACCGAGGTAACCGAGGTTGAACGTGCTGGTGCCCTCTTCCTTGAGTTGAAGCGCGTCGTGGTACGACTCAATCACGTTCCTATGGGTGACATTTTTCCAGACCGCATACAGCTCTTGGATCACGCGGTCTTCGCCCTCCACGGGCGCACTCGGTTCCAAGCCACGGGTAACTCCGTCCACGCCGAGCACATCGAAGACCAGGACAGACGCATGGGAAACCAACGCTCGTCCGGACTCGGTCACGATATCCGGATGCGGAACGCCGGTTTCAGAACAGGCATCCTGAATCGCAGCCACTACATCGTTGGCGTATTCCTGCGTCGAATAATTCATCGACGAATGAAAATTCGTCTGCGACCCATCGTAGTCCACACCAAGCCCACCGCCGGCGTCGATCAAACACATCGGCGCACCAAGTTGATGCAACCCTACAAAAATCCGGCTGGCTTCGCGCAACGCATCCTTATGCGCGCGAATCGCGGTGATCTGAGATCCAATATGAAAGTGGAGCATCTCCAGACAATCCAGCATCTCCTCGGAGCGCAGGCGGTCGACGGTATTGACGATGTCGAAGGTCGAGAGTCCAAATTTCGAACGATCGCCGGTGGATTCACTCCACTTCCCCGCTCCTCGGGCTGCAAGTCGTGCACGAACCCCAATATGCGGGCGAATTCCGAGCTCACGGGAGACCTTAATCAGCAGCTCCAACTCGGTCGAACGATCCAGGACGATGATGGGATAGAGACCGAGCCGCTGTGCGAGCAGCGCCGTTTCCATGTACGCACGGTCTTTGTATCCGTTGCAGATAATCAAAGTGTCGGATGACTCGAGCAACGCCAGTGCAACCAAGAGCTCCGGCTTACTTCCGACTTCTAGACCGAGGCTATAAGGTCGACCAAACTCAACGAGTTCTTCGACCACCTGTCGCTGCTGATTGACTTTGATGGGATAGACACCGCGATAATTGCCTTCGTAGTTGAAGGTTTGAAACGCGGTCTCGAAACAACCCGCGATCTCTTTTACCCGGCTGTGCAAAATATCGGAAAAGCGAAACAGCAGCGGCGTGCGCAAGCCGCGGCGCCGAATATCGCGAACGAGCTCCGGCATATTGAGAACCGGACCGCCCTCACCACGGGGATGCACAACGACATCACCGCTTGGATCTACTCCGAAGTAGCCCGCACCCCAGTTCGAAATCCCATAGAGCTCGGCGCTATCGGTGACGGTCCATCCGCGCATGCTCCGTCCTCCCAGTCAGGCCAATCAAGCCAATAAGCCAGTTGCCCCGAGCGAGGGGCGGGCGAATTCTACCTCAAAACCCCAGCAACAGCGTGAGATTCAATCGCGACCCTGGATCTTCACGAATTCGCCGCAACCGGGGCAAGCCACGGTGATCGGCATGACGGGAACGCTCGGTGTGTCGAACTCCTGGGGCTGCCGGCAAGCCGGGCAAGGACCCCTGACGCGGATCCACGCCCATTCCTCGCGCAGGCGTCGAAGTCCCAAAACCACGGCGAAGACCAGAAAGGCGGGAACCGCAACCAAGTGGAGCACCGGGATGGGCAGCACAAGAATAGCCGCCAGTAAGAGCGGAAAGAAGACCCATGCCGCCCGCCGTAGCCGCACAGGGGTCGGGTAGAAAACGGTATCCGCCTGGATGACTGTGCTTTCGGAGCCATAGTGTTCGGCGCTGAGCTCGAGCTGCTTATTCGTCATCTGAGTTACTTTGCCAAAATCAGCGGGATCAAGTCAGCCAGCCGGGTGACGCGATGGTCCGGGGTTCCTGCCGCACCCACCCCAGCGCCCGGCGGAGCGCCATCGGGCTCGTGGATCAATACGGTCTTCAAGCCAACATGCTGCGCACCCGCAATATCTTGCTCCAGCGAATCGCCGATGAAATACGCTTCTTCAGCACGACATCCTGCGCGCTCGAGCGCCAGCTCATAGATCCTAGAATCCGGCTTACACGAACGCGCCTGCTCAGAACTCAGCACATCATCCAGCACATCATTCAAACCCACCCGTGCAAGCATGGGAACGAGATAGTCGTCATCGATATTCGACACAATGCCAACGTGGAGGCCGTGTTCACGCAGCGCAGCCAGAGTTTCAACGCAACCCTCCCGCAGTACGAACTGCTCGAGCAACGTCACGCGCTGCCGTTCGTGAAACCAGTCCAGAAATTCGGGCGTCGCAGCTTGACCTAGATGCTCCGCCATACCGCGAAAGGTTTCGCGAAACAGCTCACGGTGTAGGTAGAACGGCTCCGCCATGAAGCGCTCGTACGCAGCACGACTCCCGACGAGATACGCCTGGGCCAACTGCGCTGGATCAGGCTCGAGACCAAGACGGCGACCGGCATCCACCATCATCTCAGTCGTGTTCCCACCCAGCGCGAGATAGCTGAAAAGCGTGCCGCCAAAATCAAAAAGAACCGCTCGGGGAGTCATCGCCAGCGGAACCTACGCCGACCGCACGCCGCTGTCAAAACTCGGCTAGAATCCGCAGATGCCCGAATCTGAATCCCACGCAATCGCGATCATCGGTGGCGCAACCGCCGGTGCGGAAGCCGCGGCGATCTTTTCCAGCCAAGGCATTCTCACCGTCGTCTTCGAACAAAACGCCACACCCTACGGCAAGGTCGAAGACGGTCTGCCGAAGTGGCATCTCGAGCTGCGCAACAAAGAATACGGACTGATCGATGCCAAGTTGAGCCAGGATCATGTGCACTTCGTACCGTTGACCGGAATCGGACGCGACATCGAACTGAAGTCCCTGGCCGAAGAGTGGGGATTTCAAGCGATCGTCTTGGCCAACGGCGCGTGGCGGGATCGGTTACTGCCCCTTGAGGGTGCCGACGCCTACATCGATCGTGGGTTGATCTATCAGAATCCCTACATTCAGTGGTTTAACCACTGCGACGAACCGAATTACGACGGCCCCGAGTACGAAATTGTCGATGACACCCTGGTCATTGGCGGTGGCTTGGCGTCGATCGATATGGTGAAGATCGTTCAACTCGGGCTGACACTGCGCGGGCTGCGTGAGCGCGGCATCGAGGAAGACCTGGTGAATCTGGAAGTCAAAGGCATTCCCGCAACACTTGAGAAGCACGGCTTGCAGTGGGAAGACCTGGGATACAAGGGGGCGACACTCTACTACCGGCGCGGCATCGAAGACATGCCGCTGGTCAGCATGCCCGATAACGCGAATGACAAGGTTCGTGAAAAAATTCAAAAGAGTCGTCTACGTGTGTTGGAAAAAGCGCAGTCCAAATATCTTTTCAAAGTGGCACCGCTGCATGCACCCGTCGGATTGATTACCGAAGACGAGAGGTTGGTCGGCATCCGCTTCGCAAGAACCCGGCTTGAAGAGGGTCGCGTCATCCTGACCGACGAGGAAGTCGAAGCACGAGCCGCATTGGTGATTTCCTCGATCGGCAGCATTCCGGCAGCGGTTTCCGGTATTCCGATGCGCGGCGAACTCTACGATTTCCAAGACTGGGATCTGGGCCGGCTCGAGGGATTCGATACGCTTTTCAGCGCGGGAAATGTCGTAACGGGCAAGGGCAATATCGTCGATTCACGACGTCACGCCAAGAAAGTCGCGTCTCACGTGGCAGATCAGTACCTGCAGCTCGCCGACGTCGTCAAACGCAAAGACCCGCTCAAACCCGAGGCCCGCAACGCAATACTCAAGCGCGTCGCCGAACAGCAGGCACGCGTCAACTACGATGGCGACTACCGCACCTGGATAGGTGCAGCCCGATCGAGTACTGACGCTTAGCCGTGCCCAATCGACTCGCATCCGAAACAAGTGCCTACCTACTGCAGCACCAACACAATCCGGTGGATTGGTACGCGTGGGGCGACGAAGCATTTGCAAGAGCGAAGCGTGAGAACCGACCCGTCTTGGTATCGATCGGCTATTCGTCGTGCCATTGGTGCCACGTCATGGAACGCGAGAGTTTCGAAAACCATGAAATCGCCGCATTTATGAACGAGCGCTTGATTTGCATCAAAGTCGATCGCGAAGAGCGGCCCGACGTCGATCAGATTTACATGGAAACCGTGGTCCGACTCACCGGCTCGGGCGGTTGGCCGCTCAATGTCTTTTGCACGCCAGACGGACGACCTTTTTTTGGCGGCACGTACTACCCACCGGAGCGTGCCCACGGCCGACCCTCATGGCCGGAAGTTGTCGATTCGATCGCACGCGTCTTTCACGAAGAACGCGAACGTGTCAATGATCAAGCGGCGCAAATATTTACCGCATTGCAGGCAGAACCCAAGCTCGCGCCGAGTTCGACGCACGCCGATGCGATCCTGGCCAAACTCTGCGAGCAATTGATGGAGCGTGCCGATCGACAGTTTGGCGGTTTCGGCGGTGCGCCGAAGTTCCCCACACCTACCAACCTCGAAGCTTTGCTCAGCGCAAATGCCCAGCATCAGGCCGTGGCCGGAACGCTGGATCACGTGCTCCATACACTAAAGCGAATGTCACACGGCGGCATTTACGATCAGATCGGCGGTGGCTTTCACCGATACTCTGTCGATGCAGAATGGCTGGTTCCGCATTTCGAAAAGATGCTCTACGACCAGGGCCAGTTACTTCACGTCTACGCTGAAGCCTATCGACAAACGGGCGATGCGGATCTGATTTGGCCGATCGAAGAAACGATTGCATTTCTCGAACGAGAAATGCGCGACCCAGATAATGGTTTCTACGCAAGCCAAGATGCCGACAGCGAGGGTGAAGAAGGTCTATTCTATATTTGGAACCCCGGCGAGATTTCCAGCGTGCTTGGGGACACAGCAGGACCCGCCTTCAGCGATGCATACGATGTTTCAGCGCGCGGCAATTTTGAAAACACCGGCTCATCGGTACTTTCACAAGCGCTCGCGGGTGACCGCCCACGATTCGCGAAAGAACGCGCGCAGCTCTTCAATGCACGCAAGGCACGCATCGCGCCTGATACCGATACCAAGGTTGTCGCATCATGGCTGGGCTACACGATCGGCGGCATCGCGAGCGCCGCGGCCGTACTGGACCGCTCCGACTGGCTTGACGCGGCAACCTGGGCAGCGAACTTCGTCGAAACACATCTGATCGATCCCGCCCACGGACTGATGCGGATTTGGGATGGGAAACAAGCCAAGATTCCGGGTTTCCTGGACGATCATGCGGCGTTACTTGTGGCGCTACTTGATCTCACGCGCGCTGGCGCGCAATCGATTTACATGGATCGCGCGATCCAAATTGCAGAGACGATCTGTGGGCAATTCTTTGATCCGAAGACCGGTCATTTCTTTTTTGCTTCCGGTCGTGACGCGACCCTCATTTTCCGACCCGGCAGTGACTCCGACGGTGCCACCCCCGCAGCCGCCGGACTCGCGACGCTCGGTCTGGTACGGATCGCTGCCATCAGTGGACGGGATGACTTCAAGCGCGTGGTCGAAGCCGTGCTTAAAGCCGAAATGCCCCAAGCCGAACGTGTTCCCATGCACCTACCCACATTCGTACGCGCCGCAGCACTTCACCAGCACGGCATCGGTCTCGCAGTCATCCTCGGCCAAAGCGACGACCCCGCGTGCCAAACGCTAGCGGCTGCTGCACGCAGCCAACTCGGGGTGGATAATCATGTGGTGGTCATCGAAGACGGCGCAAGCCCGTCCTGGTTGGATGCCGAGTGGCTTCGGGGTCGTGAAATTAAAAATGACAGTGCCACTGCGTATCTCTGTCGCGGACGCGTCTGCTCGCTGCCGGCGAATCGTCCAGACGAACTACGCATGCCCGGCTAAGCGCGCTCGATCACCACGACACGACCCAAGGGAATATCGGCTGGCGGATCAAAATCACTAAGCTCGACCCGACGACCCACACCTTGAACCAAACGCGTACCCATAGTGGTTCGCACGAACCCCTTCGATCGCAGTGAATCCAACGCCTGCAGTCGCCCTACCAATACGTTCTCCTCGATACCATCTTCAATCTCGAGTTCACGCGTAAGATAGGACGCGTGCTGATGTTCACGCGCTGATGCCCCCCGCGGTCGTCGCACAGCATCGGGTGGAAACAATACATTCACATCGAGATCGCCATTGACGGTTCTCAAAATTGGAGCCTCGGGCTCCATCTTTCGCAGCACGCGATCAATGCGTTCAAGATCCACTCCGGCAACCCGATCGACCTGATTCATTACCAATAGATCTGCGGAAGATACCTGATCCTCGAACGTACCCTCGAGATCACGGTTCTCAATCACTTGCTCGGCATTCACAACAACGACGGCGATATCGCTTTCGACCCAGTTCGACACGGGCTCACGCCAAAGATCAAGCTGCACATCGGCTGGAAGCGCGACGCCTGACGTTTCAATCACAATGCGATCGGGATTGATTTCGGTTCGAAGTCGCTCAAGGGTTTCAACAAGTTCGTCCGAGAGCTGGCAACACACGCAGCCACCTTCAAGCTCTACGAATGCTTCACCGCCTTCACCCAGTAATGCGCGATCGATACCGAGTTCGCCAAATTCGTTCGACACCACGGCGACTCGAATACCCTTCGCTTGAGCGTCTCTAAGAATGTGGCGCACAAGCGTGGTCTTTCCGGATCCAAGGAAACCCGAAACCACGAGCGTCGGGATTCGTTTAGGCCGCGAGTCCACTGTGCCTTAGCAGCGCGTCGGTGGTCGGCGCACGACCTCTGAACGCGACAAAGACTTCCATCGGAGATTGGCTGCCCCCCAGCGCGAGCACGGTATCTCGGAAGCGCCGCCCCGTCTCCTGGACCGCCTGTGGATTGTCGAGTCCCGCTTCTTCGAAGGCCCCAAAAGCATCGGCGCTCAAAACCTCTGCCCATTTATAACTGTAGTAGCCGGCCGCGTATCCACCGGAGAAAATATGCTCGAAGCTACAGAGGAAACGGTCCTCGGCAAGCGGTGTGATGACCGTCGTCTTCTCGGCCACTTTTGCCTGGACATCGAACGCGGACCCCTGTTTCGGATCAAAACGACTATGCAGCTCCAGATCCATCAACGCGAAGTAGAGCTGCCGCAACATATCGCTCCCCGCCCGATAAGTTCTCGCGGCAACAATCTTTTCAAAGAGTTCTAACGGAAGTTTCTCGCCGGTCTCGAAGTGCCCGCTTAATCCGAGCAAGGTCTCACGCTGGTAACACCAGTTCTCCATGAACTGACTCGGTAATTCGACGGCGTCCCATTCCACGTTCCGAATGCCCGACGCAAGCCCTTGATCCACCTGGGTCAGCATATGCTGGAGTGAATGACCGAACTCGTGGAACAACGTTTCCACTTCGCGAAACGTCATCAACGATGGTGTTTCACCGATCGGTGGCGTTTGATTGCAGACCAAATAGGCGACCGGCAAACGCCCCCGAGAACGCCCAATGCACTCATCCATCCACGCGCCACCGCGCTTTTCGGCGGGGCGACTGTAGGGGTCCAGGTAGAACGCGGCGATTTCTTCGTCGCCCCTGCTGAAAACCCGGAAGAACCGGACATCGTCGTGCCAAACCGAAACGTCCCCATCCGCCGCTTTGATCTTCACATCGAATAGACGATCCGCCAGTGCGAAGAGCCCCTCGAGCACGCGTTCAAACGGAAAATAGGGCCGCAGTTCCTCATCGTTGTAGGCAAAGCGCTCCTCGCGTAAACGCTCGGACCAGAAACCGATATCCCAATGGCGCAGATCATTGGCTTCGGACGCGGCTTGCTGTGCTGCGAACTGTTTGAGATCCGCGAGATCCAGCTTCGCGGCGTCGATCGAAGCGGAGCGTAACTCCTCCAGCAGATTTTCCGCCGCCGTTACATCCGGCGCCATCTTACTCGCCAGACTCAACGACGCGTAGCTATCGAAACCGAGAATTCCCGCTTCCTCGCGACGCAATTCGAGAATTTTCGCGATCAGCGGCTGATTGTCCAGATCTCCTGTACTCGCGCGCGTGATGTATGCGCGATACAACGTTTCACGTAGGTCGCGGCGTTTGCTGTGCTGAAGAAACGGCTGCAAACTCGGACCATCGAGCGTAATGCGCCACGGACCCGCCTCGGGTGTCGCGTTCGCGTGGCCCGCATCTGTAGCGGCTTGCGCCGCAAGGGCGAGCGCGCTTGGCGGAAGGCCTTTGATTTCCGCGCGATCGTTTAATTCCAACGCAAAAATTTTCGTCCCATCAAGAACGTGATTGCTGAAATTCGTCGCAGTCTCTGCGAGTTCCTGCTGAATTTCATTGAAGCGCCGCTTCGCATCACCTTCCAACCCCACGCCCGAATGCTCCGCGTCACGAATCAGACATTCGAGAATACGCCGCTGCGTGGCGTCAAGCTTCGACCACTCGCCACCCGATTTGATCGCAACAAGGCCATCGTAAATCGGACGGCTCTGGCCGATTCGCATCGAGAATTCCACGAGCTCAGGTTGAATCGTTTCGTACGCTTCACGCAGCGCATCACTGTTCTTCACGCCCATCAAATGACGCACGATCCCGCCGCTGTACCCCATGCGCTCACCGATTCGTTCCAACGGCGTGACCAGACCCTCCCAGGTTGGCTCGAGCGACGTTTCCAAGTCTTCAAGCGCTGTTCCAAGCTCCGTCAGGAGCTCGCGCAACCCATCGACCACATGTTCGGGTCCGATGAGATCAAAACGAGGCTGCTTAGAGTCATCAAGTAACGGATTCATTTACCCCACCACTGTTGAGTTGACGATACTGCCGAGACCTTCAATCGTGCTTCGAATCTCGTCACCGGGTTTCAAATAGATGCGCGGATCGCGCAACGAGCCCACGCCGCTCGGCGTGCCCGTGAAGATCAAATCGCCGACCTCGAGCGAGCAGTAGCGCGACAGATACGCGATGAGTTCAGCCACACCAAAGATCATGTCTTTTGTGCGCCCTTTCTGCATCGACTCGCCATTGATTTCACAAAGGATCTCAAGGTCATGCGGATCGCGAAGGCTCGCAAGTGGGGTAATTCCGGGGCCGATGGGTCCGTAACCGTCGATCGATTTGCCCATACTAAACTGCGGTGGCTTGCCGCTAAACTGCAAGCGACGGTCGGAGATATCCTGGCCCACGCAATATCCGGCGACCTGCGCGAGCGCGTCTGATGCCGCAACGCGATAACACCCACGGCCCATCACGACCACGAGCTCTACTTCCCAATCAACCCGATCGGAAAGTAGTTTCACCACCCCACGCGGACCCGACAGGGCATTGAGGAACTTTGCGAAGACCAGCGGTTCGCTCGGAGGGTCGATGCCCGCCTCCTCCACATGATCTCGATAGTTCAATCCAATGCCGAAGATCTTTCCCGGGCGCGGGACACAGGGGCCAAGCGCCGCGGGATCCGCCAACGGGACCGCAGCGTCAACCCGAGAGCGCGCAGACGCCCATTCCTGAATCCAATCCCAGCGTGCAATCGCAAGCATGGGATCTTCCGGAACCTGGCCATCGGTGGCCCGCGCCAAGTCTACGACGAGCGAGTCGTTTTCCAGCAGGAGGCTCGCACGGCCTTCAAGATTCGCGAATCGAAAACTCACGACAGAAACCTATCAGAGTTTAAAACGGTACTCCACGGAATCGGATGGTTTGAGATCCGGCATGATCAAGTCGATCCAACTTCGATCAGAACCGACACGCAAACTCGGCTTATCGTGGAGAAACGACGACTGGATCATCGACGGGTGGCGGGCGTCGTAAGGCAGATAGATTCGAATCGTCACGCCGGACGCGATGCGCGGGCTGTGGTTCGTCACCGCGAGCGTGGAACCCGTCACGGGATCGTGTCCAAGATCGACTTCAATTTCCGCCCGTGTATCCCACCAGGCCGAAAGCGCCGGGGTATCGGTGAACCAGAGGTGCTCATGCTTCAACTCGCCCAGCAGAGAATCAAGCACGCGAGACGGGTGCACGTCTTCAGCCTTGAGGTCGGCATCGACATGATACAAGCCGCCCATCGACGCCACGGTTTTGAAATCACGAATGCGATCACGAAGTAGATCGGCCGCGCGAGGTCGATCGGGCTCCACGAGCGGGCGAGGAATGCGCACTCTTGCACGATTGGGATCGGCGCTGATTTCTGGTGCCAGACCCGTCAAACCGCGATCGACCTCGTAATCAGCACCGTGATCGGCACTCAACAGCGCGCCATAGCGCAGCAGCGTTCGGTCGAGCTGATTGACGGTCTGGGGATCTGAATCGGGCCGAGCGGAAAAAATTGCGGCGGATGAGAAACCCGACGGCCACGCGCGGAGCTCAAGGATGGGCCGACCCGCGGCATGCTGGAGCAGATTGCCAAGTAGCTGTGTCGCCTGACTTTCATCACGAATGATATCTGCGGTGAAGGACGTCCAGATCACGCGCGCGTCGGCGTAGCGAGCATCGACCAATGCCGCCCGGCCTTCCGCGAGCGGGTCGTCGCGCTCAATCCAGCGCACAGGGCTGACGGCATCCGCAACCAGGGTCCGCCGCTCCGGCGTAACATCGATCATGGCTCCCGGATCCAACCCGGCGACAATGGGTCCACGCAATGTCACGCGAAGCGTGTCGCCCGGCTTGCGAATTTCGTTGAACGCACGAACTGGCAGCACGCGTTGCATCAGCGGCGCGGGATAACGTTCGCCCCGATGATTTCGAATCGCGGTTCGCCCGGTGAAGATGAAACTATTGCCGCGTTCCAATAGCAGTTCGATCGATGACCATTGTTCCTCGGAGACGAACTCCTGCTGCGCCATCACGAAGACGTCGAAAGTCTGCAGCTCGAGCTGATTCGGGTCGAGTTCGCGCAGCGTCTCGAACTGAAACCCTAGGGTCGCCGCAGCGTCGCGCCAGATCGCGGTCTCGTTCAATTCACGCCGACCACGATGATTGTGATTGCGTTTCAGATCCACCCACGCCACCCGTGGCGCGCGGTACGCGAGATCCTCGCGCGAGGGACCGAGTAACTTCTCCTGCCCTGTAGAAATGACAAGTGTGCCCAACGTCGCCACGGTCAGCATCGACAACACAATGAAGCGCTGCGCCCAATTCCACGACTCGTTCAACACCGTCCCCCTAGTACCTAGGATTGGGATCGGCGATGAGGTCGGGTTGCTAGAGGGTTAAACGGTGCGTGACTACGGTCGGATGCTGCGGAAGCATTCTTTGAGACTGAAGAGCGGGCGAAAACCGGTTTCTTTGCTGAAGCGGTCGCCACAAAGTGTTGACGGGTACTTGATGTAGTCGATCGCACCGGCGGGAAACGGGAACATGCCGAGGCGGAAAAGTCGCCGGATGAGCGGTCGTGCCGCAAACTCTGGCAGCGGAAATATATTTCCACCCGTTTCACGAATCGCCACGTGGAGTGGCACTTCACCGGGACCCACGATATTGAAGATGCCGCGCTGTTCCTGATTAACCGTCAGCGCCATCGCTTCGATGAGATCTTCTTCGTGCATGAACTGCAACATCGGGTCAAAACCCATCATCGTAATCACGCGGCGCATGCGTAAAAAGCCGACCATTGAATTGCGTACATAGTGGCCGAGCGTTGGAACCGGCCGCAGAACCGACATGCGAATCCGCGGATACTTCCACATGAACGCGGACGCGAGCGTATCGACTTCGACCAAGTCACGGATCTCCGGGTAGTTGCGACTCGCGGAAAGGGGATAATCCTCGTCCATGAATCCCGGATTATCTGGCAACGCGCCGTAGACGTAGCTCGTGGATTGAACCACGACGTTGGGAATGTTGAACATCTGACAATTGTCGAGAAGTTTACGCGTACCGCGAACGTTCATATCGTAACGCTTCGCAGAACTCTCTCGAAAATGACGCACGAATCCCAAATGCACGACGGTCGTAGGTTGCTGAGTTCGCAAAATATCTTGGAACTGCCGCGACCGAACATCCACTTGGTAATACGGAATTTCCGGAGGCTTCGACGGCCACGGCGTGCGATCGACACCGATCACTTCGTGTTCGCGCAGAAGTCGACGCGCGAGTAGTGCGCCCTGCCCACCCGCAACGCCTACGATCAATACCCGACCCATCGTTAGTCGACCTGAAACGGACTATCGGCGTCGGCTTCGTGACGAATCTCGTCGACCGGTTCCTTCTTGTCGCGGCCGGCATACAACCGGTTGGGGCAGTTGATCACGATGCCATCGACATCACCGACGTTTTTGTACGCGTGCACCACACCTTTGGGAACCAGAACCAATAGGTTTTCGTCCTGTCCCGCGTCGAAAACATCTTTCGCTTTATAGGTCGGCGAATCCTTCCTATTGTCCCAGAGATACATCCGAAACGTGGATGGACCCATGAAACAAAAAATGTCGGCTTGATCGACGTGTTCGTGCGGCCCGCGCGCGATACCGGGCGTGGTCATTGAGATGTAACTCATCTCAGGTCGGTACTCGTCATCAAACTCGTCGATACGAAAGAGCTCCGACAACCAACCGCGGTCATCGGTAAAGCGCGAAATCTCGCGAACAATGACTCCCTCAATCGAAATCTTCGGCGGCATTTATTTCTCCCGTCCCGCTGCACCGTCTCGCCAGCGCGGTTTCAAATCGTGCAGCATCGTACTCTTTCGCGCCTGGAAGCTCCCATCGGTACGATAGAGATCGGCGTAAATTTTCGATTCCACCTCGACGTAGCGAAGATGAAACCACCTGTACCCGGTCTCGCTGTGGTACGCCCCCTGCTGGACCTGACCCTCAGCATCGAACGCCAGCGCCCAATAACCCCGTTTTCGGCCGCTAAGCCGATCGGCTGGAATCTCGTTCCGGGGCGCATTTTCGGTGTAACTCCAAACCTCAAAGTAGCGGACGCTCTCGCCAAATGCGGTCGTGGCCCCGAGCAGCAGCGAGCCGCCCACGAGCGTGCATATGAGTAAACGTAAGGTCATGATCGTCTGTATGGTATAAGAAGCCGCGATGAACGAAGTGATTAAGCAAGAACACGTCAAAATCGGCGTCACACCGGATATCTCTGTAGCCGGCGTGCAGGGGATTCCGGCCTGGTGGCCGAGCGGACATCGTGTCGGCGTGGTGATCGCGCACGATACGCCTGAGGGTATGGAGCATGAGGCGGTCGTCGCCCTCCATCAGGGCCTCGCGGAACGGGGATTTTTGACCCTTCGTTTCAATTTCCCCTTCGTCGAGCAGGGCAAAAAGCGGCCCGATCCAGTGCCGATTCTAGAACGGACCTATCGTGCGGCCGTCACCAGCCTGCTCCAAGATCCTCAAACGGGCCCCGCGCGCTTGATCCTCGCGGGTTTCGGGCTTGGCGCCACGACGGCTGCCCAGGTGGTGTCGCAAGGCATGATCGCCGATGGCGTGGTTTCGCTGGGATTTCCGCTGCATCCGTCGGGAAAGCCCAATCAGCTCCGCGCGGAACCGCTGTTTCGCATTATCTCGCCGATGCTCTTCGTGCAGGGTTCGCGAGATGCCTACTGCCGAGTGGATCGCCTCGAGGGCGTGCTCAGACGTGTGGGTGCCCCCACGAAACTTCAAGTGATCGAGGATGCGGACCATGAATTCGGTCTCATTCGGCGCACCAACCGAACCATCGAAGAAATCCGGACCGAAACGCTGAACGCGGTCGAAGCTTTCGTGCGTCAGGCCACAGGGTCTCACTAGAAAACGTCGGATTGCGATACCCTTCAGGGTGTATGACCAACTCCGCAGAGAAGTCCGGATTCTTCGCCAACCTGCTCGCCGTTGAGGCTGAGCTCGTCGATCGCATTACTCGGGTGTTTCGTTTCGACGAGTCCGTGTATCAGGAAGTCGAAGAAGACCCTCACGCAATTCCCCAAGCCACGCTTGTGGTGATGGCAACTTCGGTGCTGATCGGGCTCGGTCAGGGGTCGATCGCCGCCGCATTTCTTGGCATCGCGGGTGGGATTATCGCTTGGCTCGTCACCTGCACCACGATCTGGGCGGTCGGGATGCTCTTTACCGGTGAGCCGGCGGAATACACGCGCATGCTTCGTGGTCTGGGTTTCGCGTTCGCTTGGAACGCGCTGATGATCATTTCTTGGTTTCCGATCCTCGGAACGCTGCTGCAGTGGATTGGATTCTTGGCATGGTTCGGATCCATGATCTTGGCCGTGCGGCAAGGGCTGCAAACCTCAACACCCCAGGCAGCGTTAATCGCGGTGATCGCACTCTGCATGCCGTTCGTTCTACTTTGGCTCTTCAACTAACTGCAGCCTTAGCGATCATGCTGGGTTGCACCGGCGTCACTCACTCGGACACAGCAGCAGAACGACCCAGCGATCCTCTCTACACTCAACAGTGGAATATCGAGAATGTTGGACAGCCGTTCGGGAAGGAACCGCAGCAACGCGGTACACCCGACGCAGACATCGACGGCGTCGAAGCTTGGTTCGCAGGGTATCGCGGCCAAGGGATCGTGATCGCGCTGGTTGGTTTGGGGTTTAACTACAAACGCGGCACGCTTAAGGATTCGCTATGGGTCAACAAAGGTGAAGTACCCGATAACGGTATCGATGACGATAAGAACGGCTTGGTAGACGACGTTCACGGCTACGACTTTGCGGAAGACGATGGTGATCCCAGTTTAGAACGCGGACACGATCGTTTCGTTTCGGAATTCGCATTGGCCCCCCACGACAGCCGCGCGGTCGCTGGCTTGGCGCCTGACGCGCGGCTCATGGTGATCAAGATCGCCGGTGATCAGGGAAACCTTCTGTCCTCGCCGTTACAACGCGCGCTCGAGTACGCGGTTGCGAATGGCGCGCGCGTCATCTTCATGCCTTGGGCCAATTCAAATGGACCTTGTAACCAGGTCAATGAAGTGAGTCTTGTGATGCCCAAGATCGCGAAGCGCGCCTTCGTAGTCGGCGGCATTCCGGGGCGCTGGCCCGCTTGCATGCCTGATGTGGTCGCCGTCCGTCCCAGCGATGCAAACGATCTTCCCGTGGGAGGCAAACGCAAAGACGTCGACCTACTCGTACCCGGCGGCGACGGTCGTGATCGACCTTACGCGTCGAATGCGATCGGACTTACCGCCGGTGCCGCGGCATTGTTATTTGCGCAGGACCCGAAGCGAACCCCCGCGCAGGTACTTGAGATCCTCAAGTCAACGACGGATCGCGTACACCCCAAACGCGCGCGTTACCATGCGGGCTATAGTTCATCCTATGGCTGGGGCCGTATCAATATCGCGCGTGCGTTGAAGACCGACTTTGATGACGACGGCATCATCGATGCCGATGATCCCGACGCCGATGGTGATGGCGTTCCGGATCAAAAGGATCCTTGTTTACTTAACCGCGACCCCAGTTGTAAGACGGGCACTCGCTATTTGAAGGGTGAGTGATGGAAGACGATCTCTACATCGAACAGCTCGAATACGGCCCGATGGCCAACTTCGTGTACATCATCGGTTCGCGCAGTACGCGTGAAGCTGTCCTGGTCGACCCGGCTTGGGACATCGATGGCCTGCTCGAGCATGTGCGCTCGCGCGGCTTCGAACCCACCGCAGCACTGGTGACTCACTACCATCCGGACCATGTGGGCGGTGATTTGTTCGGCCAGCATATTGAGGGACTCGCTGAACTGATCGGCAAAAAGGGTATGAAGATCTACGTGAACCGCGAAGACGCGGACGGCGTGCGCCAAGTCACCGGCGTTTCCGAATCCGACCTCATCCGAGTCGATGACGAGGACAAGATCCAAATCGGCGAGGTTGAAATCGGCTTCATGCACACACCCGGTCACACTCCTGGATCACAGTGTTTTCGCGTGCGCAACAGGTTGGTTTCTGGCGATACGCTCTTTATTCAAGGTTGCGGACGCGTCGACCTTCCCGGCTCAGATCCCGAGCAAATGTTCCACAGCCTGCGGCGGCTCGCGGAGCTGCCAGACGAGGTGGTGCTCTTTCCCGGGCATAACTACGGCGGGGGTCCACAACAGGAGCTTGGCGAAACTAAAAAGATGAATCCCTACCTACGGATCCCGACGCTCGAGATGTGGCGTCAGATGATGGGCTGATCTGACCCGAAGTCATCTGGAACTTATTGCACCGAGACGTCGCGTATCGTATGGTGGCGCCGCGTTAACCCCCGGACGGCGCAAGCCGCGCCCCGTGTATGGAGAGGCCAATGAAAATCCTCGTGTGCCTTAAGCAGGTGCCTCATAAGGATGCCCGTCTTGAAATCGGTTCCGATGGAACCTGGATCAAGGAAGACGGCATCAAGTTTGAAATCAATGATTACGACAACTACGCACTCGAAGAGGCGCTGCGTCTCAAAGACGCCGGCGAAGCCGAAGTTGTTGTGGCCACGATCGGCCCGGATCGCGTAACGCAGTCACTCCGCACCGCCCTGGGTATGGGTGCCGATCGTGCCATACATGTATGGGACGATTCACTGGCAAACGCGGATTCGCTTGGCATTGCGAAAGTGCTTGCGGCAGTAGCCAAGGAAGAAAACTTCGACGTAGTTTTTTGCGGTTTGATGTCTGACGACTCGAACTACGCGATGGTCGGCCCAATGCTCGCTCAGTTGCTCGACATTCCGCATGTGACCGCAGTAGTGAAAACCGACTTCGAAAACGGCGCGGTAAAAGTGGAGAAGGAACTGGAAGGCGGAACGCTTGAAGTATCTCAGGTTCCACTGCCCTGCTTGCTCGCGGTGCAGACCGGTATCAACGAAGTCCGCTACGCGTCGCTCAAAGGCATCATGCAGGCCAAGAAGAAGCCGCTCGACAAGAAAGCATTGAGCGATATTGGCTTGGACGGCGCAGCCGTTGCACCGAAACTCAGCATCGAGAAGATCTACACCCCGCCGAAGGGCGAAGGCGCAAATCTCCTGAGTGGTTCGGCAGATGAAATCGCAACCCAAATGGTTGGCAAGATTAAGGAACTCGGACTGCTCTAGCAGTCGGAGTCCATCAAGGGGAATTCCATGCCCAAGACATTAATCGTTGGTGAAATTCAAGGCGGTTCACTTCGTGAATCTACATTGGAACTGGTCGCGCTCGCGCGCGGTCTCGGCGGCGACGTCGTATCGGTGCTACTCGGTAGCGGGATCGGCGGAACAGCTGAAGAACTCTCGAACAAGGGTGGCGGCAAAGTTTTAGCCGCAGATCATGCCGGGCTCGAGCAGTACTCTGCCGATGGCTACGCATCGGTGATTCGACAAGCGATCGAGCAAGAATCACCTGACTTGATCCTGATCGGCAATACACCGAGCGGTTGGGATGTTGCGCCAAAACTAGCCGCCGCGTTGGATGCCGGGATCATTACCGACGTATTCAAAATCGAAGAAGCGGGTGGCGATCTCCTATTCACACGCAGGCTCTTCAACGGGAAGTTTGACGGTCAGTTCCGCGTCGCCGGAACACCCAAGATCGCCACCGTGCAGCCCGGTGCAATAAACGCTTACGAAGGCTCCGATGCAGGCAGCGTCGAGGCACTTTCCGCAGCGCCTGAATCACGTACGAAGTTCTTGGAACTGCGTACGGCAGCGGCCGGCGGTCACGACCTCACGAAAGCTGAAATTATTGTTTCCGGTGGTCGCGGTCTCGGCAAGCCCGAAAATTTCGAAGCGGTTCTCAAGCCGCTCGTTGAAGCTCTCGGCGCGCAGATGGGTGCGTCGCGCCCGGTCGTCGACGCCGGCTGGTTACCGCACGAGTACCAGGTGGGTAGCTCGGGCCAGGTGGTCCAGCCGAAACTCTACATTGCGGTCGGAATTTCCGGCGCGATTCAGCACCTGGTCGGGATGAAGAACTCGAATTTCATCATCGCGATCAATAAGGACCCCGACGCACCGATCTTCGAAGTGGCGGACATGGGTGCAGCTGTCGACCTATTCGAACTCGTACCCGCACTCGCGAAGGCCGTCGCTGCGGCGAAAGGCTGAGTTCAAGCTACATTCTTCTACCCATAACGGGGTCCAGGCGTGCCTGGGCCCCGTTGTCATTTAATGACCGCTTATAACCAGCGGCCCGAATGACGAAGTAACCTTGCGTAGGACAATTCATGGTTACCAAAGACGCCATCTTCGAAAAACACTGGCCGCTTCCCCGATCGATTGATTTGGTCGAAGCGCCCTTTGAGCTCGCGTACGAAGCGGTGCGCAATCAGATCACCCATTTCGTCGGCAACGAGCCCATTGAACACGGCTGGCAGGAAGTGGGATCGATGGGTGAAGTGTTCGAGTCGGTGGACTACTTCACAAGCGTGCCCACGATCTACTACATCATTCCGACAAAAACACCGTGGACCGCAATTTGGAATAACAGTTTCGAGTTCGACGGACACAGCGAACTCTGCTGGAACCTGACCGCGCTCCACACATTAACAACGATCGCCTGGGCCTCGTCCGATACTGCGGACGTATTTCAAGCGGGCTCGCATTTCACACATCGAAGCAAACCGGAAAACGGCGTGGTGATTCGCTCGCTTCACTGTTCAGTTCAGGATGGGCGCTGGCATAGTTACCAACAGGGTGAACCCATCCCAGAAGAAGACCAGAGCCTGCTCGCAGCTGACGAACTTCGACTGAATGAAGAAGCCATGATGAGTTTTCTGGAACGCCTTGGCGCACGTCCTTGGCGCGAGGACTTCTACGACTTTTCTGAGGGACGGATCTATCGCGTAGAACGCACCCAACCGCCCGCGTCGGTATTCAAACGCGGACCCGGCGAAATTCGCTTCGGAGGCTAAATGTTGAAAATCGTTACAGGGCTCGTGGTTTTAGTCTTAACCTCCGCTTGTGCGAGCACCGCACCCCCGGGCGAGGCGGATACTTTTCTCGCCCACACGCTAGAGCGTGCGGAAACTCATCATGCCGCTGGCAGGGATGCCGAAGCGCTGATGCTCATTGAGGCCGTTGAACGCGTGGACGATCACTACATCGGACTCGAGCCCCTACGCGAAGCGATCGCGCCTGAAGTACTTTCACTTTTCCATCATCCGTATCTTGGTTCCAATTATGCGCTCCGCGCTCCGACTGATAGACGCTGGTGGAGTCAAACGCTCTGGTACCTGCCCGATCGAGTGCTCGATCTTTTCGACATTTTCTCGATCGACCTGCATCTCGGCTTCGGTGTCTACGCCAATGGGCATATGACACGCGCGCTGCAACTCGGTGGCGGTGCGCGCACGACCGCCGGTTTGGGGTTTCATGATCATCGATCGCTGGGCACACAGATTCAGGCCGAAGCTGGTCTCGCAGTGCTCGGCGCAGGCGCGCAGGGTTACGCGGGCATGTTGGCTGGCACGTCAGGAATTGTTACCGGCAGCGAGGGACTCGCGGGCTTCCATCGTCCCTCATCGAAGTTGTATCAGGACTATCGCGACTACTGGGCGACGGGCGTTTCGTTGACTGCAGCGGTCATCGGTGTTGAGTTCGATCTGCACCCAATGCAAGCGGTAGATTTTGCGCTCGGCCTTGTCACGATCGACTGGCTCAAAGATGACTTCGCAAAAACGCGCGGCCTGGAATTAGAGGCCGCTGACCATCATCTCCTGCGTACACTCTACGCATTCGAACGCGCCAAGGTCGGCGGCAAAGACAAGACGGCACCCGACAACGAACTCGCCAGTCGTTAACTCAACCAGCGCAGACAGTCCGCTCGCCGAAGAATGTCGTCGAGCTGTGCTCGATCGCTGACTGCCGCAAGACGCGCTCTCAATGTCTTCAAGGCCTTTGCATGATACTTCTGCGGCTTCTGGCTAAACGTCTTCCCCTCTAGCTCGACACTGAACTCATCCTGCGACGCTTCGATCGCTTTCGAATTCGCGTCGGACCACGGAAGATATAGGGCACCGACCTCATGCTTTAAAAGCGGAAACAACGTGGGCTCTAAGCTAGACCAGTTTTCGAATTCCCCTTCTGACTTCGGTGCCAACATCCGCTGAATCCATGCTTCAACGGCGGGCGCCTGACCACGAATGATCGCCCCTGGCGTCGGATCGGTGTAGGTCTCGTAGAGCTGCGGCCAGATCCCAAAATCTGCGAAGGACGGTCGATCACCGAGAAGATACTTGCGCGTCACGAGATGCTTCTCGATGATATCTACCTGATTTTCGAACGAAGCTTCGATTTGATCACGCGTGCTCTCCGACGATCCGACAAACCAGACCCGCGGCCCCATACGCTTAACAATCATCGCAGAAAGCCCAGCGAGTTCTTCGTCAGTCCCACTGGGTAAGTTCTCAGCCGCGATCCGCTCGCCCGTGGATTTCTGATCTGCTTCGTATGTCCAGCGGTAGTGAAACATTGGTTTGTTGCCCCACTCATCCCCGTAGTCCTCAAGCAATGCAGCGATATATGCAAGCGCTGGGTCATCGGGTTGAATGGAGTTCTCAGGAAACTGCTTTTCAAGGGTCTCCAATATCGGCGTCGAATCCTGCATCGCGGATCCGTCCGGTGACACCACAACGGGAATCAGCGGGAGCTTCGCATGCTTCTTGAACTCATCCATATTGTCACGATTGCGTACCACCCACTCGTGGGGGATTCCCTTGTATCGACAATAGGATCGAACCTTGACCGAGTATGGCGAAAGCTCGGAACCGATAACACGATAGACATCTGACATACGAAACTCCTCCTAAGAGGAGTGAGAATACCACGTCCTATTGAGGCGTAAGGATGCGAATCAGCGGTATCTCCGCGGGCGCCCCGATTCGCAGCGGCAGCATCGTCGCCCCCGCACCACGACCCACGTAGAGTTGGGACGGGCCCTCGATGAAATGGCCCTGCGCGTAACCATGTTTCGAATGTGTGAACGGCGCCCAGCCAGCCAATCGGATCTGGCCACCATGCGTATGACCTGAAAGTGTGAGGTCGACACCCACGTCGGATGCTTCGTAGAAAAAATCCGGATGATGGGCCAATAGCAAAATCGGATCGTCATCGTTGTAATCTTGAAGCGCGCATTCAAGATCAGGTTGGCCGTGCCCAAGATCGTCAACACCGGCGACAAAGAGTGGCGCGCCGTTTCGCATCAGCCGGATACCGCGATTCAACAGGATCTCGATACCCGATTCCTCTAGCGTCGAGCGCCATGCAAGCAAGTCCGGTTCGGCGTGATACTCATGATTGCCCGGTATCGCAAACACGCCAAGTGGGGGCGCGAGTAACGCAAGGCCTTTGCCAAGCAACAAAATATCTTCGGGACGATGTTCGATCAGATCACCCCCAAGACAAACCAGGTCGGGCTCGGCATTAGCAACCGATTCAAAGACGCGAGCGACATCATCTTCGTTCATGAAGCAACCCGCATGGAGGTCGGATATAAAAGCGATCGTCAAACCCTCGAGGCCGGGTGCAGCGCGACTCAGTTCAATGTCGACCGAACTGAAGCTGCGCTGTTCATGCAGCCTGCGATGCAAGCCATGCATCGGGCCGCGCCCTTCCAATGCGCGGGTTAGTGCCGTAAAACAACTCGTCAACAGGCGCCCGGGCCGACGTTCTTGGTCCGGAATCGTGCGGCGGGGTCGCGGTGCACGACATCGATTGGGAAGCCTTCTTCGAATGCTGTAAGTCAAATGCCGTTTCCTCTACCCACTGCATCGGTTTATTCCGGTAACCACTGATCTGAAAGGCTTGCGCCATCCAACGACAACATGGGATTCTCGCATACATTCGCGACCGTTAACGCGACCGACAGCATGGAACTTGGACGAATTGGTGTATGGACCTTCACAGACGCTCTAGATGCAATGGCGAGCCGAAGCCTGATTTGGAACTACTCGAATCCATTGCGCCGCGGCTTATTCCGGTTGCACGGTGACTTTTATCGCGCGGCTTTGCTTATTCGCAGCACAATCAAATGCCCGACCCAATTCAGACAGCGAAAACTGATGCGTTTGTAGCGGTTTCAGCTCCGCTTGATATCTCGGCAACATTTCGACCGCAGCACGAAACTCGGAGCCTCGTCGACCGGTACCGTAGCTATTGGAGCCGATCAGCGTAATCTCATTTGCCATTAACACGAGTGCATGGATCGGCTTCTCGCCAGCGAAAAGTCCAAGAACAACGACCCGGCCAGCGGGGCGACACGCACGCACTGCATCATTCAACGTACTCGCGTTTCCACCGACGGTTTCAATGACGACATCGGGCCCCGTGTCTTTCGCCCAGTCGCGCAGAGCGTCTTCGCCCACAGGCTCAAGACCCAATGCGTTGGCCGCTGCTGCCTGATGTGGATGCCTCACCGTGATACCGACGCGTGATGCACGATCGCGAGCCAGTAGACCCGACAGCAATCCGATCGTGCCTCCACCAAGAACAAGGACACGGCTATCCGGCTCAAGCTGCGCCAGCCGAATTCCGCGCACCGCGACCGCCAACGGCTCAGCGAGAGAAACAAGCAAAGGCGAGAGACTTGCGTCCGACCGGTGTAGGCTCGCCGGAGGCACATCCACAAATTCTGCAAGACCACCGTGTGTATCCAAACCGAGTATTTGCCCCGCCGAACAGAGCTGTCGTTCACCGGTAACGCAGGGATCGCAGCTGCCGCACCAGATGCGCGGCTCCACCGCGTAAATTCCATCGCTGAGATCCTTCGGGCCATCGAGCGGCGTACCAGAAATTTCGTGGCCCGGAGTCTCGGTCGGATTTCTGGGAAGTTCGCCACGATAGAGATGGAGATCCGTTCCACAGATTCCATTGGCGAGCACGCGCAATCGAACCCAACCCGAACGCAACGGTGGCAACGGGACATCCTGAAGCGCAATACCCGCGTCAGTCCAACGTGCTTGTCTCATCACGCAAGCTTAGCTTGCGGATGCTTTCGCGTACAACGCTTTGTGTTAGCGCTTGTCCATGGGAACGTAGGGCCGAACCGTCGCGCCCGTGTAGATTTGCCGCGGGCGACCAATCGCCTGACCGTCACCTTGTAACTCGCTCCACTGCGCGATCCAACCCGGCAACCGACCCATCGCGAAGAGCGCGGTAAACGCTTCTACCGGGATGCCGATCGCATCGAAAATGATCCCCGAATAGAAATCTACGTTGGGATAGAGTCGTCGTGTCACGAAGTAGTCGTCCTCAAGCGCGATTCTCTCCAGATCAACCGCGATCTCGAGCAGCTTGCTGTTCACGCCCATTTTCTCGAGCACGTCGGCAGATGCCTTTTTGATAATATTCGCGCGCGGATCGTAGTTCCGATAGACGCGATGACCAAAGCCCATCAGTCGCGAGGTATCGTCGCGATCCTTTGCACGATCAACGAATTGACGCGCATTGAGTCCTTCCGCGGCGATCTCTTCGAGCATCTCGATCACCTGCTGATTCGCGCCGCCGTGCAACGGGCCCCAGAGCGCGCTGATGCCGGCAGAGATACAGGCGAAGATATTGGCCTTGGAACTTCCGACAAGCCGTACCGTGCTCGTTGAACAGTTCTGTTCATGATCCGCGTGGAGGATCAACAGAATATCCATCGCTCGAACCACGACCGGGTCGACCTCGAACGCTTCACACGGATTTCCAAACGAAAGCCGCAAGAAATTTTCGATGTAGCTCAGTCGGTTGTCTGGATAAATGAAGGGCTGGCCCAACGCATGCTTCAACGAGTACGCGGTAATCGTTGGGAACTTCGCGATTAGACGTTCGATAGAAGACGCGACCTGTGCATCATCTGCTGGATTGAGATCTTCAGGGTAAAACGTCGACAGCGCTGAAACGACTGCAGCACATACTGCCATCGGGTGCGCGTCCTTCGGGAACGCTCGGAACAGTCGCTTGAGATCCTCGTGCAGCAGCGTGTGTCGCATGATGCCGTGATTCCAGCGATCCATTACTTCTCGCGTGGGCAACTCGCCGTGGATGAGTAGGTAGGCCACTTCAAGGAACGTGCTCTTCTCGGCAAGCTCTTCGATCGGATAACCGCGGTAGCGCAAAATTCCTTGGTCACCGTCGATGAAAGTGATGGCACTCTTACAACTGCCCGTGTTCTTGTAACCCGGATCAAGAGCAATCAGTCCCGTCTCAGAGCGAAGATTCTGAATATCCACGCCACGTTCGCCTTCACTCCCTTCGATAATCGGAAGGTCGTAGCTCTTGCCATCCACTTCGAGGCGGGCAGTATCGTCCATCTCTTCTCTCCTTCCCCTTGGATTATTCGGGGTTCTGATCGGGTTTTCTAGCTCCGAATCCGCTGCAACCGCGATCTGAACCGCGGGGCCAGGTACGGCCCCGGGACCGCCATCGAAGCATTCGCTGCTGTTGGAGCTGGAAGCCTTAACGACGACTGAGTGATCCACTATAGCCCTAAATAGGGGTCATCTGCACGTTAGCTGCGTATCACGACAGACAAGCCATCCCAGCAAATGACGCAACGAGTAGGTACACTGAGGCTCGTATTCGCCGAATTGTCAGGCCATTCGATAACCAAGGTGGAAATTTGACGCCACGCAGCAAAAAACTTCGCCATCGAATTACAAACTGGCTGCTGCCCCTCGGACCATTTCTGGTGCGCCTACTGGGTCTGACGCTGCGCTTCCGTTTTGAGGGCGAGGACCGGCTCCAAGAGATTATCGCTACCGGGCAAAGAGTGATCCTCGCCAGCTGGCATAGCCGCGTCATTCTGGCGGCGTGCTACATGCGCGAATTACGACCGGTCGTCGTCATGATCAGCCGCAGCCGCGACGGTGAATACATCGCGGAGATCGCGGAACGGCTCGGCATCGATACGATTCGCGGATCCAGTTCCCGCGGCGGAGGCACCGCTGTCCGTGAGCTCATCGACCAAATTCGAGGCGGTAAACTCGCTGGGCATTTCGTAGACGGACCTCGCGGACCGGCCGGCTCGATCAAACCAGGCATCGTCTACGCCGCGCAACACAGCGGAGCTTGGATCATTCCGTTCTACGGAACCGCCGTAACCCGCTTCGATACCCATAGTTGGGATCGCATGCAGGTGCCCCTGCCCTTTAGCCGTGTATTGGGTCGTGTGGGTGCGCCGATCGCGGTACCCGCCGACCTCTCTCGGGAGGAATTCGAGAGCATTCGCAAGTCCGTCGAAGAAGAGATGCACCGCGGTTACGCATCGCTGGAGGCCGAATCAAAAGCTCGTCAATTACCTGCTCGCGCTACTTCCGACGGATAAACTCTACCCGCAGAAAGTCCGACAAGTCACAGTGAAGACGGTAAACAGCACCGTTTTTCATTGGAGGCACTAATTCTATGCGCGGCGTATTCGCGATTCTGTTCATGCTTGGTGGTGTGATCGCACTGTCGATGAACGGCATGTTGACGCTGCGCAAGGTTTTGGACGCTACTGGTATTGATGCACCCATAGTCAATGTCTTCGTACCGCCAGAGGATGAGTCACCCAAAGTCGACGAGCCGCGCAAGCAGGTGTACTACCAGTTCATCGACGACGGCGGCGCGGTTCGCTTCGCGAGTTCGCGCGATGAAATTCCAGAACGTTGGCGCGAACGCGCGGGCCGTATCGAAATGTCTGGGCCTCCTCCAACCACCCCTGGCGAAGCACGCTCGATTCGCGAAACACGTGCCAGCCGAGTGATCGCTGCAACGCGTGCCAAGCAGCCACAGATCACGATGTATTCCACACAAACCTGCGGCGTTTGCAAAAAAGCCCGCGCGTATATGGACAGCAAAGACATTTCCTATGTAGATAAGGACGTCGACACCGATCCCGAAGCCGGCCAAGAGTTTCGTGCGAAGGGCGGACGGGGTGTTCCGCTGATCGAAATTGATGGCGAGGTCATGCGGGGTTTCGATCAGGATCGCTTCGACGAGATTCTCGCCGCCAAGTCCTAAATGCACCGACGCTCCTGTCGCGTGTGACCCTCCTGTTCACTGTTGCGTACAACTGACCTCAAGCAGCATGCGAAAACATGCGAAGAGTTGTTGGGTTTCCGCCTCAAAGGTCCGATAGGGTCATCATGGGTCAGCAAACCAAGGACGACGACAAAGAGCGCAGCAAGGCGGCAACGCAGATCAGCGATTCCGATCCGCGCCCCTGCCTCGCGCTATCTGAACTCACCGAGCTTCTCTGTGGAACAGGTCTTCTAACATCGCAGCAAGCGCGCGATATAGAGACGCGAGCGACAACTCTAAAGAGTCGCGTCCTGAAGGAGAAGGTGGGATCGGTCCGCTCTCAGGCAGCGAATCGATATGATGTATCTGGGCCGGAAATCGTCGCCGCAGCCGCGTTGCCTCATCCACAAAAAGATCATCGTCGAATCGATGAAGACGCGATCGCGATGTCACTCGCCGAAAAAGGCAACCTTCCCTACGTGAAGATCGACCCGTTGCGGTTGGACGGTGACTTGATCACGAAGACCTTATCTCGACCGTTTGTTCGTCGACACGTTGTCGTTCCTATCGAGGACGACGGCGAAACCCTGCGACTGGCGATCACGGATCCTTTCGACTCTATGTTGCGCGAGACGCTCGAGTCTCTCGTTCAACGACCATTGGTCTATTCGGTTTCCGCGAAACGCGACATTCTGTCTGTCATCGATCGCGTCTATGGTTTTCGTTCCAGCATCGCGAAAGCACAGGATGAGCTCGGAGAATCTCGGGCTGACAGTGCCTTGGTTCAACTTGTTGAACTGCGCTCCGACGATGAGCTCGCGAGCGGCAGCGATGAGCACGTCATCGCTGCGGTGGACTACCTGCTCAACTATGCATTCGAGCAGCGCGCCTCCGATATTCACATGGAACCACGCGCGGTCGATGCGGTCGTTCGATTTAGAATCGATGGAATCTTGCACGATATCGAAATCTTGCCGATCGCGGTTCACGCAGCCGTCACATCTCGCATCAAAGTCCTCGCACGCATGAACATCGCAGAGCGGCGGCGCCCCCAAGACGGACGTATCAAGACCGTACGAGGTGAGCGTGAAGTCGAACTTCGCGTTTCCAGCCTGGCTACCGCGTTCGGCGAGAAAGTGGTCGTGCGGGTCTTTGATCCCCAAATCTTGATGGCTGAAGTACAGGACCTAGGCTTCGGCGATATCGAACGTGAGCGCTACGAAAAGTGGATCACCTCGCCGAGTGGTTTGATCTTGGTCACGGGGCCAACAGGCTCGGGCAAGACGACGACACTGTACTCGACGCTGCGATATTTATCGGGGCCGGAGATCAACATCACGACCGTTGAAGATCCGATCGAAATGGTCGATCCGCGGTTCTGCCAGGTACAGGTACAGAGTCAAATTGACGTCAATTTTGCCAGCGCGTTGCGATCAATCTTGCGGCAGGACCCCGACATCATCATGGTCGGTGAGATTCGCGATACCGAAACGGCCCAGATGGCAGTACAAGCGGCGCTCACGGGACATCTCGTGTTCTCGACTGTGCATACGCGCGACGCATCGGGCGCAGTCACTCGTTTGACCGAACTCGGTGTTGAACCGTTCCTTCTTTCCAGCGTGCTTCGCGGCGTACTCGCACAACGCCTGATTCGATGCATCTGTCCACACTGCGCCGCCGACGGATACATGACACCAGACCAAGTTTCAGCTCTTGGTTTGAAAATTCCTATTGAGCGGCGTGAACGCTTGGCCGTGCGTTGGGGCGAAGGTTGCATCGAATGCCGCCACACGGGCCTCTACGGTCGCGCGGGCGTGTTTGAAATGCTCGACATCGGACCTCGCATCCGTGGCCTAATTAAGACGGGTCAGGACGCAAACGAGATTGCGCGCGCGGCGCGGGTGGAAGGCATGGAAAGCCTGCGTGAGAATGCGTTGCGAGCCCTCGCAAACGGCACCACCACGTTCGAAGAAGTTCTACGGGTAACGGCAGACGGCGAATGAGTGCAAAAGCCGCCCAAGAACTCGAGCTGTTGATTCATTCCGGCTGGCGCCTCGTGGTGCTGGAAACATCGGAAGAAGAACGCGCCGTCGAAATGCTCGAACTGATCGCCCGCTCGTGTAAGCGTCGCTTCCATCAATGGTCGATCGCCTCAGGCCTGGTGCCCGACGGAAAAGGCTCCGGTTCACTCGACGAAGGACTCCGGGCGATTTCGACCCACGCTGAGCCATCGATCTACGCCCTCTTAGATGCGCACCGCATATTGCAAGACCCTATGGCTGTGCGACGACTGCGTGATCTCATACCGGTACTCGGCGAACGCCTTCAAACACTCGTGCTCATTGGCCCGATCTTGGATCTTCCGATCGAACTCGTACGTGAAGCCGCCACGGTCGAACTCCCGCTTCCCAATGCCGAAGAGCTCGAGGAGCTCTTTCTGGTACAAACGAAGGACGCGAGTCCAACGCTGGTGAATGCTGCAGTGCGAGCCGCGTTGGGTTTATCCTCGGCGGAAGCGGTTCGGGTATTTCGTAAAGCCTGCCGTGTTTCCGGGGGTCTTAACGAAGAAACCATCCACACGATCGTGCGCGAAAAACGCCAAGCGTTGCGGCGCACACCCGCATTGAGTTTTCATGACGCTCAAACCGATCTTCAAGACCTTGGCGGCTTGGGCGAACTGAAGCGCTGGCTGCAAGAACGACGACGCGCATTCGATGAGGACGCGCGCAGCTTCGGACTACCGATTCCTCGAGGCCTGCTACTCCTGGGTGTGCAGGGTTGCGGCAAATCCCTCTCAGCAAAAGCGGTGGCACAGGAATGGCAGTTCCCCCTACTGCGGCTCGATCTAGCGGCAGCGTTCGGCGGGGGCGACCGAAGTCCTGAAGCCACGATTCGCGAAGCCATCAACGTCGCCGAGTCGATCGCGCCTGCGGTGATGTGGATCGATGAAATCGAAAAGGGTTTTGCCGCCAGCGATAACGACCCTCGTGCCAGCCGCGTATTCGGCTCTTTTTTAACCTGGCTATCTGAAAAGACTTCTCCGGTCTTCGTCGTCGCGACCGCCAATGATGTCATTCATCTGCCGCCGGAACTGTTGCGGCGGGGGCGCTTTGATGAACTCTTCTTCGTCGATCTACCAACCGAGGTGGAACGTTTGGAGATACTCGCGATTCATCTCAAAAAACACGGACGTGACCCAAAACAGTTCCATCTCGAGGAACTCGCGGTTCAAGCCGAACGACTTTCAGGCGCTGAGTTGGAGCAAGTGGTGGGTGCTGCCCTGTATACCGCGTTCGCCCAATCGCGTGATCTCAACGATAACGACCTCGCCAACGCAATCACCGACACCGTTCCCCTCTACGACACGTACGAGGAACGCATCAAGGAACTTCGCGATTGGGCCCGACACCGAGCACGTCCAGCATCGCTTGATGCGAAAATGGTCGACCTCTTTCACAAAGCCTAGGAACGGGGCTGACGGAGATCGATGGCCGCAAAGCTCGAATAGTTCAGAAAATCGCGCTGCTCCGGCAAACCGGGATGCGGGTATGGCAACACTGGCAGCGGCGCACCTTCGGGCTGACCCTCGTAATACGCACCCTCACCCCGAACCACGTTCACCATCTCGCCGATCACCGACATGCACTCGATCGGCGAAGCTTTCGACAGATATTGATTCACCCCATCGAAGTGTTCCGGCAATAACTCCTTAAAGAAGAATAGAAACGGTTCCATCCAGATACGACACATCTCTGTGCGCAACCGGGTTACCACATCGGCCAAGACGCCCGAGTCGTACGCCGTATCTTCCTGCTCCGCCCATGCGTATTCAAACGTCCAACTACGACGTAAGGGATGGTGACCACGATCGTCCAATAGATTCCGCTGTTCCCCTGGGTCGGCTTGCAGATCGTAGAGTTCTTCCTGCAAGCCCTTGACCGCTGTCTGCCAAGAATAGTGTGCGATGTACTTCCAATCATTCTCTCGAATCGACGTGATACGATGCGGCTGAAAGACGAATAGTGTGTCGGAAACGATTTGCTGCGGTGGCGAGACCTTGTGCCCGAGTATGAGATCGTAGACTTGCTTGAGGCTATGGGGTTCGTGGATCGTCTGCGGATTCGCGTCGCTGATGATGCACGGAACGTGAATACCCTGTTCGTAAAGGAAAAACCCGTGGCCGAAGAGATTCGCCTGCTCCCCCGTCATGGTGCCGTGGTCGGCGCAGACGATAAGTCGTGTGTCATCCAGGTCTAGCCCGTCGAGTAACATTCCTACCGCGATATCATCTTCCCAAACATAACGCTCCGTAGCGTTGCGCCATTCCGATTTTACTGACTCATCACAGGGCCTATCGGGACAGCAATGTGCGACGATAAAAAACGGCTCATCGGTTTTCTGTGCAACATCCAGAACCATCGCCGCAGCTAGCGTGGACCGAGCAGCTTCCTCTGGAATCGGTAACGCTTCGACATGTTCGCTACCGTAGATTTTCGGTGCATAATCGTCAAAGAATCCATCGTAACAGCTAAAGAAACAACGATAGCCTCGATCATGCATTACATCGAAGAGATGATCCGGGTTGAAGCCCGTGCCAGTGTAATCGAGCCGCGGCAGTTGGTAGGGGTACTGCCCAGAAAGCACCGACGCCAACGCCATCGCGGTCGAAGCCGACGGACTGATCATCTTCTCGAATTTGATTCCTTGTGCGGCGAGTCGATCCATGTTCGGCGACGGGTAGCTGCCACCAAACGTCTTAAAAAAGCTTGCGCGTTTGGACTCGAAACTCAGCAGAACAACGTTACGCTTCGCTTCGAGCTGGATCATTGATTCTCGCCGAAGAATTTCTCGAAATCTGTTCGTGCTAATTCTAGATCGCTCGCCCGCCCAATATCGATCCAGTACTCACGAATCGGAAACACGACCGCGGTATCACGGTCTGCAATCAGTCGATTAAAGACGTCGGTCATGTCTTGGCGTTCGCCTTTTTTGAGCTCGCTAACCACGTCCGCATCGACAGCATAGATTCCCGCATTGACGAGATACTTCAGCTCGGGCTTCTCATCGATTGCAACCAATTGGCGATCCCGGACTCTCGCGACGCCATAGGGAACCGTAAAGTCATAGTGGCTGACGCACATCGTCGCGCGTGCGCGCGACTCATGATGGAACTGAAGCAGGTGTCGAAAGTTCAGTTTCGTGAGCACGTCACCATTCACGATAACGATCGGATGTTCCTCCTCCGTCGGCAGCAACGACAACGCACCCGCGGTTCCAAGACGACTCTCTTCTTCGATATAGCAAATCTCAACGCCGAGCGACGAACCATCACCGAAGTAGTCGCGAACCTTCTCACCGAGATAGTTAATTGTGATGTAGAAGCGCTGGAAGCCCTGCGTGCACATCTCTCGAATAATGGTTTCCAAGAGCGGCTTTTCACCGATGGGTAGAAGAGGTTTCGGGCAGTCGCTTGTCAACGGATGCAGACGCGAACCGAGTCCGCCTGCCATCAACACAACACATCCGGGCAACGGCTCGCTCGTTAAAAGCTCTGACAGTAGTTCAAGACCGACAACGTGACCCTCAATATCGAGAACGGGAAGGTGATCGATCCCTTGATTTCGCATGAACGTCTTCAGAAAGTCCGTGTCATCGTTCACGGAGGCCGTTTGAGGAGAACCGTTCATGATCATGCTCACGGGATCATGAAGTGGAACGCCTTCCAGGATGCCACGTCTCACGTCGCCATCCGTGACCACACCGAGAAGCTTGTTCTCTTTATCGACAACGAGCGCCAGCTTAAGCGACGCGTCATCAACGACGCGGAGCGCATCGAAGATCGGCGTTTCTGGACCCAGTAGCGCGTTCTGCCAGTTCTTTTTCATCTAGATGCTCTCAATGACCTACTCAACAACGGCAACTTAGCGGCAGAACCAAAGCCAAGTATCTGATTCACCGTCGTAACCGTCGTCTACTGACGAAGATCGTAGAAAGATTTCATTCCGAGCGTCTTCAGATCGGTGGAACGAAGTATCTCGGCAATCGCGTCAGGCGCACCCGGCTTTCCGTAGGGCGTTTCAAGCCCACGAAGTGAAAGGCGAAAATCTCGCGAGATCGCACGATCGATCGCGGCGCGGATGGCGTGTCGATCCTCAATGCAATCGATCACAGATCCGGCTCGCAGTCTGCCCCTCTGTCGGTCACCGATATTCACCGTGGGTACCTCGAAAACTGGGGCTTCAATGATGCCACTCGAAGAATTACCGATCACGGCTGTCGCGTGTTTCAAAAGGCTCAGATAGCGCAACTGCCCCAGCGAAGTCGAAACGTAAACGCGATCGCCTTTTCCGGTTGCATATCGATCAATCTCGTTATTGATTCGCTTGCCACCGGCATCTGCATTTGACTTCGTGATGACGCATTGCGCGTCGGGAAACTCATCTAGCGCCGCGAAGAGTTTCGCCACCGCCACTTCTGGGGGTGTGTCGCCCAATGTGGCTGGGTGATAGGTCACCACGAAGATCGGGCGTTCCATATCGAGTCCCAGGTCCTGCTCAATGGCTTCCGCGTTCATCAGATCCAACGCATAGATAACATCCACACCCAATGAACCGACATGGAACACGCGGTCCGGGTGCTCACCAAGCTGAATCACACGTTGCCTATAGGGCGCGGCAGCAACGAAATGTAGCTGAGACATCTTGGTCACAGCGTGCCGAATGGATTCGTCGATTGCGCCTTCAGACGTCTCCCCTCCGTGGATGTGAGCGATTGGGATCCGTGCAACCATCGCCGCCTGAGCAGCAGCAAGAATTTCAAAACGATCGCCAAGCACCAAACAGAGATCCGGGCGCAGACGCTCGAACGTTTCGGCGAAACCAATCGTTCCGATGCCAATGGCTTTGGTGACCGCCGACGCTGAATCGCCTTCTTGCAACATTTCCACGCGTTCGGTGATCGGCAGACCATCAGCTTCGATCTCACTTGCGGTGAGACCGAACTCGCTAGACAGGTGCATGCCGGTCGCAACAATCGATAGACGGATATCCGGGTCTTCTTGCAGTCGCTTCAAAAGTAGCGACATCAGACCGTATTCAGCGCGAGATCCGGTAACGACACAGATGTGTCGCGGACTCATAGCTCCCGACTCAAACTCGCACTGCTAGGGATGCACACCAATCGTCCGCCGATATCGATGGATTGAGATAGGTCCATTCGCGGACAGTTTTGATACATCGGCAACTCGTGCAATGGCCGCCAACATGGTCGACAGAGCAAGCCCGATAGATGCAGCTCTTTCAGCAGCGCATCCCGTTGGTCCTGATGTTCGGGCGCAATCAGAATCGCATTCAACCAGTAGTTGCTTCGCGACCCCTCAGGTTCTTCAACGAATTCAACACCCCGAATCTCGGCACAGACCGTTCGATAACGATCCGCCAACTTTCGTTTCTTTTCCACGAGCTCGGGCAGACGCTCGAGTTGCGCACAACCCAGCGCGGCATTGATTCCCGGCATGCGGTAGTTGAAGCCGATTTCGTCGTGGTCGTAGGACCAGTCATGATTGAGCTTCGCGGTGGTGGACAAATGACGTGCACGCGTAGCGATGCTCTCATCGGTGGTCAACAATGCACCACCGCCGCCGGTGCTGATTAACTTGTTGCCGTTAAAACTCAGCACGGAGAATCGCTGACCCGCATGCACCGAGTGCCCCTGGTACTGACTGCCAATGGCCTCGGTCGCATCGTTTACAAGAGCGATACCGAAACGTTCCGAGAGTTTGTCGAGCGCTTCAAGCTGGCACGGATGTCCTAATACGTGCACTGGAACCAGCGCGCGAATCGGCCGCCCCGTCACACGATTTGTTAATCCGTTTTCATCGAGAACGGCCAATCGCTCCAGGTACTCACCGAGCTTTTCCGGATCGATACCCAACGTCGACGATTCGCAATCCACAAAATGTGGCGTCGCGCCGCAATACGTCACGGCGTTCGCTGTGGCGACAAAGGTCAAACTTGGCACAAGCACTTCGTCGCCGGGCTTCACGCCAGCAGCCACAAGAGCCAAGTGGAGCGCCGCGGTACCGGTTACCGTCGCCACCGCATACGGAACGCCACAGGCTTCCGCGAGCGCGTTCTCAAAGCGCTCTACATAACCGCTGCCGCTGGAGATCCAGCCACTTTCGAGACATTCGAGGATGTACTCAGACTCGAGCGTTCCCAACTCAGGTTCATGCAGGGGAATAAACTCGATCGGAGGCAAAACACCCCGAATCGCCGAAACAACGGCGTCGATATTGAACACAGTGGTTGTTTGAGTCACGCGATAGGACCCTCACTCTATGGAAGCTCTCATCGTCAAGTCGCTGCGACACTTGATGAAAGTCTTTCCAGCGGCAGAAGTCGAAGGGTCTACCTGTCTATTAAGACAGGTAGACCCTTCTTTTTCTTATGCGAAGAGATCGAGGTTCGTACCGTGACCGTCGTTACTCTTCGCGCCGGCATCGCCCGCGGCCTCAACCAGCTTCACCGCTGCTTCGCCTTCGGCCTTCTGCTGATCATTCGATCGAGCAACGGACGAGACGTTGGCCTGTTGAGCATGCCCTTTGGCTTCTACTGCTGCACTTGCGAGTTCCATAAGAACCTCCTGTGTCATGGGGTGGTTCGGACTCACCCAGCAAGGTCTTAAGTCCGTCCCAAGTTTCTACCGCTGACCCGCGTTTCCTTACTTATCCATCCGGCAGAACTGCCGATCGAATAGGCAAGGCGAGGTTTCGAAAGGGCGAAATCAATGGGAATTCTCTATTCGAAGATGAAGACGTTCCATTTCGGCGAGAAACTGGACTCATTGCCGAAAGAAGTGGACGAGATCAAAGCGCCGATCCATATCCGGATCAAACCCACGAACGTTTGCAATCACGATTGCTACTACTGCGCCTATAAGGTGAGCGACCTACAGCTCGGCGGCGAAATGGTAGAGCGCGACCGTATTCCGCAGGCGAAGATGGCGGAGATCGTCGAAGACATTATCGAAATGGGAGTGGAGGCCGTCACCTTCAGCGGTGGCGGCGAGCCCTTCCTGTATCCCCACCTACTCGAAACCGTGAAACGACTTGCGGACTCTCCCGTGAAGTTCGCATCGCTTTCCAACGGCTCGCGTCTTCATGGGGAAATCGCAGAGGTCTTTGCCCATAACGCGACCTGGCTACGCATTTCGATTGATGGCTGGGACGACGAAAGCTACGCAAAGTATCGAGGGATCAAAGGTCAACCGTTCTCCAAATTGATGCAAAACATGGCGGCCTTTAAGAAGTTGGGTGGTTCGTGCTACCTCGGCGTAAGCCTGATTACCGACCGCGCCAACGCACCCCACGTCTTCGACTTTTGCTCGCGCCTGAAAGATACCGGTGTCGACAGCGTGAAGATATCGCCTTGCATCCTTAGTAACGACGGTGCGCAGAGTAACGAATATCATCGGCCGATTTTCGACTTGGTTCGAAGGCACGTCGACAAGGCCAAGAACGAACTGGAGGGCGATGGCTTCGAGGTCTTCGACGCCTATCATGAGCTCGATCTGAAATTCACCAAAGACTACAAATGGTGTCCCTATCTCCAAGTTCTACCCATCATCGGTGCTGACCTCAACGTCTATTCCTGCCAAGACAAAGCGTACACCAACGAGGGTCGAATCGGTTCTATCAAAGATATTCGTTTCAAGGATTTCTGGTTTTCCGACAAGAACAAGTTTTTCAATATCGATCCATCGCAGCATTGCAATCATCATTGCGTCGCCAATCTAAAGAACAAGGCGGTGCTGGAGTATCTCGAAACCGACCGCAACCACCTCGGATTCGTTTAGGAGGTAACGAGCGATGCCCGAAGTCGATATCGGATATCCACATTCCAAGTCGAAGCGCGTCGTTGGAACGAATGTTCGGACGATTCAAAACCGCATCAACGCGTTCAAACTCGGAAAAGAATACTATGATGGGGATCGGAACGACGGCTACGGCGGCTTTCGCTACGACGGTCGCTGGTCTGGTCTCATTCCCCAATTGATCGGTCGCTACGGGTTAAGTGAGTCATCTTCGGTGCTGGATTTGGGTTGCAAGAAAGGCTTCTTCCTTCACGACCTGAAACAGGCACTCCCCGGAATTCGCGTTCGGGGCATTGAAAACCACCCCTATCCTTTGCAAGAAGCCATGGAAACGGTCCGTGACGATCTCGTCTTGGCGCCGTATCAAGACCTTCCATTTGACGACCATGAGTTCGACTTCGTAATGGGCTTCGCAGCGATCTACATGCTGAACCTTCGCGATATCATGAGTTGTCTCCGCGAGATTCAGCGCGTGGGTAAGGGTCAGGCCTATATCACCGTTGGCGCGTATCGTACCAAGGAAGAGCGCGACCTCTTTCTCGAGTGGACACTGCTGGGTTGCACCGTACTTCATGTCGATGAATGGCTCGAGGTCTTTCGCGAAACCGGTTACACGGGTGACTATTACTTCACAACCGCCTCATCGTTGGGGCTGGTGCGCGGATAGCACCGTATGCAGGACAAACGCGTCCTCATCACTGGCGCTTCGCGCGGACTCGGCGCGATCGCAGCGGTCGACTTTGCAGAACGTGGGGCCAAGGTCGCCCTACTTGCGCGCAGCATCGATGACCTAGAAAAGGTTCGGCAATCCTGCTCGCAGCCCGAATGTCATACCGCGATTGCGGTTGACTTGACAGATGCCAACGCGATTTCCGACGCGGTTTTGAGTGCTGGAGCTTTCCTCGGAGGTTTCGACTGCGTGTTACACGTGGCCGGAGGCGGATTGGGTCTTCGCGAAGCTCTCCTTAGCGCGACCGATATATCGAAACTCTTCACACTCAATGTCGCCGCGGCAGCAGAGATCAATCGCCTCGTTGCCCCTTCTATGCTTCAAAGCGGCTCGGGCTCACTGGTGCACGTTGGCTCGATCGCGGGCAGTGAGAGCACGGGGTCCGTCGGTTACAACACAGTCAAAGCCGCACTGTCGGGCTATGTGCGATCACTCGGAAACGAACTCGCGGGATCCGGCATCGTTGCAACGGGAATCCTACCGGGTGGTTTCTTCGCACCGGGGAATGCCTTTGATCGCCTGGGCCGGTCAAAGCCCGAAGCTGTGAATCAGTTCATTGAAGATCGCCTGCCACGAAAGCGTTTAGCCGATGCTTCTGAAGTGGTCGCCCTGCTCCGCTTTCTCAGCTCAGACGAAGCCAGCATGATGGGTGGCTGCATGGTTCCAATCGACGCGGGTGAAGGAAGCCACTATGTCGGCGCCTGAACTCGATCTCGCACTCAATGGCCGCATTGAGGAACTTCGAATCCGATTCGATCCTAAACGAAAAATCACATTGGTTCAGTCGCCTCAGTTTTTGTTCGAAGCCATCAACCTTGAAGTGATTCGACGCAAGGGCTATTACGCGTTTCCACCCACCGGACTCCAATGGGTCGCCAAGGTCCTGCGGAATCGCGGATTCAGCATCGACATCCTCGACCTGAACTTTCTACTGCTGCGGAAGATCATCGACGAGCCCGATTTTGATCACCGCGATTGGTTGAGCCTTCTTGATGATCACCTCGATCGGGTTCAGCCCTCGATTGTAGGCGTGACTTGCCTGACCGTATTTTCCGAGCTTTTCGACACCACGCATCACCCACTCACCGAGATCTTTCGACATCTGAGGGCACGCGACGAACATCTCGTAATTGGCGGCGGACCTACGATCTCGAATGCGATCTTCGAGTACCTTGAGCGCGACCTCTGCGACTTTGTTGTCGAAGGCGAAGGCGAAGATCGCATGGCCTATATCATGGACCTTCTCTTCGACAAACCCGCAGCGCCCGTGTCCGGTGTTCATTTCAAGTATCAAGGTCAAACACACGTGAGTCTTGGGCCCGCGGCCGCGTTCGAGCCCGAGGGAAACTTGATCGATACGTATCCGGAAGTTCCGATCGAAGACTACACTTCGATTGGCTGCCTTAATCCATTTTCGCGCATGATGGGACAGGACACACCGTTCGGCGTGTTTCAATTGAACCGTGGTTGCCGCTACGACTGTAAGTTCTGTGGCGTTCGATCTTTCATGGGCAAGGGCATTCGAACTTCGCGCGTCGATGAGGTCCTCTCTGAGATCGAATATCTCGCAGCAGATCGCGGGATTCGTCATTTCGATGTGCTCGATGACGATTTTCTTGCACGCAAAGAAGATACCCTGGCGCTCTTGGGCGGCATGACAGAGCTGCGCAGTCAATATCCCTTCACTTGGTCGGCAAGCAACGGCCTCGTCGGCGGCGCGCTTACGAACGATGTATTGGAGCTCATGCGTAGTTCCGGATGCATGGGATTTCGCATCGGTATCGAATCCGGCGATCCCGAAATGCTACGTCGCATGCGCAAACCGGGAAGTGTTCCGCTCTTCGAAGACGTGGGGCGGCGCCTGGGCGACTATCCCGAATTTTTCGTGGGTGGCAATTACATCGTCGGTCTATTCGGTGAAGAAACCTGGGGCCAGATGCTGAACACGTTGGGACTCGCCTGCCGCGTAGACCTGGACTGGGCCTCGTTCACGGTTTTTCAGTTCACCAGCACCGCCGTCGTGGAGAAGGAACGCTTCGATACCAAGGGGCAGTCCGCAACCGACTTCGTACCGGTTAAGGATTCGTCCGACTATGCCATCGAGGACACACCGCTGATTGGCCCCGGAATATTCGAAGCGTTCGCATTCGGTGAAATTCCACCGCGGAGCGCGCTAAAGCATATCTGGTTTACGTTCAATCTATTGGCCAACTACATCAACAACAAAGCCTTCAAGCCTGGCGGGCACCCTGACAAGTACGCACGCTGGGTCGAAGCCCTACAGATCAACTATCCTACCAACCCGTACATCGCGCTCTTTGAGGGGCTCGCACGCACTTTGCTTGGAGAGCATAAGCGCGCACAGCATTGCCATGCACGCACGCGACAACTGCTCAATGATTCGAAGCTTTGGAAGTATCGTTTCCAGCGCTTTGGCCTTATAGAACTCGCGGACCGACCGCCCGAGCGGGACACCGACGTTTATGAACGGCTGCACCACGTTCGCGCCAGCTACGCCAAGTACTTGCCAGCCCCCGCGCGGACCTTCAAGCGGCCAAAACGCCCGCAGATCGCTCCAGTGCGACCTGCAATTGCCGAAAAGTAATCACCAAGGAGTTCCATAGCCATGTCGAATGCTCAAGACCGACCCTGGCTACCTTTCTTCGAAGAGAAAGGACCCTACTACACGAGCTATCCCACACTCGCCCTTTGGTCCACCGAAATGAAATCGGAGGCGTATCAAAACGCTTTGCTCGATTTCTTTCGGGGTGAGGGGAAAGCCGAGCCGGTCCATCTCTACATTCACATCCCCTTCTGCGCCAAGCTCTGTTGGTATTGCATCTGCAATATTCGCGTTTCGAACAACCGCGAACGCATCCAGAAATTCGTCGACCAGCTATGTCGAGAAACCGACAAGCT
>JAJDAK010000043.1 GCA_029261895.1 Deltaproteobacteria bacterium
AATGGTAATGCCTGGCGACAATATTACGATCGTGGTGGATTTGATTACCCCGATCGCGATGGTACAGGGACTTCGATTTGCAATTCGCGAAGGTGGCCGAACGGTCGGCGCCGGCGTGGTTGCCGAAGTCATCGAGTAAGAAAAAGAAAGGTTTGAAGGCCAGTAGCTCAATTGGCAGAGCATCGGTCTCCAAAACCGAGGGTTGGGGGTTCAAGTCCCTCCTGGCCTGCCAACACATTTCAGCTTAGTCGAGGAAATAATTCGTGAGCAGTGATTCGACCGATTTCATTACGCAATCGCGCGAGTTCGTCGGAGAGGTCCAGGTCGAGCTGAAGAAGGTTACCTGGCCAACACAAAAGGAAACCATAGCAGGCACGATCGGCGTAGCGGCAATTGTGGGCGTAATCGCCACCGCGCTGTTCGGCGTCGATTATGTGTTGAGCCTGATGGTGCAATCAGTCCTTGGATAAGCAGATAACAGAAGATCCCCACGTAGGCGTAAAAAGTATGACGGCTCGTTGGTATGTAATTAACACCTACTCCGGTCAGGAGGGCCGCGCGCGGCAGGCACTACTCGAACGTGTCAAGACACACGGCCGTGAAGAATCGATCATCGACGTGGTGATTCCAGAGGAGAATGTTGTTGAAATCGTGAAGGGCCAGCGACGTTCGAGCAAACGTAAATTCCTTCCCGGTTATTTGCTCGTGAATATGGATTTGGACGATGAGCTCTGGCACATCGTCAAAAACACGCAAAAGATCACAGGTTTCGTAGGCGCAGGTTCGCGACCGACTCCGATTCCGGAAGAAGACGTCAAACGGATGATGGGCCAGGCGACAAGCGCGAAGGCGAAGCCGCTGGTGGAGTTTGAAGAAGGTGAGGACGTCCGCGTTATCGCGGGTCCATTCAGCAACTTCTCCGGAACCGTCGGCGAAGTGAGACCCGAAAAAGAGCAGGTACAGGTCCTGGTCGCGGTCTTTGGCCGTTCCACTCCCGTGTGGTTGGGTTTCGAACACGTAGAAAAGGTCTAAGAGGAAACGATGGCGAAGAAAGTAGTTGCGATGGTGAAGCTGCAGTGCCCGGCGGGACAGGCCAATCCCTCGCCACCCGTCGGCCCAGCGTTGGGTCAGCACGGCGTAAACATCATGGAGTTCTGTAAAGCGTTCAATGCTCGCACGCAGGAGCAAGCCGGTTTGATTATTCCGGCCGTGATTAGCATCTACGCGGATCGCTCTTTCACGTTTGAGACCAAAACACCGCCGGCTGCTGTTCTACTCAAGCGCGCCGCGAAGATCGCAAAGGGTTCCGGTGAGCCGCATAAGGTGAAGGTTGGCAAGGTCACCCGCGCAGATGTCAAAGAGATTGCGACGACGAAAATGGTAGATCTCAACGCCAACGACATCGATGCTGCGATGAAGATCATCGAAGGGACCGCACGCTCGATGGGGCTTGAGGTCGAGGGATAGATATGGCTATCGGCAAGAAATACAAGGAAGCGTCGGCCAAAGTGGATCGCGATAAGAACTACACGTTGCTTGAAGGCGTGAGTCTTTTGCTTGAGGCGAAGACGGCGAAGTTCGATGAAACCGCCGAAGTCGCAATGAATCTGGGCGTTGATCCTCGGCATGCGGACCAGAACGTGCGAGGCGCGGTCGCGCTGCCGCATGGCACGGGCAAAAGCATTCGAATCGTCGTATTCGCGAAGAGTGACAAGGAAACCGAAGCTCGCGACGCGGGTGCGGACGAAGTCGGTGGAGACGAGCTCGCGAAACGCATTCAAGACGGTTGGTTGGACTTTGACCGCGTGATCGCAACGCCTGATATGATGGCGGTCGTGGGTCGACTTGGGCGGGTGCTCGGACCACGTGGACTGATGCCGAATCCGAAGGTAGGCACTGTCACGATGGACGTCGGTCGCGCGGTAACGGAGCAGAAATCTGGCAAGATCGAATTTCGAGTCGATAAGGCGGGTATTGTCCACACCGCGTTCGGCAAAGCGTCCTTCAGTCAGGACCAGTTAGTGGAAAACCTGACCGCGGTCGTCGATGCGATCATGAAGGCGAAGCCCCAGACATCAAAGGGTACCTACCTGAAAAAGATGTCGATTTCGACGACGATGGGTCCCGGAATTCAACTCGATACATCGGACGTTCAAGCGTCGCTCTAATCGCGTACGCGGAGGCAGACATGCTTACGAAAGCTCAGAAAGAGATACAGGTTCAGGTGCTGCACGATAAATTCGAGCGCGCGAACTCGGTGGTTGCGGTTGATTATCGCGGTCTCACAGTGGATGACGCCAATGCGCTGCGCGCATCTCTGGGTAAGACTGGCGAGGGTCAGATCGAATACAATGTCGCGAAGAACACATTGGCCAGGCGCGCGGTTGTCGGTACTCCCACCGAAGGCCTAACCGAGTTCTTGGTCGGTCCGACCGCATTGGCATTTTCGTTCGATGAACCTTCCGCGCTTGCAAAAGCTTTGGTCGATTTCTCAAAGGATAACGAGAAGTTCGAGATCAAAGGCGGGGTAGTCGATGGTGAGCTGGCTGACCTCGCGATGATCAAGTCACTGGCTGCATTACCTTCACGCTTTGAACTGCAAGGAATGCTTGCAGGTACGTTGCAGGCTCCCATGCGGAATCTAGCCGGCACGTTGAACTCGCTGCTCGGATATCTGCGCAATGCGCTCGATGCACGGCAAAAGCAGCTCGAAAGTTAAACAGGATTAACCCAAGACCCCGCTCTGCCAGCGTGTTGCTGGCTTAATTTGATCGGGATAGGAAGGAAATAAATCATGTCTAGTGTTGAAGAAATCTTTACCCAGATCAACGAACTCAAGCCGCTCGAAATTGCGGAGCTGATCAAGAAGATGGAAGACGACTGGGGTGTCTCAGCGGCACCTGCAGCCGTGGCCATTGCCGGTGGTGGTGGCGCTGCGGCTCCCGTTGAAGAGCAGACCGAATTCGAAGTCGTCTTGACCGCCATTGGTGATAAGAAGATTCAGGTCATTAAAGAAGTTCGCGCGATCACGGGTCTGGGCTTGAAGGAAGCGAAGGAGCTCGTTGAAGGTGCTCCGAAGACTGTCAAGGAAGGCCTCGACAAGGATGAAGCCGCGAAGATCAAAGAGCAGATCGAAAGCGCGGGCGGCCAGGCTGATATCAAATAGCGCCGTACGTGATCGATCGCGGCGTATGCCGCGTAATGCCGGTACGGAAGTTCGAAAAAGTCTAAGGCGCGTGAACGTGTGTCTGGACATGGAGGGCTGAATGGAAGCGTCCCTTAACTCGGGTCGAATTCGCAGGGATTTTTCGAAGATTGAACGAATCATCGATATCCCGAATCTGATCGATATTCAAAATCGATCGTTTGATCGCTTTCTACAGGTAGATGTAGATCCACAGAAGCGTGAAGTCGTCGGGCTTCAAGCGGTTTTCAGTTCGGTCTTTCCGATCAAGGACTTCAACGAGACCGCGTGTCTCGAGTTCGTCTCGTACACGTTGGAGAAACCGAAGTACGACGTTCAAGAATGTCTACAACGCGGCATGACGTATGCCTCGCCTATTAAAGTGACGGTTCGCCTGATCGTTTGGGATAGTGCGGGCGAAGGTCAGCAGAACATTCGCGACGTAAAAGAGCAGGAGGTCTACTTCGGCGAGATTCCGATGATGACGGAAAACGGTACGTTCATCGTTAACGGGACCGAACGCGTTATTGTTTCGCAGCTCCATCGCTCCCCGGGTATTTTCTTTGATACAGGCCAATCCACCGCAGTGACGGCTGGCGGTAAGAAGCTGTACTCCTGTCGGATTATTCCTTACCGCGGCTCGTGGCTCGACATTGAATTCGATCATAAGGATTTGATCCAGGTTCGCATCGATCGCCGTCGCAAACTGCACGCAACGGTTTTACTCAAAGCGCTTGGCTACGACTCCGAGGATCTCCTCGCGTTTTTCTACAAGCCTGAGTTCATCAAAGTTGAGAATAAGAAGATTTTCAAGCGAGTGGATTCGCTTGAGCAACTCATTGGGCAAAAGATTACGAAGGCCATCAAGTCAGGGACCACGACGCTGGTTAAGGAAGGCCGTAAGGTCACCAAGGCGGCTGTGCGCAAAATGGCCGAAGCCAAAATGGACTGGATTCAGATTGGTGTGGAAGATCTGATTCGTGAAGATGGCGTGAAACGAGTTTCCCCTTCAGATATCGTCGATGAGAGCACCGGCGAGGTGCTCTTGGAATGCAATGAGGTGATCACTGAGGAGATCTTTGAGGAACTCCAAAAGCGCGGTTTCAACGAATTCCCGCTGCTGTATTTGGATCCCGTCACCTCGGGCACGGCCATTCATGACACGTTGGCAGCCGATAAGACGATGACGCGCGAAGAGGCGATCATCGACATTTATCGCCGCCTGCGCCCCGGTGATCCGCCGACCATCGATACCGCCACGACGGTCTTCAATAATCTGTTTTTCAATGCGGATCGATATGATCTTTCAACGGTGGGTCGCCTCAAGCTGAATCACAAATTGGATATCGATATTCCGCTGGATGAAACCACCTTACGCAAAGACGACATCCTGCTTGCGGTTCAATACCTGGTGGATCTCAAGAACGGTAACGATCCCAATAAGCGCATCGACGATATTGATCACCTCGGAAACCGACGTGTGCGCGTTGTGGGCGAGCTGCTCGAGAACCAGTACCGCATCGGTTTGGTTCGCATGGAGCGCGCGATCAAGGAGCGCATGAGCCTCCAAGAGATCGAGCAATTGATGCCGCATGATCTGATTAACTCCAAGCCGGTCTCTGCCGTGATCAAGGAATTTTTCGGTTCGAGCCAGCTTTCGCAGTTCATGGATCAGACCAATCCGCTTTCTGCGGTTACGCATAAGCGCCGGCTCTCGGCGTTGGGGCCGGGCGGTTTGACGCGCGAGCGCGCAGGTTTTGAAGTCCGCGATGTGCACAGCACGCATTATGGTCGGATTTGTCCGGTCGAAACACCGGAAGGTCCAAACATTGGACTGATTGCGTCCCTTTCAACCTACGCACGCGTCAACGACTATGGCTTCATCGAAACGCCGTACCGAGATGTTGAAAAGTCGCACGTGACGAATAATGTGAAGTACCTAAGCGCGCTTGAAGAGGAACGCGTAACCATCGCCCAGGCGAACGCGCCACTCGATAAGAAGGGCAAGTTTGAGCGTGACATCGTTTCGGCACGGAAGACCGGCGAATTCGTCATGCTCGAACCGTCTGAAATCGAAAAAATGGACGTTTCGCCGAACCAGCTGGTGTCGGTTGCGGCATCGTTGATTCCTTTCTTGGAAAACGATGACGCGAACCGCGCGCTGATGGGCTCGAATATGCAGCGGCAGGCTTTGCCGTTGATGCGAACCGAGGCGCCGCTTGTTGGAACGGGTATGGAGGGTGTCGTTGCGCGGGACTCAGGTGCGACCATCGTTGCAAAGCGAAACGGTATCGTCGAAAGCGTGGACGCTGGCCGGATCGTGTTGAAGCCGGAGCCGGACGCCAATGAGTCGGATCCAGCGCCGGATATCATCAACCTGACGAAGTATCGTCGTTCCAACCAGAACACCTGTATCAATCAGAAGCCGATCGTGCGCCAGGGTGATCGGGTGCTCAAGGGGCAGGTGATCGCGGATGGTGCTGCGACCGAGTGGGGCGAGCTCGCACTTGGTCGAAACGTATTGGTCGCGTTCATGCCGTGGGGTGGGTACAACTTCGAGGATTCGATCCTGATTTCAGAGCGCATTCTGAAAGATGACCTTTTTACTTCGATTCACATCGAAGAGTTTGAAGTTGTAGCGCGCGATACCAAGTTGGGTCGTGAGGAAATCACGCGTGATATTCCCAATGTTGGCGAGGAAGCGCTGAAGGATCTCGATGAGAGCGGAATCGTTCGCATCGGGGCGGAGTGTAAGCCGGACGATATTCTCGTCGGCAAGATCACCCCAAAGGGCGAAACTCAGCTTTCACCCGAGGAACGCTTGTTGCGCGCAATCTTCGGCGAGAAGGCAGGGGATGTTCGTGATACCTCGCTCCGTGTGCCACCGGGCGTGAGTGGAACCGTAATCGGTGCACGTGTGTTTTCGCGACGTGGTCTCGACAAGGACGATCGCGCGCGAACCATTGCGGATGCAGAAATCGCCAAGCTCAGCATCGACCAAGAGGATGAAATTCACATCGTGCGCGAGTCGGCGCTGAACCGGGTGCGCGAGTTGTTGCTCGGTCAGCAAAGTTCGGTACGAATGGCGGACGAGCGTCGGAAGGACGCATGGCTCGAGCCGGGGGATGCGATCACTGAAGAAATTCTTGCCGATATTCCGCGACGGAAGTGGAAGGATCTCAGAATCGACGGTGCCGACAATATGCGCCGTATCGAAGAGGTACTTGCAGCGGCTGAAGAGCAAGCAAGCCTGATCAAGACGGTCTTCGATGAAAAGATTGCCCGTCTTAAGAAGGGCGATGAACTGCCACCGGGTGTGTTCAAGATGGTCAAGGTCTACGTCGCGATCAAGCGCAAGCTTTCGGTGGGCGACAAGATGGCGGGACGCCATGGAAACAAGGGCGTGATCTCGCGAATTCTGCCTGAGGAAGACATGCCGTATACCGAAGACGGTACGCCGGTTGAGATCGTACTCAATCCGCTGGGCGTGCCTTCTCGTATGAACGTCGGGCAGATTCTTGAAACGCACTTGGGTTGGGCTGCACGGGGACTCGGGCAGAAGGTTCAAAAATGGATCGATGACGAGTACTCGCCGGCGAAGCTGCGGGCAGGATTGAAAGACATCTTCGTGCGCAAGCAGGTGGCGGATCACTTGGATGGTCTCGATGACGATGCGTTGATTCGATTGGCAGCGCGATTCACTCGCGGCATCCACATGGCCACGCCCGTCTTTGATGGTGCGTCGGAATCCGAGGTCAAGAAAGTTCTTGAGCTCGCGGAGGTGCCGACATCGGGTCAGATGGTGCTCTTCGACGGACGTTCAGGTGATCCATTTGCAACCGATGTGACGATTGGCGCGATGTACATGTTGAAGCTTCACCATTTGGTGGATGACAAGATCCATGCCCGTTCCATCGGACCGTACTCGCTAGTCACGCAGCAACCGCTCGGTGGTAAGGCGCAGTTTGGTGGTCAACGCTTGGGGGAGATGGAAGTCTGGGCCATGGAGGCGTACGGCGCCGCCTATGCGTTGCAGGAATTCCTAACGGTCAAATCGGATGATGTCGTTGGGCGAACGCGAATGTATGAGTCGATCGTAAAGGGTGATTGTGAGCTACTTCCGGGATTGCCGGAGAGCTTCAACGTCCTGGTCAAAGAAATGCAGAGTCTCGGTCTAGATACCGAGCTTCTAGAAGAGATCTAGAGAAGGAATCAGCGAGTGAGAGACCTCTACAACCTTTTCGAGAAACCAAAAGATCCACTTAGCTTTTCAGGGATGCGGATTCGTATCGCATCACCGGATAAGATTCGGGAGTGGTCTTACGGTGAAGTGAAGAAGCCGGAGACCATCAACTATCGTACGTTCAAGCCTGAACGCGATGGACTCTTCTGCGCGAAGATCTTTGGCCCGGTCAAAGACTACGAATGCAACTGCGGAAAATACAAGCGCATGAAGCATCGCGGCGTTGTCTGCGAAAAGTGCGGCGTCGAAGTCATTCAGTCGAAGGTTCGACGCGAACGCATGGGCCACATCGCGCTCGCTGCACCGGTTGCGCATATTTGGTTTCTGAAGTCGCTCCCAAGTCGAATCGGTAACCTGATCGAACTTACACTCAAAGATCTCGAGCGCGTGCTCTATTTCGAGCAGCATATTGTGATTGATCCGCTTGAAACGCCGCTGAAGCGGGGTGAGCTCTTGAACGACGAGCGCATCATGGAGCTCAAAGAGGAACTCGGGCCGAATTCGTTTCGATACGGCATCGGGGCAGAAGCCATTCGCCAGATTCTGAACGAGATCAAGGTCGACGAAGAATCGGTAACGCTTCGAGCTGAAATGAAGGCGGCGACAAGTGAAGCGAAACGCAAGAAGCTCGCGAAGCGTCTCAAGGTGTTGGATGCGTTCCATGAATCCGAAAATCAGCCTGAGTGGATGATTCTCGAAGTGGTTCCGGTGATTCCGCCGGATCTGCGGCCGCTCGTGCCCTTGGACGGTGGACGTTTTGCGACCTCGGATCTCAACGATCTCTATCGACGTGTGATCAATCGTAACAACCGCTTGAAGCGATTGCTGGAATTGAACGCGCCTGAAGTCATTATCCGCAATGAAAAGCGCATGTTGCAGGAAGCGGTAGACGCGCTCTTCGACAACGGTCGACGCGGCAAAGTGATCACCGGCCCGAATAAGCGACCGCTGAAGTCGCTTTCGGACATGTTGAAGGGCAAGCAAGGACGATTCCGTCAGAACCTTCTGGGTAAGCGCGTGGATTACTCGGGTCGCTCGGTGATCGTTGCAGGTCCCGAACTACGGCTGCACCAATGCGGGTTGCCGAATAAGATGGCGCTCGAAATTTTCAAGCCGTTCATCTATTCGAAGCTCGAGCAACGTGGATACGTGACCACGATTAAAGCCGCAAAGAAGATGGTGGAGAAGGAACTCCCCGAGGTATGGGATATCTTGGCCGAAGTCATTCAGGAGCATCCGATTCTGTTGAATCGCGCTCCGACTCTCCATCGCCTTGGGATCCAAGCCTTTGAGCCGGTATTGATCGACGGTAAGGCGATTCAGCTACATCCGTTGGTTTGCTCGGCGTTCAACGCGGACTTTGACGGTGACCAGATGGCGGTCCATCTGCCGCTTTCGGTGGAAGCTCAGATCGAAGCCCGTGTGCTCATGATGAGTACAAACAACATTCTCAGTCCGGCCAACGGGAAGCCGGTCATTACGCCGACCCAGGACATCGTGCTCGGCGCGTACTATCTCACGCGTGATCGGCCGTTCGCGGATGGCGAGGGTTTGGTGTTCGGGTCCCCTGATGAAGTTCGCATCGCTTATGACCAGGGCATTGTGGATCTACAGGCCAATATCAAAGTTCGCATTAAGGGTGAGCGCGTCGACACTACAACCGGTCGCGTCCTGCTCTACGAAATCGTCCATGACGATGTACCGTTTGAGCTCGTGAACCGAGTGATGGATAAAAAATCGCTCGGAAACCTTGTCAACGAGGTGTATCGACGCCTCGGCAATAAAGCGACGGTTATTTTGTCGGATCGCTTGCGTACCCTTGGGTACGACTACGCGACACGTTCTGGCCTGAGTTTCTGCGTGGATGATATGCAGATTCCGCCGAGCAAGGAGAAGTTGATCGACGACGCGCAGCACGACGTCGGTGAGTTCGGCCGGCAGTATCAAGAGGGCTTGATCACCGACGGTGAGCGCTACAACAAAGTGGTGGATCGCTGGGCGCTGGTTACCGAAGAAATTTCGGCGGAGCTCCTGTCACTGCTTTCGGAAGACGAAGTAATCGATGCCGAAGGAAAGAAAGCCAAGATCCCGAGTTTTAACCCTGTCTTTATGATGGCGGATTCGGGTGCACGTGGTTCATCGCAGCAGATTCGCCAATTGGCGGGTATGCGCGGTTTGATGGCCAAGCCATCAGGCGAAATTATCGAACGCCCGATTCTTTCGAATTTCCGCGAAGGCTTGTCGGTACTCGAGTATTTCATTTCGACCCACGGTGCCCGAAAAGGTCTCGCCGATACCGCACTCAAGACAGCGAACTCGGGTTATCTCACGCGTCGCCTCGTTGATGTGGCGCAGGATATGATCATTACCCAATACGATTGTGAAACACTCGATGGTCTTGAATGTCGTGCATTGGTTGAGGGTGGGGAAATCATCGAGCGTCTCGGCGACCGTATCCTCGGTCGCGTGGCGTTGACCGATATCGTAGACCCGATTAACGGTGAGGTTCTTGCCGCTGTTGGCATCGAGATCGATGAAGATAAGATGCGAGTCATTGAGGATTCGGGCGTTGAAGTGGTGACCATCCGATCCGTGCTCACATGTCGTGCGGAGCGCGGTGTTTGCGCACTCTGCTACGGCCGCGACCTGGGTCAGGGGCGACTTGTAAATCAGGGCGAGGCTGTCGGTGTCATGGCTGCACAGTCGATTGGCGAACCGGGAACGCAGCTCACAATGCGTACCTTCCACATTGGTGGAACGGCCACTCAGCGTGTCGAGCAATCGCATGTTGAAGCCCGAAACGACGGCACCGTGAAATACCTCAACCTTTCGACCATCCGAGATAAGCACGGCTCATTGATCGTGATGAACCGTAACGGAGAAATTGCGGTCTGTGATACCGCGGGTCGCGAGCGGGAGCGTTACCCCGTCGCCTACGGCGCGACGCTCCATGTCGAAGATGGTACAGCGATCAAGGGGGGGGCATTGGTCCACGAATGGGATCCGTTCCAGAACCCGATTTTGGCTGACGCGGCTGGAACGATTCGGTTCTCAGATGTTGTTGAGGGCTCGACGATGCAAGAGCAGGTGGATGAGTTCACCGGTATGTCGCGTAAAGTCATTACCGAGTCGAAGGATCCGGATCTTCAGCCACGTATTGAGGTTGTGGATCCAAAAGGCGAGACGTTGCGACGCTATCTCATGCCGGTTGGCGTCAACCTCGTGACCATCGAAGGCGACGCTGTGGAGCCTGGCGATACGCTCGCGCGAATCCCGCGCGAAACAACCAAGACGAAGGACATTACCGGTGGTCTGCCACGTGTCGCGGAACTCTTTGAGGCTCGCAAGCCCAAGGAATTCGCGATCGTGTCCGAAATCGACGGTACGGTCAGCTTTGGTCCCGATGTGCGCGGCAAGCGGCGCGTCATTGTTACGCCGGAAGAAGGCGAGGCGCGAAACTATGACATTCCGAAGGGCAAGCATATCGCGGTGCATGAAGATGACTTCGTTCGCGCAGGTGAGGCACTGATGGGTGGTTCATCCAACCCACATGACATTCTGCGGATTAAGGGTGAGAAAGAGCTCGCGAGCTATCTCCTTGATGAGATCCAGGAGGTCTACCGACTTCAAGGTGTGGGGATCAACGACAAGCATATTGAGGTCATTGTTCGGCAGATGTTGCGTTGGGTCCGGGTCAATCAGGTGGGCGATACCGACTTCCTGATCGGCGAGCAGGTCGAGAAGCACGTATTTGAGAAGGTGAACGTGCAGATGCAGGAAGAAGGCAAAGAGTCGGCTGTTGCGGAGCCGTTGCTGCTGGGGATCACCAAGGCGTCGCTTTCGACCGAAAGCTTCATCTCAGCGGCCTCATTCCAGGAGACAACCAAGGTGCTCACCGAGGCCGCGATCACCGGGAAAACCGACAGACTGCGTGGTTTGAAGGAGAACGTGATCATGGGCCGCTTGATTCCTGCGGGCACCGGCGTCAGCCAATACCGCTACATGGGGATCGAAGTTGAAGGGATGGACGAGGAAGTCATCGAAAATGGAGCTGATTTCCCCAAACCTGATATCGCACCTACCGATGCTGAGGTGGCTGCACCTGCTCCAATCCTTGCCTCAGGGGTGGGGGAAACTCCTCCCGGAGATGCGGGCATCGAGTTGTGATCCATAGCGTCACTTTCGTTTGAATTTCGTTCCCTGGCGACCGCGCAACCCAGTTGACGCAGAGCGGAATCCTGTTAGACTTCGGGCCCTTCCGCGCGAAGGATCACCTCCTCTAGATCGGTCGTTCTAGGGGAGGTGCGTTTGTGTACTCCCGTGATTGACCCGCACGTTTGGGTGTCCATGGGAGATTCCTGCATGTGCGCGTGGCGCAAAGGTGATGGCGAATGCCGACAATTCAACAGCTGGTGCGTAAAGGACGAAGTGTCAAACGCCGGACGACAAAGTCGCCCGACTTGATCTCAGGTCCGCAAAAACGTGGTGTGTGTCTTCGTGTGTCAACACAGACACCGAAGAAACCAAACTCCGCGTTACGCAAAGTTGCACGTGTTCGTTTGAGTAACGGGCGCGAAGTGTGGGCGTATATTCCTGGCGAGGGTCACAACTTGCAAGAGCACTCGGTTGTTCTTGTTCGTGGTGGTCGTGTCAAAGATTTGCCCGGTGTTCGTTATCACGTCATACGCGGCACACTCGATACGCTTGGCGTCGACGGTCGCAATCAATCTCGTAGCCGTTACGGCACGAAGCGTCGCAAGTAGGAGCGATTAAAGATGCCGCGTCGACGAGATATACCAAAGCGAGTTGCTCCCACGGATCCGAAGTTCAGCGACCGGCAGGTAGCGAAGTTCATGCACGTGATTATGCGCGACGGGAAGAAGAGTACCGCTGAACGCGTAACCTACGGCGCGTTTCGTTTCATTGAGGACAAGACACAAGACGATCCGATGCGAACGTTTAAGCGTGCGCTCGATAATGTGCGACCACGAATTGAAGTGAAGAGTCGGCGTGTTGGTGGTGCGACTTACCAAGTTCCGATCGAAGTGAAACCCGAACGCGCGGTTTCGCTTGCAATGCGTTGGATCATCGGAGCAGCGCGAACTCGTTCCGGCAGGACCATGAGTGAGAAGCTTGGTTTGGAACTCATGGAAGCAGCTGCCGAACGTGGTGATGCGGTTCGTAAACGTGAAGATACCCATCGGATGGCGGAGGCTAATAAGGCCTTCGCGCATTATCGCTGGTAGCGCGCGAGTAGAGCCCAAGCATGTCAAGTCCAAAGCCACTCGATCACACGCGCAACATCGGCATCATGGCTCACATTGATGCGGGTCAGACGACCACGACCGAGCGCATCCTTTTCTACACCGGGGTCAACTACAAGATCGGTGAAGTCCACGACGGCAACGCGACGATGGACTGGATGGAGCAGGAGCGCGGCATAACGATTACGTCGGCTGCTACGACCTGTTATTGGAATGATTATCGGATCAACATCATTGATACACCTGGGCATGTCGACTTCACGGTCGAGGTGGAACGCTCACTGCGAGTTCTGGATGGTGCAGTCGGGGTGTTCTGTGCGGTTGGCGGTGTGGAGCCGCAATCCGAAACTGTCTGGCGTCAGGCAGATCGCTACAGTGTTCCGCGCATGGCGTTCGTCAATAAGATGGACCGTATCGGCTCGGACTTCTTTGCTGTGGTCGAGCAGATTCGAGATCGCCTCGGTGCTGTACCGTTGGTACTCCAGTATCCGATTGGCAATGAAGAAAACTTTAAGGGCGTTGTTGATCTCGTAAAGAACAAGGCCATTATTTGGGAAAACGAGAAGCTCGGTGCTGAGTATGTTGAAGCTGAGGTTCCGGTGGACCTTGTGGGCGAAGTCGAGAAGTACCGCTTGAAGATGATCGAGGCCGCCGTTGAAGAGAACGAGGAGCTGCTTGAGAAGTACCTCGAAGGCGAGACGATTTCTGAGTCCGAGTTGCGTGGCGCGATTCGCGAGGCGACGATCAGCCTACGTTTAGTGCCTGTGCTCTGTGGGACCGCCTTCAAGAACAAAGGTGTCCAGCCACTGCTCGACGGAGTGGTTAACTATTTACCGTCACCGCTTGATGTGTCGGCGGTCGTTGGTGTTGATGACGACGGAAACGAAGTGACCCGTGCGCCGGCGAGCGACGAACCGTTCTCTGCGCTGGCGTTCAAGATCATGACGGATCCGTTCGTGGGGCACCTCACCTTCGTTCGCGTGTATTCAGGTACGTTGAAGTCTGGCTCCTATGTTTCGAACTCGACCCAGGGCCGACGAGAACGTGTTGGGCGTTTGTTGAAGATGCATGCCAATAAGCGCGAAGAGATTGAAACGATGGTTGCGGGCGAAATCGGTGCAATCGTTGGACTGAAGAAGGTCTTTACGGGCGACACGCTTTGCGACGAACAGAATCCGGTCATTCTCGAGTCCATCGACTTTCCAGATCCCGTGATTGAAATCGTGATCGAGCCTAAGACGAAGGCCGATCAGGAAAAGCTCGGTTCAGCACTAGGGAAGCTGGCGATCGAAGATCCGAGTTTTCGAGTCAATACCAACGATGAGACGGGCCAAACGCTAATCGCGGGTCAGGGCGAGTTGCATCTCGAGATCATTGTCGATCGCCTTCTTCGAGAATTTCAGGTCGATGCCAATGTGGGTCAGCCTCAGGTCGCATACAAAGAAACCATCGTGCGCGAAGCCAAGGGCGAAGGCCGCTTTGTACGCCAGAGTGGTGGTCGCGGCCAGTACGGGCACGTCGTTCTCGACGTTGCGCCGAACGAAAAGGGTGGTGGCATCGAGTTCGAGGTGAAGATCGTCGGCGGTACGATCCCGAGAGACTACTTTAAAGCGGTCGAAAAGGGCGTACGCGAAGCTTGTAAGAGTGGCGTGAAAGCCGGTTTTCCTGTCGTTGATGTGAAGATCAAGTTGATAGACGGTTCTTATCATGATGTGGATTCATCGGAAATGGCGTTCCATATCGCCGGTTCCATGGGTATCAAGGATGGCTTGCAGAAGGGTAAATCGATTCTGCTCGAGCCGATTATGGCCGTCGAGGTCGTCGCGCCGGAATCGTTCACCGGCTCCGTGGTCGAAGACATGAATAGTCGGCGCGGCCGCATCGAGAGTTTTGAAGCGCGGGGCAATACGCAGGTCATTCGCGGTGAAGCCCCGCTTGGAACAATGTTTGGGTACGTGAGTTCGTTGCGTTCGATGACTCAGGGGCGCGCGACGTACACCATGCAATTTGATCATTACGCGCCGGTGCCCGATTCGATAGCGGCGGGCATTGCGGATAAGTAAGTCCAATTCGAATTAGTCCGGATGGAGTAAAGGAATCATGGCAAAGCAGAAATTCGAGCGAAACAAGCCACACGTAAACGTGGGTACGATTGGTCACGTCGACCATGGGAAGACGACGCTAACCGCAGCGATTACGCAGCGACAAGCGAAGTTGGGTTTGGCGGATTTCACG
>JAJDAK010000044.1 GCA_029261895.1 Deltaproteobacteria bacterium
CGTGAAATCCGCCAAACCCAACTTCGCTTGTCGCTGCGTAATCGCTGCGGTTAGCGTCGTCTTCCCATGGTCGACGTGACCAATCGTACCCACGTTTACGTGTGGCTTGTTTCGCTCGAATTTCTGCTTTGCCATGATTCCCCTCTTTTGCTTACGCCTTTAACCGGGCCACCAAATCTTGCGGGTTTTGCTTCGTCGCGGCTGGAGCCCACGGGCGGAGTCGAACCGCCGACCTCATCCTTACCAAGGATGCACTCTAACCACCTGAGCTACGTGGGCAGTAACACCACCTTGAACGTTTCAAACCTGGAGCGGGAAACGGGATTCGAACCCGCGACCCCAAGCTTGGAAGGCTTGTGCTCTAGCCAGCTGAGCTATTCCCGCTAATCGTATTCCTTCATTGAGCAATCTGAATTTTCATATCTCTGAGTTGACCGATTGGTGGAGAGGGGAGGACTCGAACCTCCGTAGCACGAATGCAACAGGTTTACAGCCTGCCCCGTTTGACCGCTTCGGTACCTCTCCGAGATTGAAATCCCGACGCTCTATTTCCCCCTACCTCTTTAAGGCTCTTTAAATCTATAAAACGCGTAAGACACCCCGTCGCCTTTAAGAGATCGTTTTCTCTTGTTAAGGCTTGGGATCTCTTCCCGTTGAATTCATCTTTAATTTGCGCAGCCTCGCGTGCTGCCTCTCTATTCATCTGTCCACGAACCGCGAGTTGCCGATGATCGCATAATCGGAGCTGGCGAGGGGACTCGAACCTCCAACCTGCTGATTACAAATCAGCTGCTCTGCCAATTGAGCTACGCCAGCACGGGTACGGATTGTACCGGCGGATACTCCCCTCGCCACCAGGCTACTCGACCAGACAAGACACGAATTCGCAGCGTATCGATACGGTATTTTGCGACTTTTTTCCACCCGCGTGGCTTTCCCAACATAAATTAGCTTGGGTTGAGGGGCTGCTTGGCGCGCCGATGCTCAGCGGTCCGAAGCAAAAGATGGGCTGCGGCGGCGGCAACGCCCAGGGACCCGATCCTTCCAGACTGCGGGATCGCAATGCAGCGATCCGCCATTTCACGAATTCCCTGCTTCACGCCACGATCTTCGCTGCCAAAAACCCAGGCGATATCCCCACGAAAACAACCCGAATCCACAGAATCGATCGATTCTCCCGAGCCATCTGCGACCAGAATGCGAAGCCCCTCAGCTGACGCAATCTCGAGGAATTTCCGTAGGTTAGGCGTTCGGCCGAGCCTCAGATGTTCGACCGCCCCCGCACTCGCCCGAAGAACACCGGCAGCAATGGGTGGTGATCGACGATGCTCCAGCGCGATCCCCGTTACACCGGCGATCTCGGCACTGCGTAGGATCGACCCGAGATTTCCGACATCCGTTAGGCGATCCAACGCGACCAAGAACCGAGCGTCGGTATGGACCAGGAGCTCCTCAGCCGCCTCTTCTCGGTACGGATCCGCATCTGCCCAAGGAGGGCCGGTCGTAGATTCCGTCGAAATACCGGCCTCGGTGACCCGCTCAGCCAAGTCACGCAATCCGGGAGTGCTCTGCTCATCGGGCAGCCCGACATGATGGACTTTCCGCCGACGCGCGCGGATGGCTTCGATAATGGGTCGGACGCCTTCGATCCGAACCCGCTCTCCCGTTTGTGGCTTCACCGCCCTACTCTAGCGGAGTGTTTAGAACCGAGCTTCCATTCGTGCCGCATCCGGCGGAACTACTGGCCGCGCTGCCCAAGGGCCTGCGGCCCCATGCGTTGATTGGCAGCGGCTGGGCGCATGCGCTGATTGGAATCGAACCCGAAGTCGAGTTCCTAGGCGGTCTCGATGCCTTCGCCAGCGCCCGAGCCTGGCTCGATGCATCCCCGGCGAGCCCAGCGCTCGACCGCGTGCTGATGGGCTTCCTCTCCTATGACCTAGGGCGACAATTCGAAGCGCTACCGGAAATCGCTGCGATCGAAACACACACACCCGATCTCTACTTCGCAGGCTTTCGCGCAGTGATTCGCTACGACAGATCTCACACCCGCGCGGTCATTCAGGGTTCGGACGCAATCGCGGTCCAGCGCCTTGGCGGGATTGTGGAAGAGCTCAAAGAACCCGCGGTTCGGAACCTTGCCATTCCGAAGCTGAGCTTTTCCACCGATGAAACCCGCTACAAAGAAAATGTAGGCCGGGTACAGGACTGGATCCGTCGCGGTGATATCTACCAAGCCAATATCTCACGACGTGCACGTTGGGAACCGGTGCACCGGGAACAGCTCGGCGATCTCTTTCGTCGCTTAGTTCATCTGTCCGGCGCGCCGTTTTCAGCGTTCATTGATACGGGCGAGCTGCAACTCCTGTCGAATTCACCGGAGCGCTTTCTGCGCATCAGCGGTCACCGTATTGAAACATCACCGATTAAAGGCACCCGACCTCGAGGGCACACAGCCGAGGAAGATGCCTGGCTAAAAAAGGAACTCATCCACTCGTCGAAAGATCGCGCAGAACACCTCATGATCGTCGACCTAGAGCGCAACGACCTCGGCCGCATCTGTAAGACGGGCTCGATTCACGTTCATGACATGATGGAGCTACACAGCTTCGAACACGTGCATCATCTGGTCAGCACTATCGAGGGCGAACTCGATGATCCTACAGACTGGCATTCGATTCTGCGCGCGATGTTTCCCGGCGGCTCCATTACCGGGGCGCCCAAAGTACGCGCGATGCAGATCATCGAAGCCATAGAGCCCACACGCCGTGGCGTCTACACCGGCGCGATCGGCTACCTCGACGCCAGCGGTAATGCGGATTTCAATATCGCGATTCGCACGGCAATCGCACATCAGAACTGTCTAGATCTACATCTCGGTGCCGGCATCGTTGCCGACTCGGTCGCCGAAGAAGAACTCAAAGAAACCAGCGACAAAGGCTTGGACTTTACGAAGCTCTGGACGGCCCAGACTTGAGCGCTCCTCGCTTGCTTTGGATGAACGGTCGGGTCATCGCTGCCGCACGCGCGAAAGTTCCGATTGAAAATGAAACGCTGCTTCGCGGCTACGGCATATACGAGAGGATGCGCTTGGTTCGTGGCAGCGTGCCGTTACTTCCGCTCCACCTGGTGCGCTTGCGCCAGAGCGCGGCTGCGTTGGAACTCGAACTTCCCTCCACCGATTGGGCCAAGGTCTGTTCGAATCTCGGACGGCGCAATCGCATCGCGAATGGTGTTATCCGTGTCACGATTGGCGACGGTTTTCAACTGGTGCAAACCGACCGCCTGCCGCGCAACCTGAAAACGGAGCAAACTCAGGGAATCGCCGTCGAAACGCTGCCGCTGGAATACGCAGCAGCGAATATTAAGGGCACATCTCGGCTCGCCCTTTCGCTGGCAGAACGCAGCTCGAATGCCGAAGTCTTGCTCGTTGGGCGGGGCGGCGTATCACTCGAAACCACCCGTGCGAATTTCTTTGTCCTCAGCGACCGCGGCATTGAAACCGCTGCATCACCACGCGTTCTTCCAGGAATTGCGCGCGGACTCCTACTGGAATTCGCACGGGGAATGGGAATTCCAATCCGATTTCGCGCGGCACGGCTCGCGGAAAGCCATAAATGGAAAGAAGTCTTCGTCTCGAACGCGGTGCGTGGAATCCGACCCGTGATACGTATCGATGATCGGGTATTTCCACTACCCGGAAATAACTCTGTGACGCGCCAACTCGACAAGGCACTCCGGGAACGCATGGGCGTACCTTGATCTCAAGCGAATTGGAGATCACTCCGACCTAGATGATATGCGGTCTGGGATCAATAACCGAAAAGACATGCGCCGCGCGGTCGATATATCGATTTCAACCGTCGCCATTGACCCGATCCGCAATCCAGTCACGGGTGACGTGTCTTACGGCACAACGGAGAACGACACGGTGATCAACTTGTCGCGACGTGGACTCTGCATTCGCAGCACTCACCCACCTGGCGTTGGCGATCGCGTACTATTGACGTTGCAACTGCCGGGCCAAACAGAAGCGGTAGAGGTGATTGGTCGAACACGTTGGACCCGAGTCAATCGTCGAACTACGCGTGGCAATAACGGCGCTGCGTTCGCGACCGCAGGAATTGAATTGATCGGTGGCTCGTCGGGAGCGTTCGATCGTTACGATCGTTCACTCGCCAAGCTCGTATAGCGTCAGCCGGTTCTTGCGAGCGACATCCGCGTCAGATACGATGGTTTCAGGAGATCCATCGTGTCTCAGATGCGCGCACCAGGCGGGTTTCGTGCAATGCGTTCAACACGCACGCTCGAAACATTTCAGGATCCAGTCTTTCAAAGTGAAATGCGGGTTCGACGCGTCATTCAATCCATTCACCAAGATATCGCCGAGGGCGGAAACGCCTACGTGCGCCAAATCCTTCGCGGCCCGCGTGAGCTCTATCGCATTGAACTAGAACGACCTGAGATGGCGTATACGAGGATCACGATCCTAGATGGCGACGCACTCGAAACATTGATCGAGGAAACCGCCGAAGCAACGCTGCAAACTCGCTTCCGTTTTCAGTCCTAAGTGGCCACTAACTGCCCGGGGCGGGATTCGAACCCGCACGAAGCTCTCACCTCGAGGGATTTTAAGTCCCCTGTGTCTGCCAGTTCCACCACCCGGGCATAGGGGGCGCAATATAGCCCGAAGTAATGGGTTTCGGCAGCTATCCACTCAAGCACCGACCGATTCTTGCCGCCTATTGATGTATGGAAGCTACGAATCAATGCCAGAAATGCGATGCGCGCGAGGGCCAGAACGTCGCGCTCCTGGGTGGTTTCACCGCAAAACTCTGCTTTTCATGCCGCAATCATTGGCATCAGTATCTGTCGACCCGTGGGCTTTGGTCGCGGTACAAGCAGGTGCAAGCCCAGCATGCATCACTCAATGACCAGCTCACGCTCGGAATCGATGGACTCGACCAGGACTTCAAAAAATTCTTCGCCGAAGAAGAATCGCTGATGTCGGAACTATTCGATACCGCAGAAACCTGGCTCGCTTCGCCAAGTTCGAACGCTTAGTCGGCCGCGCTTAAGCGAAAACCGGAGGTCGGTGATCCGCCCAAGGCGCCGCGGCTTCCAACTGAGCCGCCACCGAAAGTAACAGGTCCTCACGACCGTAGGCGGCGACCAACTGCACGCCTACCGGCAAGCCGCTTTCGCTCCAGTGCAAGGGCAACGAAATTCCAGGTTGACCCGTCAGATTAAATGCTGAGGTAAATGCGCCAAAGGGGATCGCACGAATGACGGGTTTCATCGGCTCATCAACCGACTGCGCATACTCACCGAGAACAGGTGCTGGCTCCGCAGTCGTCGGTGTCAGCAGTAAATCAAAACCACCCTCCCACCATGCCGCCATATCCCGACTAAAGCGATGAATCTCGCGCAGGTGCGCGATGTAATCGGGCGCTGGAGTCGAACGGCCGATTTCTGCAATGGCCCAAGTCAGCGGCTCGACGGAACGTTGATCCAACTCGCAACCAATCTTTGCGCCGACGCGCTGCAACGTCTCGGCGATATTGCACGCAACCACCGTAATGTAGTGGGGGCCCGTGGCGGTTTCGTCCAAGGCCTTCGGATGTTCGGCTTCGACGTGGTGGCCCAACTGCTCGAGTAACTCCGCCGCCTCTTTAACCGCGATCAAACACTCCGCATGCAGCGGCACCGCATCTCGCGGCGAATTTCCCATCACTCCGATCTTCAACGGGCCAGGATGCTCCTGAACATTATCCAAATAGAGTGCCGACGGCGGCGCAGCAAAGTACGGGTCGCCTGGCATCGCCCCACGCGTCAAATCTAAAAACGCAGCGGTATCCCGCACGCTCCGCGACACCACCCCTTCACACGAAAAACCCGCCCAGCGTTCGCCGAGACCCGGCCCAAATGAAGATCGGCCACGCGTGGGTTTTAATCCGACCAGGCCACAGAGCGCCGCTGGAATTCGAATCGAACCACCACCATCGCTGGCGTGCGCGGCCGGCACCATGCCCGACGCCACCGCGGCCGCCGCTCCCCCACTCGAACCGCCGGCACTGCGCGTCAGATCCCACGGATTACGCGTCGGCCCGTAGGCCTCCGGTTCGGTTGTCGGCAATAAACCTAACTCGGGCGTATTGGTTCGCCCCAGCGTCACGATGCCCGCACGGCGCAGACGGGCAGCAAAATAGCTGTCGTTCGCTTCAATCCATGCTGCATCTTTGAGCGCCAACATCCCGGCGTGACACGGCTGCCCGGCTTCCTCTCCCCCCAAATCCTTCAGTAAAAAAGGCACTCCCGCGAGCGGCGGGCGATCGTCAACCGCGATCGATTCGAGGCTTTGGGCGTGTGCGCGTGCACGTTCAAAACTCTGATGAATCACGGCGTTAAGTGCAGGGTTGCACTTTTCCACGCGCGCGATCGCTGCGTTTACGACCTCAACGGGGCCAAGCTCTCCCGCACGTACAGCACTGGCGAGACCAATCGCGTCCAATCGATCCAAGGTTTCCATATTGTTCCCTCCGCTGAGATTCCGATCTACCTTTCTAACAGATCTGTGGACTTGCTAGGGTAGGAGCATGAGCTGGGCCACAAAGCTTTTTGCCTGGAGCGCGTTTCCGATCGGGTTTTGCGGATCCATCGCGGCTGCGCTCGCGCTGATCGATGCCGGTTGGCTGCCGCGCTTGGCGTTTGTTCCGCCCGTGATCGCTGTCTATACGGCGATCGCCCTGCTCGAGCGTGTCTTCCCCTATCAACGCAGCTGGCAAGCATCCCATGGCGATCTCGCATTGGATTCATCGCTGATGGGAAGCAATATGCTGCTGAACCAGATCAGCGAGCCTTTTATTCTGGCCGCAATGGTGAGCGTAGGAGTCTGGCTCTCTGCCGCGGCCGGTTTCGGCCTTTGGCCCGACGCCTGGCCTATCCTGCTGCAGCTCGGAACAGCACTGCTGATCGCGGAGCTTTTCGAATACAGCTGTCACCGTGCGATGCATGAAGTTCCGCTGCTCTGGCGCTTTCACGCCACGCATCACAGCGCACCACGACTTTATTGGTTGAACACCGTGCGATTTCACCCGGTCGACTTGATGCTGGTCGGAACAGGCAAGTTGATGCCCTTGGCGATACTCGGAGCAAACGAAACCGTACTGGCTCTGGTCGCATTGGTCGCCGCCGTACACGGCGTTTTTCAGCACGCCAATCTTCGGCTGCGCCTTGGCCCGTTGAACTGGATCTTCAGCATGGCGGAGCTGCATCGTTGGCATCATTCACCCATCGTCGAAGAAGCCAATCATAACTACGGCGGCAACCTGATCTTTTGGGACATTGTTTTTGGAACACGCTACCTGCCCGGAGATCGTGAGCCACCGAGCCTCGTCGGACTCGGCGACGATCAAAGCTATCCGCGAACGCTTTGGGGCCATTGGATCTGGCCGTTCCAACGTTCCCACTAAGGACGGATTCACCGTAGAATGCGCCGCGTATTCGAGCACAGAGGAAGAGTATGGATTTCGAGGATTCACCAGCAGAAGCGGCATTTCGTGCGGAAGCTCGAAAGTTTCTAGAAGAGCATGCTCCGGAAACGCCCATTGGAAGTCGGGATCCATCCACCGATCGCGATGATCGCCTCGAACGCGCACGCCGTTGGCAGCGGACCTGTCATGAACACGGCTGGGCTGCGCTGATGTGGCCGAAGGAATTTGGAGGACGCGGCGCGGGGCCGATCGAAGCCTATATTTGGGAACAAGAACTCGCTCAGTTCAGTATTGGGGCGTCGTACTTCGTGCCGGGTGTCGGCATGGCGGGTCCAACGATCATCGCGCACGGAACCGAAGCGCAGAAGCAGCAGCACCTCATGCCGATGCTACGCGGTGAGCTGTTCTGGTGCCAACTCTTTAGCGAGCCCAGCGCGGGATCGGATTTGGCGGCGCTCGGTACACGCGCGATTCGCGACGGCGACGATTGGTTGGTCAGCGGTCAAAAAGTATGGTCGTCCTTCGCCGACAAAGCGGACTGGGGATTCCTGCTCGCCCGCACCGATCCCGCACGCTCCAAACGCGACGGCATCACCTACTTCCTGCTGGATATGAAGACGCCTGGAATTCATGTTCGCCCCATCAAAGACTCGAACGGCGGCATCCACTTCAACGAAGTGTTCTTCGATCAAGTGCGGATCCCCGACGCGCAACGCATGGGCGAGATCAATGGCGGATGGGCGGTTACACGAACCACGTTGATGCACGAACGCATGGCCATCGGGAGTGCGTCGAGCATGTTTTCGATGGACGACCTGCTTCGAGATATCCGAAACAGCGGTGTTGAACCCGATGCGATTCAGCGACAACAAATCGCGCAGGTCTACCTTTGGAACCGAAGCCTTGAACTTCTCAACGCTCGCGTCATGACCAAGCTGAGTCGCGGCGAAGACCCGACGACCGAAGCGTCGGTCATGAAGTTGGCGTTGGCACGTTTGGTCAGTGCAGGTGCAGACGCTGGTTTGGCATTGGATCCCCGGGGCGCACAAACGGGCCAGGGACATTGGGCCTACCAGTATGTCTTTGCACCCGCGCTACATATCGCGGGTGGTACCGATGAAATTCAGCGCAATATCATCGCCGAACGTGTGCTCGGGTTGCCGCGCGAACCGGATCCGTTCAAGGAAACTGCATTCGAAGACCTGCCGCGCTCCTAGGCGGTCAGTCTTCAATAAAGCGATTTTCGGTTTCACCGCGCAGCACGTTTTTCAGCACTTTGCCGGCCGCGTTCCGTGGCAGTGGATCGGGTTGCAGCTGCCAATGCACCGGTATCTTGTATGCTGCGAGCGTTTCGCCCACCCAAGCCGAGAGTTCGTCCGCGCCGACTTTGGCACCGATTTCTGGCACGACGACTGCTTTGACCTCCTGCCCTAACTCGGGATGATCGATACCGATCACCGCCGCTTCATTCACCTGAGGATGCGCTTCGAGGCGTTGCTCGATCTCCACCGGGTAAATGTTTTCGGCGGCACGTAGAATCATGTCTCGTGCACGGGAATTGATGTACAGACGACCCGATCGAATTTGACCGATGTCTCCGGTCGCGAGCCAACGCGCTGAGTCGATCGCACGCTCAGTCGCTTCGGCATCGCCCCAGTACTGGAGCATATTGTACGGGCTTCGCACGAAGATCTCGCCCTGCTCGCCTTCCGCTAACACCTGACCAGCGTCGCTACGAATCTGTACCTCATGCGTCGGTTGAATTTTTCCAACCGACGTCGGATGCTCAACCAGTTCCTGTCCACCGATCATTGAAACCGCAGTTACGGTTTCGCTAGAGCCATAGCCGAGACTGATCGCAGCCGCGCCGTTCGGCGCGACCTTTCGCATGCGCTCCTGTAATGCCGGGCTCGTGGGTGCACCGCCCGAACCCAGGTTACGCAAACTGGAAAGGTCGTAGCGTTCAAGATCGGGATGCGACAAGACGCGCGGCGCCATGCTGCCGAGCGCAGCCCAAGTCGTTACACGCTCGGACTCGATCAAACGCAGCACGTCCTTCGGATCGAACCGGCCGCGTCGCCAAACCGTCTTCGCCCCGACCACCAGCATCATCACCGCACCGGTAAACAGTCCCGACATATGAAACAGCGGCGAGGTCACCAGCGCACAAAGCGCCGGGGGGTTCGGGTCCGGCGGAGTACCCGCTTGCGCGGCAAGCATTATGCCGCGGAGACCGCCCAGCATATTGCATTGCACGAAGCCACAGATACCACGATGCGTATTGACCGCACCCCTGGGCCTACCCGTCGTGCCACTGGTGAAAAGAATCAGTGCAGGATCATCTTCGTCGATTTCGGTCGTCGGCAATTCAGTCGCCGATGACTTTTCAAGAAGTGCCGCAAAATCAGACTCGATGCAGATTGTTGGAAGCTCAGGTTGTTCCTTCAGTCGATCCAGACGCTTGCGATCTGCGATCAACAGCTTCGGCGTGGTAAGCCCGAGCGCGTAGTGGACCTCATCTTCAGTCCACCACGCGTTTAGCGCGGTCACGATTCCACCGATGCTCAGCGTGGCCCAGAACGCGGTGATCCACTCAGGCTGATTTTCGGCCAGAATCGCAACGCGATCGCCGCGTTGAATTCCGTACTGCGACCGAAACACATCGGCCAGTCGTGCGACCTGCTGCAGATTCTCCACGTAACTGATCTGACGATCACCTTCAACGATGTACGGTTTGTCACCGTGGACGCTTGATGCCGCCAAAACCTCGAACAAGGACCGCCGCCGGTTTTTGAAAACCAGCATCGGCTGACCCAGGACCTGCTCTTGGTGCACCTCGAATGCACTACCCGGACCCGTGAGCTGGGCGGTGATTTCCTCATGTGTCGGCATGGGCGCATTATCATGAATCACGCCAACAAAGGAAACACCGTCCACAAACGGCGTCGTTGACCTACGCCGGCAAGATCCGAGCGGTCGAGCTCCGGGCGCATTGGATCGGCCCAGCGGGGCGCGCTATCGAAATAGGCGGCGGAGGGTGCCATTGGCATACGAGAAAGCAATCGTCATCAGTCATGAACGGTCGGGAACTCATTTCCTGATCAACACGCTCATTCGGAATTTTGCTTACGCGCCGGATCGAATCGACCTGGACTACGGGCTCGGACTCAACCTGCATCATCCGGGCGCCGTAGCGAAATTCTTCGAACGGTTTCTCTCGCTCCCCGGTCCACGCATTGCGAAATCACACCACAGCATCGAGTTTCTCGCGCCTCATCTGGATACGATTCTCAATCACTGCCATGTGTTCTACATCTATCGGGATCCACGCGATGTAATGACGAGCTGCTGGCGCTTCATGAACGAGTTGGAATGGGACGAAGGCCCCAAGGTCGAGACCGTCAGCGAGTACATGCGCAGCCAGCCCCGTGCGGCGATGCTCCGATATCAGAAATCACAGAGCGAGACCTGTGCCGACCGCTGGCGTGACCACGTTTCCGGTTGGCTTGGGGCGTTGAACGGGCGCAAGCACCACGCCCTCACCTACGTCGCCTATGAAGACCTACATCGAAACTTCGATACCACCGTGCAACAGCTCGCCAAGCGACTCCATAGGCCGTGCTTCCATCCGGAGCGACCTGACCCCAATACCCAGGTCGTACGCCCGTGGCGCGCCGAGGTCGGTTCCCACCGCGACTATTTCAATTCGAACGATGAAACTTGGCTTCGGAACCGACTGGATGCTCCGACGGAAAAGCTGCTGGACGGCTGACCCGAGGCATTCGCCAACTGACGCTGCAACGCCATACGACGCCGAACTGCGCTTCCGCGCAGCCAGAGCGCCAGATCCCATGCAAACAAGCCCACGCAAAACTCCGATCACCGGTTCGCAATCATCTCGATAGGATGAAGTCGACTTGTGACCGCGCGAGGTGACGCATAGGACAGTAGGTCGGACCTCTTGTCTATCGCTGTCGCAACACTGGTGTCATAGAATGGTGGCGTTGTGCGCGCAAAACTAATTTGACTGCATGCAGAGTATACCGACGAGCACCGGTCCAACCTTTATTGGCATTGGTGCGGCCCGATCCGGCACGACCACTCTGCACGACTATCTCGAGCGGCACCCGCAGGCGTTTGTGCCGCGACATAAAGAGGTGCACTACTTCAGCTTCGCGTTTCCAAGTTTCAAGCATCCACAGGCGCTGACGGAAGAACGCTATCGAGCCATCTTTGCCGCCACCGGCCGCGCGCCAGCGCGCGGCGAAATCTCACCGTCGTATCTTTGGTTTCTCGATACCGCAAAACGGATTCACGAATTCGATCCTAAGCTGAAACTCATTGCGATGCTTCGTAACCCCGTCGAACGATTCATCTCGGACTACAGCTACGGCGTCGAACACGGCGAAATCGAACCTCCGATAGAGGAATTTGTAGATGCGGGTATCGAGGGGCTAGAACAAGACGGCGTCGCTGCGCAGAGTTTCCATCCCACAAGTTGTCTTTGGAAAGGTCTGTACGGAACGCTACTGCAACCCTACCTGCAAGCCTTCCCGCGAGATCAGCTGCTGATCATTCTGCTCGATGATCTCGTCAATCGGCCCGTCGAAGTTCAAGAGGCACTCTGTCGCTTCCTCGAAATCGAAACGATCCCGTCACCGTTCCGAATGCGTAACGCGAGTCATCGCGAAAGCGCGATCCCGCTCGAGGTGTATGAGCGTCTTCACGCGTTCTACCAATCCGACATCGATATCACGTCGCGGCTCATCGGCCGCGACCTTGGCGCCTGGCTTCGGTAGCGCCAACTGAAGTAGTTACTTCGTTGCGCCGAGCAGCCAAGCCTTCATGAGCTCTTTGATTTGCGTCTGGTACGGGACGTTGTTGAGCCGGGCTTTAGCCTTGAATGTCTCCAATAGATTGTTGGGGACTTTGAGACTAATGAGTTTCGACTTCGATCCTCGAGGTGTTGCATGAAGCTGACGAAAGTCATCCAAGAAGCGAATGATCTGGTCGGGTGTCATTTCTCGAGAACGTTCCAGATATTCATCGCTAAAGAATTGAATCGGTTTCATCGCAGCCGCTCCAACGCGTCGACGTCGGCGTGATCCTGTGGTCTTCCACTTTCACGCTTCATTTCAATCAGTTCCTTGACGTTTAGAATTGTGACCGGTCCGGCCGTAGTATCGATGCGGTTCGTCTTCTTTCCCGTTAGATCGTAAGTAATCACGATATCAACCTGCTGCGTCGGGTCGTCCGGGTGATAGAAGTTCCAGCCGATTAAGTTTCGATTGCGCACATACTCGTCTCGGAAATTGAATACTTCATCCGCATCGATGGGAAGACGTGATACCAAGCCCATACGATTGAGAACTTTCTGTGTCGCCCGCAGCTGATTCAATCGCCAGTTCACCACGATATCGATATCCACCGTTCCGCGCACGGCTCCGTGGAGCGCGACCGCATGCCCGCCAACGACGGCGTAGCGAACACGCGCTTGGGTAAGACCGGCGCATACATCGTTCAGGAAGCTCATTTGTAGAGTATATATCGGTATATACTATAAAATCTATCCCTGGATATACCCATGCACACGAAACACGATTTTTATGCTTTTGAGAGATCGGGATAGCAGCGGAGGCTGGCACGAAGCTGCGAAGGCAGTGCGCGTAGCGCCTGCCGTGTTGGAAGGCGAGCTGCGCTCGCCGTTACCCAACTAAGGATGGAGGCGGCGATCGGATTTGAACCGATGATCAGGGCTTTGCAGGCCCATGCCTTACCACTTGGCTACGCCGCCGCCAGGGACTGTCTTATAGGGGGTAGAGGGTATGAGTTCAAGTCACAGCCTCTGCCCCCCGCTATTCGCGTGATTTTGCGAGCGATCCTGCCACGAGCGCCGCATTGCCGGCTTCGTCGGTGACCCGCGCCAGCAACTCGCCTTGGGCATCCCAGGCCGATATCGCGTCGTTCTCACGGACCAATTTGAAGCGCGAAACACGCTCACCTTCGAATACCGCAACGCCCAGCGACCCGTCGGCTTCGAGGGCCATACGAAGTACCTCGCCATTGGGACCGTAGGCCCAATGCGTTTCGCCCACGCGTGCCTCGATTGGATTCTCACCCGTCCAGAACTCAACAGAGTTCGCAAAGATCACGTCGACGAAAACGGCGATGCCGTAGATCGGCACGATATTCAAACCCAGGAAGGCCAACCATCGAATCCATTTGTCCTGACTGATTTCTTCGTTGACCTTGTAGACCTTTTTCAGCAGTTGAAACTTGCCAAAGCAACCCGTGCTGAAGATGGGAACGAGCCCCAGCAAAAGTGCGATTGCGATACCACGACGCCAATGATTCATTGTTTCCCCCGTAGAAGTGGATCCATAACTTTAAGCCGTTGCAGCGTAGCACCTAGAACGGAAGCTGCACCCGCTTTCCGGCCAGTTGAAGCCAATTCACCGTCGAATCTTGATGAATCGCTTGAAGCAGTTCCGCTTGCGCGCCGCGTTCGAAGCGCGCTGAAAAGCGCTCTTTGACCCGACAGCGCAACACACCATCCTCATCAAAACCTAAGCTTGCGACTGCCAGCGGCTCTTCACTTTGATCCGTCAAGCGTACCGTCCCGTCTAACGCATCGAAGGACGTCACCCAGTATGGTGTGTCTTCAACTTCGATCTGGCCGCGAAAGCGACCCAGCTGAACGATGAATACACCCTCTTCTTCCGCATAGCGCACGCCAGAAAGAAAAACCTGATGCAGTTTTGCGTGGGTAACCTCGACGCCTTCGTGTTTAAAGCGACCGTCGCGGCGAAGAATCAGACCAAAGGGACGAAGCGGCGGAGGCCCCGTCAGAGCGACTCCGACTGTACAACACCGTCGGGTTTTTCGAGTAGGACACCGCGGCAATCGTAGCGATGCCAGTAGATCAGGCGCCGACCTCCGCCCTCCAGGCGGTAGACCCATTTCTCATTGAACCGAAGCCCGTTCTCGGACTGCGTGCGTGGATCGTTTACGCTACCTGCGGTTTCATCGGGTAAACCCCAACGCTCTCGCGCGGCGTGATGCGTCAATTGGCTAGCGATCACACTCGCCACCAATCATGTTGACCATATCGAAGGTCGGAATGATGTCGGCCAAAAGTCCTCCGACCAGCATGCGACTCAACGGCTGCGTATTGACAAAGCTCGGCGGCCGACAACGAACTTTGTACGGCTTACCACTACCGTCAGAAACGATGTAAAATCCAAGCTCACCGTTCGCGGACTCAACAGCGACATAAGCCTCGCCCGCGGGAACTTTGATCCCCTCGGTAACGCCTTTGAACTGTTGAATCAGTTCTTCCATCCGTCCATAAACACGATTCTTACCTGGCCAGCGGATATGAGGATCTTGAATATCCACGGGCTGGCCCTTGGTCTTCCGCAACACCGGCAGACATTGACGAATGATCCGAATGCTCTGCATGAGCTCTTCTTGAACCACCAGGAAACGATCGTAGTTATCGCCGGTGGTTCCGACGGGAATATCGAAATCGATTTCATCGTATTTCGAGTAGGGTTCCGCTTTCCGTAGGTCGTACGGAATACCTGCAGCGCGAAGCAACGGCCCGGTAACTGAATACGCGACGCAATCCTCGCGGCTGAGTACGCCGGTTCCGCGAAAGCGATCGACGAAGATTCGATTGGCCGTGACGATCTTGTCGAAATCGACCAGCAGTTCGTCGACCCGTTTCAACGATTCCTCACAACGGTCTTCAAATCCATCAGGAATATTCCGCTGCAGGCCCCCGATGCGTACATAGTTCGACGTCACCCGAGCGCCGCAGAGCATCTCCTGGAGATCCCAGATCAGCTCGCGCGCTTCGATGCCGTATAAGAATGGCGTCATCGCCGCAAGTTCGAGACATGCGGCACCGAGACGCGTGAGATGATCTCCCACGCGCGAAAGCTCACCCGCAAGCACACGCGCCCACTCGCCACGGTCGGGGATCTCGATCTCAAGTAATTTTTCGACCGCCATGCAGTAGCCGAGATTCGCGAGAATCGCCGAGTTGTAGTTGAGTCGGTCGGTGTACGGGATCGCTTGGTAGTAGGTCCCGCTTTCACATTCCTTTTCGAATCCGCGGTGCAGATAGCCAACCGCCACATCCATGGCCTGGATGGTTTCACCATCCAGCTCGACGGTGAACTTGACCGTGCCGTGCGTGGCCGGATGGGACGGACCCATGTTGAGCTTCTGAATATCAGTGTGCAGACCACCCTTGCCTTCGGTTCGGGCCTTTTTCACTGGCTCTGCCATCCCTGCCCCTAGTTCCTCGGCCCAATCAGAGGCTGGCGCCGTTCTTTCGGATAGTCCTTACGCAACGGATGTCCCTGGAACTCTTCGTACAAGAGTATGCGTCTCATGTCGTCGTGGCCCTTGAAGCGAATCCCGTAGAAATCGAAAACCTCACGCTCCATCCAGTTTGCGGCTGGCCAGATCGAGGTCACCGAGTCGATTTCACAAGGCACCTCGGCCACGCCGCTTTTGACACGAAGCCGATGGCGCAAGCTCGAAGGCTCGCTGCCACGTGCTTCAACTTCAACCGAGCCCAAGTGGTACACGACCTCGAAGCGTGGATCCCGACCCAGATAGTCGACCGCGGTCAGATCGATCAGCATGTTGAAGCGAAACGATGAATCGTCCTTCAACGTTTGCATCACCTCAAGCACACGGTCATGGCTCACAAGAATCGTGTCATCCCCGCGATACGCATGCGAATCCTCGACCGCATCTCCGAGCTTCTCTTCAATCGCTTGGAGCAAATCACTCATGCGCGGTTGTACTCCTCACGAATAAATCCGATGCGGCGGCCGAGCTGCTCCTCGGTGCGCAGAAGATCCTCTTTGTGGAAGAGCATCGCCTCGCGGTCATAGGTCGCAAGCTCGACATCACGACTCATCACGATCGCCTCTTCGGGGCATGCCTCTTCGCAAAGTCCGCAGAACATGCAGCGCGACATATCGATGTCGAAGACCTTTGGAATCCGTTCGATCGCAGAGCGGGTTTCATCGGGCAGAATGGTGATGCAGTCCGTAGGACAGGCGAACTCGCAGAGCCCGCAAGCAACACATTTGGGCGCCCCGCTCTCGAGTGCCACCAACACAGGATGTCCACGGAACGCGTCGGCGTAATCGAGACGTTCTTCGGGGTACTGGACCACGAAGGTCTTCACCTTCCCAATCATATAGCCCCAGAAATTTTCGAAGAAATGGCGGGCCGTAACCCCCAGACCAACGAAGATCATCGGCAGATAGAGCCGCTCTTTCCAACCAAAATTAGAATGGCGGCGAACTCGAACCACCTTGCCCGGCATGCGGGTCCCCCCATGGTTGCGAGGGGGAATGTATCTTAGCCAGGCATTCCCGCCAGCTGTTCGGCTCGATAGGAGCTGCGCACGAGCGGACCCGATGCGACTTCCTGAAATCCGATTCCCAATGCTTCGGCTTCCCAGCGCGCGAATTCGTCCGGACTGACGAATCGCTCCACTGCTAAATGGTTCGCACTCGGTCGAAGGTACTGGCCAATGGTCAGCAATCCACAGCCCTGCGCATGGATGTCGACCAGGGCCTGGCGAATCTCGTCCTCTGCCTCACCCAAGCCCAGCATGATGCCGGTTTTGGTAGGAATATCGGGTCGTAGCCGATGGGACGCGGCCAGCAGATCCAGCGATCGCTGGTAACGCCCCTGCGGCCGTACTTTGCGCTGGAGGCTCTCGACGGTTTCGAGATTGTGGTTCAAGACATCGGGGCCGGCATCGAGAACCGTTTGGAGTGCCGCTTCATCGCCTTTGAAATCCGGAATCAAAACTTCGACCCTGCAGCCAGGTGCATTGGCACGTACCGCTTCGATCGTGGCGGCAAAATGAGCGGCTCCACCATCCTTGAGATCGTCCCGTGCAACGGCGGTGATGACGGCGAAGCGCAATCCCAGGGTCTGAATCGACCGCGCGACACGAAGCGGTTCGTTCGGATCCAGCGGTTCGGGCCGCCCCGTGCTCACATCGCAGAACCCACACCGACGTGTGCATTGATTGCCAGCGAGCATGAATGTTGCGGTACCGCGGGACCAGCACTCCGGAAGATTGGGGCACGCGGCAGACTGACAGACGGTGTGCAGCTTCTGATCCGCGACGAGTGTCTGCAGGCGCTCGAGTTCCGGTGTCGAGCGATAGCGGATCTTGAGCCAACTCGGACGCTGCCGCCGCGCGGGTACCGAGTCTTCGATCTGGACCAAGTCGCTCATTCAAATACCTTCCGCAGCTGCGTTTCCACCTGTGCCGCCACATCTGAGATATGGATCCTACGACGCAGGACCTGCGAGAGACTCACCATCTCCACGCCTTCGAGGCCGCATGGGGTGATCGCGTCAAACCGCGTGAGATCGCAGTTCACATTGATGGCGAAGCCATGCAGGGTCGTCCAGCGTCGCAGACCGACGCCAATCGACACGATTTTGCGTAAGTCATCCATCCACACGCCCGCATAGCCCTCGCGACATCGCGAGGGTATGCCAAAGGCCGCGAGGGTTTCGATCATCGCGCCTTCGAGTTGACGCAGATAGACGTGTACGTCCTGCCCCCGCTGAGCGAGATCCAATACGAGATAGCCCACGAGCTGACCGGGACCGTGATAGGTCGCATCGCCACCACGATTCACGTAGTGGACGTCGTAACCCGCGGCCCGAAGATCCGCTTCGTTCAACGCTGCGTTATCGCCCTTGGTCGAGCGGCCAAACGTGATGACGTCTGGATGCTCGAGCAATAGAACCGTATCGGGAATCTCGCCGTTGGCACGTTGCTCCTGCAAGCGTCGCTGCAGCTCAAGCGCTTCGCCGTACGGCTGTCGCCCCAGGTGTCGAACGTCGAGCGTGCTAGCTGCCGAAGCTGTGGACATCCTGAATAAGCTCCTCGGGATTCTCGATCACCCGTTTCAACTCACCTAGGAACTGCGAAGCCTTTACCCCATCCAGAACACGATGGTCCACACTGAGACCGAAGGTGATCATCGTACCCACTTCGATCTTTCCATTTTGAACGATCGGCTTTTGCTTCATCCCGCTGACGGCCAAAATCGAGCTTTGGGGCGGTGTGATGATGGCGTAGAAGGAATCCACACCGAACATCCCCAAGTTCGAAATCGTAAATGTGCCATCCGCATAATCCTGCGGTTGCAGTTTGCGCATGCGTGCACGTTGAATCAGATTGTTCGCTTCCTCGGCCAGCTGGAACACGCTCTTACCCTGGCAATCCTTGATCGTGGGCGCCACCAACTCGTCGTTCACGTCGACCGCAAGCCCGATGTTAATCGCTTCATAGACGGCAACGTGGTTGTCATCCGGTCGAAAGGTCGCGTTTACATCCGGAAATTTTTCCAAGCCCATCGCACACGCTTTGATGATCAGGTGTGTGTAGGTAAGCCGTGCGCGATCATCACCCGATTCGCTGTTCAAACGGTCACGCAACGCTTTCAAAGCATCGGTTTGCATCTCCATCGAAACGTAGAAATGCGGCGCTTCCGTCTTGCTCTGAATCATATTGCGGATCAGCGCTTTGCGTTTTTGCGAGAGCTGGACCGCACCGCGGAAGAGCTCCGCTTCGCGCTCGGCTGAATACGTCTTTTGATCCTGCACGTGCGAAAGCAAATCCGACTTGGTAATGCGCCCACCGGGGCCACTACCCTTCACGGCTTCGAGATCCACACCAAGATCACCCGCCATGCGCAATGCGACGGGCGTGGCACGAATGCCATCCGAATCGGGCTCCTGTCCGTCGAGTTCCGCGATGTAGTTTTCAACATCGCCATAGAGAATCGAACCCCCTGGGCCACTGCCCTCGAGCTCCGTGAGATCGAGCGAGCGTTCTTCGGCGAGCTTCCGCGCGCGCGGTGTCGCACGGATTCGATCGTCGTCCCAATATCGGACAACCAACGACTGATGTACGGCCGCGGGCAACGTGGGCAACGCCTGCGGCGTTGCCGGGGCGCTTTGAGCAGTAGGCACAGCTGGCGGGACAAGGGGGGCGGTAATGGTAGGAGCAGGTGATGCTGCAGGCGTTGCAGTCGGTGCTGTTGCAGGAGGGGCGGCGGCGGTTTGGGTGGCGTTTGCGAGGTCGGCGTCGGTTTCGCCAGGTAAACGAATGACCGCGATCAACGTACCCACCGGTACGGTGGTACCCCCTTCCACGCAGAGCGTTTCGATCGTGCCCTCGGTGTAGGATTCGAATTCCATGTCGGCTTTGTCGGTCTCGATATCCGCCAAAACTTCGCCACGCTGGATCGCATCGCCCCGGCGTTTGCGCCACGCGAGTAGCGTTCCCTCTTCCATGGTGTCTGAGAGCTTTGGCATGCGAATTTCTTTGGGCATGACTGTATTCCTAAAGGGTGATCTTCAAGATCTGATCGACGATTTTCTGAGCATTCGGAAGCGCCTGCTTCTCGAGATTGGCCGCGTACGGCGTCGGAACGTCCGCGGACGCGACGCGTAGAATCGGCGCATCGAGATCGTAGAAAAGGTCTTCCTGCAATCGCGCCGCGAGCTCGGCCCCAACGCCAACATTGCGCCAACCTTCTTCTGCCACCACGCAGCGTCGTGTACGCGCCACCGATGAAACGATCGTGTTGTAGTCGAGTGGATCGAGCGTACGCGGATCGACAACCTCAGCCTCAATCCCTTCCGCAGCAAGAATGTCTGCGGCCTTCAACGCCTCATGCAACATCTTCGACCATGCAATGATCGTGACGTCACGACCAGGTCGTTTGATATCCGCAACGCCGAAGGGCAGCAGATACTCTTCTTCAGGTACCTCCCCCTTCGTGTTGTAGAGAATTTCATGTTCGATAAAGAGCACCGGATCATCGCTGCGAATCGCGGTCTTCAAAAGACCCTTCACATCGTAGGGCGTCGAGGGAATCACCACGCGAATCCCTGGTGTATTCATGAACCATGACTCGATCGCATGGGAATGTTGCGCAGCCTTTTGAGTCCAGCCTCCACCCGGCGCACGAATCACCAGCGGTAGATTGATCTGACCGCCGAACATGTAGCGCATCTTCGACGCGTGATTGATGATCTGGTCCATCGCGACAATGCCGAAGTTCATCGTCATCAGCTCCGCGATCGGGCGCATTCCTGTGAGGGCCGAGCCAATCGCAAGACCCACGATCGCGGCTTCCGCAATCGGCGTATCCCGCACGCGTCTCGCACCGAACTCCGCCATCAATCCTTCGGTCGCACGAAAGGTTCCACCGACGAGCCCGACGTCCTCACCGAAAATGAACACGTCTTCGTCGCGTGCCATTTCTTCTTGGATCGCCTGCGTAACGGCTTGGTAGTAGCGCATTTCAGCCACCGTAGTTCTCCGCGTAGAGGTCTTCGTAAAGCGCCTCGGGGCCCGGTCGCGGACTCGCTTCCGCGAATTGCATTGAATCGGCCACGATCTCGTTGACCTCGGTTTGAAATCCGTCGAGTCGCTCCTGCTCCACATCTTGCGCAAGTAGCTGCTTCGCGAGTCGCGGAATTGGGTCACGCTTACGCCAGAGGTCGGCTTCCGCCTGACTGCGATAACGCGCGGGGTCGGTCATCGAATGGCCTTGATAGCGATAGCAACGTGCCTCGAGCAACACGGGTCCAGAGCCCTGACGCACATAACTCACGACTTCATCACAGGCTTCCCGCACCGCAATGACATCCATACCGTTCACCACATGACCCGGCATCCCGTAGCCCTGGGCTTTACGATGAATCTCGTTGAACGCCGACGACACACGCACATCCGTAGCGATGCCGTAGAAGTTGTTTTCGACAACGAAAATAATCGGTAGATCCCAGAGCTTGGCAAAGTTCATCGACTCATGGAAAACACCTTGATTCGATGCACCGTCGCCAAGGAATGCCATCACCACGCGATCTTCACTGCGCATGTGAATGCCGAGACCGAGGCCCGCTGCGATCGGCAGATGGCCACCCACGATACCGTAACCACCCATGAAGTAGTGTTCGTTATCGAAGAAATGCATCGATCCACCCTTGCCTTTGCAGATACCGTCGGTGCGACCGTAGAGTTCCGCCATCAAGCGCCGCGGCGAAGTTCCACGGCAGAGCGCATGCGCGTGGACACGATACGTACCAATCGCATAGTCGTCATGATTCAAAGACGCAATAGCACCGCCCGCAACCGCTTCCTGACCGATGTACAGATGGGTGAACCCGCCAATCAGTCCGTCGGCGTAGGCTTCCGCGACACCTTCTTCAAAGCGCCGAATCAGCAGCATGTTCTTATACATCTTGAGTTGATCAGCGAGTGGGATTGCCATTCTGATTGCCTTCCCGATTAGATTTCGAATTCAGCGGATTGCAGGTGCGCACCCACGCTGTAGAGGAAACTGTTCCCCGTGACACCATCGATAATTCGATGATCGTAAGAAAGGGAGAGGTACATCACGGGATGAATCGCGATCACATCTTCGCCCCCCTGGCTAACAACAACCGGGCGCTTCTTCACCTCGCCCATCCGAATGATGCCGACCTGCGGTTGGTTGATCACCGCGAACCCAAAGAGATTGCCCTGACGACCTGGGTTACTCACGGTAAAGGTTCCACCCTGTAATTCGTCCGCTGTGATTTTGCGATTGCGCGCTCGGGACGCGAGGTCTTCAATCGCCTGCGCGGTGCCGGTCAACGACAGACGATCCGCGTCGCGAATTACCGGAACCAACAAGCCCTTCTCAGTTTCGACCGCGACACCCACATGGATTCCATTGCGTTCAATAATCGTTTCACCAACGACCGAAGCATTCATCCGTGGATACTCTTTCAACGCGCGGACGATCGCTTGAACGATAAACGGTAAGTAGGTGAGATTGAACCCGTGCGTCTTTTTGAATGCTGACTTATTGGACTCGCGCAGCTTCACAAGTCCGTGGAGGTCGACCTCAGCGAGCGTGCCCACATGCGGCGATACGATCTTTGACACGATCATGTGTTCCGCAACCTTGCGTCGGATGGTCGAGAACGGAATCTCCCGATCGCCCTCGCGCGGTCGATACGTAGGAACCTTGAACTTGCTCAACAACTCGGCGACCGAACCGGGTACCGCACTCACAGCAGCGGACGGTGCGGCAGCTGGCGTAGTAGCCACGGGAGCAGCGGGCTGCTTGAGATGCCCATCCAAATCAGCACGGAGCACGCGCCCAGCCGTTCCCGACCCCTGAACCGCATTGACGTCGACGCCTTGGTCTTCGGCGATGCGCTTCGCCAATGGCGACACACGCTTCGAATCACCCACTGTCGCCGCGGCCGGAGCTGCTGAGGTCGCTGGCTCTGCAGTCTTTTTCGCGGGTTTGGACGCGCCGGCGCTCACGTTAGGATCTAAAACCGCAAGCTCGGTACCGACTTCGACCGTCGCATCGGCACCGACGAGAATTTTGCTAATAACGCCAGCTTCGGGTGCCGGAATTTCAGCGTCTACCTTGTCTGTGGTGATTTCGCAGACGGTCTGATCCTTTTCGACGTGATCGCCTTCTGCTACAAGCCAACGCGAGATTGTGCCTTCAACAACACTCTCTCCCATCTGTGGCATCGTGATCGTAACCGACATGGAACCCCTCTCCCGTCCGCACCGTATCGCTCGACTAGAAGTTGATCGCTTTTCCTTCTACGGCGAGCGCCGCTTCCATCCAAATCTCAGATAGCGTCGGATGTGCGTGACAGGTCGTACCGATCTCCCGAACGGTCGCCTCCAATGCCATCGCAATCCCAATCTCGCCAATTAAATCGGTCGCGCCGTGGCCGATAATCTGTGCGCCCAAGATCTCGCCGTACTTCGCGTCGGCAACAATCTTTGCAAAACCCTCGGTATGACCGGTGCCGATCGCCTTACCATTCGCAACGAACGGGATCTTCCCAACGCGTACATCAAAGCCATTGTCTTTGGCCTGCTGCTCGCTCATCCCGATCGTCGCGACCTGCGGCTGACAGTAGATGCACGCTGGAATCAGGCGATGATCGATCGGCTTCGTGCGCTCACCCGCCATGAACTCGACCGCGGCAATGCCTTCTTCCGACGCGGCATGCGCGAGCAGCGGTGGACCCACGACATCACCAATGGCCCAAATGCCGTCGGCGCTGGTGCGGAGATCGTCACCAACACGGATGAATCCACGATCGATTTGAACACCCGCGGTTTCCAAACCTAAGTCCTGTACTAACGCCCGACGACCCACCGCGAGCAAAATCTGATCGGCGGGAATTTCTTCCTCGCCCTTCTCGCCCTCGACGGTAACCACCACGCCCGGGCCGCTGATCTCCATCCCTTTGTAGGCGGTCTTGGTCAGTACCTTGACGTTGCGCCTGGCGAACGACTTCGAGAGCGTGTCCGCCGTCTCGCGATCCATACCTGGTAAAAGCTGATCGGCCATCTCGATGACGGTGACCTGCGAACCGTAAGCCGCGTAGCTATACGCAAACTCGAGTCCAACCGCGCCGCCGCCCACGACAACCAATTGATCCGGAACAACGCGCGACTCGAGCGCTTCTCGACTGGTCAACACGCGCTGCCCGTCGACTTCGATCCCGGGAAAAACGAATTCGGTGGAACCGGTCGCAACGATGATGTTCTTCGCCTCGATCGCGGTCTCACCGTCACTGTTTGAAACCACGACTTGGCCCGTTCCGCCGAGTCGACCGCGGCCCTTTACGACCTCAATGCGGTTCTTCTTCATCAACGACGCTACGCCTTTGGTCAGACGATCCGAAGCCTTGCGGCTGGCATCAATGACGGAGCTGTAGTCTGCCGTCAGTCCCTTGACCTTCATGCCGGGAATGCCGTGCTTCACCGCGTCGAACTGCTCGGCCGCGTGCAAAATCGCCTTCGTGGGAATACAGCCCCAGTTCAGACAAACGCCGCCGAGGTTTGCTTCCTCGATAATCGCTACCTGCATGCCCAATTGAGCAGCACGAATGGCAGCAACGTAGCCTCCAGGGCCCGAACCAATGACCGCTAGGTCAAACGACTTCATAATTTTTCCACTCCGGCGTACGCGTTCCTCTCCCTCTCATCGGGGAAACGCAGGGTTTCTTGAAGATGCAGTTTCGCGTTGGAACCCGCCTTAGGCGACAGGTTTTTCGATAATCGGCAGATCGAGATCGGCGGTCTCTTGATGTCGTGGGCGGCTCCACCCAGGAGAGCCTTGTACTTTGTCCTGCAGCTTCATCAGTCCATCCAGTACCGCCTCCGGACGGGGCGGACAACCTGGAATGTATATATCCACCGGCACGATCGTATCGATGCCTTGGACGGTCGAATAATTGTTATAGGGACCACCGGAACAGGTGCATGCACCAAATGCGACCACCCATTTCGGTTCCGCCATCTGGTCGTAGACCTTCTTAAGAATCGGTGCTTGGCGATGACTGATCGTTCCCACCACCATCAACAGATCAGCCTGGCGCGGCGAGAACCGAGGCAATGCGGCGCCAAATCGGTCCAGGTCGTAGCGCGGCCCAGCGACGGACATGAATTCCATGCCGCAGCATGCGGTGACGAACGGATAGAGGAAGAAGGAGTATTTGCGACCCCAGTTGACGACGGAGTCGACACGCGTGGTCACGAAGGAATCGTCTCCTTGGCGGAGAATTTCCTGTTTTTCAGACATGGCCGGAGAATATAGCCGCGGTCTGCCCTTGATCCACCCACTGCCCTAGTGGGGGCGCTCCGCTGGGAACTTCACATTCATCTTCGTACAGGTTCGAACCAACGGAGACGGATAGAACTCAGGTCCACCCGACGCATACTCGATCCCCGGGATCCGCCGAAGCAGATGTTCGAACGCGACACGCATTTCCATGCGCGCAAGATTGGCACCGAGGCAGAAATGTGTTCCCAGCCCAAAGGCCAAGTGCTTGGGATCACGCTCGAGCTGAAACTCATCTGCATTCTCGAAGGCCTCTTCATCCCGATTTGCCGAGGTGTAAATCATCAGCACGCGTTGTCCTGCTTGGAGCTTCTTGCCACGCAGTTCCGTGTCCATGCTGATGGTTCGACTAAAGGTTCGAACCGGTGAGGCCCAACGCAGCATCTCCTCCACTGCAATTCCGATCAACGACGGATCCTTGATCAAACGCTGGTACGCGTCCGGGTTCTCGATCAACGCCTGCATGCCACCGGAGAGTCCATTGCGTGTGGTCTCGTTTCCCGCCACCAGCAGAATCACCAACATTTTCAGCAGTTCATCATTGGCAAGTTCGAGCGCCGCCTCGTCCTCCATCCCAGGTACGTCTGCGTCGTAGTTCGTGAGCAGTCCGTCGTCTTTCGCACCGACCAGAATACTCACGAGATCATCTTTGGGCTCCCGTCGACGGTCTTCAATGATCTCATTCACATACGCGGAATACTCGAGATACGACTTAGCCGCACGCCCCATGATCACGGGGTCGTTGATGTGGCCATCCGCAGCGATCATCGAGTCCGACCAGACATGAAACTTCTCCCGGTCTTCCTTTCGAATTCCGATCATCTCGGCGATCAAGATCAACGGCAGTGGGACCGCGAAATCCGCGACGAAATCGCATTCGCCCTTCTGCGCAAACTCATCCATCGCGTCGGTCACGATGCCGGTAAAGACTTCCTCCCAACGCTTCACCATTCGTGGCGTAAACCCACGGTTGATCAGGCGTCGCAGTTTGGTGTGGCGCGGTTCGGCCTCATCGATCAGACCGATCTTTGTATCCAGGTCTGGCCGAACGCCTTGCGCCGAAGTGAAGACGTCTTGGTTCTTAGAGACGGCGGCGCAGTCGTCGAACTTGGTCAGAACCCAGATCTGGCTCTTCTCCGCCCAGTAGACCGGATCGTTTTCCCGCAACCAGCGAAAGCGCTCATGCCTATCCGGCCCCCAGGCCTCCGGAGCAGCGAAGTCGACGTTCACATCCACAGCCATCACGATCCTCCTTGGTCACAGAGGTAATTGAAACACGTTCTACCGCATATTGGAACATGTTCTAGTCACCCGCAAGGGAATCTTATGGCAAGCTTCCGCGGCCGGAGGACGATCGATGGGCAGCATCGCTGCATGGCTCGTACATCTCTACACCGCGCTTTCCGCCGTCTTTGGCGTCTGGGCGCTGGTGGCGATTTCGCAGCGGGACTTCCCACTCGCCATCGCATTGATGTGGGTCACGCTGATTATTGACGGCACCGACGGCACGCTGGCTCGCGCGGTCAAAGTCCGCGAGCGGATCCCTTGGTTCGATGGACGTCGGCTCGACGACATCTGTGACTACTTCACCTACGTTCTTGTGCCCGCGTACTTTCTAATCCACACGAGCTTGCTCCCCCATCCGGCCTGGATCGCATTCCCCGTATTGGCTTCCGCGTACGGCTTCAGTCGCGACGACGCGAAGACCGACGACCATTTCTTTCTGGGTTTTCCATCGCTGTGGAACCTGATCGCGATGTATCTCTACATCTTGCAATGGCCCGCGAAGTTCAACCTGGCGATCCTCCTCACACTGAGCGCATTGGTCTTTGTACCGATTCGTTATCTCTACCCCAGCCAGACTCGACGCTTCCGTGCCATGAACGTCAGCGTCCTCAGCGTCTGGGCGCTCGCGTTTTGCATCCTGACGCTTCAACCGTCCCAAGATCTCCGCCTCGACTGGGTCTACGCATCGCTCGTTGGGCCGATCTACTACGTGGGCATCTCCCTCTGGCTTCAGTTCACGTCGGCTAGGCACTGACGACGCGGCGAGCTACCCTGCCCGTTATGACCTCGCCCTCCCCAACAGCCAAGATTCTGCTCGCACGCCCCCGGGGCTTTTGCGCGGGCGTAGACCGGGCCATTGAAATCGTCGAACGCGCACTCGAGGTCTATGGGCCGCCGGTTTATGTGCGCCACGAGATCGTGCATAACCGCCATGTTGTTGAAGGGTTACGCCAAAAAGGCGCAGTCTTTACTGAGGATTTCGATGAGGTTCCCAAAGGAAGCCTCGTCATCTTCAGCGCCCACGGCACCGCCCCCGACGTGCGCGAAGAAGCCGAAAAACGTGGCCTGCGTACGCTCGACGCCACCTGCCCCTTGGTGACAAAGGTTCACGTAGAAGCACTACGTTTCGCGCGCGAGGATTACGAGATCGTTTTGATCGGCCATCGTGGACACGTGGAAGTCGAAGGAACGCTTGGCCACGCACCCGAACGCATGCATTTGGTGGAAACTGTTGAGGACGTCGCCGAGCTACAAGTCGCAAACGCGGAACGTCTCGCAGTGCTCACGCAGACGACACTCTCGGTCGACGACACCAAGGAAATCATCGCTGCCCTACGCGCGCGCTTTCCAGCCATTCAGCTGCCCAGCAAAGACGATATCTGCTACGCCACACAGAATCGTCAGAACGCGGTTAAAGCGATCGCTAAAGAGGCCGGGCTCGTCCTGGTTGTCGGCGCACCCATCTCGAGCAATTCGAATCGGCTGGTCGAAGTGGCGCGGGCTTGCGGTGCACGCGCACGACTGACCGAGGATGCGACCGAGATTCAAGCCGAATGGCTCGACGGTGTTCAAGTGGTTGGCGTGACGGCGGGCGCGTCCACGCCGGATGCCCTCGTGGATGAAGTGATCGCGCGCCTACAGCGCCACGGGTATTCCAACGTGGAAGAGATCGAAATCACGAAAGAAGCGGTTCACTTCTCGCTTCCTTCCGAGCTTAAGCGCGCTCTACCCGCTTAGCCGTGGATCCACGCCTCGACGCGCTAGTAGCGGGATTTCGAGCCGGCGCACCGAATCTCGATGAACTCGGTCATCTCATCGGCGAACCGCCCGAGCCGGCGGCTGAAGCCGTCCGCCTTGCACTCGCGCACGACGATCTGGTCGCACACGCGAATGCTTGGTTGCCGCCGTTGCTACTTTCCGCCGCACCCGCATTCGCAGCACAAAGTCTCGCGGAATTGGCCAGCCGCTATCGCGCAACACGCAAGACCGCTCTGCCCATCGCTGAGATGCCGTGGCTGCCCTCGGTCCTCGGTAACAGCATTTTCCTGGCGCGCCTGCTGCTACGGCATGCGCATTGGGCCGACGAAGTCTGCGGCGACCCACCCGAAGCGCCCCACTTGGACGTGGAAGCCGATTGGACTGCCATTCGCATTGCCAAGTACAAAGCCCTACTGCGCATTACCGCACGGGACCTTTCGGGACGTCGCTTCGAAGAGAGCCTACGCGAACTCTCCGATCTCGCTGACGCCTGTTTGCATGCCGCGCTGCAATGCACGGAGCGCGAGCTCGACGTACCCGCGCCAGCACTCTTGGCACTCGGAAAACTCGGCGGACGAGAACTCAATTTTTCATCCGACGTCGACCTGCTCTTCCTCTACGAGAGCGAAGACCCCGAAGCCGATCTCGCGCGCAACCGAGCCCTTACACCCTTCGTGCAACACTTCAAGAATCACCTGGAAGCAGCGAGCGAGGATGGGTTTGCGTATCGCATAGACCTCGACCTCCGGCCGGAGGGTCGATCCGGCGTGCTCGCCAATTCAGTGGACGCCGCGCTTGGATACTACGAGCGATTCGGCCGCGACTGGGAGCGCCAAATGCTAATCCGCTTACGCCCGGTCGCGGGGGAGTCCGATGCGGCCGCACGTTTCACGCGCGAAATTCAGCCGTTCATCTACCGCCAGCTAATCGACCCTGCCGCGATCCACGACGTACATGAAATGAAGCGGCGCCTCGAATCCGAACGGCGGCGCGCCGGCAGCGATCTCGAATACGAACTCAAGGAGGGCCCCGGAGGCATTCGCGATGTCGAGTTTCTGGTTCAAGCACTGCAGCTCTTGCTCGGCGGGACAACACCGGAGATTCGCGGCGGGCATGTGCTCGAGGCACTCGCCACGATCGCTGAGCGGCGACTGCTGGAGGACAGTGTCATCGCTCAACTTCACGACGCCTACCTCTGGTTGCGACGTGCTGAGCACGGGGTGCAGATGGTCGAAGAGCGCCAAACCCAGCGCTTCCCTCGTGACGAGCGCGCGCAGCTCGGACTCGCACGCAGACTTGGCTACGACGCATTCAATGCAGGCATCGCGCGGCGACGATTGCTCGACGATTGGGCGCGTGTGCGACGCGATGTCCGTGCACATTTCGACGCGCTGGTATTGCGAACCCAAGGCCAAGGGTCACTCGAGCGCAGCCTGCTCGCAACGCTGCCCCCGGGACCGCTGCTGGAGAAGTTTCCAACGGTCGCGGCACCCTTCCTTGAGTGGAGCGCGAAAACCCAACCCGAAATCGATTTCAGCACAGATGCGTTGCGCGGTCTCGCGCGGGTACTCGCCACCTCCCCTGAAGCGGCACGCGAACTCGCTCGAAACGCGACCACATTGACGGCAGTCGCCGCGGGCGATGCCAGGTCACTCAAGGCGCGGTCCAACGCGCTGGCGGCCGAACCGAATACGGGCAACGTCGAAGACCTTGAAGGCTTTCTCGATGCACTGCGAATTCGCGTGCGCCAAGAAACCCTCTATGCCGCCAGCCTGCACCTCGGTGGCGCGGTGCCATTTGATGCGGCATCCGCGCATCTCTCCATCGTCGCCGAGTGGGCCATCCGTTCCGCGCTCGCGCTGGCCGAGGCGGAGGTCGGGGGCGATGCGGGTACGCGTATCTCCGTGCTTGGAATGGGGAAACTTGCCGGCCGCGAGATGACCTATCACTCGGACCTGGACCTGATCTTCCTCTTTCCCGATGATGCAGTAGATACACAGCGCACGGCACGCGTTGCGCAAAAAGTGATCGCCTACCTTTCCACCATGACGAGCGCAGGCTTCGCGTACAAAGTCGATGCAAGACTGCGACCGTCTGGCCGCCAGGGCTCGCTGGTATCCAGCTTTCAATCCTTCGATCGTTATCAGCGCGATCGTGCCGCGACTTGGGAGCACATGGCATTGCTGCGCGCGCGAGCGATCGCGGGCGATGTTGAACGCGCGCAGACCCTGCTCGACGGGCTGCAGCATGACATTTGCGCACGCACGGAATCACGCTGGCCCGACATCATCGAGATGCGAGCTCGGGTCGCCGCGGAGCGCGGAAAAGAATCGGCAGGACACTTCGCGATCAAGAGCGGTTCGGGTGGGCTCATGGTTGTGGATTTCCTCGCCGCGGGCGCACGACTCGAAGTCGCAGGTGAACTTCCGACCCTTGCGTTGCCGAGCATCAGCGGGATGCTCCGCGCCGCCGTGCAGGGTCCGCGCGTAACCGAAGTCCTAGACGCGTACCACGCGCTGCGGCGGTTCGAGGCCTGCGCACGTTGGGTGGCGGGCCGCGCCGTCGAGAGCTTCGATACCGAGGACGCGAACGCAGCAGTGGTGGCGGAGCTCTTTCAACCTGGGCTGGAGCCTTCAGAGCTTCAAGTGAAACTTGATGGTTATCGAGAAAGCATCAACACAGCCTATGAATCCGTCACGAGCATAGGAAGTATACGAGCGTTGAGCGAGGCACCTTAGCTACCAACCCGCGAGGGTCGCGGCGCGCTCTCGATGCCCCGGCGGCGTGCCTAAGAACGCGCGATCGAACATGGCGCGCTTAAACCAAATCTGCACATCCGATTCCCAGGTAAAGCCAATCCCACCATGTGCCTCTACCGCGTCGCGCGCGGTCTGCATGAAAACATCGGTGAGATGAGCCTTCGCCAGCGCAGCACCGCGCTCGGCTTCGTCAGGAAGATGATCGAACGCGTACGCGGCATGCCAAAAGAGTCCGCGGGCGGGTTCGATCGCCGTCGTCATATCGGCCAATTGATGTTTCACCGCCTGAAACTGGCCAATGACTTGCCCGAACTGTTGTCGTGTCTTCGCGTACTCGACAGACATTTCGACCAGCTTCGAAGCGCTTCCAAACGCATCGGCCGCGAGCAGCACCAGACCGGCGTCACGAACACGACTTGCTGCGGCCACCGCCAGAACCTCTGCCACTACAGCATCCAGACTGAGCTTGTAGAGTGGTCGCGTTCGGTCGACCGCATCGATGGCTTCGAGCTTCACGCCTTCGGCGCTGCGTTCCACGAGCGCGAGCTCACCGCCCGCGAGTCCAACGACGATGAGATCCGCGACATTCGCATGCGGCACATAACCCTTCATGCCGGTGAGCTTCTCGTCCACGCGGCGCATCTGCCAAGCCGAGGGATCCCAGCTTTCATCCCCCTCACCAAACGCGATCGTCCCGAGCACGTCGCCAGAAGCCAAGCGGGGCAGCCAGCTTTCCTTCTGCGCATCACTACCGCCTAGCACGATCGCGAGTGACGCAAGCGAGTGTCCAAAAAACGGACTCGGAAACGCGCCCTCGCCCAGAACCTCGGCCACCAATGCGAGATCGAGCAGTTCCAGCCCGGCTCCACCGTACGCTTCAGGAATCACCAGACCCGCGACACCCATCTCGACCAACGCATTCCAATGCGCGGGGTCATGTCCGGCGTCCGCGTCAAAAATCTCACGCAGGCGCGTCGGTGGGCAGTCCCGCGCAATAAAACTGCGCAGGGTCTCCTGCAGAAGCTCCTGTTCTTCCGAAAGTCCGAAGTCCATTAGCGGCTCTCCTGCGCGGCACGTTCGCGGGGCAGTCCAAGACCCCGCTCGGCGATGATGTTGCGCTGGATATTCGCGGTTCCACCCGCGATCGCGATGCCGAGGGACCACATGTATTGCGTCACCCAACCTGACTCGCCCCGCGGATTCACACTCATAATCGGATCACCATTGGGAGAACACAGACCTGCATCACCTACCAATTCCAATGCGAGCCGCGAAATTCGATGGCCAATATTGGATGAAGTCAGTTTGTTCAGCATGCTCGCGATTCCGGCGGATCCGCCTTTGGATGCCGCGGTAAGCTGGCGGTAGCCGGAGTAGACATGACTGCGCACGTAACCTTCGATCTCGGCCAACTCTTGGCGAATCGCGGGGTCCTCGATCGCGGGCCGACCGCCGCGTTGCGTTGATTGCGCCAAGCGCACCAAATTGCGGAACGTGAGCAGGCTCGATTCCGCGCTGCCGATCATATCGCGCTCGTGTTTCAAGGTGGAGCGCGAAACGATCCAGCCCTCACCTCGCTTGCCGACGATATGATCCTTAGGCGTGCGCACGTCGCTGAAAAAAACTTCGCAGAAGTCCGCGGTACCGGTCATCTGACGTAAAGGCCGCACTTCGATACCGGGCGACTTCATATCAATCAAGAGATATGAGATACCGCCATGCTTCTTCGCTTCGGGTTCCGTCCGACACAGGCAGAACATGAAGTCGGCTTGATCCGCACCACTGGTCCAAACCTTATGACCGTTGATCACCCATTCGTCGCCCACCAATTCCGCACGCGTTTGGAGTGACGCCAGGTCGCTGCCGGATCCAGGTTCACTATAGCCCTGGCACCAGACCATTTCGCCGCGGATGGTCGGGGGAACGAAGCGCTCCTTCTGCCATTCCGCACCCTTCTCAATGAGCGTCGGTACCAACATCGAAGCGCCAATACCGCGAACCTCGCCGGGCGCTTTCGCGCGTCGAAACTCCTCGGCAATGATGCGCGCTTTCAGCACGTCGGCAGCGCGCTCGGAACCGCCGTACTGCTTAGGGATGCCGCGTGCGACGTAACCCGCGTCGATGGCATGCTGACGAAAGACCGCGGCTTGTTCGCGAAACGAAAGCTCTGCTCCCGCGCCCTTCGGTGGCCAATTCGCTGCCAAGAAGGCACGAAGTTCAGCCCGATAGGCCTCGTACTCTTCGCTGTATTTCAGGTCCATGCTGCTCTCCCTTGTTGCGGCCGCATCGTATCTCAGAGGCTGAAAGTCGTGGCTGTTGAAGGCTTTGGAAAGCTAAACTGCCAGTTCTTGTTAAATCTAAACTTAGCTGTTTTATATAGGTTTTTCTTGATTGTAGAAAGCCATAAGCGCAAAATGAGTTCATTCGGAGGACCCATGTCAAAACGTTTCTGGACCTGCATTCTCACTACAGTCGCCCTGCTTTCAGCGGGGGCCGCGAGCGCCGATCATCACGGTCAGCACGGTTACATGCACGATACGACGCATAAGCTCTCGCGCGGGCTCGTCAACGTGATCGCATCTCCGATCGAGATTCCGGTGAACATCTACAAGGAAAACGCCCAAGCCGCGGATCGACGCGTCAACTACGGTGAGCGTGGCGCAGCGTGGCTGGCTGGTTTTTTCAACGGCGTTGGCTACATGCTCACACGCATCGCAGTCGGCACGCTGGATACCGTGAGTTTTCCGCTTCCGACCGACGCACTGATGTACCCGGCCGCACCTCGCGGCATCGCCGACACCATCGGACCCCTCGGTCCTACGGGTGCGTTCGCGGTGGCGGGACGCATCAACCAACGCCCCCGCAAATCGCTCAACGAATGGGTGCGAGACGGTGCGAGTGCCGAGGACTTCTACGAGGATCGCTTCCGTTGCGCGTCAAGCGCACTTCGCACAGGTCTCTTCAACGAGTGCATGCGAGAGCGCGGCTGGATGGACGTTCCAGACCTAGGCTACTAACCGCAATTAACGGGGACGTTCTTTCAGTTTTTTGGAATTTATTGGGGCGGGGGTTTTGGTGTTGGGCCCGGCCGGGGGGGGGGGGGGGGATGGGGAGGGGGGGGCCCGGG
>JAJDAK010000045.1 GCA_029261895.1 Deltaproteobacteria bacterium
CCGTAAGGCCGTCCGGGTCCGTGTCTCGCACCGGGGATGCTCAGCTGACTGTGCAGCGTCGCATCAACCGGGGTTCCGGCCAGTAGCTCGCGTCGGCGCGGTGCATGGTGGAGCGCTCGTCCCAGATCGCCAAGTCGTCTACCTGCCACTTCCAGCGGATATGATGTCGCGGGTCATCGGCGATCGACATCAGCTTGCCAAGGAGGGCCGCGGCCTCGGCGCGCTCCTGGCCCACGATGCCTAGCATGAAGCCACCGGAGAGGTAAACGAACGGACGCCCGGTCACGTGGTGGCGTTGCAACAAGGCGTGCTCCGCACCACCACCGTAGCGCTCCTTGAAACGCACGCCGAAGTCCTCACCCATAGCGCCCAGAACCGCAGCGTAGAAAACGTCATTGGGCCCGTGCTCGACGACTGCATCCGTTAATTGGTCACGTAATTCTTGCGGCAGCGTCTCGTAAACCGAATACAAATTACACCATGTTGTGTCACCTCCCTTAGCGGGGATGATTTGCGCGTTCAGGATACCCAGCGTCGGCGGATCCTGAAGGTAGGCAACGTCGGTGTGCCAACCGTCGGCCTTGGGCTTGGCGTCGGGGCCGGTCTTAACAAATTCGAGAGTCCGCTTGCCTCCTGCCATCTCGACGACCGGGTTGAGTTGCGGCTCACCGAACCTGCGCGCCAATGCGAGGTGCTGCTCGTCGTCAAGGCGTTGGCCACGGAAGAAGAGCGCCTGGTGCTGGAACAGTGCGTCTCGCAGCTGCTCGAAGGTCTCTTCGCCCAAGGGTTTGCGCAGATCGATCCCGTCAACCCGCGCGCCCAGCGCAGCATCGAGAGGATGAATTTTCAGTGCGGGGTCTTGCATACGATGGTGCCTCCGGACGCCATTGTACCTCAAGGGGGCGTGTCGGGTCGAAGTTGAAGGAATCAACCCGCACGACGGTCGCGGCGAGCTTGCGAAACGTGTTGGCCCGCCGCTTCGCCCCAGCACCCAGCCTTTAGCGCCTCCCCTGCACAAATTCCCAGGATCTATCAGAATCGACCGTTATCGGCAGCGAGACAGTTTCTAGAGAGGGCGCTTATTGGTCCTATCCTCGACTTGATCCACGTCGGGCAAAACCATGCGGATGGATTCAGCGGGAATGGCGGAGTTTAGGACCACACTCGCGTTGACGCCCGCGCGCGTACAGCGCTAACGGTGGCACGCACGAAACTACGAAGGCAAGCACGGAGCGAAGCGAAGTCGCTTGCCGCGTGGGCAGCACGGCTCCGCCGTGCGTTACCCCACTAAGTGGTGGGCCCTCCTGGGTTCGAACCAGGGACCACCGCCGCAAACGCAAGTGATTCAACTACTTGCAAACTCGATTTGGCGCCGCCGACAAGCCACCGACAAACGGAATTCTTAGAGCTTGATCCCATGCAGTGCTGTTCTGCAAGATGTCAAAATGGGTCACCCCGAAAACAGGACGTGTCGGAGCAAGATCCGCACATCACTACTCTGCCTGATTCAGCTTATGGTATTTGCCGTACTTGGGTGTCGAGGAACGGACGAGCAAAGGGAGATAACGGCGGCCCTCGACTACCTTGTCTCCAAGTGTCTCGACTACCAGATTCTCGGCGCTCGTCCGCCCATGATGTACACCGTGCAAGAGGTTGCATGCCAAGAATGCATTAACGCTGTTACGCTAAACGCGTTCAAAGCTGCGCAACTACCCAACTTTCGAGAATGCAGGAGCGATTACGAAGAATTCTTGGTCCCAGCTTGCTGCAAGAAGCTCACGAACGAAGGCACGCCGTCTGCTCAGATCGGCGTGTGCAGAACTATCATAGGCGCGATGAAAGACGGATTGATTTCTAAGAAAGTGCGTGACAAAAAGGTGCAGGAATTCCTCGAGAGAATGGGAGAGCAAGAACCCGTGACGCCTTCCGAATAGCACTGCCTGCCCTTGCCAGCTTGTCTACCAAAACAGTCCTTCGTAAGCATCCGATGGTGGCGCGAAGAAATGCATATCGTCGACAACTTCAATCTCCTCAGGCTCCAAGTCTCCCTTACGCTGATTGCAGTCCTCGCACAACGCTTGCAGGTTACGAAACGCCGCAGTGCCACCTCGACTCTGCGGATACACGTGATCTATTTTTAGATTTTCGCTGCACCCACATCCGAAACATTGGTCGCCATACAGTCTGAAGATCGTTTTTCTGAGCTCCTTCGAAGCCTTTTTTCCCGAGGTTTCAAGCGGGATGTTGTAGTGATCTTCGACGTGATATCGCACGATCCAAACATCATCGCTCTGCCACGGTCGTAGTCTTTTGCTGCAATCCTTACAAGTCAACGCATAGGCAGAATCAACTTCGAGCTGTCGCTCAGTTTCTTCTAAGGCCTGCTCACCCACGGTCCACTCGATGTCCGTCTTCCAATCAACAGAACTTATGTCAGCCGGACCAAGTCGTCCCGATATCGAAAGGGTGCACGACTCACAATACGGGGCTCGCAGCCAGAGATCCATGAGCTGCAAGTGACTACAATGCTCCCGACGCATCTCCACATAGAACCGATAACATTCCTTCGTTGTCCACGCGCCCAGCTCGTATTGCTCTTGCGGACTAGGAGAATGCGGATGGAGTATCGACAAGTTTGATCATCCCGGCCGGGTGTGGGTTGGCATAATCACCTTCAGCGGGCCGGCCAGGACCGCGATGATCCTCTCCGAGCTGCTCCTCATGACCTGCTTCTATATGTGGTACCTGCGCTGGCTTGTCGTACGGAAGGAACATCTCCAACACGATATATCGGTTCCGAAAATGATGGGCGCCAATCCGCCGTCGGTCTCAGACGGCATTCCTGACATACTCCACGTCAAGCGTATCGCCGCCGCGATCCGCTAAAGCGGGTCCGAGGACCTACGCTTTCAATCGGTTCCGTAGGCCCGGAAACGCATTGCTTAGCGCCTTGATATCGTCCTCCGATGGTTCTTCCAGCTGCCTTACCTTCTTTACCAATGCCGTTGCACCGAGCTCCCGCAGCCAGCCGGCGAGCTGATTCTTCAATTCAATTGATTTCGACTCGACTAAAGAACGCAACAGAATTCTAGATAGATCGTGGCGCTTCTCACTTGATTCCGCGAGTGCGGTTAGATCGCGTCTAAAATCCAAAACCGCACGTTGCACCTGATCAGCATTCTGAATGGACATCAATCCAGGAACTGCCCGTTCGATAAAATCAAGATCCAATCGTGAAATGAAATTCTCCGCCAGCTTCCATGTCCGTAACAAGACGGCATCCCCGACTTCTGAGATCTCAAGCACTCCCAACAACACAACACCAAGATCGGCGGAGCTGCACTCGATCCAGGTCTCTGCGTGAAAATCGTTCAAACCTCCTGCGCTGACGGGCGGACGCTCTAGTAGGGCGCGCAAAATTTCAACCTCGTCCTGAAGTTCTATGTGCCCAGCGATCTCAGTCCATACTTTCCTTAGATTCTCAATCGCTTCATCATTTTCGATGTTTGTGGCATCTGCGAGCCCGGCCGTATCCCTCGCACTAGGTATGATCTCGATGCTCAGCAAAACCGTCTTAGCCTCACGCTCATGGAACGGCCAAGCGGTCAGCGCAGCAGCCAACAACAGCTCCTCGTCCGCGACAACTTCGGCCCTATTCATCGAGTTAGCAGACAGTAGGATCACACCGGATCCCGCATGATTCGCGTGTTCCTTCACGAAAGAAAGACCTTGAGAGAAGATGGTGTCCGGATCATAAGCACCGGTGCTATCAGAACGCTTGAGCCATTTTCCAGTCATCGCGCCATGCAATCGGCTATACAAATCGGGATTCGCCAACGTATGCGCGAACACATTCTGCAACATATCGCCCGTGACAGAATTCGGGCACCGCTGAACTAGTGTGGCAACTGCTGGAAACACTGCGTCCAAATAACCGCTCGGATTAGCATGCCGTTGCCCGATCGTCGAAATCAAACTGTTCAGGAAACCCTTCAACTCATCGGTTTCGAGGCTAGGTGTATCAAGCTCCTCGACGAAGCAACGGAAGCGATCTCGCTTGTCATCAGGAATCGCCTCAGTAGATATAATGAACGAAAGCGCATTTACGACAGCGTTGCGATCTTCAGTATTCAGCAGTCGATGGAAATTGATGGCTAAGTATCTGACGCATGGAACATTCAAGTTTCCCAGAACTTCGCTACCCCATTCGGAGTAAAGGCCTTGGGTAAGAGAATTGGACTCGAGACCTTTGGCCAATGCGATTGCAGCATCACCGAACCCATCGGAGATACCTAGCCTCGTCGTTAAGTTGACAACGCCGTTGCACGTTTCTTGTGCCAACTCCTTACCGCGTGTGGAGATCAGTTGAGCGACGTCTCTCTCAACTTCCAAATTGGGCAGACCCCAGTTATCTGGATCATCGAGCCTGCTTTCAATTCGTTCAACAAGAGCTCCTATCGACGCGTCCAATACGGCGGCGGCGATCTCAGCTTGGTACCGAATAAGGAAAGCTGACGCTTCCCCCCCGACACGATGGTCCCGAACACGAATTAACCGAGGTATGACCATGGCGACGGTCTCTCGACTTTGCTCACCCGCCTCCTGCATTGTCACCATCAATCCCGACGCCCTTTCAATTGCAGCATTGGAATCGAAGTCTTCGGTATCATCTGCTTCAAACTGAGCAGCCAAGAGCTGCAGATACTGCGGTGCGAACCTTGGAAGGAGCACATCCGAGAACTCCTCAATCCACTTTTCCAAGGCAGGGAACGGAAGAGCCTCCACCTTGTCCGCAACCGCAACTGCTCGGTCGGATAGCCAATCAATCAGCTTCGTCATGGCAGCATCATCGATCTGCCATCGCTGCGCCGCCCGCAGTACGATTGATATCGCCATGGATGTCATGGAGAGAGCCTCATCCAACGATGGCGTCTCTCCTGTCTCGAGAAGGAACTCTATTGGCTTCTGCGAGCGACAAAAATCATCGACTAGAGTCTCAGCTACTCGTGCGCAATCTGTTGGTTCGGCGAAATCGAGCACTTCACGTAACGCCTCCAAGCCAATTCGATAACGAAGCTTGTGGGAATCCAGTACCGTGCGCGCGATAGGAGTGAGTAAACGGCGTGCATAGGTTTCCGGAAATCGACCCCGAAGATCGGCAAGTACGAAGTACGCACTATTGCGGAGAGTCTCCGTTTCAAGGTCCAGATCGTGAACGAGATCCTTTAGCTTCCCACAGTTGTCTTCCGAGAGTTTGCGATCATCGAGATCGCGACCGAACTCGGCAAGCACACCCCTCGTGTCGCCTGATACAAACGCCGCGTACAGTGCGGGCGCTCTATCGCCCAACTTACGAGTTAATGGGTCTTGAGAAAGCTGCAATAGCGGTTGCAAAGTCTCGGGCCATTTCAATCCCCGGAGACTCGCAAGAAATTGGCGGAGAGGACCGTGCTCCTCTCTAAATAACCTGGTCTCGCTATCCACGAACTTAGTGAGCGTTCGACGAGTAACTTGTGGCTGTGTGTCGATCGGATCACCCCGGAAGGCTACACCCTCGATACGGTGAATGAGCTTCGGATCGTCCTGGAGGGCCGCATAAAAATCAGGAAAGTCCACGCGCATCGCGCTCAAACCAGCCAGTGCCCGCGGATGGGCAGTAACTGCGTGTTCTGCGAGCCCGCCAACAGAGTCCGTCCCCGCTCCCTCCGCCTCTCGTTTCTGCGCTAGCCACCACGCTTGAGAAAAAGCATTGGCAATCTGAATCGCGCTGCGAGGACTTTGTACACCCTGGTGGATCATCGTATCGACGATATCTTGCAGCGCGTGACCGCGGGCAACAAGACTATCCACGATCTCTGGCATTTCGTTGGAGATTTTACTTGTTACGAAATTCCTCATATCTAGTCGAGGCAGGTTCGGAATCTCCAATCGGAACTGAAATATCCGATCCAGGAATCGCCTTGCATCCCCTAGGGTAAAGACTGACGCAGGCAATTCACGAGTCGAACTTGGCCTGTTCTTCCCCTGAATGGCCTGCGCAACACGGTCTTCGTCGCAAGAAATCACAAAAATCACGCCGAGATCCGGTGGTAGTTCTGTGGCTGGGATTTCTAGAAACATTCGGACGGCATCTAGTCCAGAAACCATCTCTTCAGCAGACAGTCGATCGAGATCATCCAGGAAAACAACGATCCGCTCACACTGTCGATGATCGTCCTTGAAACGCTGCATCTGATCAAGGAGCAAATCCTCGTACTGTTCGGCCCCCGTCTGCGGGAGTTCTATTCTTTTGACAGGAGTTCTCGAATCAACGAGGAATCGTCCCGAGACAAAGAAGTACTTCAGCGAGTACGCAACGGCAGCCAGCGCGCCGTAAAAGATCCATGTAAAAGTGACTGGGTAGGACTTTGCGAACTCGTCGAACAACGAGTACAGCAGCGTCATTACAATCGCGAATGGAACAGCGATCTGGAAAATGCTCAAAAACCAGTTGCTGCCGATCTCCCTAAAGAACGCACCCCAAGGTTTGGGTTCGTCGGTATCCTTTTCCACAAGCCTGTATAGAGCGTCTCGAAGAGATTCTCTGCTTCCGCCCAGTTGCAAAAAAACATGACGAAGCAACGCACGCTTTATATCTTCGCCACCAAATCGCCAGGCGTTAAATGTAATCGGTGCGATGCGATCAGATCGTTTTCGTCCACCTGCATCTCGTTGCGCATCGTCCTTTAACGCTCGAAGGTACAGCTCCTTTACGGTGCTTTTGCCTGTCCCCCATTTACCAAGAAGGCCAATGCTAAATGGTGGATGATGGTTGCGCGCCTCGACCAAGCTCCGCAGCGCATCCGCGAAGTGTCGATGACCGAAAGCATCGAATTCTTTTTCTCCAAGCTCTCGATCGAGCAACGCCGGCATCTGATCGGGATTTTTCACCGACATGTTTCACCTCCGCCCTGAACACTGAATGGTGTTACCCATTTCCATTGGCTTCCCTCAATCTAAACCAAAATCCGGTACTGAGGGGTCCGATTCGGACCAGATTGTATATCAAGAGTACAGATGATATACTTTCACCCTCTTGATATACACCCATGGAGGATCTCATGCCCAAGCGGCAGGTAGCAAAGAAAGTCCCTCAATTATTTGGGTATTGTCGGGTCTCCACCGACGACCAGTATCGAAATGGCATCAGCCTGGATGTCCAGAGGGACCGGCTCGAGGCCTACGCGCAGGCTCACGGCTTTACACTTGCTGGTGTCGAGGAGGACCCAGGTATTAGCGGCTCGGTACCGCTCAGCCGAAGGCCTGGGTTCGGACGAGTCCTCGCTGCTCTGGATTCTGGCGAGGCCAGTGGGGTTCTGATTCTCAAGCTGGACCGCCTCTCTCGTAATACGCGGCACGTCCTCGACCTCGTCGACCGGTCGCGGCGTGAGAAGTGGAGGCTGGTATCGGTTTCAGAGAGTCTGGACACCGGAACTGCCGCTGGACGCTTGGTCGTGACCGTCCTCGCAGCGCTCGCTGAGATGGAGCGTGACCAGGTGTCGGAGCGGACACGCCTTGCCTTGGACAAGATCGCCCGAGACGGCCGAGCGCGTTCGCGGTTGTTGCCGTTTGGCTACCGAACAACAGCCAACCCTGACGAAACCACGGTAACCGCGGGTGACCGTTCAATGCTTATTCCTCACAAGGAGGAGCAGAAGGTGCTCAAGCGCATGCTTGCTCTTCGGAACGGAGGGCAGGGTCCAAGGAAGATTGCACGGTCGCTCAACGATGCGGGTATTCGGAATCCTCGAACTGGAAAAGACTGGAGTTTTAATCATATCCAGGTGTTACTACGTACCGTAGACCGTAGGGAGGAGGCGATGTCCGTCGGGGCTGCAAGTTGAGCGGCAAGAGCTTGGTATTGCTACTCGCGATCGGCACTTTTGGGTGCACCACGCTGGGAACGGTTCGTGATACGAATCGACTCAACTTGCTCAAGCTATCTCCCGGGATGAGCAGAGCTACAGTGCTGGAAGTGATGGGCCAACGCACTATTACTACTCACCCGGTCAAGTACCCGTGGAGTGTGCTTTTTCCACCCATTCTGATTATGTACCCGCTAGAGATGGACAGCGTCACAAATCCGTACAGGTCGGAAAGCGTCGCAACAGCGGACGGAAACCAGATCGAGATCATTTACTACTACACAGATAAGAAAAAGGCAGATTCAGCAGTCACCGATGATGAGCTGACCCCATTGGTGTTCGAAGGTCGCGTGCTCAAAGGTTGGGGGTGGTCGTACCTCCATCAGAATGAAGAGCGCTACGCGATTGATCTACAAGTGCGCTAAGGTGTATATCGAAGCGCGGCCATCGACCGCACAAGCGAGACACCCAAAAGCTGAATGAAATCAACGGTTAGACAAAGTTAGTGGGTTATACGCGTCGAGCTACCCTCGTTTGTGTGTGTATGTGTGGTTTTCGAGTTGAAATGAACGCATGCAGAGCGTCACTCGCCATCACTACCACTCATGCATCTTGATACGATCTGAAATCGAGATCCCCAAAACACGAATCTTCGCGTGTACCAACTTCATCTACGCCACTTGTGGTGCACGAGAGTTAGTGCGTACTGAGGCACTCAGTAAAACACGCGTACTACATGCGAAGGTACACTACTGCGAACACGCGCACCCGTTGAAGAAATTGTTCGCGTCGGGTTACGCTTCTTGGTGAGGCGAAGGGCTCATGACCCTGGCCGTCTTGCTCCGACGGCCTGCCTCGAACACAACGAGCAGCCGTAGGAGCCACGGCATTTCATTTTTTTTAGTACATGACCCGTTTCTCACCGATTCACAGCTCGAACTACTTGGCAAGATTCTCGAAATCGATGAGCCGCGTCTCCAAACACTTCGCGCACCGGTGGAGCAGCGCCTTCGTGAGTACGTCTACGTTGTTCGCAATAGTCCCCAGGAATCACGTCCACTGGGTCGAACCATCGCTGCGGTTCAAGCAATACTCAGGAATGCTCTCCACGAGCTCAGCCACATCACCGATGCACAGCGCCGCAATATTCTCTTGTTGGAATACGAACGCCCCGAACTCGGGAGGATTCCGTCCGACGCATGGTCGGAACAGCTACAAGCCATCATTGAATCGGTGGGGTTTCTCGAAACCAACATGCCACCCACTAACTCAGGCCGACCAAAGCTCCATCTACGACGTGCGCTGGTAGAAGATCTTTACTGCGAGTACATCAAGGCGCGTCCACGTATTTTGATCAACGGGACTATGAGCTTCGACCGACCTCGACGAAGCTACGACCCGATCCATCAGCGCGACACCGGTAGATTTCTTGATTTTGTGAAGGCGTGTCTCGAGTCTGTCGTGAGCTGCGTGGAAGAAATCCCTGGCCCTGAAACACACTCTGTACATATGCGTACTGCCGACTTAGGACTCATCCATGGCGTCGCGCGAGGCGTTGCGGATGTGGTGCGATCAGTATGTAGAGACATGGGGAGAACTTGATCTCCAAAAATGTTGTTTCTCCCATTTAGACGCAATTGCGGGAACGCCCGATCATACGCCCTCAAACAAGGGAGGGCGTCTTCATGCGTCGCATCATCGGAATCAAGGAAGTTTGTGAAGTCACCGGTCGTAGCCGCTCTTCGGTAGATCGGTATCTACAAACGCCGACTCTTCAGTTTCCTTGTCCAGTGCGTCTCGGACATCGAGATCGCGGCTGGTACGAGGACGAGATCAAGCGATGGTTGGATACACGACCGCGCGTCGATAACTGTTCGCACGCTGGATCAATTCCACCCACTACTTAACAGCAAACGGCACCGCCCGGAGCCAAAAACCAAGCGGTGCCGTTCAAGGACAAAGACAATGGAACAATATCGTTCGTTTTCCTCTCCACGCAAGCAGCGGACCACCCTTAGCCGCTACGTACTTACCCCGACGGACTGGGCTATACGCCATGGCAGTCCCGCTATAGAAGACGGCAGGCTCATCGCCAAGACCGACACGGATTACCTTCAATTCATCTGCCCAAACTGTTCCATCGCCCTTCGCGGTGGAGTGGGTGTCGGGTTTGAAGGACTGGCTCGCAACGAGGGGACGGGTAGACCCAGAGCGATCTCGTTAGCGCTTGGCTGCGATGCTTGTGGTTTTCGCGACTACTTCAAGATCGGCGTTGACCATCTCGGCGAAGAACGAGTCCGCACCTCTCGCCACCCCCTCAATTGGCCACGGGGCTCGATGTGAGAAAGATGGAGCCACTATCAGCAGCCCTCGACTACTGGAACAGGGGTTTCGTTCCCATTCCCATCGTTGAAGGCGGAAAGCGACCGACACAAAAGGATTGGGTGAATTTCCAGCCTTGTTCCGAAAACCTCTACGCGAGTTTCGCATCCGGCACCGAGAATGTGGGGCTCCTGCTCGGGAAACGTAGCGGTGGCTTGATCGACGTTGATTTGGATTGCCCGATCGCGATCCAACTCGCTTTACGATTTCTTCCGGCGACGGGTCTCCGGCACGGCAGGTGTAACAAGGGAACGTCGCACTATTTTTATGCGGCAGCAGGCGCAGTAAACACACAACGATTTAAGGATCCGATCGATGGATCGATGCTCGTAGAGATAAGGTCTGATGGCGCGCAGACGGTCGTACCGCCATCGAGGCTGGGCGCCGACATCCTGGAATGGTCGGAACTCGGTAGTCCATCGCGGGTCGAAGCAATGGACCTGGAAAGTGGAGTCAGGAGGCTCGCCGCCGCAACGCTGCTCGCAAAGCGCTGGCCCGATCCGGGATCGCGACACGACGCTGCACTCGCACTTGGCGGAGTCCTCGCGCGCGGCGGCTGGGCGCAACGTGAGTCTGTCGACTTTGTCTGCGCCGTTGCAGAGGCCGGGGGCGACGAAGAGCACACCGATCGTAGCCGTGATGTCGAAACGACCTTTCGAAGAATCCATAGAGCGGAGCCGACAACAGGAGGCCCGACGCTAACCGAAATCCTAGGCGAAGAGATCACCGGAGCAGCTTATCGCTGGCTTGGCATCGTTGAGCAGCAACATTCAGTTAGCAAGTGCTCAATCGAACTGACCCGAGTGTCCGACGTTCAAACACGGGAGATCCGGTGGCTATGGCCCCGGTGGATTCCACGGGCCAAAGTTTCGGTGCTCGATGGGGACCCTGGACTTGGAAAGACCACATTTGCTTTAGATCTAATCGCCCGCACAACAACGGGGTCGTTGATGCCGGATGGATCAAAGGTCTCGAGAAACAATGCCCTATTCATGTCTGCAGAGGACGACATCGCGGACACGATCAAGCCGCGGCTTCAAGCGATGGAGGCAGACATGGAACGAGTGTTCGTGTTTTCCGGGCTCCATCGCAACGGAGCTCTCGAGCTGCCAACTTTCCCCAAGAACATCGATGGACTAGAAGAGGCAATTCGAAGAGCCAACGCGGCCATCGTTGTGATTGATCCTCTTGCGGCGTTTCTCTCATCAGAGATCGATGCTCACAAAGATCAATCGATTCGATCCTTGTTCGCTCATCTCAAGCAACTGGCCGAATCCACGGGGGCAGCAATCCTTGTAATTCGCCACCTCAACAAACGCGAGGGAGCCAAGGCACTATATCGCGGCGGTGGCTCTATAGGGATCGTGGCTGCCGCGAGAGTCGGCCTTCTTCTTGGGCAACATCCCGAAATACCAGACCATCGTGTTCTGACGATAACCAAGAGCAACGTGTCAGCGTTCCCACCAGCACAAGAGTTTTCCCTGTCCCTGGGGAAGAACGGTGCGTCTCGAATTGAATGGATCGGCGAGACCGACTTATCTGCGGAAGACGTACTCGGTGCACCTAAGTCCGACACGGTTACGAAGCTCTCCTGCGCGGAACAACTTCTTCTGGACGAACTGAAAAGTGGGCCACGAACCCGAAACGCACTTGAAGAGGTATCTGCATCTCAAGGAATTGGATGGCGGACGATGGAGAGAGCAAAAATCAATCTCGCTATCTGCGCCAAGCGCAGAGGCTTTGGGCCTGAAGGTGAGTCCTGGTGGGAACTACCGAACCAACATACTCCGCCAGCTACTGAGGACTAGAGCGATGGCGGAGTATGGCTTCCATGACGCGCCAACGTCGCGTAGATCGCCCGGGCGGGCCTAAGAAGTGGCGCGCCCCACCCTCCGATCCGTACTCGCTTCCCTTCGTTCGGCCGATCGTGATACAGCTTTTCATCTCGTGGGGAAGCTTGGACGCATACGAACGGAGAAGCGAGCGGATGGGCGCGCGTTTTATCTGGATTTTCGTCCGTACGGACGGGTGTGGTCTCATCGTGGGATTCGGATCCGCGACGAAGAGACTGCACGGCGCGTGCTCGAATCAATTCGATCGAAAGTTGCGGAAGGTAGACCGCTCGATGAGGTGTTGGCGGAGTTTCTGCCCGCAAACGCCAAACCAAATCTCGTTCCGACATGGCTCCAGAAGTGGGTCGCTATGCGCAAACGAGATTGTGAAGCAGGAACGCTTTCACCTTTGTTTGTTAGTGAACTCGAGCGGCTCATCAAACCGGGCAATCACTTTTCGTTCTTCGATGAGATCAGCATTCACGAGCTTAATTACGGCGTGATGGAAGATTGGATCGCGTGGATGGCTGACCGACAACTCGGACCCAAGAGTCGCCAAACGTACGCGGGGTACTTCAGGGCTTTTGTGACTTGGATCCACAAGCGCGGAGAGATTCGCGAGAGACCAGATTTCCCGTCGGTAAAGCTTGAAGAACACGATCCGCAGATCCTATCGGCCGAAGAACAGGACGACGTACTCGACGCGATTCCAGACGCCGACCGCGGCATTTTCCTTGCGATGGCCCGCCTAGGAATCCGCCCCGGTGAAGCTCGTGCACTACAAGCCGCTGACTACCACAACGATTGGATTACCGTAGACAAAGCCGTCAAGGGAAAGTCGGTAACATCGCCCGTACGTGGCACGAAGACCGGTAAGCCGAAACGGCTACCACTTCCCGAAGACCTGATCGAATGGATCGAAGTGCACGTTCCGAAGGCTGGACGCCTCACCCGTGAACCCCTCTTTGCCAACCCCCGCACCGGTCGCTCTTACGCACACAAGACGCTTCAAGCGATTTGGAAACAAGCATCGGAAGACGCTGAAGTTCGAGTCGTACCGCTCTATGAAGGCACCAAGCATAGCTTCGCTACCGACGCGATTCGCCGCGGTGTCCCCGAACGCCTACTGCAGAAGTTCTTAGGCCACGCGCACCCGAGTTCGACCCGTCGTTACGCGCGACTCGCAGACACCGCACTCATCCGGGTGCTACAACCGCAAAATCGAACTGACAGACACGTCACCGACAAGGGTTCCGAGAACGAACCCGAACAAAATCAATTGGTTAGTGGTGGGCCCTCCTGGGTTCGAACCAGGGACCAACCGGTTATGAGCCGGATGCTCTAACCACTGAGCTAAGGGCCCCGACAAACTGTGACCGGGCCAGGGCGTCCTGGCCCGACAGTACTACGCAGCGCTTTGCGCTGCTGCGCGCAAGCGGTGCTCGCTTGCAATCTAGCGTACCATCGACGCACGAGCTTCGCTCGCTTGCATTGCATCTATACATTAAGCGGGACACCGTCTTCGTAGGGTTCGAGTTTGGCGCGGACTTCGTTGACGAAACGTTTGTAGTCCCCACTCTTAAAGAACGCGGAGCCCATGACGAATACATTGGCTCCGTGACGCGCGACGTCTTCAACCGTGTCGAGTGCGATACCGCCATCAACAATCAAATCAATGTCTCTGCCGCTCTCATCGATCCAACGACGGATCTCGGCGATCTTTGGCAGCGTTTCCCGAATGAACGCTTGCCCGCCAAAGCCGGGGTTCACGGTCATGACTAAAACCTGATCGACATCGGGCATGACCATGCGGATGGATTCGGCAGGTGTTGCGGGATTCAGCACGACCGTCGCTTTCACGCCGGCACGCTTAATGAGTTGAAGCGTCCGATGCAGATGCGGACAGGCTTCAACGTGCACACCGATTGCGGTCGCACCCGCATCGACGAAACGCGGGATGTGACGATCCGGCTCGACGATCATCAGGTGTACATCGACCGGCACGCGGGCGACTTTGGAGATCGCGGCCACGATGTCGGGGCCGAGGCTGATGTTGGGGACGAAGCAGCCATCCATGACGTCTACGTGAAGCCAGTCGCTACCCGCTTCCTGCGCGGCCACGACTTCTTCGGCCAGGCGACCGAAGTCCGCGGCCAGGATGGAGGGTGCGATGCTGAAACGACTCATGTTCTCACCAAGCGTACCGCATAGAAGCCGTCGCACCCATCCCGATGCGGCCAAGTTCGGATCGAAAAATCCTCTTCGACCAGAGGATGCACCGATTCGGGCAGGATGGGACGCGGATCGTCGACTTTGAAGTCGCGATGCTTATCCAGAAATCGGCGGATCACGCCGCTGGTTTCCTCGCGCGTAAACGTGCAGACGCTGTAGACCAGCACTCCGTCTCGATCTACGTGACGCGCCGCGGTTCTGAGAATGTCGAATTGGAGATCCGCGAGGCGTTCGATCTCGCGGGCGGTTGCGCGCCAGCGCAAATCGGGATTTCGGCGCAACGTACCCAGCCCCGAACACGGCGCGTCCACCAGAATCTTCCCGAAATAAACTCTGCCTTGCAGGTCAAAACTCTTGGAGCTATCGCGCTCCTGCATCCGAATATTCGATACACCGAGGCGCCGTGCGGCACCGCCGATCAAGCGGAGACGCTCGGACTGAATGTCGAGCGCGATGACTTCGCCTTTGGGCCCCACCCGCTCCGCAATCTGAACCGTCTTGGTACCCGGGGCCGCGCAAGTGTCTACGATGGTTTCACCGGGTTGAGCGTCCAAGAGCAGTGCAACGAGTTGTGACGCTTCATCCTGCACGGTGATCTCACCATGGTCGAACGCCGAATCGCGAATGGGATCCATTTCGAGTGCGGCGATGCCGCGCGGTGCATACGTACACCGACGACCGCGCAAGCGTTTGGCAATTTCATCCACGTCGCCCTTGTCCGTCACGCGAATCGATCGCGGGGGCGTTGTCAGGCAAACCTCGGCGAACGCAGCCGCGTCTTCCACGCCGAGCTCGTCGATGCAACGTTCGGCCAACCACGGCGGCAACGAGCCCCATTGGATTAAATGCTCGCGTGGATCCTCACTGAGACTCGCGAACTTGAGCTGAGTTTTTCCGCGAACCATTTGGCGCAAAACTGCATTCACGAATCCAGCCGCACGTTCTCGTCCGATTGACTTGGCGAGCTTTACCGTCTCCGCTACGCCGACAGGGTCAGAGATTTTGCGCATGAACAATAGTTGGTAGGCGCCCAAGCGCAGCACATTGCGAACCTTGACTTCGACATCCTTCATATCGCGGTCTAAGCATTGACGTAGCGCGGTATCCAAACGCCCACGCGTACGCAACGCGCCGTATGCGAGTTCCGTTGCGAGCGCACGGTCGCGACGATCCATTTCAGAGTCGCGCAACGCGGCGTGCAGCGTCAGGTCGGCAAACGCTCGGTCGCTATCGACGCGACAAAGCACATGCCAGGCAACCTCTCGCGAGTTGCGATTGGTGAAATGTTCCCGACCGGAGTCGTTCGATTCAGTCTTAACGTTGTTCATAGCGATTCGACCCGTTCTTCCGCTGAGACATTCCGACCGCGCAGAAATTCCGCAGCGCTGACGGGGCGTCTGCCGGGAACCTGGAGCCTAAGCACCTCGATCCAACCGTCTAACGTCGAGATCCCAAGTCGACCGTCCTCTGTATGAACGGTCCCGGGGCGAGCGTGCGGTGGGGTTTCGGAGGCCCATTCTCGCACCTCGAGCAAGCGGAGGCGAATCCCGGCATTTTGCAGCTGCACATCACTGGCTGGCCAAGGAGTGGAGGCCTGAATTCGCTGTAAAATCGAAGTGTTACCTTGATTCCAATCGATCCGTCCAAAGTCCTTGCCAAGTTTTGGTGCCAGCGTGATGCCCTGGGTGGGCTGAGGCTCGAAGACTGCGGTTCCGCTGGCGATCCGATCGAGCGCTTCAACCAAGGTCTCGGCAGCGAGCTCCGATAGGCGCCCGCTGAGATCAGCGGCGCTTTCGCCAGGTGTGATTTCGAGGGATCGATACAGGCATGCGTCACCTGCGTCCATCTCCTTTTCGACACGAATAATCGTCACGCCCGTCTGCGGATCACCTTCGAGCAACGCGTATTGAATGGGCGCGGCGCCGCGGTGACGCGGCAGCAAACTCGCATGCGCGTTGATCATGCGTTCGCGTGGCAAGTCACGCACGGACTTCGGAATGAACTGACCGAACGCAATGACCACACCGATGTCTACACCGCGTTCTTTCACCCACGCGAGAGCGTTCGGATCGCCGATCCTTTCAGGTTGAAACAAAGGAAGTTCGCAGCGAGTCGCTTCAGCCTTGATCGGTGTCGCTACCCATTGGCGGCCGCGACCGCGCGGGCGATCGGGCTGTGAGATCACGCCAACGACTTCGTGTCGACTTTCATGAATGCGACGCAGCGACGGAACCGCGAAGTCCGGCGTTCCAAGAAATAGAACACGCAGCGAGGCTGAGTTAGACATAGGCTCGCCCTGTCGCTAGTACGGTGACGGAGGGTTGTCATCCTCTTGTTCGCGACGTAGCAGCTTCTTGCGCCGGCGAACATAGAGATCTCGTTTGAGCTTACTGATGCGATCGATGTACAGAACGCCATCGAGATGATCGATCTCATGCTGGAAGCAAACCGCTTCGAGTCCTTCACAATCGAATTCAACTTCTTCCCAATCGAGCGAATACGCGCGAACGATCACACGCGCGTCTCGATCGACATCGGCTGAGTAGTCGGGCACTGAAAGACACGCTTCGGATTTGGAAAGGTACTCGCCCTCCCGATGCACGATCTCCGGATTGATAAGAATGCGTAAGTCTCTTTCGCTTTCCGTCCAATCGACGTCCATCACGATGAGGCGCTTGTGCACCCCCACCTGGGGTGCCGCAAGACCGATCCCCGGTTCGTCATACATCGTCGCACCCATACTCTGGGCGAGCTCACGCAGGACATCGTCGATATCGCCTTTTTCCAAAGGAAGCGATTTATCGCGCAGGCGCGCGTCGGGGAATTTCAGGACTTCAAGCAACATCTTGGCGAAGAGTCATAGCATCTGCAGGGGGCGCGGATCCACCCGGAGCTTGATGCCGCTGGCCACATTCCGCTCGTCGCGTAAGACGCTGAGAACCGAAAGTATTTGGCGACGCTCCCCTAAGACCAGGAGCTGCCAACGGTAGACATCGCGGATACGCGCCAAGGGTGCGGGCGCGGGACCCAGAATCTCGATCGCCTGTTGATCCACATCGCCGAGAGGCACCGTTTCCGCTCTCGCCGCCAGTTGATGCGCGGCCGCTTCAACCGCGTCCGGATCGGCACCTGAAATCTGCAGCTGCCCGATCCAACGAAAGGGTGGATAGCCATGCGTGCGGCGTCGTTTGAGTTCTTCGCGATAAAAACTTGGGTAGTCATGCGTCTTGGCCAAAGCAATCGCGTAGTGGTCGGGCAAGAACGTTTGAATCACAACCTGACCCGGGTCCACTCCGCGCCCCGCACGACCGGCCACCTGCGTGAGCAATTGAAATGTTCTCTCACCGGCCCGAAAATCCGGAAAGTGCATCCCCAGGTCTGCGCAGACGACCCCCACAAGCGTGACCCCAGGAATATCGTGACCTTTCGCAACCATCTGGGTGCCAACCAGGATATCGAGATCACCGCGATGAAAACTTCCGAGAATGCGACGCTGCTCACCCTTGCGCGAGGAGGTGTCGCGATCCAGTCGACCCACACGTGCATGTGGGTATAGGCTCTCGACCTCTTCCTGTAAGCGCTCAGTACCAAAACCGGAAAGGCCCCCTTCGGGACTCTTACAGTTAGGACAACGGGGCGACGGTTCTTCAACATAACCACAGTAGTGACAACGAAGTTCACCCTGGTTGGGATTTTCATGATTCTCACCCTTGGTCGTGGCGTGATAGACCAGGGTGATATCGCAGTGTTTACATCGAATCGCGTAGCCACATGAAAAACAATAGACCGAGGTTGCGAAACCGCGGCGATTCAAGAACAGAATGATCTGCCGACCCGCGGTTAGCGTGCTTGCCATCGCGTGTCGCAACGCTCGAGAAAGCAACGGTCGACGACCGCGGCGCATGGGTTCTTTTTCCATGTCGACGATTTCGACTTTGGGAAGTGGCCGCTTCTCCACGCGCTCGGGCAAGGTGAGTCGCTCGATTTCACCCGTCTGTGAACGATAAGCGGTTTCAACGTCGGGCGTTGCAGAGCCGAGGATGAGCGGGCAACGCGCCACACGCGCGCGCAGCATCGCCAAGTCGCGCGCGTGGTAACGAAAACCTTCTTCGCTCTTGTACGCGCCGTCGTGTTCTTCGTCGATCACGATCATGCCGAGATCATCCAGCGGGGCGAATATTGCCGAGCGGGCGCCGATGACGATCGGATATTCACCCGCGCGGATGCCACGCCATTGATCGAAGCGTTCACCATCGGAAAGTCCGCTATGCAGCACGGCCACGCGTTCTCCGAAGCGTTCGCGAAAACGATCCACCAATTGATGCGTGAGCGATATTTCGGGCACGAGAACGATCAATCCACGACCGCGCTTTAACGTTTCATTTGCAGCGCGAAGGTAAACCTCGGTCTTGCCACTCCCCGTGATGCCATAGAGTAGAAACGTCCGATCGTGACTGGCGTTTACCGCTTCCACGATCTCTTGAACCGCCTCATGCTGATGCGGTGTTAGCTGGAACTCGGCGGAGGCTTGGTCTATCGCAGCATCGACGACGTTTCGACACACCTCTCGGTCTTCGAATTGAACCAAACCTTTACGAACCAGCGCTCGTAGCGGATCCGTCGCCGCGAGTGGCTGCGATTGAATCTGTAGATCCTCAAAAATTTCCAGTCGCTTGGGTGAGCGCTTGAGTTCGGTTCGTGCTGCTTCGGGATCAACCGAATCGGGTATGAAATAGAATCTTTCCGTCTTCACACTGACACGCGGCGATTCTGTAGTGGATTCAATGCGAATCCAACCCAGCTTCTGCAAACGTGAGAGCATTGGAACCGCCGCCGGAAAACGCCGTTTCAAGGTTTGCTCCGCTAGGTCGTTCTTGCCGAGGGACCAGAGCACCTGACCGAGCGTGCCCTTGGCTTCGCCGCGCTCCAGCGCACGACGTCCCGCTTCCATGAGGCGCACGCGGCGACCTGGCCTTGGCGCTGTACCCGGAGGAACCGCTGCCTGCAATGCAATTCCTGGCGGGCAGAGGGTTTCCACCGCGGCTTGCAGGATGACCTCGAGCAATTCCGCACCGATCACCGGTGACGCGTCCAAGACTTGCAACACGCTGCGTGCCCTCGTCTCTCCCGCGCGACCGCTTTGGTCCGAAATCTCAACGACGATTCCCGAAAGCTGTCGGCTGCCGTATTGGACCAGGACCCGAACGCCCGGCTCGGCCTCCATACCCGACGGAATCTCATACTCGTACGTACGAAAGACCGGCACTGGGAGAGCGACTTGGACGAACTGTGAACCCACGACTCCTTCTTACGCGGTCGGGGATTTTCTGCCAAGTGCCGACTAGAATGGCGAGTATGCGAAATATCGTCGTCGTAGGTAGCCTGAATGTGGACATCTCCGTCCAAGCGAGTCGGATTCCGCGTCCGGGCGAAAGCGTCCGCGCGACGGACCGCGTCTTGGGCCCGGGTGGCAAGGGACTCAACCAGTGCATCGCGGCGAGCCGTCTTGGCGGACGTGTCCATATGGTGGGACGCCTGGGCGATGACGAGTTTGCTGAGATCCCTGAGCGCGCGCTCGCTGACGCGGATGTCGACACCAGCGGCGTTGCGCGGCTGGCGGGTTCATCCACCGGGCTCGCGTTGATCGTGGTCGATCGACAGAGTGGACAGAACACAGTTACGGTCGATGCCGGAGCGAATCGAGAAGTCACACCTGAGAACGTTCTCGATGCGATTGGTGCCTTCCGCGCTTCCGGCGTGCTGTTGGTACAACTCGAACTGCCAGTGGAAACGGTGGAGACCGCGCTTGATCTCGCGAAGCAACATCATCTAACAACGATTCTCGATCCCGCACCGGCTCGTGAGTTGCCGGATGCGCTACTGCGCAGGGTCGATGTCCTATTACCCAATGAACTGGAGGCTGAGGCGCTTACGGGGATCGTCGTGGAAGACGTTGAATCAGCAGCGGCCGCAGGCGGACGGCTGCGCGAACGCACACAGGGCGACGTGTTTGTCACCATGGGTGCCCAGGGTTGTGTTTGGGTATCACCGACCGGATTCGAAGCGATACCCACTACAAAAGTTACACCGGTCGATACCACGGGAGCGGGCGATGCCTTCGCGGGCGGCTTGGCGGTTGGACTCGCCCGCGGACAGTCGCTCGCTCACGCGGTACGACTCGCACTGGAGGTTGGAACCGCATCGACGCTACAACGTGGTGCGATGTGGTCGTAGCTAACTGCAATTAAAGAGAGGGTTGGGGACGTTGGTTGAAGGTGCAATTAATGGGGACGTTGGTTAAAAAGTTGCAGTTCTCAAGCTGAGCTTGAGAAC
>JAJDAK010000046.1 GCA_029261895.1 Deltaproteobacteria bacterium
TCAAACACCGACTTGGCTAAATCGATCGCAATCGTTCTAGAATACATCCGTGGACTCCTTCTCCCTGGCGCTTTCCAGGGTGCAAAGCAACTCTGGCACACTCGATGCCGAGCGAGCTGCGGAAGGAGTCCATCCCATCAACCGAGCACGGTGCCTGCCGGCCCCACTCCTCACATCTTGGCTGCTAGACTCTTCCCGATGCAATCTCAACATCACTACTGACGGCCGCAGCTGAGCGGCCGAACCGTTAGACATCAGGGCTAACTGGTTGCGAGCCGAGAAGCTCAGAATCGGATAAAATCAGCGCATGGTGATTTCAATCGATCTTCCAGACAATCAGGTGGCCCGCCTTCAGGCGGAAGCGGAGCGCCTCGGCGTTCGTCCAGAGGATCTCGCGCGGGCGATGGTTTCCGATTTGCTAAATCACCCAGACGAGGACTTTGAGGCTGCAGTTGATCGCGTGCTCCAGAAGAACCAGGAGCTATACCAGCGACTCAGCTGATGCGGTATCTCTCCATCGCCGAGATTCTGGTGCTGCATCGGCGCGTGGTCGAGCAGGCGGGTGGGAGCCAAGGAATCAGAGATCTTGGCGCACTCGAATCCGCGGTCGCCCAGCCCTCGATGGCGTACGAAAACCAAGAGCTCTATCCATCGCTCATCGAGAAAGCCACAGCTCTTGGGTTCTCACTCATCTCCAACCATCCGTTCGTCGATGGGAACAAGCGTGTAGGCCATGCCGCTGTGGAGACTTTTTTGATTCTGAACGGCCACGACATCCAAGCGTCGGTCGAAGATCAGGAGAAACTGATCCTAGATTTGGCAGATGGTCGAGTGACGCGCGAGGAGTTCCTCATCTGGCTACGAGATCATACACAGCCACTACGGAGTTAGAGGTGGCCTGATGTCTAACAAGCCGCGCTTGCGACCGTGCACACTCGCGACTTTGCACGCTCGCTATCCTGCCCGGCGTCTGCTGACCTCCGCTCCATGACTGCGGCTGCTAGAATCTTTCCGATGCAAACTTCGACACCACTTGTCACGGCTGCAGGTGTGTGGCTGAAACGTTAGGCGGCGGATCATCTTAGGGGGTGGGTTTTTGAAACGGACGCAGTTAATCGTCATCGCTGCGGTCGCGCTGATCTCCGTAATCATTTCTGGCGTGCAACCCTATGATCGTTTTACCTGGTTCCTTGAGGTCGCGCCCGTGCTCATTGGGATTCCACTGCTCTTTGCCACGCATCGGCGATTTCCTTTGACGCCACTTCTGGGCTGGTTGCTGCTGGTTCACGCGATGATTCTGATCGTGGGGGGCCACTACACCTATGCACAAGTTCCGGTAGGATCCTGGGTACAGGACCTCCTCGATCTCGAGCGGAACCATTACGATCGATTGGGCCATTTCGTGCAGGGCTTCGTCCCGGCGATCCTCTTGCGTGAGGTCTTGATCCGACGTTCCCCACTAAAGCCTGGGAAGTGGCTCTTCGTGATCGTGGCCTCCATGTGCTTGGCCTTCAGTGCGATCTACGAATTCATTGAGTGGTGGACGGCCATCGCGGGTGGCGAATCCGCCGAGGCATTCCTTGGTACACAGGGTGATGTGTGGGATACGCAATGGGATATGTTTCTTGCTCTGATTGGGGCGTTGGTGGCCCAGCTAACATTGGCCCGTGTGCACGATCGCCAAATAGCGCTCGTGACTGTGCGCGCACCGAAAGCGTAGAGATTTATTCTGTCGCTGATGATGCCCGTGTAGGGTAGAGCGCGGCCATGTCCGGTTTTTCGGTGCAGTGGAAGTGGATCCATATATAGACGTGACTAAAGGCGGCAACCCAGAGCGCTGCGAGTGAGTTGAACGCGATCGCGATCGCCCAGAAAGTCATGAATGCGTAGGCGTACATGCCGTTGCTGGTGAATTTGAAAATTCCGTCTTTGACCAATGGCATGTCGCGATAACGGGGATCAAAATGGTCGCCACCAGCGGCACGTGCAAATCCGAAGTAGCGAACGACGCTGTACATTGCATAGAGCGATGGAATTGCCAAAAGGGCGGTAAGCACGATTTGTGGTGACGCACTTAGCTTCAAACTTTCGCGATCGAACCAACCCAGCGCGATCAGGGATAACGCGCGCCCCGCTAAGAAGCTCATGAAGATCGGAAGATATACTGAGAACGACATATTGTGCCGTCGTTGAAGCTGCGTTCGCCAAGTCATCCAAACGAAGAGTTGATGCGCGATGGGGACCGCGATTGCGATCCAAAAGGCGATTGGAGACGGCGCACCCATGGCTTGCCACGCAAATCCAGTCAGTAAGAGAAGCGCGCTCAACGCGAGGAAATGAAAAACCTGTCCCGTCCAAAGACTTGGCACCTGCGAAATGGGGTTTGATTCGGATGCCATATGATGCTCCAAGCTAACCCTTGATGACGTCCTGCATGGAGTAGAGGGCGGACTTACGGCCGATGAGCCACTTGGCCGCGCGCGCGGCGCCGCTGGCGAAGTTGCTTCGTGAGAGCGCGCGGTGGCTGAGTTCGATGCGTTCGCCAGGGCCCGCGAGGTAGACGGTGTGTTCACCGACGCTGTCGCCGGCACGAAGCGTTTGCATGCCGATGCTGCCGGTTTCGCGCGGGCCGGTGTTGCCCTCGCGATGGTAGACGGCTTCTTCGTCGAGACTGACGCCGCGCGCGTCTGCCGCGGCTTGTGCAAGTCGCAACGCGGTGCCGCTGGGCGCGTCGACTTTGCGGCTGTGATGCATCTCGAGAACTTCGAGGTCGTAGTCGGCGAGTTGCTTGGCGGCCGCAGCAACGAGGTCGATCAATACGTTCACGCCGAGCGAGAAGTTTGCGGCCATGACGATGGGAACACGCGATGCGGCCGCTTCAATGCGCGCGAGTCCGGCGGCGTCGAAACCCGTGGTGCCGATCACATGAGGTACGCCGCGTGACGCGGCGGCTTCCACTAAGGCCAAGGTGCTCTCGGGCAAAGTGAAGTCGATCACGACATCGCTCGCGGCGAGTGCCGCGTCGATGTCGGAACCGAGTTTGATGCCGGTGGAAACCTCGCGACCCAGGGCGTGGTGGCCGGCACGTTCGAGTGCGGCGCCGACTTGGAGATCGGGATCGCCTGCGACGACTTCGAGCACCGCTCGACCCATACGACCTTCGGCGCCGTTGACGAGTACGCGTGTCATCGGAGCTGCAACCGTACGAGTGCGGCTTCGAGCGTGTCGATGTGCGTCTTCTGCATCGCGGTCAGGGGCAGGCGCATGGTGGCGTCGGGGATCCGTCCCATCAGCTGCAGCGCAGTTTTCACCGGAATGGGATTGGTCTCGAGTCCGAGCGCTTGCATCAACGGTAGCAAGCGAAAATGAATCTCTTGCGCGCGTGCCAGGTTGCCGCCCTTGAATGCGCTCACGAGTTCGGTCATTTGATCGGGAACTAAGTTGCCGATGGTACTGATCACACCATCTGCGCCGAGCGCGAGCAGTGGCAAGGTGATGGCGTCGTCGCCGGAAAACAGCAGAAAGTCATCGGCCGCAGCGAGTTTTGTCGCAGCGGTGTTGGTGAAGTCCCCACCACATTCCTTATAGCCCGCGATTCCCGGTACGCGCGATAGTCGCGCGAGTGTTTGAGGTTCAATGCGTGACGCGGTTCGACCCGGGATGTTGTAGATGAAGATCGGTAGACCGGATTCCTCCGCGACCGCGCGGTAATGCTCGAAGATGCCTTCCTGCGTAGGCTTGTTGTAGTACGGCGAAATCAGCAGCGCGGCATCGGCACCTGCGGCCTTGGCTTCACGGCTCAATGAAACCGCTTCGCGCGTCGAGTTGGAACCCGCGCCGGCCACCACGGGAACCCGGCCCGCGGCTACAGAGACCACGTGGCGCACGACTTCGACATGCTCTTCGTGGGAGAGCGTCGCGGCTTCGCCCGTACTGCCGCAGGGCACCAGGCCCTGCACACCTGATTCGATCTGCCATTCGACGAGGCTCGTCAGCGTATCGAGGTCGAGTGAGCCGTCACTGTGGAACGGCGTGACGATGGCTGTGAGGTTGCCTGTGAAGCTCATTTGAATTCGATCTCCGCGCCGAAGACATGTGTCGCGGGTCCACGCAACCAGACCGTGGAGTCATTGGTGGGCCAGCGGACTTCGAGAATGCCACCTCGAAGCTCAATTTGCACCTCGCGGTCCGTGTGTCCGGTCAAAATCGCTGCGACACCCACCGCGCAGGCACCGCTGCCGCAGGCAAGCGTTTCGCCGGTACCGCGTTCCCAGGTGCGCTGGGTCAGCTCGTTTCGACTGCGTACCGTGACGAACTCAACGTTCGTGCGCGCGGGAAACGCGGGATGGTTCTCGATCGCGGGCCCAAGGTCGTGCATTCGAATGTTCTCGATCTCGTCCATGAAGATGACGCAATGCGGGTTGCCCATGGAAACCGGCGTGACGAGGTACTCCTGGCCAAGAGCCTCGAGCTTTACCTCTCGCAGCGGAATGTCGCCCTGGAGATTTGTCGGAATTTTCGTGGGCTCCAAAACGGGAACCGTCATCTCGATTTCAATCAAATCGTTTTCGACGAAGCGTGGTTTCACAATTCCCGCGAGCGTTTCTACGCTGATGGCGCGCTGATTCGTGAGCCCCTTGTCATACACGTACTTAAGGAAGGCACGAATACCGTTGGCGCACATCTCCGCGGTGCTGCCATCCACGTTGCGGATCCCCATGGTGAAATCCGCGTCATGCGAGGGTTGTACCAGCAGGAGCTGATCGCCACCGATTCCCAGATGACGATCCAAGGCGAAGCGTGCGAAGCGACTCCAGTCTTCGACGGGGTCACCTTCTAAGCAGTTAACAACGACGAAGTCATTTCCGGCGCCGTGCATCTTGCTAAAGGCTACGCGCATTACTCGCCCCAGTCCGGGATGGATTCGCCACCCCAGGTTTCTTCAATCGTCTGGCGACGACGCACGACTTCGGCACGATCGCCCTGCACCATGACTTCGGCACAGAGCGGACGGCCGTTGTAGAAGGAACTCATTGCGAACCCATAAGCGCCTGCGTCGCGGATGGCTAACAGATCTGCGGGTTCGATGGGTGGTAACGATCGATCTTTCGCGAAGCAATCGCTCGATTCGCAAACGGGACCTACGACGTACCAGTTTTCATTCGTGCCATCGCGATGGGGATCGACTTCGATTCTCATTTCCGCGTCATAAAGTGCCGGACGCAGCAGGTCGTTCATGCCGCCATCGACGACCAAGTAACGGCGGTCTTCCGTGATTTTGCGGTAGAGAGCGCGCGTTACAAAGATGCCTGCGCCCGCCGTGAGCGAGCGGCCGGGTTCACAGACGAGGGTCGCGTCGAAGCCGCCGACGACTTCCAAGACGGTGTCGACGTATTCCTCGGCGCTCGGGGGATTGTCGTTTCCCGAATACTCGACCCCGAGCCCGCCACCGATGTCGATGAGTTCGATCGCGTGACCCTCTTCGCGAAGCTGCAGTACCGCGCTTTTAATTCTCAGTAACGCGTCCTTAAATGGAGAAAGCGACGTGATCTGCGAACCGATATGGCAATCGACTCCAACCACGCGAATATTCGCGAGCGACTTGGCTTGTGAATACGCTTTTGACGCGTATTCGATCGGAATGCCGAACTTCGAAGTCTTCAACCCCGTGGAGATGTACGGGTGCGTTTGCGGATCGACATCGGGATTCAAGCGAAACGAAATGGGCGCGATTTTGCCCAGTGCTTTTGCGCGTTGGTCGATGATACTGAGTTCTTCAAGCGATTCCACGTTGAACATGCGGATCTCAGCTGAGAGTGCACGGTCGATTTCGTCGGCACGTTTGCCGACGCCGGAGTAAACGATCTTGGACGGATCCGCTCCCACGGCGAGTGCGCGCTCCAATTCGCCGCGTGAGGTCACATCCACGCCGCAACCCCGTTCTACGAATGTTCGTACGACGGCCAAGTTCATATTGGCTTTGATCGCGTAGGCGACGATATGCGGCCGGTCGCCGAAGGCAGTCAACATGCGATCCGCGCGCTCCAATAGCGCACGCCGGCTGTAGACGTAGAGCGGCGTACCGAAATCAGCCGCGAGCCGAGCAAGCGGGATGTCTTCGAAAAAAAGCGCACCGTTTCGGCGCGTGAGGACCTCTTGATAACTCATGGCGTACTCGTGGGCTCCGGTGCCGGCGCGGCAGAGGGTTGGTTGGGGTCGTAGTAGAGGTGGTCCTCATCTGGTTCGTGGGCACGAATCGGCGGACCGTAGAGACCACAGGCGGAGACGCCCAGCGTTAGGACCAGTAGAACGGCTGCGCATCTCATCCCCGTGTCTCCTCAATCTCTGCCGCGGTTGCTGCAGCGTCAGACTTCAGCGATTCCAACGTGCGCTCGACGGCCTCGCGCGCAGGACCCCCGGTGAGCGATCGCGCTTCGAGCGAGCGTTCGACCGCAAAGAATTCCCTCGGTTCGATATCCAATGCGGCATGGAAACCGAGAAGCGTCTCGCGCGAGAGCGCGGAAAGCGGCGTGTTTGCATCCACCGCATGGCGCACGATATCGCCGACAATGCCGTGTGCCTCACGGAACGCCACGCCGCGCTCAACCAGATACTCCGCAAGATCGGTTGCGAGCAACATCGGGTCCGAAGCCGCTTCCGCCATGCGCTCGCGATTGACCCGCAGTGTGCGCAATGTTGCAGACAAGATTTCAAGCGAGAGGGTCGTGGTTTCGACCGCGTCAAAGAGCGGTTCCTTATCCTCTTGAAGATCTCGGTTGTAAGATAGGGGCAAGCCCTTCAGCGTGACGAGCAAACTCACTAGATCACCAATCACGCGCCCTGACTTTCCGCGCACGAGTTCGGGCACGTCGGGATTCTTCTTCTGCGGCATCAAGCTGGAACCGGTCGCGAATGCGTCATCCATTTCGATGAAACCGAACTCGGTGGTGTTCCAAAGCACCAGCTCTTCCGAGAGGCGACTCAGGTGCGTCATGATGATCGCGAGCGCGGCCAAGAGTTCGAGCGCCGCGTCGCGGGACGAAACCGCATCGAGGCTATTCGCAGTCGGTGCGTCAAAACCAAGTTCGCGGGCCGTGCTTTCGCGGTCGAGGGATAGCGTGGTCCCTGCCAACGCGCCGGAGCCGAGGGGTGAATGCCGCATTCTCGCGGCGGCATCGCGAACCCGTCCGTCATCCCGTGCGAGCACGGATGCATGCGCAAGCCAATGATGCGCGAGTCGCACCGGCTGCGCGCGTTGCAGATGGGTGTAGCCCGGCAGCACCACATCGATACTTTGCTCGGCGCGTTCGATCAAAGTCTGGCGTAAGCCCAACAGGGCCGCGCGAATCTCGACCGTCTGATCCCGCATCCAGAGCAGTAAATCTGTGGCAACCTGGTCGTTGCGGCTGCGACCGGTGTGGAGTTTGCCCGCCACCTCACCCACGACCTCGAAGAGTCGTTTTTCGATGTTCATGTGGATGTCTTCAGCCGCGGGATCGAAGACGAATTCGCCCTTGGCGAGTTCCCGTCCCACCTGCTCCAGTCCCTGAATCAGCTGCTCGGATTCGGTCTTATCGATGATCCCCTGGCGTCCCAGCATGCGCGCATGGGCGATGCTGCCCCGGATATCCTGCGCCCAGAGCTTCTGGTCGAAGTGCACGGAAGCGGAAAAACGCTCCAATAAACGATCGGCCGCCTTACGGAATCGGCCGCCCCAGGCTTTTCGAATTTTCTCAGTCACAGCCCAATCTTAGCTTACCGCGCCCGTGGGCGGCCAAACGGTGGGGAAGGGATTACGTTGTGCGCGTGAAAGCAGCCAAAATCATTGTCCCAGCCGTCGTGATCGCGCTGATATTGGCCGCCTGGGCGATCGTCTGGGTGCGCGCGCAAGATACCTTCGTGGAGGCGCGCTTTCAGGGTCGGTTGTTCTCGATCCCATCGGCCGTCTATTCGGTGCCGTTTGAGTTGTATCCCGGCCTCGACGTTGCCGCGGCTGCGCTGCAAACGCGATTGAGCCGACTCAATTACCACCCCGGTGAGGTCGAATCCCTCTCTCCCGGCGAGTACGTCTGGCAGGAGCAGGAGATTCAGCTCGGATTACGTGCGTTCCGTTATCCCCAAGGGCAGACGGGGTCGCGTCACGTAGTCCTCAGCCTGAACCCCGCCGGCCGGGTGGCGTCAATTCGAGATGGTGAGGGACGGAGTCTCGACAGTGTGATGCTCGAACCCGAGCGCGTGGGTGCGTTTCACGATCAAGACCGTCAGGACCGCCGCATCATTTCGATCGAGAATGTGCCCGAGCTTCTCATCACTGCCGTGCTCGCGGTCGAAGATCGCCGTTTCTATGACCATAGTGGGATCGATTTTCGCCGTATCGCGGGCGCGTTTCTGGCGAACCTTCGTGCGGGTCGCGTGGTGCAAGGTGGCAGCACGCTGACCCAGCAGTTGGTTAAGAATTTCTATCTCACGTCGGAGCGGACCTTCGTACGCAAGCTTCGCGAAGCCGTGATGTCGCTGCTTTTGGAGTGGCGTCATAGTAAGCCGGAGATTCTTGAGGCGTATCTCAACGAAGTCTACATGGGACAACGTACCGCGGTTGCGATTCATGGCATGGGTGAAGCGGCCCGTTACTACTTCGCGAAGGAGATCAGCGACCTTTCTCTCGGCGAGATCGGTTTGCTCGCCGGCATGATCAAAGGCCCCAACTTGTATTCGCCGAAATTGCATCCAGAGCGTGCGATAACGCGGCGTAACTTGGTTTTGAAATTGCTACACGATGAAGGCTGGGTCAGTGATGAGCTGCTCGCCGAAGCGTCCAATGAAAAACTGGGCGTTCGAGCGTTTCTTCCTGACGATAATCCCGCACCGTACTTTTTTGATTTCTTACGCGGCGATCTCGTTGCCGAATATGGTGAGGAGATTCTCGCGTCCGAAGGGCTCTCGGTTTTTACGACGCTGGATGCACACGCTCAGGTCATCGCACGTGATGCCGTGCGCAACGGCCTCGCGCGACTCGAAGCGGACTTCCCGAAACTGAAACGCGAGTCGTCTCCGTTGCAGGGGGCGATGATCGTGTTAGCGCCGCGTACGGGTGAAATTCTCGCGATGGTGGGTGGACGTCGGTATGGGCAGAGTCAATTCAATCGTGCGGTCCAGATGCGTCGACAACCGGGCAGCATCTTTAAGCCCGTTGTCGCACTTGCAGCGTTAGCGCGCAGCGACGATCCGAATCGCCGCTTTACGCTGGCCACGATACTGCAGGACGAACCGCTCTTGGTACCGGGGCCCACCGGTGATTGGGTACCGACCAATTACGACGACGAGTTCCGCGGCTCGGTGCGTTTACGCGACGCGATCGAGTTGAGCCTCAACGTGCCGGTTGCGCGACTCGGTATTGCGGTCGGCCCGGAGAAGATCGTCGCGACCGCACGCCGCATGGGGTTTGTGAGTCCGCTGAGACCCCTACCCAGTCTTGCGCTTGGCTCGTTTGAGGTCGCGCTGCTCGAGGTTGCACGCGCCTACGCGGTGATCGCAACGGGAGGCACCGTACCGCTGGTTCGTAGTTACCAAGAAGTGATGGACGACGCCGGCAATGTGCTCGAGCAAAAACAGATCGCTTTCAAACGCGCCTTCGCGCCGGAGGAAGTGTTTCTCGTGACATCGCTATTGCAAGGTGTGGTCGATCGTGGAACTGGCCGCGGACTGCGCGACCGCGGCGTGACAGGTCCGATTGCCGGAAAGACGGGTACGACCAACGGCTTTCGTGATGCGTGGTTTGTTGCTTTCACACCGCAGTTGCTGGTCGCTGTTTGGGTTGGCTTTGATGACGAGGGTAGTTTGGGCGTTCCGGGCTCGGTCGCCGCGCTGCCTATCGTTGCGGATTTTCTGCACAAGTATCACGTCGACACCAGCGCCGTCTTCGTGCAGCCTAGCGGTCTGGAATGGGTGGCGATCGATGCCGCGACCGGGTTACGGGGTGGTGCGGGTTGTCGCGGTGAGCTTGAAATCTTTTTGGAAGGCACCGTGCCGGTCGAAAGTTGTTCGGGATCGCCCACACGCCCATTGGATCGATTATTTGACTGGCTGATGCGAGGAACTTGATGCGAGTTTGGGCCTTGGTTTCGTTGACTGTGCTGGCATGCATCTCAACGCCGCGCGCGTTCGGCCCGCTCACCCTTGAGGATGCCGCCGAACAATCGACCGATGGTAAGCGCCGTACGTCGGTGCTACTGGTGCGCGATGCTGAGCAGGCACGCTCGCGCGGAGACCTTCGCACGTCACGTGCTTTGATCACACGCGCGCTGCGGATCGACGGACAGAACCCTTACGCGTTTGTACAGCTGGGTCGGCTCGCGCTCGAAGAATCAGATCCGCGCCTTGCGTTGGTGAATTTTGAACAGGGGCAGTTGCTGTTTAAAACCATCGAGCCGACCAATACGCGTTGGGCCGCGCGCGTTTTACGCTTGCGCGCAGAGGCTCATCTTCGACTCGGCGAGCATGATCGTGCGGAAACGCTAAAAAATGAGGCTGAAGGGATCGCGCCGAGCGGACTATCTGCTGGCCGGTAGAGGGAGCCCTGAATGAAGCCAAAACTGAAAGCGCTCCTGATCGCGTTTGTGGTGATTTTGCCGCTCGACCAGATCAGCAAGCATTGGGTCGATGAGAACATCTCAGCGATCGAGCCGATCGTCGTGATCGATGGTTTCTTTCACCTGACCCATGCGCGCAATCCAGGGATGGCGTTTGGGCTTTGGCGTGGTGCACCCAAAGAGATCTTCATCGTACTCACGTTGATTGCGCTCGGGTTGATCGGTTCGTTCTATCGCGGCCTTGACGAGCGGGATTCACTTTCCGCGCTGGGATTGGGACTGATTCTTTCGGGCGCGATCGGTAATCTGATCGATCGAATGACGCGCGGCGAGGTCGTCGACTTTCTGCAGTTTCGCTTTGGCAGCTTCACGTATCCGGATTTTAATATCGCCGATAGTGCGATCGTTTGTGGTGTCGCGTTGTTGATGTTGGAAATCATCAGTCAGCGCACCGAAGAGGAAATTCCTGAGGACCGGGATCCGTGACCCACCGCGTTTACATCGGGCTGGGCGCGAATCTCGGCGATCCGATTGCACAGGTCGAGCGGGCTCTTTGCGAACTACGATGCTTGGGGTCGCTGCGCGCCTCATCTTTGTATCGCACGGAGCCCCTGGGAGATGCCGACCAACCCTGGTACGTAAATGCGGTCGCGGAGCTCGATGTCTCGCTCGAGCCCGAATGGCTGCTGCGGGAGCTGAAGGCATTGGAACAGAAGCTCGGTCGCGAACCGACCCCAGAACGCTGGGCGCCGCGGGCATTGGATCTCGACCTCCTTTTCTACGATGATGTTATCTTGGATCTGCCCGGGCTCTGCCTCCCTCACGCGGGTGTGGAGTCGCGTCGTTTTGTGCTGGAGCCGCTGGTGGAGCTCCGTCCGGGGCTCCGTTACCCGCCTACGGGCCAAACCGTCGAGGAACTGCTGAAAAAGCTTGACGATCCTCTCCGGGTGGAGAAGCTTCCCCACATCGATCGCCCACCCGAGGCCGGTCTTCTGGAGGTACAGTAATCATGAAATTCTTCTTGGACACGGCCCACGTGCCGCATATCCGCGAAGCGGCCACGGTCGGCTTGCTCGACGGCATCACCACCAATCCCACCCTACTGTCCAAGGAGGAAGGGAGCCCCGCGGATATCATGCGGGAGATCTGCAAGATCGTAGACGGCCCCGTGAGTGCGGAAGTCATCAGTCTCGAGGCTGAGGGCATGGTGCGCGAAGGTCTCGAATGGACCAAGGTCGCGGAAAACATCGTGGTCAAAATCCCCATGTGTATCGAGGGGTTGAAAGCCATCCGGACACTCTCCGAGCAGGACGTGAAGACAAATTGCACGCTGATTTTTTCACCCATCCAAGCGCTGATGGCGGCGAAAGCTGGCGCCTCGATGGTCTCGCCCTTTGTGGGTCGTCTCGACGATATTCAAACTCCGGGGATGGAGCTGATCGAGCAAATCGTACAGATCTTTTCCAACTACGGGTTCCCAACGGAGGTTCTCGTCGCCAGCATTCGTAATCCGATTCACGTGGTCCAGTCCGCGGAGATCGGTGCGGATATTGCGACCATGCCGTGGTCGGTGATGCAGAGTCTGGCCAAGCACCCGCTGACGGATCGGGGCATCGAGCAGTTCCTCGCGGATTGGGAAAAGGTAAAGCAACGGTCCTAGAGAGACCCCCGGGGGGCCTCATTGTCGAACGTTGTCGGGGGGCCACAGGAGGCCCTCCGAGCGTCGATGTCTGATATCCTAGGGCATCACCCCTCCTTCAGTACGAGGGGTGTTTTTTTAGGTTCCCGCGGCGGCACTCAGCGGGGAAGGATGGAACCGTGATTACCAAAGAAGAGGCACTCGACTATCATCGCCAAGGTCAGCCGGGCAAGGTCGAGGTCGTTCCGACCAAGCGTTGTCTGACACAGCGCGATCTCGCGCTGGCGTACACGCCGGGGGTGGCCGAGCCCTGCCGCGAAATTGCCAAGCGACCCGATGATGTTTTCAAGTACACCGCCCGCGCGAACCTGGTTGCGGTGGTGACGAACGGCACCGCGGTGCTCGGACTCGGAAACATCGGACCGCTGGCGAGCAAGCCGGTGATGGAAGGCAAGGGCGTATTGTTTAAGCGCTTCGCCGGCGTGGACGTTTTTGACATCGAGTTAGCGACCGAAGATCCAGAAGAGATCATCAAAGCGTGTAAGTTGCTTGAGCCTACCTTTGGCGGGATCAATCTTGAAGACATCAGCGCGCCAGCGTGTTTTGAGATTGAAACTCGCTTGATCGAAGAGCTCGATATTCCGGTGTTTCACGATGATCAACACGGCACGGCGATTATTTCTGCTGCCGGTTTTCTGAACGCGCTTGAACTGACCAATCGTCGCATCGATGAAGTGAAAGTGGTGTTCGCTGGCGCCGGCGCTGCAGGTGTCGCGTGCGCGGATCTATATATTAAGCTCGGCGTAAAGCCCGAGAACATTCTGATGACCGATAGTCGTGGCGTGATCTACAAAGGTCGCAAAGACGGCATGAACAAGTACAAGGAACGTTTTGCGCAGGAAACGGAGTTGCGAACCCTGGAAGAAGCGCTTCGCGGTGCGGACGCTTTTGTAGGCGTAAGTGCAGCTGGGTTGGTGACCTCTGAAATGGTGCGCGCGATGGCGGATCGCCCGATCATTTTCGCGATGGCGAATCCAGATCCCGAAATCACGCCTGAAGAAGTTCTTAAAGTGCGCGATGATGCGATCATCGCCACGGGTCGTTCCGACTATCCCAACCAGGTCAACAACGTGCTTGGCTTCCCATTCATCTTCCGTGGCGCGCTGGATGTGCGTGCGCGCAAAATCAACGATGAAATGAAACTGGCTGCGGTTGACGCGCTCGCACAACTCGCCAAGCAGGGCGAACAGGGTTTGCCCGAAGAGGTCATGCGCGCGTACGAAGGAGAACGCTTCGAGTTCGGACCGAAGTACATCATTCCGAAACCGTTTGATCCCCGCGTGCTGATCTGGGAAGCGACCGCGGTCGCGAAGGCTGCGATGGACACGGGTGTCGCGCGTATTCAAATTGACCTCGACGAGTACCGTGAAAGCTTGGAGCGTCGCTTGGGCCCTTCCCGCGAAGTCATGCGGTCCGTGATCAACAAGGCCAAGAAGCAACCGAAGCGCATTGTTTTCCCCGAGGGAAGCGAAGAGCGCGTGCTTCGGGCCGTGCAGATATTATGCGAAGAAGGCCTCGCGGAGCCGGTTTTGCTCGGCAATGAGCAAGAGATTCGAGACAACGCAGAAGAATACGGTGTTAATCTCGAAGGCGTCACGCTGGTCGATCCACGTACATCGGATCGTCGTGTCTATTATCGCAAGGAACTCACGAACTTGCGTCGTCGACGCGGTATTACCGAACAAGACGCCGCACGATTGCTGACGCGTCGCAGTTACTTCGGTGTGATGATGGTACGTATGGGCGACGCGCACGGATTGCTCGCGGGGCTAACGAAGTCCTATCCGGAATCGATTCGCCCAGCGCTTGAGATCGTCGGTACTGCAGAAAATCATGCACAAGCGGCTGGCATCTACATGGTGATCCAGAAAGAGCGGGTGCTGTTTTTCGCCGATGCTTCGTTGACCATTACGCCCACATCGGAAGAGTTGGCCGATATCGCGGAACTCGGCGCATCCACCGCGCGTTGGTTTGGTTTTGACCCCGTTGTCGCGATGCTCTCGTTTGCCAACTTTGGTAGCGTGGGTAGTTCCGCGAATCGCCGCATTGCTGAGGCTGTGCAGATCGCGCAGGAGCGTAATCCCGACTTGCAAATCGACGGAGAGATGCAGGCCGATATCGCACTAAATCCAGACAAGCGTGAGTCACGTTTCCCGTTTGCGAATATCAAAGGTGAGGCCAATGTCCTGGTCTTCCCCAATTTGGATTCCGCCCACATCGCGGTGCGTTTGATGGGCAGTATTGGGGGAGCGACCGTCGTCGGTCCGATCTTGATGGGAATGCGCAGTCCGGTTAATTCACTGACGCCTACGGCCACGGTCGAAGACGTCGTCAATCTCACGGCGATCACTGTACTGCAGGCGCAGAAGGAGTACTGATCCTGTCGATCGAAGACAAAATCAAGTTCCTCGATGAACTCAATGCCAAAGCCGAGCTAGGCGGTGGTCCGGAGCGTATCGAGCGTCAGCATAAGGCGGGCAAACTCACCGCCCGTGAGCGCATTGAACTTCTGCTCGACCCCGGAACCTTCCGCGAGTTTGATCGGTTTAAGACGCATCGCTGCAGTGACTTCAACATGCAGGAAAGCCAGATCTTAAGCGATGGTGTCGTCACAGGGACCGGGCAGGTCGACGGCCGGATCGTCTTTGTTTTCTCACAGGACTTTACAGTTTTTGGTGGGTCGCTCTCCGGCGCGTTTGCGGAGAAGGTCTGCAAGATCATGGATCATGCGATGAAGGTCGGCGCGCCTGTGATTGGTCTCAACGACTCCGGTGGAGCACGCATTCAAGAAGGTGTGGTTTCACTTGCGGGTTACGCGGATATCTTTTTGCGCAACGTACTGGCGTCGGGTGTTGTGCCACAGATTTCCGCGATCATGGGTCCGTGTGCCGGTGGCGCGGTGTATTCACCCGCGATCACCGACTTCATTTTCATGTGCAAGGGCACCAGTAATATGTTCATCACGGGACCCGACGTGATTAAGACCGTGACGCACGAAGAGGTGACCAAAGAGGACCTCGGTGGTGCGATGACGCATAACTCCAAGAGTGGCGTCGCGCATTTTGCAGCGGAGAGCGAGCAAGAGTGCATCGCGAAAATTCGCGCGCTCCTGAGCTTCCTGCCGCAGAACAATATGGAAGACCCACCTTTTGTCGCCACCGATGACGACGTAGACCGCGCCGATCCCAGACTACGCACTCACGTACCCGACAATCCCAATAAGCCTTATGACATGAAGGTTTTGGTCGAGATGGTCGTGGACGACGGCATTTTCTTCGAAGTCCATCCGCATTGGGCGAAGAATATTCTGGTCGGGTTCGCGCGCTTCGGCGGTCGCAGCGTCGGTGTTGTGGGGAACCAGCCCGCGCATTTGGCCGGTTGTTTGGATATCGATGCATCCATCAAGGCAGCCCGCTTCGTACGATTTTGTGATGCGTTCAATTTGCCGATCGTTACGCTTGTCGATGTTCCTGGATTTTTGCCGGGAACGGCGCAGGAGTACGGCGGTATTATTCGCCACGGCGCAAAGTTGCTCTACGCATATGCGGAAGTGACTTCGCCGAAGGTCACGCTGATTACTCGGAAGGCCTACGGCGGTGCATACGACGTCATGAGCTCGAAACATCTGCGCGGTGACGTCAACTACGCGTACCCGCAAGCCGAGATTGCCGTGATGGGGCCGGATGGTGCGGTCAATATCATCCACCGCTCTGAGATCGCGGATTCGAAGACACCGGATCAAACCAAGGAAGCACTGGTCAATGAGTACCGGGAAACCTTCGCCAATCCGTACAAGGCCGCTTCGCTGGGTTATATCGACGGTGTGATCAAGCCCGAAGAAACACGCCCGCGAATCATTGAAGCGCTGGCGATGCTTGAGAATAAGAAAGATCAGAATCCTCCGAAGAAGCATGGGAATATTCCGCTTTGAGTTCGGCACCGTTCTCGAAACTATTGGTCGCCAACCGCGGCGAGATCGCGGTGCGCATCATGCGTGCCTGCCGAGAACTCGATATCCGCTCAGTAGCACTTTATTCCGACGTTGATCGCAACGCGCTGCACGTACGACACGCCGATGAAGCGTATCCGTGTGGGCCTGCACCGGCGCGTGAGAGCTATCTGAATATCGATCGCATTCTTGAGGTAGCAAAGGAATGCGGCGCGGCGGCGATTCATCCCGGCTACGGCTTTCTTGCCGAGAACGCGGAGTTTGCCGAGAGGTGTGCCAAAGCTGGCGTGATCTTTGTGGGTCCGAAGCCCGATACGATCCAGTCCATGGGCGATAAAGTGATCGCGCGCCAGATGATGGCGAAGGCGAACGTGCCGATCGTACCGGGTACCACGGAAAAGCTCAGCGACGACGAAGCGATCAAGTTTGCAAAAGAGATCGGTTTTCCCGTGATGGTCAAAGCGACCGCCGGCGGCGGTGGCAAAGGCATGCGCTTGGTTCGGGCCGAGAGTGAGCTCGAGCAATCGATTAAGCGTGCACGCTCGGAAGCGAAGGCGTCTTTCGGGGACGACGCGATTTATGTCGAGAAGTTTGTGGAAGAACCGCGCCATATTGAGATTCAAATTCTAGGCGATCAACACGGTAACGCGATTCATCTCTTTGAGCGTGAATGTTCGATTCAGCGGCGCCATCAGAAGGTGATCGAAGAAGCACCGGCCAACCGCATGACCCCGGAGCTTCGCGCGAAGATGGGCGATGCGGCTGTTGCGGCTGCGAAGGCCGTTGGCTACGAGGGTGCTGGCACGTGTGAGTTTCTCGTGGACAAGCACAACGACTTCTACTTCCTTGAGATGAATACGCGCGTTCAGGTTGAGCATCCCGTGACGGAGATGATTACCAACGTCGATATTGTGAAAACGGGTATTCGTATCGCCGCCGGTGAAGAGATCGGTTTCGGACAGGATGATGTGTCGATCAGTGGATGGGCGATCGAAGCACGAATTTATGCGGAGGATCCCGAACATAATTTCCGGCCTTCGCCTGGTGAGGTTTCGGTCTATCGACCTCCGGGTGGTCCCGGTGTGCGCAACGATAGCGGTGTCTATCCTGGCGCTGAAGTTACGGTGTTTTACGACCCGATGATTTCCAAGTTGGTCTGTTGGGGTCGCGATCGCCCGGAGGCGATCGGTCGCATGAAGCGCGCGTTGCACGAATTCGTCGTCAAAGGCATCAAGACCTCGATACCGTTTCACCGTGTGGTGATGAATCATCCGAAGTTTCTCGAGGGAAAGTACGACACGGGTTTTATCGAGCAGGAGATTCTTGGCTCGAAAGATGTACCACTCCTCAACGACAAGGATGAACTGAAGGTCGGCGTGATGCTTGCTGCGATTGCGACGTATCGGCGCGATACTGCGCGAGCATCACGGGGGTCATCGAACACATCGGGTGAGCAATCGCGTTGGAAAACCGTGGGCCGTGCCCGGCAGATGCGCGGCGGAAGCCTCTAATGCGGTACGAAGTTACGCATGGAAAAGACGTGTTCAGTGTCGACGTGCACGACGTCGGCGGCGGGATTTATGATGTCACGGTCGATGAGGAAACGCCGGTTCGGATCGACGCAGCAAAGTCGCCGCGCACGGTCTATTCGTTGCTGATTGATTCGAAACAATTCGAAGGCAGCGTGGACGAGCGTGATGATGGGCGGCTCGATGTGCATGTGGGCTCGAGCGCGTTTGATTTCGAGGTGATCGATGAGCGCCGCAAAGCGCTACTCAGTGCGGCAACGACCGTCGTCCAGGGTAAGCAAGATATTCTTGCTCAAATGCCCGGGAAGATCGTGAAAGTGCTGGTGGAAGTGGGCCAGGAAGTCAGCGCGGACGAAGGCGTGATCGTGATGGAAGCGATGAAGATGGAAAACGAGATCAAGAGTCCCATCGACGGCGTGGTGACTGAGGTCTCTGTCGCGGAAGGTGATGCGGTCGAAACCGATGCCAAACTGCTCGTGATCGACCCCCCCTTCAACCAACGTCCCTTCGGCCCCAGCTAATGGCGGTTGAGGATGGGGAAAAGTTCCGCGAGATGCTGGATGATGAAATCCGGTTGCGGCTCATCGTCGACCAGCTGTTTGCCAGGCCGACGTAGCCAGACCGAAATCACGCCCGCGCGGTTCGCGGCGGCAACGTCGGTTCGCTGTTTGTCACCCACGAATATGGCTTCACGGGCCGATAGCCTGAGCTGATCCAGTACTTCGAAGAGAATTGCTGGATCGGGCTTGCGGTACCCAAAATTTGAAGACCAAACCGCTGCGTCAAAATGCTGCAAGATTCCCGCGCGTCGCAAGGATTTCGCGTGATGATCGCCAGGCAAGATAGTGTTCGATGCCAGTCCCAAGCGATAGGACTGTGCAAGTCGTTGAACGATCATGCGCACACCTGAGTAGGGTGCAAGCGTTTCCTCGTCGTTGAATGCGAGTAGTAGCCGCTTGCGCAGCACGGGGTCGAGATCTTTCAAGACCTCGTTTACGTCGGGCTGCGTGCAGGTCCGATCCAATTCTCGGTAGGCGCTGCGCAGACGTTGACCGGCATCGATAATCAATTTGCGCGGTTTCTTTGCGCCTAAACGCTCGAGCGTATCAAGCAGTGTGGGCTTTTCTGCCGCACCGTCATAGAGGCGCAGCTCCGGAATCAGTACACCGCCCATGTCGAGCAAAACAGCACGAATGCGTTTGGGGTTCATGAGTCTTCAGCAATCTCCGAAGTTCTAGAATCTCGACGCCGTATAACCAGGTATGAAATCAGAATTCCGCTTTCGTAGAGCAGGATCAATGGAATCGCCAACATCACCTGACTAATCACGTCTGGTGGTGTGATGATCGCCCCCACCACGAACATGACCACGATGGCGTAACGCCGACCTTTTGCCAAGGATTGTGGTGTGACAATTCGCGCCAACGCGAGGAAAAAGATCACAATCGGCAGCTGAAATGCGATCCCGAATGCCATATAGAGCCGCCACATGAACGCGAAGACCATCTGCGTGGTCCACTGCGTCTGCACATACTCTGCTTCGAGGCTCAAAAAGTACTCGAAGATGAAAGGAAACGGCACCAAATACCCAAAGGTGCAGCCCCCCAGGAAAAGCAGCGTTGTGCAGAGCACGAAGGGGATCGCGAGTCGCTTTTCGTTCGAATACAGCCCGGGTGCGATGAATGCCCAAAGCTGATAGAGCGTGATGGGTAGCGACCCGAGAAATCCGGCCAGCAGCGCACTCTTGATGTAGACAAAGAGCAGCTCGGGTGGGGAGACGGTGATGAGCGTGTAGCCCCTGGCTTGTACGGCACCGATCGCAGGATGCATCAGGAATTCGTAAACCTGTTCCACCCAGGCGCCTGCGATCAATGAGAGTCCAAGCCACGCACCGACTACCCAGTAGAGTCGATTGCGCAGCTCTTCCAGGTGGGAAGTCAGCGGCCGCGGCTGATCATTCATTCGGCTCGGGATCTGTGACCGCGGGTTCTTCGACAGGTTCTTCCGTTTCCGACGCTGCGGGCTCCTCAATATTGGGCTGCGGCGGCGGCTCGTCTAAGGAAATAGCATTGCGCAGATCGGACGACGCGCGCCGAAATTCACCGAGCGCGCGACCCAGTGAGCGTGCGGCGTCGGGCAAACGCTTGGGCCCGAGTACCAGCAGCGCAACCAGGAGAACGAGAAGAATCTCCCAGATCCCAAGACCAAACAAAAAAGCACTCCTTCGTGCAAAAGGTCTCAAGAGAGTACGCGATTCGCGCGTTTGGAAACAGTCTCATAAAAACACGGTCACGGGGTGCCGCTCTGTCACGCCTTCGATCCTCCACCCCCCGACGAGAACCGCGGCCTGACCAGAGCGGCAACGACCCGCATGCGCATTTAAGCCAGACATCGTTTGTCAGCGCAAGCGGAAACGCGAAGAACTCTCGATTGATGCAACAACAAAGTACTCGCGTGAGCTCGGCGCGTAACGAATTAACGTGCGTCTTGGTATCTGAAATGGACTCTGACTCGTGCGCCGGCGAACAATGAGAAACTCATCGTCTTCTTCATAATCAACAACGCCGCGAATTCTTTCCACACCTTCATCGGTCCAGACCGTGAGCACGCGTTCCATGCGACGCAGGACCACAAGTTCGACCATCGCACCGACGCAACTTTCCATCAGTTTGTGGATCAAAGCTGGCTTATTGATCAAGTTATACGGATCTGAGGGTGCGCGTACGTGTGCGGCCTTGAGTATCCGTAAGAGACGTCCTACGCCCTTTACGGCGGATACATCCCCTGGGGGTCCTAACTGTACACGATCTTCAATTTCACCTAGTGAAGTTCGAACCGCTTCGAATTGAACCCATAAAGTCTGCCCTTTGAGGTTCGCTCCGCAGATGCGTGCAGTCAGTTTTCGTTGACGTGGTGATGCGGCCAAGTCGAGCACGCTAGCGCAGATTGAACCCGGCATACCAGCAGGACTTATGCACAGCCTGGCTCGAGCAATCCTCAGGCTCTGAGAACTCTTCGACAGTTACGTGACAGCGGGCAAGTCGATCAGGATCAGATTGTCTTGGGCACCCGAACTATCGACCACAATATGACCGTTCATCCGCTGAATCACGTCCCGTGCGAGCAATATTTCGAGTGGAAGCGACGGTCCCGGTAGATCGTCGGGCACGACCAACGTGTCTTCCGGGCTATGGAATCGCAGCAGAATGCGGTGGTGAGCCGGATGTTGCCCCTTTGCGGGATGGTAGAGACTTCCCAAATAGAGATCGCCGCCGTCCGGAATCATCCGAATCGCTCGGTCCAAGAGCGCCCGCAGCGCAAAGCGCAGTTGCGCTTCATCGGCCAAGGCAGGGGGGCCGTCGTCTTGAATCTCGCGCAGTACAACCAAAGACCGTGTCCGCAGTTCCGCTTGGTATCGATCGAGTTCGTCGCGGATCAGTATGCCGAGATCGACCACCTCAGCCGCGGGCGGCTTCATGCCCGCGAAATGCTCGAAGCGCTGCAATGTTGTTTCGAGCAGCGAGAGATCTTTTTCAAGCAAGGATTCGAGTTCCTTGCGTAGGGTTTCATCGTCCGGCCGTTGTTCAAGTAGGCTGGCGCAGGTTCGAAGTGCGAGCAGCGGCTCGCGAACTTCATGTGCGAGCGGCGAGAGTAGTTCGTTGATCGATGTCGTGGAACCCGCGGGTGCCGGGGGCGGGGTGTGGATCGGTTGAGGTGCAGCGGATGGGACCGGCTCCGCTGCCATAGGCACCGCGACTTTGGGCTCAGCGACCGCTTGCATCGGCGGCCTTGGTGGCGCTTCCGTGGCGGGAGCAGATGGAGGCGCGGGCTCGTTGGGCTCGACTTGGGTCGGAACATCGACGCCGATGGTCAGGTCGGCCGCTGATAGTTCAGAACCCGAGCAGGCCGAGACACTGGCGTCGAGCACGTTCTGAAGCTCGCGAAGATTCCCGGGCCAACTGTAGTCACGCACGAGTGCGGCGGCGTCCGCGCCCAATACCAGATCGCGTCGCCATTGTTCTGCGGCGATTTGCACCAGATCCTTCGCAAGATCGTCGATGTCGCTACGTCGCCGGAGTGGCGGCAGCTCAACACGAAGCCAAGACAAACTTCGTAACGCTGCTGGCCAGCGGCGTGTATTCGTCGCCGACGCAATCCAACGCAGGGCATCCAATGCGAGCGCGCCGCTCTGCCCCAAGACATGAGCGATCTCATTCTGGAGTTCAGCCCCTGCACGATCCAAGTCCTGAAGCAGCAGTGTCACACGTTGCCCCGTTGAAATCTCAAGCAGGCGTGCCTCGACCTGCCCAGGCTTTAGGGTTGGTGCGGCAACCACGACAAAGTTTTCGCGTTCGGGTTCGGCAAGATTGTGGATGTAGCGCGCGATCAGCCCGCGTTCGGTGCCGGCCTCGCCGATCAGTAGGACTGGAGCGGCTGAATTGCGCGGATCGATGGCTTGGCGCAATGCGGGCAGATCAATGCCGGCATAAAGCGCCGCGATGCGGCGGCTCACCCAATCCCGCTGGGCGCGTTGGCGCAGTGACGGGCGCGATCCCGCGGGAATCAGCAGGGCTTCGACGGACTCGCATAATTCTTCGGGATCCAGTGGCCAGTGCAATGCCTGAAACGGCCGGTCATCGACGCGCGCGGCCAAGCTCTCGCTCGACGGGTGACCAGAGACCGTGTCCAAGAACAAAATCGGCGGCGCGGCGCGGCGCGGATGGGGCACGTGGAGCAGAAACTCGAGCCAATTCTCGAGCGGATCGCCGCCATCGGTTTCATGCGAAACCAGTACGACGAGATCGGGCGGTGGGCTCTCCTTCCAATCGCCCCGATCCGCGCGGCCAATCCAAACCTCTCCGAGCGGGCGTAGGTGATACGCCAAGGTTCCGGGTAAAACCGGGTCTTCTGAAACAATCCAAAGGGTGGCCACGTCGAGGTGCAGTGTACAATAAGATGTAGTGGAAACGCCCCGTCGAAATCGATTGGGGAGTGATTCATGGGTGTTTCGAGCCGAAAAGTCATTTTCACCGGCAAATCAGCCGCAACTGCGGGACAGACGGCGCCCGGTTGGAGATGGTAATCTGCCGCACCTCAAGGGGGGATCGATGGACCAAGTGATCGATGGCGGATCAAGGGTCCGACTACGCCGATGGTTCGGCACACCGTACGCGGGCGCGATTTCCGCGGCGCGAACCTGTTATTCGGATCGCGTGGTCGACGCGGAAGAAGTCACCGCCGGCCAGCGTCGGCGCATCGGTCCGCTGACTTTCGATGCGGGTCACCACACCGTTTACCAGCATGCGAACTTCGAATTTTCGCTTGAAGGCGTATCGCGACAGTTCATCTGGTCCTTCCTACATCGACATCCGTTTTATAATTCCGAGCAACAGAGCCAGCGCTATGTGGTTCTCACCGAAGCCCGTGCACACGTGCCCCCGTCGCTGGATCGCGAGTCACGCAAAATCTATGAGGATGCGATCTCGGGCGCGTGGGTCGCGTATCGTGACCTCACCGAGCTGCTAAAACCGATCGTTCGCGAGCGCCTCAATCAGCTTTGGAAGATCGACACCCGTAAATCAAAAAGCTTTCGCAAAAATATCGAGCGCGATATTGAGAAGCGCTCGATTGAAACCGCACGCTATGTCGTGCCCGTCGCTTGTCATGCTGCGCTGGTGCACACGGTTTCGGGCATCGTCCTGCATCGATTGCGCGCGATGGCGGCATCGGGGGATGTGCCCGAAGAAGCCGCGGCCGTCGTCGGAAAAATGCTGGCTTTGGTCGAAGCAGAGGATCCAGATTTTTTCCGCTTTGTCGGTCGAGAACCGCTCGCCGAAGACGATATTGTCGAGAACCGCATGCAGCCCAAGCTGCCGCTCGACCAAGCCTGGCGTGACGCGTTTGATGCAGATCTCGGGGATCGAATTTCTCGATTGGTCGCCTACACGCCGGAAGGTCCGGAGCGCATCGCCGCCGCGGTCCGTGAGGTGCTGGGTTTTTCTGAGCGTGAACTGAGTGACGCCGAGGCCGTCGATGCTGTAATGAATCCCGCGCGCAATCGTTATCGCCTCGACAGTCTGAATGTGTCGATGCACTCACCGTTGATGCTCACGCTCGAGCATGCGCATTACACGTTCCAACGAAAACTATCCCATACCGCGGATTCGCAGGATCAGCGCCATCGCATGGTGCCGGGTTCGCGCCCATTGCTTTCAAGGCATGACACGCTTGCTCCTGATGTCATCGTTCCTGAGTTGATCGCATCCGATCCCGAAGTGAAGCAGCGTTTCGATGAAGCCATGGGCGCGCTCTGGCGTGCGAAGAATGAACTCGTCAGCCGCGGCGTCGATGTGAGACTTGCGCAGTACCTGCTGCCGAACGCGCGGGCGATCCGCTTTCAGGAATCGGGTTCATTGCTGCATTTGATGCATAAGTGGAACACTCGGACCTGTTTAAACGCGCAGCGCGAGATCTACGACGCCTCGATGGATGAAGTTGCGCAGCTACGTGAAGTTCATCCCGCTCTCGCACGTCATATTGGACCTCCGTGCGTGGTTCGTAACGGGCTGGTCCGACCGCGATGCACGGAAGGGAGTCACTTCTGTGGTGTACCCGTTTGGCGCACATATCCAACGGTGGCGCGTACGATATAGTTCGCGAATGCGTTCCCTCGTACACATGACCTGCTGCGCGATGCTTTGCGCCGCGTTTGTCGCGCGCGCCGATCCGCAAAGTTTTCTTGAGGCGGACCTCAGTGGTCATTGGTACGTGCTGATCCACTACGAAGACGAACGTTCGGAAGATGAATCGGTTAAGCGCTACAAGGAACGTCTTTGGAGCATCGACCAGGCCGAGAAGCGCATCAAGATCGACGAGTTTCCGGTCGTGATCTTTCCCGAAGCGGTGGACGAGGCGCGTCAGCGACTTCATGGCATGACACATTATTTTTGGGAACCCGACGCAGCACTTTGGGCAAGCATTCGTGAGAAGGTCGTCGTGAGTCCACGCGACGTGCGCAAAAAATTGTTGAAGGGCTCCAAGGAAGACGGTTTTCGTTCCGCAAAACCCCGGCCCATGGGTGGGCTTAACACGCTCAGCTTTAGTCGCAACTGGACGCTGCTTTTTTCGGAGACCAAGATCCGCATCGAAATTTTGGATTCGCTTTCGGGCAGCGCGGGATTGGAGGGCATGGACGAAACCATGGTCTTCGAAATTCGTGAGCGCGATGATGACGAGTACCGTGGGAAATGGGATGAGGGCCCCTTGCACGGCACGTTTCGTATGGTGCGGACCGGGAAACGTGAGTTCGTCGAATAGCGCCCGCCCGACGATTCGTGACGCCATGGAGCAGGATCATGCCGAGATCTTGGAGCTCTGGTGCGCGTTGGTAGAGCATCATCGTTATCTCGATGCGGATTTACCGACGCCATCGAACTACGTCGAGCGGCTTGACGCGGAAGTCGCGCGTGCGCTGGCTGTGCCAAGCGCCAAGATCGTCGTTGCGGCTGGGTCCGAGGAGCTCACAGGTTTTTGCCTGGTGGAAGCGGCCACGGATGGACGGATCCACGAGCTTTTCGTGAAAGCGGAGTGGCGCCGGCAGGGTATCGGATGCGAACTCGTCGCGTGGGCCGAGCGCTTTTTGCGGGAGTCGGGTCAGACGACGATTGGGGTTCGCGTGGAGCGCGTCAACGCCGAAGCGCGGGTATTTTGGCAAAGCCTAGGTTATGAAGCCTCCCCGACATCGATCACAGTTCTTCAAAAGGGGATCAAGCCCTGCTAGAGTCCCGCGTCGACACAGGTTAGAAGATCACTCAGCATCATTGGAGCCGGTTGCGATGAACCCCCTCGCAGAAGAACTCAATCGTCAGATTGAAAGTCAAAGTCCCGACGCATATGCGTTGCTCTCCGCGAGAGGACGCGCGCTCTACTTTCCGAAGGGCATTTTGTCGCAAACCGCGGAAGCGCGTGAGAAAGCGCACCGTTTCAACGCGACGATAGGCGAAGCCACAGAAGGCGACGGCCCGATGGCGCTGCCCTCCGTGCTCTCCCATATCCAAGGCATCGCGCCAGCGGACGCGCTTCGCTATGCGCCCGCCGCTGGCAAGCCCGAGCTGCGACGGGTCTGGCGGGAGAAGCAGCTGGAAGAAAATCCCGCGATGCGCGACTGCAAGTTCGGCAATCCGATCGTGACTTCGGCGATCACCCACGGCCTCAGTCTGGTGGGGGATCTCTTTCTCGATCCCGGCGATCGGATTCTGCTGCCCGATAAGCTCTGGGGTAACTATCGACTGATCTATGAAGTTCGACTCGGCGCGCGGATCGATACGTTCAACACCTATACCGAGTCCGGGTTCGATGTAGCCGCACTTCGAGAGGCTTTGGCCAACGGTCCAGAGAAGACCATGCTGCTGCTGAACTTCCCGAACAATCCGACCGGTTATATGCCGACGCGCGACGAAGTTCTTGGCATGCGCGACGCGGTTTTGGAAGCTGCGGAAGCGGGAAAACGCGTGCTCGTGGTGACCGATGACGCGTACTTCGGTTTGATCTACGAAGACGAAGCGATCAAGGAGTCACCGTTTGGACTCCTGAGCGGTATTCACCCACGCGTTCTCACGGTCAAGCTCGACGGTGCCACCAAGGAACTCTTCGTTTGGGGATTGCGCTGCGGCTTCCTGACCTATGGCGCACCGCCTGCCGTCGATGCCGATGTGCTGCTGAACGCGCTCGAAAAGAAAATCATGGGCGCGATTCGTGGTGGCGTTTCCAACAGCCCGCAGCTTTCGCAGAGCTTGGTTTTGGCCGCGCTGCAATCGGACCAGGTGGGTGCCGAGCGCGAGGAGAAGTTCAATATCTTGAAGTCGCGCGCGCAGAAGGTTCGCGAGGTCGTCTATCGCGAGAAGTACAGCCCCAGTTGGGATGTATACCCCTTCAATGCGGGCTACTTCATGTGTATCCGGGTGAAGGGCGTGGATGCGGAGGACTTACGCATTCACCTGCTCGAGCGCTACGGCGTGGGTCTGATCTCGATTGGAAAGACCGATATTCGCGTTGCGTTCTCGTGTTTGGAAGAGGTGGATGTCGAGCCGCTCTTCGAGGTCGTTCACGAGACGATCAGGGAGCTTCAGGCCCGCGAAGCACGCTCGTAAGCGCTGCCTCGCCGGCGTCCAGTAAGTCAGCCGCTGTTTCCGGGCGGAACACACTGTTCAGGATCTCGTAGTGCCGATGCGCGTTGGTGTCTTCCGCGTCATCGGCATGCGGCAGATAACGGAGCCAGCCATTCATGATGCTCGCCACACCCGCGTGGCGGATTTCTTCACTAAATCGTCTTTGAATCCTTCGTTTCCAGTCGAGTCCAACCCGGGAAGTTGCCTCTAGCGGTAACGCGATGAAAGCAGCGTCAGCAATTCGAATGATCTGTACATCGAGGTCAAGCTGGCGCCTTCCGGAGACGAAAAAGGGAGCTGTCTTGTCGCGTAAGTACTCACCCCCTCGAGCTAACCGCTCGCGCGCTTCCTCCATCGGAAGTGTGCGGATGTGTTCTAGCGCGAAGGCGACGAACTGCGAGAGTCTCGGCAATGTTTCCACCGTGACTCCGAACAGATCGGCGAGTTCTTGCTTGCGTTTTTCCAGTTCGAACTTTGCCGCTTCTTCGGAACGGTCGCCCAGGTGGAGATAAACTTGGACCGCATCAATCGAAACACTGATCGGACCTTCGGTCCAATTTGTCTCCGAGTGGTCCATGGTTTGGAGCACCGCTTCGGCGACGTCGCCCCCGATGGCTCGAACCGCGTCGAAGCCGAGGCCGAGGCTCTGCCCCTGAATCGCAATGTCTTTGATGCCCCGGGTCCGCGGGTCGATGTCCGCGTGGGCACCGAGCCAGAAGAGCGCGGGAGCACCCGTATGGGCCTCGAGCTGCCGGCAGGTCTCTCCCGCCCAATCGGCCGAGATCGCACGGTTTTCGTGCCCCAGCACGGTCCCGTGGCAGCCATGATGAAAGAGCGTCGCGATCAAAGCTCCATCGCCCCGTTGAACTTCGAGCACCAGCACTTCGGGGTCGTACGGCCCTCCGCTGAAGCGTCGGTTACGGCCAATGGCGGTTTCACCGCGCGACCAGCGCATGCGGGCGGGTTGAAGTGCGTCGACGGCGTCGACGCCGGCTTGGATCAGGCCGTCGAAAAGACGCGAAATCTCGGGCGGATCGGCCTCCCCGCGGATCGCATCGGCGTAGCCGGTATCCGGAGCCGAATGGGTGTGGGTACAGCCGATCGCGATGGCACTCGGGTTCCATCCGATACGTCGCTCCAGTTCGTTCCGGACCCGCTGGGCCTGGCTGGGATGGATCAAACAGAGATCCCCGACCACCAGCAAGACGCGCTGGCCGTCCCCCGCATCCAGGCAAAGGGCGCGCGCATGAACCGGGTCATGGACACTCTCGGAGGGTCCTTCACGCAACCCATACCCCATCATTTCAACCGAATTTGCGGGGGTGATGTCGACTCGCGCGCAGCCCGCCCAAAGCTTAGAAGCGAATTCATCACGATTCACGGCGATTTTCCCTTGCCTCAACGGCCACTATACGCGATTGATTCCTGCCAGCGCCGTGCAAACGGCCCGGAGGGGATTCTTTTATGAACGAGGCGTTTGCGCGTGCACGTTTTTTGCTCCGCCGCTGGGCACGCCGATCGCGTGTGCTCCGCTCGCGTGAGCTAATGGTCTGGCCGGCGATGTGCCTCTTTGCGCTTTCTGCGTGCATCTCTTATGGCATCGTCAAAAGCCTGACCGAAACGAGTCAGAGCGATTCGATCGTCGGTCCCGTCATGGCATCCATCGCGCCGATTTCTGTGGTCAGCCGGCCGGAAGTCAAAGCGCCAGTCTATCCACGTGCCTACGGTCCCTACACACCGGTGAATTTCGAACCCGCTACACCTCCTAGCGCCGATGCGCCCACCGGCCCCTTGAGTGAAGATTCGAGCGTGGTGCGGGTGACGACCGGTCAGGTGGCGAGCGGCGGTACGGTCGCGAGTGCACTGGCGAAAGAGGGAGTCTCCTCCCAGACCATCGATCGCATCAGCCGCACAATGCGCCCGGTCTTCGATTTTCGTAACGCGCAACCGGGCGACTACTTCGCGCTCGTACAGGCTGGCGATGGCCGCGTGCTCTCATTTGAGTACCAACGCGGACGCCGCGATGTGTATCGAATCGAAAATTCGGACATGGGCGTGCTTCGCGCGAGCCATGTAGAAGTGCCACTCGAACGCCGCGTGGTGCATCTCGGCGGCGTCATCGATCGCTCACTCTTTACAACCGTTCTTGATTCGGGCGAGAAGCCTGAATTGGTGCAGCTCTTCGCAGAGATCTTTATCTGGGATATCGACTTTTCATCACAGACCCGGCCCGGCGATGAGTTCCGCTTGGTATTTGAAAAGTTTTACGACCGTGAGGGATTTAGCCGTTACGGAAATATTCTCGCAGCCCAGTATCGTTCCGATCGGGGCCTGTTCACGGCGCTCTATTTTGAAGACGATAAGGGGCTGGGTGCCTATTACACGCCTGAGGGCAACTCGATTCAGCGTTCGTTCCTGCGTGCGCCGTTGCAGTTCACGCGGATTAGCTCGCGCTACACGAAGTCGCGACTTCATCCGATTCTCAAAGTGCGTCGTCCGCATGAGGGCATCGATTACGCGGCGCCGATGGGCACGCAGATTTACGCGGTGGCGGACGGACAGGTGGTGTTCAAAGGTTGGAGCGGTGGTTTCGGCCGACTCATCAAGATTCGCCATAACAATGGATACATCTCTTACTACGGACATCTTTCCGCCTATGCGGATGGAATCAGTGTTGGAACCCGTGTTCGCCAGAAGCAATTTATTGCTCGTGTGGGGAAGACGGGGCTCGCTACGGGACCGCATCTCGATTACCGCTTGAAGAAAGAGGGACACTTCGTCGATCCCTTGAAAGTTCGCTTCCCTACGGGACGTCCAGTTGCACAGGACGACCGCGGGAAGTTTGAGCAAATCCGCGAGGTCCTGTTGGCGGAGCTTCGCGACGCGAGTCCGCCGCTCGTCCTCGAAGCCGGAATGTAAAGGGGCTGCAATTAATGGGGACGGTCCGTAAAACTGCAAATAATGGGGACGGGGGGTGTAAAGGGGTGGAATTTAAGGGGGGGGGGCCTATAAGGTTGGGGGTTTTTTGGGGGGCC
>JAJDAK010000047.1 GCA_029261895.1 Deltaproteobacteria bacterium
GGTGTAACGACTCGTACCGAGCAGGCTGAGGCCCCCGAAGAGGTCAGCATCGCTGAACAGTTCGTTGAAGCGAATCTTGCGAGCGTGCAGGCGAAGGCTTCGGCCCAGATCATGCGCGTCGAAGACGAACTTACCGGCACCATATTGGACATCTTTGCCTAGATTCGCACTCGCGAATCCCCCCGAAACGTTTTTCTAGCTACACTTCAAGCCATGTCGATCCCAAGCGATCGTGGGCTCCCACTTTGCCTCGTGCTAACGAGCCTATGTATATCCGCGTGCGGCTCACTCTCTGGACCCAGCGCCGATCAACCCGGGCTCGATGGCGCGCCGGTGTTGGCGAGGTCTGGCGCGACAGAACTCAGTGTGGTTCGATCCATTGTTATTCGCAACGCGAAGATCATGACCGCCGCCGGCCCGACCGAAGACGGGGCCGATCTTTGGTTGCGCGGAGCGACCGTGGCGGGCGTGGGTCGCGAGCTTGTCGTTCCAGAGGGTACCGAGGTCATCGATGCGAACGGTGCTTGGGTCACACCTGGACTGATCGATCCGCACAGCCATATCGGAGTCTACGGACTGCCCACAGTCGCGGCGCATGCGGATGGCAACGAAGCCAGTGCAGTGTTTCGTCCGGAGGTACGCGCGGTGGATTCGTTCTGGCCACAGGACCCCGCCATTGAAAAAGCGTTATCGGGTGGCGTGACGACGATCCATGTCCTTCCTGGTTCCGCGAATCTCGTCGGCGGCCAGGGCGTCAGCATTCGCTTGCGGCCGGCACTTTCCGCATCCGCGATGGTTTTCGAGGGCGCCCCTGCGAGTATGAAAATGGCGTGTGGTGAAAATCCCAAGCGCGTCCATGGCAAAGGCAAGGGCAACCCTCAAACGCGAATGGGTGAGATGGCGTTGATGCGCCAATGGTTGGAGGATGCGCGCGGCCATAGTCCCAAGGCGGCGAAACCGGATTTAAAAAAGGACCCCATGGCGGCGGTGGCGTCCGGCGAGATTCGGATTCAAAACCATTGCTACCGTGCAGATGAAATGCTCCAGCGGCTCGAACTCTTTAAAGAGTATGGGGTGAAACCACGGGCATTCCATCATGCCGTTGAGGCGTATAAAGTTCGCGACGCACTCGCGGAAGCCGAGGTGGGTGCCGTCGTGTGGGCCGATTGGTGGGGCGTTAAGATGGAGCTCTTCGATATGGTTCCAGCGAACGCTGCGTTGCTCGATCAGGCCGGTGTTCGCGTCGCGCTGCACTCTGACTCACCTGCTGAGGTACAACATCTAAATCGTGAGGCCGCCAAGGCATTGGCATCGGGTTTGCGCGCGGGTTTGGATCTGGACAGAGATGATGCGATTCGATGGATCACTGTGAACCCCGCATGGATTCTTGGGATCGATGATCGTGTCGGAACGCTGGAGGTTGGCAAGCAAGCGGACTTTGTCATTTGGTCGGGTGATCCCCTCAGTGTTTACGCGCAAGCGAAGCAGGTCTACATCCAGGGTGAGGTCGTCTACGATCGCGAGCAGGCTCGCGAACCGATTTCGGATTTTGAATTGGGGATTCGTAAGCAATGATTCGACTGCTCGCTGCCGTCGCACTCATGAATGCCACGGTTTATACCGGCGATGGCCCACCCTTAGAAAACGCCACCGTATTGATTGATGACAATCGCGTGACTGCCGTTGGCGCGAATGTTGAGATTCCAGAGTTCGCCACTCGGCTTCAACTCAAAGGTGCCGTCATTACACCGGGATTCATCGATGCCGCTTCTCGTATTGGCGTGGTGGAAGTAAGGAGCGTGCCGTCAACCATCGAAGCCACGCTCGAAAGCGACGATCCGGTTCGGGCGTCCCTTCGTGTTGCAGATACCTTCAACCCAGATTCTCTGGTGATTCCGTACGTGCGCCAATCGGGATTGACCTCCGCCGTAGTGATCCCGAGAGGCGGTCTCATTGCCGGACAATCCATTTGGGCGGATCTAACGCCTCAGGATCCAATGCGCAAGCGTGCTTTAGCGCTACACATCGGTCTGGGGAAGACTGGAAAGCAGGGCGGTCGCGCTGCACAGTTTTTACGGCTCCGCGAAGTGCTCGATGACGCGCGACTCTTTCACAGCAACCGTGGTCCCTATATTTCTCGCCGACTCCGCGACCTTTCCGTCAGTGCGTCGGATCTTGCTGTCATGCACAAGGTCATCGAACGCGAAATGCCAGTCGTGATTCAGGTCGACCGGGCATCCGATATTCGTACGGCGCTTGAGCTGATTCGTACTTACAAACTGCGTGGAATATTACTTGGAGTCGCGGAGGGTTGGGTCGTTGCCGATGAGATTGCCAGAGCCAAGGTTCCGGTGTTGGTCGATCCGACGGAAAATCTACCTACAAACTTTGACACACTTCAGAGTCGCATCGACAACGCTCATTTGATGCACCAAGCGGGCGTACGTGTTGCGTTTACCTCAGGTGGGGGTGCGCATTTCGCATCGCGCCTACGCTATAACGCGGGTGTCGCGGTCGCGAACGGCTTTAAGTATGACGATGCGCTTGCGGCCATTACCCGTGTGCCAGCGGAGATCTTTGGGATGGTGGATGCGGGTCAGATCAAGCCGGGCGCGCTGGCGAATATTGTTGTCTGGAACGGCGACCCGTTCGAGCCGCTGAGTTGGCCTACTGCGGTTTACATCCGCGGCATCGCGATGGACCTGCAGACGCGTCAGGATCTTTTGACCGAACGCTATTTGAAGCGCGGCATATTGCGACCAGAGGAGACACCTCGATGAGTCAAGTTCCCGGAATGATGTCGCGAAAAGAACTCGAATCCGCGGTGAAATCGGGCGAAATTCACACGGTCCTTACTGTCATTCCCGATCTTTACGGTCGTCTGGTCGGCAAGCGGATCACCGGACACTTTTTTCTTGAGGAAGTTGCGGGTCATGGCATGCACATGTGTGACTACCTGCTGGCATGCGATATGGAGATGGATCCGGTTCCCGGGTATCGCTTCACATCGTGGGAGAGTGGATACGGCGACTTTCTCTGCGAAGTCGATTTTTCGACGCTGCGCCGAGCGTCTTGGCTAGAGGGTACGGCGATCGTGATTTGCGATGTCGTTGATGCACGTGACAAAGCGCCCGTTCGCGTCGCCCCGCGAAGTATTCTCAAGTCTCAAATCGAGCGTGCTCGTTCGGCTGGCTTTGTACCGCTCGGTGCGAGCGAGCTCGAGTTCTTTGCGTTTCGCGACAGCTTCGAAAGTGCAGGGGAGAAGAACTACGACGGTCTGCAGACGTACGGCAGTTACATCGAGGATTACCATATTTTGCAGACCACGAAGATTGAACCCCTCGTCGGCGCGATTCGACATCACTTGGATCATTCCGGAATTCCCGTTGAGTTCAGTAAGGGTGAGTGGGGCGCGGGCCAGCAGGAGATCAATCTTCGCTATTGCGACTTCCTGGAGATGGCGGACCGGCACGTGGTCTATAAGAACGCCGCCAAAGAGATCGCACATCAGCAGGGTCTATCGATTACCTTCATGGCGAAGTGGGATGCCGCTCATGCTGGCAATAGTCAGCACCTGCATGCGAGTCTTTGGGACTTGACGGGCAAGACGAATGTTTTCGAGGGCGATGGTGATGTCATCCCAGACACAAGGGCGCGCCCGTCGAAAACCTTCATGCATTGGTTAGGCGGGCTGCTCAAGCACGCAAGAGAGATGACGCTGTTTTTCGCGCCCTATATCAATTCGTATAAGCGATTCATGCCTGGGACTTTTGCACCCACGGGAATCGGTTGGTCCTACGACAATCGCACGACCGGTTTTCGTGTGGTGGGCGATGGTTCTTCTCTGCGAACCGAGTGTCGCATCCCGGGTGCCGATGCCAATCCGTATCTCACGTTTGCAATTATGCTTGCGGCTGGCCTGGATGGCATAGAGAACGAGATCGATCCGCCCGAGATTTTTAACGGCAATCTTTATGAGGCCGAAGGTGTTGAGCAAATCCCGCGAACCCTTGCTGAAGCCATTCATGTAGCGGAGAAAAGTGAGTGGTTGCGCGATACCCTGGGTGAGGACGTGCTTGAACACTATCTTCATTTCGCCAGAACCGAGAAGCGTAAGTTCGACGAGGTCGTCACAACCTGGGAGCGTGCGCGCTTTTTCGAACGCGGGTAGCGATGGCTATCTCTCGCCCAGTAATTGGTATTACGACCTATGGCCCCGAAGGCGATCTCGATTCGTTTTCAGCGCCGAAGGACTACGTTGACGCGATCGCGATGGCCGGCGGTATTCCATTCCTATTGCCGCCCTCCAGCGTTCCGATCCCCGAAGTACTTGACGCGGTAGACGGCGTACTGCTGACCGGCGGAGGAGATCTGAACCCATCGACCTATGGCGGCCCTAGCCATGAAACCCTCTATGGCATGAGCCAGCCGCGTGATCAGTTCGAGCTCGCTCTCTGTAAAGCGCTCATCCCAGAAGATACGCCGGTGTTTGGTATTTGTCGGGGAATGCAGGTGATGAATGTCGCCGCCGGGGGTGATTTGGAGGTACATCTTCCTGATGTTCGAGGCGACGAAGTCTCCCACCGCTTGCCCCCTCGAAAACCAACCCATCATCTGGTGACGCTGCTACCGAAGACGATGCTCACGGAAATTTTCCAGAAGGAAGAGTTTTCGGTCTGCTCCTGGCATCATCAAGAGGTGAAACATTTGGGCCAGGGTCTGAATCCCATCGCACATGCTGCGGACGGTGTTATAGAGGGGCTGATGCTCGATCCGCATCGCTTCTTCATCGGTGTGCAATGGCATCCGGAAATGCAGGTGGCCGACGACCCACTTCAGCGGCGAATATTTGATGCGTTTATCGACGCAGCGAAAGGGACCCAACGTTGAGACTCAAAGATAAGACCTGCGTCATTACCGGTGGCGCAAGCGGGATCGGCCGCGAATCGTCACTCCTCTTTGCCAAAGAAGGAGGACGGGTTTTAGTCGCAGACCGCAACATCGAAGGTGCGGAATCCGTCGTGTCGGAGATTCGTGACGCAGGCGGAACCGCTCATGCATTCGCCGTCGATGTCACGCGCGCGAATGAAGTTTCTGCGATGATGGAAGCCGCAGAGAAGGAACTCGGCCCGGTTCGCGTTGTGTTCAATAATGCGGGCATCTTTCCATTGGACGATGGTACGCCCGAAGATACCTCGGAAGAAACCTGGGATCTCGTGATGCAGATTAACCTGAAAGGCGTCTTCCTCGGTTGCAAGTACGGTGTTCCCGCGCTGCGCCGTGCGGGCGGTGGTTCCATCATCAATACCGCGAGCTTCGTTGCAGTCATGGGTGCCGCGGCTGCACAGGTTGCCTACACGGCCAGTAAGGGTGGGGTGCTCGCCATGACGCGCGAGATCTCAGCCATCTACGCGCGCGAAAACATTCGCGCCAACGCGCTCTGTCCCGGGCCGGTGCAAACACCGCTGCTCGCTGAACTGATCGCAGATCCCGCAGCGCGCGCACGACGCCTTGTCCACGTGCCGTATGGGCGTTTTGCGGAAGCGAAGGAAATCGCGCAGGCCGCGTTATTTCTTGCAAGCGATGAGTCGTCGTACATCAACGGTACAAGCTTCCTTGTCGATGGCGGCATCTCCGCAACCTACATCACACCCGAATGATCATCGCATGAGCGCTGTCGGTTCCGTGATTCGTGTCTATCGTGGTGGATGCGAAGTCGTGTACCGGGACGAGATCGTCGAACTTCGACTGATGGGGCGTCACGCGCACCACGAAGTTTCATTAGCGATCGGTGACGATGTCAGCTTCGATCCCGGCACCGCCACGGTGAACGACGTGCAACCCCGTCGCACGAAGCTCGCGCGACTGAGGAGTCGCGACGGACGTGAGCAGGTGATCGCCGCGAATATGGAGCAGCTCGGAATTGTTGCGTCAGTCGTCCGCCCCGAATTTCGGCCGGGAGCCGTCGATCGATTTCTAATCGCAGCAAGAGCGGGTGGCCTGGACGCTATCTTGATCGTCAACAAGACCGATTTGCTAGAAGGCGCGCCGCTGCCCGACGAAGTCTTGGCGTACGACGGCATCGTTCCCATCTATGGAGTGTCGGCGAAACAGGGCGAGGGACTTGCTGAGCTCCGCGAAGTACTCGCGGGTTTGCGCACCGTATTCGCGGGCCACAGCGGGGTGGGTAAGAGTTCGCTGCTGAATGCTCTCGAACCCGAATTACGTCTCGAAACGGGTGAGGTGACGCGCAAGGATAAGGGACGCCACACCACCACGACCGCGACCTGGCTTCGCCTGCCCGGAAACGCGGTTGTGGTCGACACGCCAGGCCTGCGGGAAATCGCTACAGGTCCCGTCGATGTCAACATTCTACGTTTGGTGTATCCGGATATTGAAATGTTTGCGGATGAGTGCCAGTTTCGAAACTGTCGTCATGCGCAAGAACCGGGCTGCGGCGTGGCTAGTGCTGTCGAATCCGGAAAACTGCCTCTGGCACGTGTTTGGAATTATCAGAAGCTTATCGCGGAACTCAGCGCCTAATGATCGCCCTTTGATCTCCAACCAGGCCAGCGCGTATGATGCCCCCTATGGGTTTGTTCATGAGGATTCTGCTATCGACGACCTTTGCTGCTGCGACGCTGGTCCCCACCGCGAACGCAGTGGAATACCGCTTCTACCACCCCGACCCGTTGGGTTCGAATGTGGTGGTGACGAATCGATCGGGCGAAGTGGTTCAGCGGATGGTCCACATGCCTTACGGTGAATTACGCGCAGTGGTCGATGGCGCGGGTAACTCGATCAGTCCCGGCGCGAATGATCCGAGGCATCATTTCACCGGGCACGAATACGATGCCGAATCGGGCCTGCACTACATGGGCGCCCGTCATTACGATCCGTTCGTGGGGCGTTTTATGAGCCAGGACCCGATCGTAGTTGCCGCCCCAACGCTCAGCCCCAACGGCTACGCGTATGCGAACAATCGCCCGACGGTACTGATCGATCCGACCGGACTCATGCCGACACCTTCTCCTGCGCCAACACCCTCTCCAGAGGATCTGCAGAATCAGCGTATCCGCGAACTTTTCCCCAACTACGATCCTGAAAACATTGGCGATCCCTTCGGGACCGGCATTGACGTGCTGAATTTTACCGGCCTGGGTGTGAACAGATTTACACAGAAATTCGGAACGGCCGTGTGGAAAAAGATAGGAAAAACCTTCGCGAAAGGGACGGTAAAGGGATCCTTCGAGCTAGGAGTGAAAGAAGGAGCTAGAGAAATAGTCACTCAGGAGTTGAAGGCTGATGCAAGGGCCGCCGCGATCGCGCGCGCTAAGGCGCTCATTACTGGTCGACGTACCAATGCGCGGGGACGTGGATTACCCAGGGACGATATTCTGGGGCGGGCGTTTGAATACGTGAATCTCCCAGGGAGAAAGACGCCGATACGAGCGTCACTAGGTGTTGTTGATGATGAGCTCGTGCTTGTTGCGCAGCGCATACGTCAATTCAGTGTGGCCGAAAATGTACTTTCACTGGCTCGTTCGAGTGCCGTAGAGGGCGGACACCCCGCCGCCACGGTGATTTTTCAAAATACGTTGCAGCGCAATGTTCGGAGCATCTCCAGGGTCGCGAAAGAAGCGGGGTTCACCAGCGTACCCGCCAATTCGCCGAATACGCTTATCTTCTCAACAAAGGTCCGCTAGCGTCTCGCAGCGGCGTCACGCAGTGGCTTTGAGGAAAGCAGCAGCAACAACGCTCCGGCGACAAGTGCACCTGATATTACGAAGATGATCGGATAACCGTGGCGTCTGGCCACGATGCCAAGTACCGCGACTCCCGCTGACATGCCGAAGTTGAATGAGCCGTGGAAGAGACCGGTCATTTTGCCGCGCGCGTGCTCGCCGACTTGTTCGAGTGCAATGGTAATCAAGATGGGGAAAAGCAAGCCGTGCGCGAGACCGAAGACGAGGCCGATGATTTCAAAGTTCCACCTCGCAAGTTGCGACATCCAGAATACTGCGAAGCTGTACACCAATGCGGAGACGGTCATCACCAGGAATCGTCTTTCACCGTCGACCCAGCTGCCGAGGAATAGTCGTACGAATAGCGCCGCAGCCGCATAGGCGAGAAAGAAGCGGCTGATGCTCTCGATGCCGAGCTCGAGTGCAAACGGTTGTTGAAAGGTCATCATGCAGCCGAACGCCACTCCGCCAATAAATCCAACGCTGCTGATGCGCAATATGCCAGTTTGTCGGAGTACCTCTGCGAACTCGGGAATATGTGTTCCGGGAGCAGGAAGGGTGGGTCGCTCGCTCACGCGTAGTGAAAGCGCCACCGCTCCCATGGCGACAATCGATGAGAACATGAAGACGGGCTTCCAGCCGTACGCGGCTGCAAATGGCTCGGTGATCGCGGGTCCGATCGCGTTCATACTCAGCATCGCCGCGCCGAACACGCCCACCGCCTGCCCCAGACGTTCGGGCGCAGCATGATCCACGATCAATGTATTGGCGGTGACGAACGTCAGCGAAAACGCGACACCTTGAAGGATTCTTAGAAAGATAATGGGCCAACCAATGCCATCGACGAAGTAGAAACCCGCGGACGCAAAGACGAAGACCACGCAGCCCCAGATTAGATACTGGCGTCGCTTTCCGCGATCGATCCAATGTCCCACCAGTGGAACCAAGAAGACCGAGGAGAGTCCGAAGGCCCCCATCACATTGCCGATGTCCTGTGCGTTTGCGTGATATTCCGTCGCTAAATATTTGGGCAGTAAGAAGAACGAAGAGAACGCGTAGCCGAAGCAAAGCTGTGTTAGCAGCAATGCAATAAATTTGGATGTGAAAAGAGGCGGGCGTGGATTCAAGGCAAGAGATTCTTCGCGAGAAAACGTTCGGAGTACAAGAATTCTTCAGGTGAAATTTCAGCATGTCGGCCGGGCCGCGCGTGCAATTCTTTCTTTCGCGATCCAATTTGATCGAAGAGATCAAGGCAGCGATTGCGTGGAATCAGTTCATCATCCCATTGCATTAGAAAGAGCACCGGACATTCGATAGCAGCGGCATCTTTTCCCAAGCGTTCGCCCGTCGGCCCGAATGTTCCCATCAGTCCGAGTACCGCTGTCTGAATTCTTCTCTCGGCGGCGACGAGCGGAAGGCCGTAGATCGTTCCCATCGACAGGCCCCAGTACGCGAGTGGCCCGTGCCCGACTTCCGCAAGCGTTCCGGCCGCACGTAGTGCGGCCCCCCAGTCCTCGATCATCTCTTCTACCAACTCAACACGTTTCCAAGACTGGTTGAACTCTTTGAAGAGGGCGGTTTCGTTTTCCGCTGGTTCGTCACGACGATCGCCGTGAATCGGACCATCGATCGAAACTGCAGCGAATCCATGATGACGAACCAGACGACGAGCCATGCTGAGAACGTAATCACCACGTTTGTGATTCCACGCACCGTGGCCTAATAGCACCAGCGGTGTTTCTGGCTGGACTTCCGATGGAGTCCAGAGAATTCCGGGAATTTGACGCGACGATACGATCGCCTCAAATCGACGTTCCACCACATTTCGACTCACTATCTGATCACCTATCCAGCGCATATCGTCTCCGAGGCGCTGAAAAGTAGCATGGGCTTGATGTGATGGGTGGGGTTCGGGTTAGTATGCGCCGATGGAATTGCGCGAGGTTGCAGCGAGCGTTTACGCCTGTCTGCAGGAAGATCGCGGGTTGGGTTGCAGCAACTCTGGCCTCATCAATCACGGTCCCGGTTTGGTTGTGGACACGTTTTGGGATCTTCCGCATACGCGCGAGATGATCGGGCTCTACGCCGACGTTTGGGCTCAGCCAGCCGCACACGTGGTTAACACCCATCACAACGGTGACCATTGCTGGGGAAACCAACTCTTTCCCGAGTCGGAGATCATCGGCCATCGGCTCTGCGCTGAAAGCTTCGAGGATTTTCCGCCAGACGTCACAGAGGCACTGCGCCTGGCGACAGACAGTGAGGATCCCGCAATTCGGGATTTCGCGGAAAAACTCGCGCCGTGGGATTTCTCTGGAATTGAACTCACGCCACCGACGCGCCTCGTGGAAGATCGCTTAGATTTAGAACTCGATGGCTTACCCCTCGAGATTCTGTATGTGGGCCCTGCACATACGATGGGCGATGTGATTGTTCATCTTCCGGAGCAACGCGTCGTATTTGCAGGCGATATTCTTTTTTATCGCTGCACACCCATCTCTTGGGAAGGCACGTTCGAGCGTTGGATCGCTGCGCTTGATCGCATCATCGCATTTGAGCCTGAAGTCGTGGTCCCGGGCCACGGTCCTATTTGTGGCACCGAGGGACCCGAGTCGCTCAAATCCTATCTTTTCTATGTTAGAGATGAAGCGAAATGTTCATTCGAAGCGGGCATCCCAGTACTCGAGGCAGCAAAGAAGATGGATTTGGGACCCTTCGCCGACTGGACGGAGCCGGAGCGGCTTGTCTTCAATATCGAGCGCGTGTATCGCGAACTTCGAGGTGACTCTGTTGATGCGCCTATCGATGCGCTGACACTTTTTCGCCAGATGTACGAATTATCACAGAGCAGAAACGGTTAGGGGACGCGTATGATAGTCGAAGACCTGGAGCCCAAACGATCCACATTTAAGTCGGAAGTTTTGGACGGATTGTTGAAGTCGCCGAAAGAGTTGCCGTGTAAGTATTTCTACGATGAGCGCGGCTCTCAGCTCTTTGATCAGATCTGCGAACTCGACGAGTACTATCCGACGCGGACCGAGCTCGCGATCATGCATGATCGTATCGGTGATATTGTGAACCAGCTCGGTGCACGCTGCATGTTGATCGAATATGGCAGTGGTAGCAGCTTGAAGACGCGGGTTTTGTTGGACCATCTCGTCGACCCGTGTGCGTATGTTCCTCTGGATATCTCCCGCGAACACTTGATCAGCTCGGTTCAGTCATTGATGGACGAGTATCCGGAGATCGACATCCTCCCCGTATGCGCGGACTATACCTCGGACTACGCCGTCCCCGAGCCGGAAGAGACGCCAGCGCGCCGTGTCGTCTATTTCCCGGGTTCCACCATTGGAAATTTCAGTCCCGCCGAGGCGCGCAAGTTCCTATGCCATATCGCTGCGGTCTGTGGTACCGGCGGTGGTTTGCTGATTGGCGTCGATCTTAAAAAGGATCGTCAGATCCTTGAGCGGGCATACAACGATACACCCGGCGTGACGGCGGAATTCAATATGAACCTACTCAGTCGAATTAATCATGAGCTAGGGGCGAACTTTCCGCTCGATCGTTTCTTCCATCGTGCACATTACAACCGTGATGAGGGCCGCATCGAAATGCACCTGATTAGCCGCAATGCGTGCTCGGTATCGATGGGGGATCGAAATTTTGATTTTCGCGCGGGTGAGAGTATTCGCACTGAATGTTCGTACAAGTACAGCATGGACGAGTTTCGCGAGCTTGCCAGTAGCGCGGGATTCGAAGTACAAAAAGTCTGGACCGACGCACTGCCGCTTTTCAGCATCCAGTACCTAACGGTTGTTTAGGTTCCGGTCGTTTAGCGTCGAAGACGGCGCTACTTCGGAAATTGTTTGAAGCGGATGCGCTGCGGTTGGTCGAGGTCCATGCCATTGCGTCGCTTAAAGTCTTCGCAGTACGCTTCATAGTTCCCTTCGAACCATTCCACATGGCTATCGCCCTCGAATGCCAGAATATGTGTGGCGATGCGGTTGAGGAACCAGCGGTCATGCGAGATCACCACTGTACAGCCGGAAAACCCGAGTAGCGCTTCTTCGAGTGCGCGCAGCGTGTCCACATCGAGATCGTTGGTGGGCTCATCCAGCAGGAGCACGTTGCCGCCGCTGCGCAGTAGTCGAGCGAGGTGCAAGCGATTCCGCTCACCGCCCGACAACTGACCCACCATCTTCTGTTGGTCGGTGCCTTTGAACCCGAACGACGCGATGTATGCGCGCGTAGGCATCTCGCGCTTGCCCACGCGAATATGCTCCGCTCCATCTGCGACCGCTTGCCAGACTCGGTGTTCAGGGTTGAGAGCTGCACGGCTCTGATCGACATATGCAAGCTCCACCGTTTCGCCGAGCTCGAGTTTCCCTGCATCCGGAGACTCTTCGCCAGCGATCATCCGAAACAGTGTGGTCTTACCCGCGCCATTCGCACCGATAATCCCGACGATCCCCGCGGGCGGCAATTCAAAATCCAAATTCTCGATCAGAATTCGGTCGTCGTAACCTTTCGTCAGGCCATTCGCGACAATGACGCGATTCCCCAGCCGTGGTCCAGGGGGAAGCGCGATCTCTACGCTTTCGGGCGAGCGGTCTTCCTCCTCAGCGCGGAGTTTTTCGTATGAGCTTAGGCGTGCCTTACCTTTGGCTTGCCGTGCGCGCGGCGCCATTCGAATCCATTCGAGCTCGCGTTTTAATGTGCGTCGACGATTGGCTGCCTGCTTCTCGGCTTTCTCAAGGCGTTGATGCTTCTGTTCCAGCCAGGATGAGTAGTTGCCCTCGAACGGATAACCACTCCCACGATCGAGTTCTAAAATCCAGCCCGCGACATTGTCGAGGAAGTAACGATCATGCGTGACGGCAACAACGGTTCCCGCATACTCCTGCAGATAGCGCTCGAGCCACGCAACCGACTCGGCGTCGAGATGGTTGGTGGGTTCATCGAGTAAAAGGATGTCTGGCTTCTCAAGCATCGTGCGGCAGAGGGCGACGCGGCGGCGTTCGCCTCCCGATAGTTTGGTGACGTCGGCGTCCGGGTCAGGAACACGCAGTGCATCCATTGCCATATCGACCGTGCGATCGAGCTCCCACGCATCGAGCGCGTCGATTTGATCCTGCAGTTTGCCTTGCTCTTCGAGCAACGCGTTCATCGCGTTATCATCCATGGGCTCGGCGAAGCGCGCACTCACGTCTTCAAACTTCTTCAGCAACCCGCGGATATCTCGTACGCCCTCTTCGACGTTCCCGCGCACGTCCTTCGACTCATCCAACTCGGGTTCCTGCGCCAAATAGCCCACGCGAATTCCCGGATGTGGTTTTGCCTCGCCGACGATCTCGGTATCGACGCCCGCCATGATGCGTAGCAGGGTACTTTTTCCGGCTCCGTTATGACCGAGCACACCGATTTTTGCGCCGGGTAAAAAAGCGAGCGTAATGCCGTCCAAGAGCACGCGATCCGGCGGCACAACCTTCCTCAGATCCTGCATGGTGTAGACGAATTCAGGCAAGGCATTCCCCTCAAGATGAACGAGGTCGAGAACATAACCGGCCGAATGGTATTAACCAGGGTATGAAGCTTTTTGTAATGATCGGATATGACGGTCCAAACGGGCTGGCGCTGCGCCAGGAAATTCGGCCTGCCCACCTTGCTAACCTCGAGCCGCTCGATCAAGCTCGGCGCATCCGCCATGGTGGGCCACTGCTTAAAGAGAGTGGGGAGCCCGTCGGCAGCGCGATCGTATTTGAAGCCGAATCATTAGGGGCTGCCCGCGAGATCGCGGCTCAGGACCCCTATGTGACGGGCGGCGTCTTTGAGCGCTATGAGGTCTACGAGACCAAGGGCGTTTTTCCGCAGGCACAGGATTAAAAGCTCTTTTATCTCCAGGGGTTGCGGGCGAGCGCGGGCCCTCTAGCCTGCTCGTCGGCCTTAGTCCTGTATCGTTTTCCTTGCGACCTCTGGGAAAGCTCCGTACGCTGCTTCCGGTCTTAGACGGGGACTACCCGTCATGGGAGGGAATATGGGTCGACTCAAGGCTTTGATGGGGATTTTCGTGCTGCTCGGATTGCTCGCGCAGCCCATGACCGCGCTGGCGGTTTCAGCGACCACCGGCGATGCCGAATTCATCGTGCCGGATGGAACTTCCGGAACCACGTTGATCATTAAGCAGGATGGTGTGGTTAAGAAAGAAGTTCAGATCGATACCTCCAAGGATCGCGTGCTCGGCGCGCCCGTCGTTCGCGTGAACGATCTTGCTGAGGGTTACCACACGGTTCAGGTGAGTGATAAGGGCCAGGTCAGTGAAGAGCAGGGTTTCTACGTAGAGGCCGGCGAAGTCGTGCGACCGCGTGTGAGTATCGCCGCGCTGCTTGGGTTGGCGTGGTGGTTCTCGATCGGCCCGATGATCACGTATGAATGGGGCAACTTCGATGGTGAGGTCCATTCACAGGGCGGAACTAACCAGGACGCGAGTACGGACTTTGACTTGGACGGCAAGAGTCTGGGTGTTGAGGGTACGATCCACTGGCCAACCAGCTGTGGCATGCCTGGATATTTTTGGTGGGCCTACCTCGCCTCGAATGCGAAAAGCAAAGCGGGCGGTTTAGATCTTCATGCCGGCGCTAACGTCGACACTTTCGGAACGCTGAGTGAACTCGGCATTCTGATGACGGCATTCGCGTATCCCCTGTGGATTGCAACCGGCACGAGCCCGCGTCTGACCGCGCATCTCGCGCTTCTTGCAGGTCTGGCGATTACCTGGCATCGCATGGAGATCTTCAGCGACGAAACCGGTGGCGGTGGTAACGTAGAACACAGCAAAGACACGGATATGAACTACGGTCCGCTCTTTGGTTTTCGATACAGCCACCCCGTGAGATGTTTTTCGAGATACATCGCGCTAGCCACGATGGTTAACGTGCTCGCGCTGACATACTATGTGCCTGATATCCAATCCCATCGTTTCAGCACCTTCACGAATAACAACTATCGTGCACGCGCTGACTCGGGATGGAAATATCATCTGGGTCTCGGCATGACGTTCATGTTCGACTACGACTTCAGTCGCGGCACGGACAGAATGCGACGCTAGTCCGCGTTTTGATTCGCTAACCCCGGGGTGCTTCGGTGCCCCGGGGTTTTCTTTGTGCGGAGCAGTTTTGGGGGGACCGCGCAATCTAACGGATGGGAATCTTCCCCAGATCTCCGATCATGCACTTCACCGAGCCGCCGCCCTTCTTGTAAAACTCGGAGACGTTGGTTTTCAGAACATGGACTCCACGTTCTCGAATGCGAGCTTCTAGGTCATCCGAAATGCCATCAGGCATCACTAAACAGGGCTCTCCTGCTCGCTCGAAATGAAAGGAGTTGGCCGCATAGATCGCCGCGTCTGCGTCTCCGATTTCGACGATGCGATCATTCAACTGTTCGCGTAGTTTTTCTCGCGATGCGTGATCAAGTACCGGCATGTAGGCGAGCAGATGTTCGCGATTCTCACCGAACGAGCAAAGGCAGGTGTCGCCGTGATAGAAGCCTTCGTTGTTGAGTCGGATTTGTAGTATCGGTTTCCCCAGCGGCCGGATGGCCTCGATCTCGTCGACTGCTTTGGGTTGACTACGGAAACCGTAGATGCGTTTCCAAGGTGGCCAGCCGAGTCGCGGAACGAAACGCTGTTTCCGAATCTCGCCGTAGGTGAATAGGTAGAGCTCACCACAGGGGAAGAGATCGGCTTCGCCTTCAAAGCGGCTTTCAATGTTTTGTACCCGCAGTCCCAGTGGCTCGATGGCGTCTCGGTACGCCGCTTGTTCTCCTGCGCGCGTGGGAGTGAGGTTGGAGAGTATGAAGTCGTCCCCCACGCGAACGCCGGCGTTCGCGGGGTAGACCAAGCCCGGGTGTTTCGCGTTTGGTGGTATCACGACGACCCGAAGTCCTTGGTCGCGAAGCAGGTCGTGCATGTGTTTCCACTGAACGATGGCTTCTTCTCGGTTGACCGTCTTCTTACGACCATAGCGATCGCGGGTGTGGGGGTTAGCGCCGCCAACGACGGAAAAATGCGTCGCATCGCCCATGAGGACCGTGTGTTGCATTGGCCGAATCAAAGTTTTGGAAATCCTGGATGTTGCGTGGGCAGCGTCGGCTCCTCCATTTCTACGCACGCCACGGGATAGCTGCAGTAGACGCTGGAGAGCGCTGCCGCGGGCCGATCGTTTCCGCTCTTGCCAAGTCCTCCAAACGGTAACGCCGATGATGCCCCAACCGTGCTGGTGTTCCAGTTCAGCAGACCAAGGCGTGTTTCTCTAAACGCATATTCAAAGCGCGGACGAGATTTCGTGAAGACGCTGCCGGAAAGTCCGTACTCGGTGGCGTCCAAGTAAGCGATCGCTTCTTCGAAACTATCGCAGCTGAGCACGCAGACATCGGGCACAAAGTGTTCCTCCGCTTGATAACGACTTTCCGAATCCCAGGATGCAACGCGATGCAGGCTTGGTCGTACGTAGTGACCCGCGTAGGGACCCTCCGTCGGGCCGCCTTCGAGCAAGCATTCCGCAGCGTCGTTCCGTGCCCAACCCAGCAAATCCGCATGACGCTGTTTTGCAGCGTGGGAAATCAGCGGCCCCATGAACGCGGCTTCGTCGAGCGCATAGCCAACCGTGATGCTCGACATCAATCGACGAATCTTTTCAGTCAATTCTTCTGCGATCGAGTGCATGGCTAATACTCTGCTCGTTGCGCTACAGCGCTGGCCCGCGGTCGCGGTTGCACCAAAAGCGATTGCCGCAGCTGCAGCGTCGAGATCCGCGTCGTCGGCAACTGCGACCCCGTTCTTGCCGCCCATCTCGAGGGCAATGAGTTTCCAGGGTTGGTCCAGCGTGTCTTCGAGAATTCGACGTCCCACGCCGTACGATCCAGTGAACAGCACGCCCGCTAGGTCGTGATGTTTCGCGAGCCTCGCGCCGCTCCGAGCATCGCCATGAATCAAATTGATCACCCCGTCGGGTAGGCCCGCGTGTCGCGCGAGTTCAACATAGAGTTGCGCGACCATCGGCGCCGATTCTGAGGGTTTGATGACGACGGTATTCCCGGTCGCGAGAGCGGGGATCACGTGTCCATGCACCAAGTGCCCAGGGAAGTTGAAGGGCCCCAATACCCCTAATACGCCTCGTGCGTGGTGACGCCAGCGTGCAACCTGCCCCGGAGCCATGACGAACTCTCGGTCTTCTACTTCTTTAAGTCCGGCATCCAGTGTGAGGTCGACTTTTCGTATCATCGCCTGGACTTCGCCGCGCGTCTCCCAGAGCGGCTTGCCGACATCGCGCGAAATCGTCTCTGAAAATTCAGAACTCGCCGCTTCGATCTCCGCCGCGAAGCGTTTTAGATGTTTTGCACGCTCGTTAGCGCTGAGATCGCGCCAACCTCGATAAGCACCGCGTGCCGCTTCGACCGCGTGGTCGACATGGCTCAACGCAAAGGGGACGTTGCCCTCCAACGCCGATAGATCTCCCGGATCTTCGAGCGCTATCTCGCCGTCGGGTTGTGCAGGAATTCGAAACTGACCGTCGATGAAGTCTCCGAGTGCTGTGAATTCGTATTTCTGATTCATCCGCCGGCTCCTGAACTGAGCGGCGTCGTGGCGATTTCGTCTCCAACACTAATTTCTAGACGGGTGCAGGCTTCCTTGGGGAGCTTGGCTTCGCCACCGGTGATTTCGGCTGGCGCTGCGACAGCACGAAATTCGGCACCGCGGCCCGTAGCAAGAATGAACGGCGGTGCATCGTGTCCGGGTGGTTCGGATCCGACGGTGCAAATCAGGTTCTGCTGAATCGGGACGACGTCGTTTGTCTGCGCACCATAGAAAGGTCCTGCGTCAAACGGATCGATTTCTCCGATCCATCGCAAACCGGCCCGTTCGAGCAAGCGCACCGCGGGTAGGGCTTCTTCATGAACTTGACCGAGTTGGCTTTCTACATCGGCGGGGAGAAGTGAAGCGTAGAAGGGCGTATCGGGAAAAAGGTCGAGAATAAACTTCTTATCCGTGACACTGCGACGATCGGCTTCAGGATAAGACATCCCCGTAAAGCGTTTGCCGAAGACGCGCCAGAAAGCAGAGCGCCCCTCGTCATCCATTGCCGCGCGCATCTCACAAAGAACCTGCGCTTCAAAACACTGCGGATGTTGTGCGATGAACGCGAAACGACCCCAGGACAACAGGCGTCCGAGCCAACCGGGACGGCCACGCGAATCGGGGTGGAGTACCAAAGCGCCGAGCTCGGTGGGTCCGTCGTAGCACGCTTCGAGCTGCAATGTCCGGTGTTGCACGGTGATCGGTACGCTTGCCGCGCTGCGTTCTTCATGGCGAACACGCAAGAAAAGATGGGGCATCGATTCCGTGCCGTGTTTGGAGAGAATGGCGCAGGTTCCAACCACACGATCCGTTTCCTCAGCAAGCACGAATTGGTATTCACGTTCTTCCGCCGGAGGCCCAAGGTCGTGAAAAGCGTTGCTGGAGCGTTCGAGACGACCGCGTAAAAAACCTTCGTCCATCGGTAAATTAGGGCTGTCGAGATAGCGTGCTAGCTCCAATAGGGCAGCGAGATCGTTCGCGCGTGCAGGTCTTAGCAGGTGCACAGCGTTCCAATCACGTGTTCGTAAATTCGGCGTGCTTGATCAAGCTGTGAAATCAAGGTGTATTCGTTGGGTCGATGGACGTTACCAATCGAAACACCGGCGCCCAATATCACCGCGTCAAGACCAGCTTCGGAGAGCAGGCCAGCTTCGGTACAGGTCGCCTTTGTGGCTACACGCTCACTCAGGCCGATCGCTTTTTGTGCATCGACGACTGCGTGAAGAAGCCTGGAGTTCTCCCGCGGATTCAAGGGCGGATTTCGTCGCAGCGATCGCAGCTCGGCGAATTCGCCGAGCGGTTGAACCGCTTGTTCGGGATCGACGCCTGGTACTGGCCGAAGGTCGAAGGTAACGACCGCCGTGCAATCCTCAACGCGAATCTTTCCGATGTTTCCCACCGTATGATCGGGATCGAAGTTCTCATCTTTGGGTTGCTGGAGACTTGCGAGTAGTTCGCGCCACGCGTCATGAAACTGATGTATGGACTCGAGAACAATGACATTGCCGGTTTCGGAACCTGACTTCCAAGCTTGCGCGCTGCAGTGATCCGGAATCTTGTTGACCGCTTGACCGGCTTCGATCGAATTCAGCCCGACGAAAGCAGGATCACGAAGTGCGTTAAACATCTGTTCGATCGCGTTCTTTCCCAGATGGGGTGTCGAGGAGTGCGCCGACTGACCGGTCTCGATCAGATGAACTGCTTCCACGTCGTTCTGCTGCTTTATAACGAGCGGGATTCGCGCTTCGAAGACGTGATATCCCTTATGTGCACGAATCGCAGAAAGTTCTGATGGCTCCCCGATCATCGCGAAGGCGAACCCTGCAGTCATGCCACTGCGGACCAGTTCACGGGCACCCAATAAACCGATTTCTTCACCGAACGTGCCGACCAGTCGTAGCCGATGCGATAGTTCCTGTCCGCGGAACTTCGCCATCGCGGTCGCTTTGCAAACGAAATCGACTTTCGCGTCTGCGGAGCCGAGTCCGAATAGTTTATCGCCGTCGGGGGTCGGGTTAAACGGATCGCCGCCGGTAGCGGTCCATGCACTCGCATCGCCGGGGGGCACGGTGTCGAGATGGGTGAGCAGAATCAGTCCGTCGTCGTGTGTTCCGGGGAGGTCGGCCGTCAACCAGTGATGCTCGACGCTGTCGACTTGGGTTCGATGCACGCGTGCATCGAGTCCGAGTTCGGTGAGCAGCTCAACCGCGCGCGCCACAATCCGATGATTGCCATCGGCGGAGACTGATGGTGTTTCAACAAACTTCGATGCCCAATCCAACAGATTCATTGCTTTGTCTCGCTTTCGGAGATCGGTCTGCGGGGCGAATGCTTGAACGAATCCTTGGTCTTACGCGGAATCCTCACGACAGCAGGGACAGGATTCGCGGAGATAATCGAAGGTATAAATTCCCGTGTCATGCCCATCGGACCAGTGGAAGGCGAGGGCGTAGCGACCCACCTGAGTGATCTTGTCGGGCCGGACGTCATCGGGCACGTCATCGTCGCGAAGTAGCGGCTGACCGGTGAATTCCTCCACGCAGCGAGCGCAGCGGCATGCCAGCCGCAGCTCGCGTACCGGGTATAGACTGGTATGGCGATCCTGCCATTCAATGCGTAGGGTGTCGGGTCCAGCCTGTTGGATGGACGTGGGTAGGTTCGATTCGCTCATACGAGGAGCTTACCCGTTTGATGCGTGGGACACGAGGAGGAGATATGTCGAAAGAAACGGTGGCGATTCTTGGCGGAACCGGCGACCAAGGTCTGGGTTTGGCGCTGCGTTTCGCCAAAGCGGGACGCAAGGTTTTGATTGGCAGCCGCAAGGTCGAGCGGGCGGTCGAAGCCGCGGATGATGTTCGCAAGCAAGTGCCGTCCGCGGATGTGAGCGGGCTCGACAACGCTGCGGCGGTTGGGGCCGCGCGGGGCGCAATCGTGATTCTCTCGATCCCCTTCGAGCATACGGTATCCACCGTTAAGAGCGTGGCCGATCAGCTCACGCCCGAAACCGTATTGGTGTCGATGGGTGTACCCCTGGCGACCGCGATCGGTGGCTCACCTACGCGTGTGCTACAGGTCGCCGAAGGTTCGTGTGCCGAGTTGGTGCAATCGATCGCGCCCAAAGGCGTTGCGGTGATTTCTGCGTTTCAAAACGTTGCAGCCCATCGCTTGATGCAGCTGGACGCCGATGTTGAGTGTGACGTGATTATCTCCGGGGCAAAGGATCCCCGGAAGCGTGTGATGGCGCTTTGCGATGACATTTCCGGTGCGCGAGCGATCGATGGGGGCCCGTTGATCAATGCGCGCTATGTCGAACAGTGGACTGCGCTTCTGATCGGAATCAATATTCGATACAAGATTCCCGACGGTGCAGGCCTGCGAATCACCCACGTATGAGTGGTAAACCGCAAAAGGGGATGTTGTTTCTCTGCGTTGCGAACTCCGCGCGGAGTCAGATCGCTGAAGGTTGGGCGAGGCGGCTCGCGCCGAAGGAACTGGTGATTTGGAGCGCTGGCTCCCAAGCGACCATCGTTAGCGAGTATGCGAAGCAGGTGATGTCCGAGGTCGGCATCGACATCGGTAAGCAGTGGTCTAAGAGCGTACACGAGGTGCCATTGGGGGAGGTGGATCTGGTGATTACGCTCTGCGCCGATGAAGTTTGTCCGCCGCTGCCGGCAGGTATTGAGCATCGGCATTGGCCGATGCCAGATCCCGGTGGCGCCGAAAGCTTTCGAAGTATTCGCGACCAAATCAAGCTAAAGCTCGAGGCTTTGTTCGCCTAGCATGTTCGAACTTCGCAGAGTTTCTAAGATTTACGACGAAACACCGGCGCTCAGTGACGTCAACCTCGCGATCCGATCCGGAGAGACCACCGCGCTCATCGGCCCTAGCGGTTCGGGAAAATCCACGCTGTTGCGATTGATGATCGGTTTGACCGCGCCCGATCGAGGTACGGTTTTTTTTGATCGGGTCGACCTTGCGGCGAGCGATTTGCTTAAAGTCCGCACACGGATGGGGTACGTGATTCAGGACGGAGGGCTATTTCCGCATCTCACCGCACGACAGAATATCGTGTTGATGGCGGAGCACCTGGGTTGGGATCCCGTGCGTCGGGAACATCGTGTTGAGGAGCTCGCGATGCTCAGCGACTTTCCCCTCGACGGCCTCGAGCGATTTCCTTCCCAACTTTCCGGCGGTCAGCGTCAACGCGTCAGTTTGATGCGTGCGTTGATGTTGGATCCCGACGTGCTGCTGTTAGATGAGCCTCTGGGTGCGCTAGACCCAATGATTCGTGTCGGCCTGCAGGCGGAACTTAGTGCCATCTTCGAACGTGTAGCCAAGACGGTGGTGCTGGTCACGCATGACATCAGCGAAGCGGGTTTTTTTGCTTCACATCTTGTGCTGATGAACGAAGGTCGAATTGCTCAGTCGGGAAGCTTGCGCGAATTGGTTCATGAACCCGCCTCTGATTTTGTCGCAGCGTTTATCAATGCGCAGCGTAGCCCGTTGGAGTCGTTGGCATGAGACTTCTTTTGATCCTCGCGCTGTTGACCGCGCCCACACTTCAAGCGGCCGAGCTGGTGGTGGGTTCGAAGAAATTCACCGAGTCCATTCTTTTGGCGGAGCTCGCCAAACAGAAACTCGAATCGTCGGGAAATTCGGTTTTACATCGGAAGCAACTCGGTGGCACGAGGGTGCTCTGGAATGCATTGCTCGGTGGCGAGATCGATGCGTATCCCGAGTACACGGGAACATTGTTCTTCGAAATCTTGGCGTCGGAAGATATCAAGGATCTGATTGGCCTGGAGGCCCATCTGAATGCTTTGAATCTGTCGATGACACCGCCGCTCGGGTTTAGCAACAACTACGCTCTTGGGATGAAGCGGGAGGTCGCGACGAAGCTGGGGATCACGAAGATCTCGGACCTGGTGCAGCACCCTGAGCTGCGGTTCGGCTTTGGCAATGAGTTCATGGACAGGGGTGACGGCTGGCCGAGCTTGCGTCGTCGCTACGGCTTACATCATCGGAACGTTCGGGGCTTGGATCATGATCTCGCGTACCGAGGTCTCGACACCGATACGCTCGATTTGATTGATCTCTACAGCACGGATGCGGAGATTCAATATTATGACTTAGCGATTCTCGATGATGACCTCGAGCATTTTCCGGAGTACCGGGCGGTGTATCTGTATCGGAGCGAGATTTCGGATGAAGCGGCATCGGTGTTGTTCGATTTTGCGGGTTCCTTGTCAACGCAGCAGATGATCGAATTGAACGCTAAGGCCAAACTAGAGCGTATCTCGGAGGAGGAAATCGCGGCGGAGCACCTTCAGCTGAAGGTTGCCATCGCCGACGAGAGTACGCTGCAGCGGATTTGGAAGCGTACGCTAGAGCATCTTTGGCTCGTAGGTATTTCACTCGTCGCAGCCATACTCATCGCGTTGCCGCTGGGCATCGCGGCCGCGCAGAACGATCGGCTCGGGCGCGCGGTTCTGGCTGTAGTCGGCATCGTGCAAACGATTCCGTCGCTCGCTTTGCTCGTGCTGATGATTCCGTTTTTTGGCATCGGCACATTTCCCGCGATCGTGGCGCTCTTTCTCTACAGTCTGCTACCGATCGTGCGAAACACATTTCAGGGTCTTCGAGACATCTCACCCGAGTTGATTGAGTCTGCCGAAGCGCTGGGACTTCCGGGCGGCGTGCGCTTGCGACGCATCGAACTTCCACTCGCCTCTCGATCCATTCTCGCGGGGATCAAAACTTCGACGGTCATCAATATCGGTACCGCAACCCTTGGTGCGTTGATCGGTGCAGGCGGATACGGGCAACCTATTCTTACCGGAATTCGACTCGATGATATTAGTTTGCTGCTACAGGGTGCGATCCCCGCCGCGTTGATGGCACTGTTCGCGCAAGCTCTCTTCGATTTAGCCGATCGCTTCTTCGTGCCTCGCGGGCTGCGGCTTTGATACGAGAATCATCAGCGCCGGAGCAAGTAGTACGTCGGCAAGGAATGCCATCAATACGGCAAACGTTGATAGGAAACCAAAGATCGCGATGTTCCTCATATAGGCCATGGTGAACACGAGGAAGCCCGCCGATAGAACCAGCGATGTAAAGAGCAGCGCTGCGCCCGTTGTGGTGAGTGTTTCGCGTACTGCAAAGACCGCATCGCCGGTGTTCTTATAGTAGCGTGTGAAGCGATGCATGAAGTGAATGGTATCGTCTACGGCGATCCCGATAATGATACTTCCAACCAGTAACGATGACATATCGATCGGAAAGCCGATCAGGCCCATCACGCCCAACGTCATGATCACCGGTAGCAAATTGGGAATCATGCTAAGCAGACCGCGCCGCCAGCTCCCGATCAGCAGGATCATCATCGGGGTGATGATCATCAACGCGATCATGTAGGAGCGAACGAGACTTTTGAGTACAAGCCTCATCATGCGTCCCATCAGCGATCCTAAACCTGTTGCGGTGAATTTCATGTCGTCGCCCACGATAGATCGCAGGTGCGCTTCAATGCGGTCAAAGAACGGGCCGTAGTACGTTGAGTCCACCCAGGGAATTTTCAGGGTGATTCGTGCAACGCTGAGTTCGGTGTCGACGAAATCATCCAGGTCATCACTTCCGCTCTGCTCGAAGAGTAGGAGTTCTTGGGCCACGACTTTTCGATCATCGGGTACCGCATAGAAAGTCTCCTGGTTTTCATTGAGCGCGCGGTGGCTTTCCTTGACGACATCGACCACGCTCAGGTTCTTTCCGATGAAAATACCGTCCTGATCGAGCTGTTGATTCGTTGCTGTGAATTCGTCGATTTGTTTCAGCAGCTCTGGATTGTGCACACCGTTTTCAGTTTCGGTATCAATGAGGAGTTCGAATGTCATCGATCCCTTCAGCGTGTCGTTCATCTCGAGCATCGATTCGCGAAGTGGATCACCTTCGGGAAGCCACAACAGCTCGTTCTGGGCGATGCGTAGCTGCGAAACACCGACTCCCGCTATCGCGAGTAACACGGCGCTGCCTAAAACAACGGTCTTAGGTCGCTGGGTAGCGACATTGCTAAACATCACAAGCATGGCGTCCATGAGGGACGGACCGATACGCTGGAAGAAGCGAGGATTCCCGCTGATCGGGATCACGGCGAGCAATGCAGGCAGCAGTACGACGGTGTAGACCAGCGCAAGCATGACGCCGATGGGGGCGGTAATTCCGAGTTGCGTCACCGGCAGCAGCTCCGCGCTGGTAAATGAGATTAGCCCGGCTGCTGTCGTCAGGCTGGTCATGAAAATGGCCATACCTGAGTGCGAAAGCGAAAAGACGATCGCGTCTTCTCTCGCATCCCCCATTCGTAAGCGCTGGAAAACGATCGTAAGAATGTGGACCGAATCGCAAATACCGACGGCCAGGATAAATGATGGAACGATCTGCGTGACGATCGACATCGGAATATCAAGGATGGCCATGATGCCAAGCGTCGATACTGCAGAGAGGCAGACGACCATGACGGGAAGAAAGACACCGGACGCACGACGAAACAACACAAAGAGGAGGAGCATGATGGCCAGGATCGAATACCCAACGAAGTTTGCGACGTCGGTTTGGACCGACCGGTTGATGCGGCCCTCGAGTGCGGGCCCACCCGCGATACCGATGGGAAAGGCGTCGTTTTCGAACTCCGAGATGACCTCGTGAATGGCGTCGAGCATCGCGTAGTTTTCAGCTTCTGTCCGATACACGGCGGGTGTAGCTTCATCGCTTGCGGCAAGACCATCGAGTTCAACGACCGAGAGATACGCATCCGAATAAGCATTCGGCTTGACGGTTAGAGCTGTGAAGCGCGCGTCCTCGGAGATGAGCGTGTTGGTATAGACGGGGTTATGTTCGATGCGTCCCCGTAGTAGATCCAGTTCTGCTGTGTTGCTTGGCAGGACTTGCATCAGGTCTTCGACGATCAACCCGTCAGCGTCGCCACGGGTATGACGAGCGTTGACGAGACTCGTCACCTCTTCAATATGCGGGACGCGTTCTTCCAATGCGCGATGAAACGCCGTGAGTCGTTCCAGGAACGCAATGTCGAAAACGTTCTCCGGTGCAATCGAAATCACGACGAGCTCGTCGTAGCCAAATTCTTCGCGGAACTCGTTGTAACGGATCAGCGTCGGATCATCGGGGTGGAAGTAACTCTGGGTCGAGCTATCGAAGCGGATGTTTGGAATCTGAGATGCGGGAATGGCCGTCAGGGCCATCACGGCCGCGATGACGAACCAGCCCCGTCGCACGGCGAAGCGCGCCCACCGCTCTAGAAACCGCTCGAGTTGGCCCGCCATCGGAAGGCAGTCTGCATCAAAATCTCGTCGAATGCCGCAACTCGAACCCCGTCCGAAGGCTGGACTTTGCAATTTCGCGTCAACTAAGTGACGCATGGGTCGAAATACCTTCAAAATCAAACACTTACATGACTCCTGGGTGTGCAGGGCGTCGCATTTCTGTGTAGAGTCGAATCGCGGGGGAATCCATACACAGAAAAACCTCTGAAATAACAACATCTTGGAGCAGAATGATCATGAGCCCCAAGATATTGGGGCTATGGCATTGACCGAACCTCCAGACCGGACTAAAAAAGCCAGCTGGGGATTTAAGGAGTCTCCGCACTGGCCAGGGGGGCTTTCGGTCGGAGTGGAGAATTGGAGGGAGCAGCTTTGGAGGAGGCTCTTCGTCCGATGGTTTCGAGGTTCGAAACCTCTCCTTGCCCCTCACCCCCTGAAATGAACGAGCCAAAAACACCAGGGCCGCATCATCGCGGCGTCAGAAAGAACTAGGAGGGGAAAGAGTGGATCGAACCGGAGCTAATACCACGAGTCCTGCCATCGAGATTCGGCGTCACTTCACGAAACCGGGCGCCGGCGTCTTTGACGAAGTCGAATGGGAGGTAAGAACCGCCAAGATACAGGGTGAAAACGGTGAGGTGGTTTTCGAACAGGACAATGTGGAAGTTCCGAAGAGTTGGTCTTCTCTTGCGAGCAACATCGTTGCGTCCAAGTATTTCCGTGGCCACGTGGGTACGCCGCATCGCGAGTACAGCGTGCGTCAGCTCATTGGGCGAGTGGTCAAAACGCTCGTTCAATGGGGTCGTCGTGGCGGCTACTTTGTGGATCAGGAACAGGAGCAAATCTTTTCGGATGAACTGACCCATCTGCTGCTCCATCAGAAGGTCTGTTTTAATTCACCTGTTTGGTTCAATCTTGGCGTGATCGAGCCGGACGGTCGCATGGTGCCGCAGCAGGCCAGTGCCTGCTTTATCAACTCGGTTGAAGACACCATGCCATCCATCATGGATCTCGCGAAGACTGAGGCGATGCTCTTCAAGGGCGGCTCGGGTACCGGATCCAATCTTTCTTCGATTCGCAGCTCAAAGGAAACCTTGGGCGGTGGCGGCGTAGCGAGTGGCCCCGTTTCCTTTATGAAAGGGTTCGACGCTTTCGCGGGCGTGATTCGTTCCGGTGGAAAGACACGGCGTGCGGCGAAGATGGTGATTCTGAACGCGGACCATCCAGATATATTGGATTTTGTTCGCTGTAAAGCAGAAGAGGAAAAGAAAGCAGGCGCGTTGATCGATGCGGGTTATGACGGTCGCTTCAATGTGCCCGGTGGCGCCTACGATTCCATTCAATACCAAAATGCGAATCATTCGGTTCGCGTCAGCGACGCGTTTATGAAAGCGGTCGAAAACGACGGCGTGTGGCAGACGAAGGCAGTCACGACTGGCGAGGTAGTGGATACCCATCGCGCTCGCGATTTGATGGACGAGATTTCTGCGGCAGCCCATATTTGCGGTGATCCCGGCCTTCAATATGATACGACGATCAATCGATGGAATCCCGTCAAGAACAGCGGTCGGATCAACGCAACGAATCCCTGCAGCGAATACATCTTCCTTGATGACACCGCGTGCAATCTCGCATCGTTGAATCTCCTACGCTTTGCAAACGATCGTGGCCAGTTCAACGTGGCTGACTATGAACAGGCCGTGGATACGATTATTCTTGCGATGGAGATCATTATCGATTTCGCTGATTACCCCACGCCACGGATTACTGAGAACAGTCACAAGTTCCGTCCACTGGGTCTTGGCTTTGCGAACCTCGGTGCGCTTTTGATGCTGAGTGGTCGAGCGTACGACAGCGAAGAGGGTCGCAATGTGGCGGGAGCGATTACTTCGGTGATGTGTGGGCGGGCGTATCGGCGTTCCGCTGAAATCGCGCGAAGGACGGGTCCGTTTTCAGAATTCGAGAAAAACCGCGTGCCCTTCCTTGAAGTGATCGGGCTCCACAAAGAATACGGCGAAATGATCCCGTCGCTTGGTGTACCGAACGACTTGTACCAGGTAGCCAAAAATGTTTGGACCGAAGCCCTCGAGATGGGGCGTCGCTACGGCTACCGCAACGGTCAAGTCACGGTGATCGCACCCACTGGGACGATCGCTTTCATGATGGACTGCGATACCACGGGTATCGAGCCCGACATTGCGCTGGTGAAGTACAAGCAGCTCGTCGGCGGCGGCATGTTGAAGATCGTAAACCAGACAGTTCCCGGTGCACTTCGGAACCGAGGTTACAGCGAAGAGGATGTTGAAAAGATTGTTAGCTATGTGGATGAGATGGACACGATCGAAGGTGCGCCGGGCCTCCACGATGAGGATTTACCAATCTTCGATTGCGCGTTCCCCGCACCAGGTGGCCAGCGCACCATTCATTACATGGGACATATTCGTATGATGGGCGCGTGCCAGCCGTTCCTCTCGGGCGGAATTTCGAAGACAGTGAACATGCCGAAGAATGCCACCGAGGCGGATATTGCCGAAGCAAACCTGGAAGGATGGCGCCAGGGTCTGAAATGTCTTGCTGTATATCGGGATGGTTCCAAACGAACGCAGCCTTTGAACACTTCGAGATCCGAAGAAAAGGTTGCGGCGACTGCTGACGCTGAATTTGCGCCGCGGCGTCACAAGCTCAGCGATGTGCGCCAAGCGATGACGCATAAGTTCTCGATCGCAGGCCATGACGGCTATCTGACCGTGGGGCTTTATGAAGACGGCCAACCAGGCGAGCTCTTCATGAAGATGGCAAAAGAAGGCTCCACTATTTCCGGTTTGATGGACAGCCTCGCGATCATGACTTCGATGTCGCTGCAATACGGAGTACCACTCAAAGCGTTGGTCGATAAGTTCAGCCATTCGCGCTTTGAGCCATCTGGGTTTACACAGAACCCGGAAATTCCGTTCGCGAAGTCGGTCACAGACTACGTGTTCCGTTGGCTGGGACTCCATTTCTTGCGAGACGAATCGGTGACTGAGGACTTACAAGAAACCGAAGCGGATGCCGTCGGGTTGGCGGTTCCGGTAGAACGCTTGATACCGATTCGCGGTGGTAGTCAACCTGATGTTGAGATGAATCGCACGGCCATAGATGCACCACCGTGCACTAACTGTGGGTCTATTATGACCCGTGCCGGGGCCTGCTATGCCTGCACGACTTGTGGAGAGACCAGCGGCTGCGGTTGATCGTTACGTGGCCCGCTGGCTGATCCAATGCATCGTGTTCGTGGTGATCACTACGAACGCGTGCATCGGGCCTATGAAAGACGGCTTTATTACCGGGGCTGCTACGGGCGCTGGGATCGGAGCGGTGGTCAACGGCGGTCCAGGCGCAGCCGCGGGTGCAGTGATCGGGTCTGTCGTCGGAGCATCTACCGCATACGCGATCGGTGATCCCGAAAGTCGAGGTCCCGACACCGATGGTGATCGCATTTCAGACCAACAGGACAATTGTCCCGACATTTCCAACAAGGGTCAGTCCGACTCCAACGGCGATGGCATCGGCGACGCATGCAGCTCCCGGCCGAGCCCATGACCCGAGTGGCGTTACGACGAGGGAATATTAGAACCGATCTGCGAGCCTAGATTGTCACGCAGCAGGGGTCGTACATGCAGATCGGCCGGATCAACGTCGCCATAGTGGAGGAGTTCGATTCCGAGCGGCCCAAGGGTTCCCAGGTATTCATGGAGCGCGTCACTTTCCATTTGGGAGTGTGCAAAACCATGATGATGGCCGAACACGAAATGTGTGCAGCCCATATTGCGATGACATAGCGCTTGGAAGGCCGCGTGCCGTTTGAAACAAGAATTCTGGGCCGCTGGAAGCGTTACTAGGAGTGTTCTGCCCTGCGGATAGATCGCAAACTCGAGCATCAACTCATAGGCTTTGAGTGCAATCTCTTGATCCGCACCCGTGGCTGGACATGACGTCACGCTAATCAGCAGACCGTCCGCATGCGTTTCTTCGATTGCGCGCAATTGGTAGCTCTCGTGCGCGCGGAGTGGCACCGCGTTGGTATGAAAGCCGACGATACGTGACCAACCCTTGCGCTCCATGGCAAAGCGGAGCTGACGGGGGGGCAGACTTAGTGGCGATGGCGCGGTACTTCCGCCTTCGGGCGGAGTCACTCGGCCCGCCACCGCGAAGGGACCTCCTGCGAGAATTTCGCGTACCGCTGGGTGATCGGGTGACGCCGTACCAAACCATTGCCGCGCGACCGCAAGCCTGTCTAATTCGAAAATCTCAGTGATCTCTAGTTCCGCGTGCGTGTGACCTGCCGCGTCGCAGAGTTGCACGACATCGGATGGGTTGATCTCGTCGCGCGTAACGTCATCTATCTGCAGCAGGACGGGCATCGGCCAAGCTGAGCCATCGGAAAGACGGTGACCGTGAAGGACCGAAAGGAGATCCTTCTGCCCGAGAAATCCCGTGAGCGGCTCATACAGGCCGTGCGCGAGTGCCCAGGCTTGCTCAATAGACCGACGACCCACGACGAGCCGCGATGGTTCGGCTTCTCCTTGTTTGTGGGGCATCGATCGAATCGCAGCTTCTGAAATTTCCGCGCAGAAGTCTCGCGGCTCTGACAGGCTAGACTCAAATTCATCCATCAGGCGACGGACCATACTCGTGCACTCGATTGGAAAGCGACCGATCGCAGTCTCAGCAGCCAATACCAAACCGTCTGCACCGTCGAGCAACGTATTAAATACATCGTTGACCTCAGCGCGTGTGGGCTGCGGCGCGACGACCATCGACTCCAAGAGGTTCGTTGCTACGTACACCGGAACACCGAGGTTGGTCGCGCGGGCGATAATTGATTTCTGAGCGCGCGGAATTCGTTCCAGCGGAACCTGACGCGATAAGTCGCCGCGATCGATGAGTAATGCATCCGCACGCTCCGCGATTGCGTCCAGGTTACAGATGCCGTTCAGGCATTCGATCTTGGCGATTACCTCCACGTCATCGCCGCTGATGGCGCGAATCTCGTCGACATCTTCCGCGCGGTTGGCGAACGAGAGGGCAACGTGCTTTATCCCGAGCTCACGCCCGATCGCCAGAATGGCCCGGTCTTTCTCGGTGAGCGCAGGCAGGTCGATATCCCGGCGCAAAGTGACCGCTTTATTGCGACCCACTTGGCCGCCGTGTAGAACGCGGAGCTTTACCGAATCTTCAGCGGTTTCAATCACCTGAACCAGCGCTTCTGCGTCCAAAGTGAGTACATCGCCGACCTGAAGCTGGTCGACGATGAAGCCCGGGGCCAGGTTGAAATTGAGCGCATCGCCCGCCACGCGCTTGCGACAAATGCGAACGTAGCTGTTCTCTCGAAGCGTGATGTTTGGATCGACGAAATCGCCCGTGCGAATCTGTGCGCCTTCTGTGTCGAGTGAAAGCGGCACCCGTGTCGCCGCTTGGACCAAGCGAATCAATCGCTCGGCATCTTCTATCTGGGTATGCGAGAGATTCAGGCGGAATAGGTCGACACCCAACTCATCCAGACGCGATATTACGCGCTGGTTCAGCGATGCAGGCCCCAGAGTCGCGAGTAAACGACGGCGCATGTCTGATATATCGAATTTGTGCAGGCGGATCTAAACCCTCTGGTATCAGGTCCGTAGCGTAAGTTTTGCGACACAGTTACCGATGATTGAACAAGTATGGAAACGACCGTTGAGCGAAACGTTCGCCACATAGGGCGTGGCTCGGTTCAGCCGGAGCTCGTCGATAGGTTTAGTACCTTGTTTTCGGTGCAGCCCATCGGTGACTGCGAACTAGCGACGCTGACAACGGGACTGGGCGAGATCGTCGAAGAGGTGCCGAAGTTTTTAGAGGCGTGGCTTTCACTCGGTGTTGTCATGCTCTACACCCAGAACGTGGATGCAGGACGTCGAGCGATTAGCATCGCGCTGACGTTGTTTGCCGAGCGCGAAGGATTGGATGAGGATCCTCCTTAGCGACTTGTCCTTTACCAGGTCGTGAGCGGTCTTGGCGAGGACGTCCGCGCATGTGGTCCACTGTTGTGGAATTGCCTTGGCATCGAACTTTGGCGTGGTGGTGAACGGAATGATGCTCGTCACTGCTTTGCAGAAGCGCACGCGTTAGATTCCAAGTACATGCCCGCGCTCAATAATCTCGCAATTGCCGCGTTTGAGGCCGGTGAAACGGATGAAGCGATCGTGCAGTTGCGGCAGCTCGCCGATTTCTCACCGCACTATCGCGTTCTGCTTCAGAACCTAAAGATTGTGTCATTGCATAAGACGCTTCATTCGACCCCCGCTGGCGTTGGAAACGCCAAGCCGCCACGCGTGGAGGTTCTCACGGACCTTCTCGCGTTGGAATGGTCTGAGCAGCCACTTCTCATCTGCTACCACATGATGCGTGTTGGCGGGGCTACGATGGAATCGATCATGTGGTGGCAGTACCGGGACAACTATTTCAGGATTGGTGAGGAGGAGGAGGTCTTTCGAAAACTCTACGCCGCGCCCCATGCGCAACGGGCATATATCGAACTTGCTTACGTCCACAGGCCTGCAGCATTCGCGTGTGTGGATCCTAACGCGCGCTACTTCAGCTGGCTTCGAAATCCGGTAGAGAGCTACGTCTCCAAGTATTATTGGCAGCAGGACAATCCTGCACTTGGCGTGACGCCGACCATGACGATGGATGAGTTATTTGATTTATGGGAAGAGCGCGATAATTATGGCCGGAACGCGCGTTTCTTCGCACATGTGATCGAGGACGGTTACTTCTTTGACCAGGAGCTCAAAATCTCCGATGATGAACTCTTGGCGCGGGCCCGTCGTGCGCTCGATGAGCGCTTCTTCTTTGTGGGTCTAACCGAGAACTTCAACGAGACCCTCCTTCTCTTGGCCCGAAAACTTGGCTGGACCCAGCTTCCGCGCTGGGAACGAATGAACGCCACCGGACGCCCCCCGACCAGTACCCTTCCGAAACCGACGCTGGATCGCTTACGCGTGCGGATCCAGGTCGAACTCGAGATCTATCGAATATGCCGCGAACGGTTCGAGCGTGAGTTGGACACCCTTACGCCTGCGGACTTCAGGGTATTGGAGTCCTATAGCGATTTCTGTACCCAGCCCGGTAAGCTGATGGAAGCATTCCCGTTACGCGAAGCGTTTCGGTAGCGCACGACCGAGGTTCTTGACCTATAGGACCCACCGCCGGTGATATAATTTCGCTGGAAGGGGATCCGATGGCCAAGGTTCTGATCACGGGTGCGACGGCGGGGATCGGTCGCGAGACGGCGCTGCATCTAGCGAATCAAGGGCAAGAAGTTTTTGCATCCGGTCGTCGTGAAGACGCACTTCGATCGCTTGAGGCGGAAAGCGCCGGACGTATCAAAGGCATCGCGTTCGATGTGACCGATCCTGCGGCAATCGATGCAGCACGCAAGCAGATCGAAGCAGAGACTTCGGGCTACGGACTCGATGTGCTGGTCAACAATGCGGGTTATGGCCAGGGAGGTCCGCTGGAGCAGCTGTCCGATGCTGAGCTTCGAGCGCAGTACGATGTGAACGTTTTTGGCCTGATGGCCGTAACGCGCGCATTCCTGCCACAGATGCGAGAGCGTGGACGCGGTCGGATTATCAACGTGGGAAGTGTCGCGGGCAGCATTGCGTTGCCGTTTTTAGGCGCGTACGCGTCGACGAAACACGCGGTTCAAGGCTTGTCGGAAAGCTTGCGACGCGAATTGCGTCCGCACGGTGTCGAAGTCATTGTGATTCGACCGGGCGCGATTCGGACGGAATTCGGTCAGGGTGAGGCGGATGGCATGGAAGCTTTCGCAGGAGCGGAATCGCCCTATGGGCAGCAAGTAAAAACCTTCATGAAGTGGCATGGCCAATTGCATCCGCGCGCACCCAAGCCGAGCGTCGTCGCTGAAGCGATCTATCATGCTGCAACGTCGCGGCGACCTCGACCCTATTACGTCGTACCATTGACCAATTACGGAATCATTTGGCTGCAGAAATTTTTGCCTACGAGATGGGTGGACAGAGTGATCGAGACCGTAACGGGCCTACGCAACGCATGACGGATACTTTGGCTCAGCGTAAAGTATTTGGCGTTCTCGTTCCCAACTTCAACAGCGCTGTCGAACCCGAACTCGCTGATCTACGCCCGGAAGGTGTCAGTAATCAGACCGCGCGTTTCGAGATTGACGCGACGGTACTCCAGAATGTCGTCGATGCTGCCAAGTCACTAGTTCCTAGTGGTGTAGAGGCATGGATTGTCGGCCTTTCAACCGAATCGTTTCCGGACGGGCTCGCGTTGCTCCAACAGGGAGCACAGAATCTGGTTGAGGAAACCGGCCTTCCGATTCACGGCTTCGGTCGTCTACTTTCAAATTATTGAGTACATCTAAGCTATGAAATTTCGACTAGTTCTGTTGGGTCTATTGGTGATCATGGGCTTGATCGCGTGGTCACTACGCGCCCCGACGGTTAGCGACGAAACCGTCTTCATGAACGGTCAGATCCTTACGATGTCCGAACCGATGCGAGCGGAAGCGGTCCACGTTAAAGACGGGCGGATCGTTGCAACCGGGAGCGAAGCGGATATTGCCGCAGGCGCACCCAATGCAAGTGTGATCGATCTTCGAGGTCGAACGCTGATGCCGGGCCTGATCGAACCGCACACGCATCCCCTTGCCACCGCGATGTTGGGTGCGACGGCGGATGTCAGTGGTTTTGCTCACGACTCGAGAGCATCCGTGATGGATGCGCTCGAGGCTGCGGCATCAGGGTTTCAGCCGATGGCATGGACGGTCGCGTTTGGCTGGGATCCTGTAATGCTCGATGATCTCGATCCCCCGACCTTGGCTGAACTCGATGCAATCGCACCGGAACGACCGTTGGTCGTGTACACGCAGATGCTTCATGACGCGTTCTTGAACTCGGCTGCGTTGGCCGCGGCAGGGATCGATCGCGATACACCCAATCCCAAGGGTGGTGAGTTCGTTCGTGACACGAGCGGTGAGCTTACGGGTGCAGTCCGAGAGGTGAACGCGATAAAGCGCGTACTGGACGCGATCCCGGAGACGCCGAGTGGTGTCACCGAACTGTTGTTGAATCTTCAGTACGCATCGTACGCGCGTGTGGGTTACACAACGCTCGGCGTGCTGGGACCGATGGGTCGCGCTAAGGATCCGCTCGCGATGATGGCCAGGCTGGGTTCAGATCAGCGGGTCCCGGTTCGAACCGTCGTGTACGCACTGCCAGAACAGTTGGACGCTGGGGACTGGCCGGCGGACACGGGCGATGAACTGTTTAGGCTCCGTGGCGTTAAGTTCTGGATGGATGGTTCGCCCTTCGCTGCGGGCGCTGCGCTCGCGGATCCCTACGAAGACAACACTTTCATGCGCGAAAGAATTCACGTCGCCCCCGGACATCGTGGTGCGCTCAATTATGATCCGGAGCAGTTTGAACAGGAGTTCGAACGTTTTCATCGAGCAGGTTACCAGATTGCGGTGCATGCTCAGGGTGAACGTGCATTCGATTTGGTACTGAACGCAGCCGAGAAAGTGCTCGCCGCGTATCCCAGGCGCGATCATCGGCATCGGCTTGAACATTGCGCTTTGATGCGCGCGAGTCAGATGAAGCGAGCGTACGATTTGGGTTTTACGGTCAGTTTTTTTATCGATCATCTGCGCTTCTATGGCCATCGGCTTCCCGAAATCGTGGGCCGGGAACGAACCAAGCGCTACATGTCGATCAATACCGCGCGGCAGATTGGTCATCGCGTAACCATTCACACCGACAACCCCGCGACTCCGATCGATCCCTTTCGGGCGATGCAGACGGCGATTATGCGAACGCCCGAACGCGGAGGCGGTGCACTCGCGCCGTCAGAAAGTCTCAGCATTGAGCACACCCTCCAGGCGATGACCATTAACGCCGCTTGGCAACTCGGGATTGAAGCCGAGGTTGGATCCATTGAAGCGGGAAAGCGTGCGGACTTCACGATCGTGGATCTCAATCCCTTAGACGTCGATCCGTCGAACCTCTCTTCGATCGTGGTCGAGTCAACGTATCGGAACGGACAACCCGTGGATACGCGAAGTTGGAACTGGCATAACCTGGCGCTGGGTCGACGCGCGCTTCAAGGCCTGCTGGGTTTAACGTCGGACTAGTGAGGTCGGGATGAAATCAAACGCGGAACCCAGAGATCCAAACTATGAAGCGCGATGTCGGGCGAGCTTTGACGCGCAGCGCATGATGAAGACGCTGGGTGCGGAGATCACCAAGATTGCGCCCGGCCAAGTCGAAATCGAAATGCCGTTTCAGGCGGAGTTCACCCAGCAACACGGCTATCTCCATGCCGCCGCGGTGACAGCGGTTCTCGACAACGCATGCGGTTACGCGTCTTCATCGCTGGCGCCCCCCAACGCGAGTGTGCTTACGGTTGAGTACAAAGTTAATTTGATGGCGCCTGCGGTGGGCGAGCGATGTATCGCTCGGGCGACCGTAAAGCGCTCAGGTAGAACACTTACGGTCTGTGCTGCGGATGCGTTCATGCTCAAAGATGGCGCCGAAGAGCAAGTGGCGACGATGACCGCAACCATGATGACGATATACCGCAAGGAGGTTCAGCATGACCCATGACGCGATGGTGCTGCATCAGTTTGTAAGTTCGCATTTCAACGAAAAAGCACGTTGGGCGCTGGACTGGAAGAGACTCCCCCACACACGCGAGGACTACCTGCCGGGTCCCCACGCGGTCTTCATTAAGAAACTTTCAGGTCAGACCAAGACTCCGGTACTTGTGATTGGCGACGAGGTGATCGCAGGTTCAGCCAACCTCATCGATGCATTGGAAACTCGATGCCCAGAAGCCAGGTTGTACCCCGAAGATCCAGAGCAGCGTGCGCGGGCACTCGCGATTCAACGTAAGTTCGATGCGGAGGTCGGCCCGGCGACACGCACGGCCATCTTCACCGTCTTCATTGAGGAGCCCGACTACCTCTGCGAAACCTTTAGTTATTCCAAGTCACGTGCGAAACAGCTGGCATATCGTGCAGCATTGCCACTGGTTCGAGGTCAAATCGCCGTAGCGAACGGCGTGGCGGACGAAGATAATATTCGTCGTGCATTGGAGATCTCGCGTGATGCACTCGACTTCGTCGCAAAAGAAGTGGGTCCCAGCGGTCAGCTTGTGGGAGAGACTTTCAGCATTGCAGATCTTAGCTGTGCGGCGTTGCTCGCACCGCTTGTGAACCCCAAGCATCCGGACATGGCCCGACGCGAGCCCGTAACGGAGCGCATGCAAGAATTCCTTGCACAGTGGGAATCCCATCCAGGTGCACAGTGGGTACTCGAGCAGTACCGACGGTACCGCCCGAAGGCCTAAAACCCCGGCGCACTACATCAAAGTGTAATCGGGTCCCTCACCACCCTCGGGCGTAGTCCAGGTGATCTGTGCGTAGGGATCTGCGACGTCGCAGGTCTTGCAATGCACACAGTTCTCATGGTGGATCAGCATTTTCTTCTTGTTGGGATTCGCGTCATCCGGAACCATTTCGTACACGGCAGCCGGACAAAAGCTTTCACAGGGGTTGCCGTATTCCTCTGTGCAGCGTGTTGCGCAAAGGTCCGTATCGGCGACCACGAGGTGATGCGGTTGATCCGCTTCGTGACGTGAGCCCGCGAAAGACACCGCCGTGACTTTGTCGAAGGTCAACTTGTTGTCGTACTCCACCTTGGTGGCGCGTTCGCGCTCTTTCGCGGTGAGTTCGGATAGCTTCTTCATATGATCATGATCAGGTTCTGCAACGATGCGACTCTTAAGGCCGCGACCACCCGTGATCATCGCGAGGGCGGTGTTAATCATGAACGGTAGCTGTGCTGCGGGCCCGAGCCAGCGCGGCATCTTCTGTACCCACTTCCACGCAGCATGGAAGTTGCGGGACTTACGATGTTCCTTGTATGCCCAGCTCTTCTCGTAGAGTTCCTGGGCGATCTTCAATGTATCGGCTGAAAAATCTTCCTTTTCGATTCCAGCCAACAACGCTTCCGCAGCGATGATGCCACTCTTGATCGCCATGTGAACGCCCTTGAGCTTTTCACCGTTGCAAAACGCAGCCGAATCACCGACGAGCAATGCGCCGTTCGCATATAACTTGGGCTGACTGAACAATCCACCCACGGGCACGGTCTTCGCGCCGTACCGTACCATCTCTGCACCGTCGAGTAGGTCGCGCATGAATGGGTGCGTCTTGAAGCGCTGCATGTTGTCGTGTGGATCGCTGTAAGGGTTCAGAGTGTCGAGACCGGTCACGTAACCGATCGAGATCATATTGTCGTCCATATCGTAGATCCACGAGCCGTTGAATTCATGCGGCTCAGCGGGCCAACCCATCGTGTGGATGACGCGACCCTTCTTATGCTTCTCGGGTTGAACACGCCAGATCTCTTTAATACCGGTCTTGTACGACTGCGGATTGGGTCCCTCGAGGTCGGGATATTTTTCAATCAATTGCTTGGTGCATGAACCACGCGTGCCCTCGCCGAGTACGACGCACTGCGCGTAGATTTCGGGACCGGCCTCAAACACACCCTTTTGTTGGCCGTTCTTATCGATGCCGCGGTCTTTGACCTGCACGCCAACGACGCGGTCACCCTCAAAAATCAATTTATCGGCAGGGAAACCCGGATAGATTTCGATTTCGCGTTCTTCGGCTTGCTCGGCCAACCACTTTACGGTTTCGCTCAGCGAGATAATCGCGTTGCCGTGGTTCCGAAACTGTGGCGGGGTGATGGGCGCCTTGATCGCGTGCTTCGGACTGAAGAGATACATCGCGTCCCAGGTCACGTCGCTTTGAATCGGGAAGCCTTTGTCGCGGTAGTCAGGAAAGAGTTCTGCGATGCCCTTGGGATTCATCACCGCGCCGGACAGCTGGTGCTCACCGATCTCGGACGCCTTTTCAATGACCAGCATCGCGGGTGGCTCGATGCCCTTCTCTTTGCAGAGATCCACCAACTTGATCGCGGCGGATAGTGTCGCGGGCCCGGCGCCCACGAAAAGGATGTCGACGTCTAGGCGCTCTCTCTCTACCGAACTCATGAAGCCTCCTTGATGCAATCCCCGAATCTGGCCGTAGGCCCCGCATGGCGGGACCGGGGAGGGGTGGCCGAGAGATTACAACAATGACGGCTCTAGGAGCCAAGCCCCTCGGTAGTTTCACGACTGGGACCGGCCAAAAGTGACCGAAAAGCGAGAAAAATGCCCAGTGCGCCCAGAATGGCTATGCCCGCAAAGAGGAACGGTGCGCCTGCGCTGTAGTGTTTCATCACCCAGCCCCAAAGTAGAGGTCCCACGGCCCGGCCGGTGTGGACCATGGCCTGGCTTTGGCTCATGAATTCCCCCGCTTCATCGTCGCTGGCGACCATCGAAAATAGGCTCATGAGGGCGGGAAATCCGAGCCCGCTGCCGAGCGCCACACCGAGGCCCGCGAAAAGCAGCGGGACCAGGGAATGCACGAAATACAATGATGCAAGCGAGCCGCCAGTGAGCACCAGCCCGAGAATCAACAGGGGTATTTCACCGACGATCTTGGATAGGCGTCCTACGAGACCGCCGCCGGCGAAGCCGAGAAAGATCCCCACGTACGCGAGGAACATTCCGGTTTCCCATTCGCCCCAGCCGAAGCGATCCAACGTGTAGAGTGGAAACATGGCTTCGATCGCCGAGAAGCCCACGAAAATGTGGAAGAAGAGATAGAGATAGATTCGCGTGCGGTTATTGTGCACGCCGATCATGATCAAGAACGGCGTGGGGATCACCACTCGAATCAGCGTTTGAAATCCGCGCGTGTCGGGTTGGGGCGACCGAGACTCGGGAAGATACAGCGCCGCGAGCACCAGATTCAGCAGCGCGAAACCGGCGATCGCATAGAACGGGAGCGTGGCTTTGATATTGGCCAACGTGCCACCGAGCAGATTACCTAGCGCAAAGCCGACCGCGAACGCCGCAAACACCAGACCCATGCCGTGAGCACGATCTTCGCGTGGCGTCACGTCGGTCATATACGCCTGGGCGACACCGATGCTTGCACCGAAAAAGCCGCCAAAGGCCCGTGAGAGGTAAACTTCGGTCAGCGTCTCAGACAGGGCTAAGGCGACAAAGGAGATCGCGGTACCGAATAGACAAATCAGCATCACGGGTCGGCGGCCCACGCGGTCTGAAATCCAACCCCAGAGCGGTAGGAAGAGCACCAGGGAGAGCCCGTACAGCGCAAGCATCAATCCGATTTCGGTTTCTGTGGCCCCGAGTTTCTGTGCGTACAGCGGCAGCACCGGAATCAGGATGCTGAAACCGACAAAGTCGAGCAGGATCGTGCCGGTGATGACCAAAATGGCCATCTTTCCGCCGCGGGTGGGGCCTCTCAACGTGGATCGCTCCTGCGATGGGGTGGATCTGGATCTGTTATCGTCATTTTCCGCGCGGGCAACACCACGCGCGCAGACTATAGGGAGAGCGACCTGCCAATGGAACTACACGAACGCCGTCTGGCACAGATTGTTCGTGACTTTATGGAAGCTTACGTCCTTGCGACCCGCATTCAGCAGGGGCTCCAGCAGGGGGATCTGCGTTTTTCGTTGATCGAGCGCTTGGTGGGCGATCGGGGAGATAGCGCGCTCTACCGGTTGAAAGAGGAAAGCCATGCGCTCTTTCGCCTGGATCAAGACCGGTCTGAGACCGACATTCAGGCGGAGCAGCTCTTCGATTTGGCCGTGGGTGCGCTCTTTCACGAGAGCATGAAATTTCGTGAGGGTTTTTATCTCACCACCTCCTACGGGCCACGCTTGGAGCGAATGATGGCCGAGGGATCGGCGTCTGGATCCTTGGCGGAAGCTTTTCGTCGCACGATTGATGCGGGCAGCAAACGCATGCTCGAATCTTCCACCGAGGTGGGTGAACTCTTTCCCGAAACCCGGGATCAACTCCTCACGGTGTTGGGAAACCTCCCCGAGAGTGGTGCGGTAGCTCGCGGTTTGGTTGAAGACCCGGCCCGCACGGAAGCGGTATTTATGATGCCGCTCGATCATATGCTTGAGCAGGTGTATGGGTCGGCGCAGCATGGGTATCAGTTGGCGATTGAAAACACGTTGGCCAACGGTCACTTCGCGGAGGCAGAGGTGTTACTCCAGCGAGACTCGCTCCGAGGCTCCGAGTTTGTTGAAACAGCCGCCCCTTTTGCGCAAGGCATGGCGCGTTATTACACGGGTGATGTACCGGGTGCGATGCACGCGTTGGATCGCTGGGTCGACCGTGGCGCGCCAGGAATGCCAGGCTGGCGCCACCTTGCGGGCCGTGTTTTGAATGCAATCTCTACGAATGTAGATGATGAGCTGGACGCGTCAGTTCGGGAAGCCGCCGGTCGTCTTGGCGAGCGTTTGCCGACGAAAAATCATCCACCCGATCGTTCCTAGCAGTAGGCTTGCCACGGCGACCCACTGCGCGTTGGTGAGCCCAAACGCGAGCGGCGGATTGGTTCGAAAGATCTCAATCCAAAGCCGTCCCAGCCCAGCAACCATCAAGTACTCACCGAATAGAAACGGCGATTTCCCCTGCCGCTTCCAAAGCAGGTAGCCACCGGCGAAGAGCCAAAACGTTTCGTAGAGCTGCGTTGGGTGGACTGGAACATCGATAGGGTCGATTCCAATGGGAAACGCCACCGCCCAGGCAACATCGGTAGCGTGGCCGTAGTCGTCACCGACGAGAAAGCAACCGATGCGTCCGATGCCCTGGCCCACGGCCAACATCGCGGCGCCGCAATTCAAAGTGGTAAGCAGCGGAACTTTTAGAAGTCTCGACTTGATCAGGCCGCCCATCGTGCCGCCGACGAACCCGCCGTACCACGTAAGCCCGCCGAAATTCACCACCAACTGCGTGAGGGATTGATTTGTTCCGCGTGCGAGTTGTTCGCCGACGAACCAGAACTTGGAACCCAGGACGCCGCCAATCATGCACCAGGTAAGAAGTTGCCAGGCGATATCACCCTCGATGCCTTCGCGCTCGTACGCTTTTTGCATGATCCACGCGCTGACCATAAACGCCACCGCCATCGCTACACCAAAGGTGGTGATCGGGTGGCCAAAAACTGTGAAGAGCACTGGATGCACGCCTAAATCTCCTCATCGCGCTGAAGCTGTTGCAGCCAGATCAATAGCTTCTCAGTTTCGTTTTGGCTCGGATCTTCCAGCACGTGTCGTGTCGCGCGCTGCAGATAGCGTCCGATGATCGGCCCAGCCTCCAGCCCCAGTCTGTTGATGAGATTCTGGCCGGTGACCGCGAGCCGAAGGCCGTTCACGCCGGCGGCAGACTGGACCGCGCGAACACGAGCTTCGGCCGCCCGCCACGATTCTGGAACGTTCCGATCGACCGTTCTTGATGCGTAGTCGGCGCGGCGTAGTTCGAACAGGTCGTCCACGAGGTCCGGACCCACACGATGCAGCATGCGTCGAATGGCTCGATCGGTTTCGAGCCGTTCCGGATACAGCAGATGGTGCCGCACCAAGCGATGAACCCGGTCGCTCTCCACTTTGGAAAGTCGCAGGCGCTGGCTCGCCTTGCCGATCCACTTTGCCGCGTACAAATCATGGCGTAGAAATGAGAAGTCTTTTCCGGTGTTGCGAAGTTTCGTATCCGGTTTTGCAACGTCATGTAGCAAAGCAGCGAGCCGGAGAATCGGTTCGCCGCGCAAGCCATTGCAAACGCGCAATGTATGCTGGAAGACATCCTCGATGTGGTGACGATTCTGGCTGATACCAACCGTGCGCAGAAGTTCAGGTAGCAATGCTGCGATTGCACCAACCTCCTGCAGAGTCTTTAGCATCCCCGTGCAATTTTCGAAGCGGAGTATGCGGAAGAGTTCGTCGCGTTGACGTTCACCCGCTGAGCCGCGAATGCGCCAACTCTCTCGGCACATCGCCAGTCGGGTGTTGGCGTCCATTGTGAGTTCGAGTTCATGAATCAGGCGCACGCCCCGCAGGATTCTAAGCGGGTCTGCTACAAAACCAAGTTCCGGATTTACTGCACGCAAGGTGCGAGATTTTAGATCTGCGAGGCCGCCGACCTGATCAACGATCACGCCAGCATCAAAATCGTACGCAAGCGCGTTGAGGGTGAAGTCGCGATGCTGCAGGTTTTCCGTCAGCTCCCCCGTGTCCTGCGTCGAGGTAATTTCAACCCGCGGCCGGGATTCCCGCTCGGGTATCAGCACGATGGGAGGACGTTCACCAATCAGCACCGCGTCTGAAAAAAGTCGAGCGATTTCCGATCGCGAAGCGTTTACCAGCAAATCCAGGTCCCGCAAAGGACGACCCAGAAGCAAGTCCCGTACGGTTCCGCCCACGGCGTAGACGGACGTGCCAGCGTGTCGGATCTTATCAACGACGCGAATTGAGGCCGGGGGAAGTACGAGTTCTGGCTGCACGCGTCGAGTCTAACGTTTACGAAGACGCTGTTCGATCTCCATCAACTGCTCGGGAAAGGTTTCTTTCGCGGTGCGGATGAATTCAGGGATGCGGTTATTGTCGAAGAAATCAGGACTCGAGTCGTCGAGATGTAAGCCCAATAGGTCGACATCCGGACGCTGGTTCAGTAGTTCAACATCGCGTTGATGCATGGTGTCGATGCCAACCGAGGCAATCATCTGAAGCAATCGCAGTTTCCCGATGCGCGACCCGATACTTCGATACTGTGACAACGTGCCCGTGAGCTTTACGTAGAGTATGACCAAGCGACTACGTGTTTCGACTCCGGCAGAGCGATCCAAGTCCCATTTTCGTACGACGGAGTACAACGGAACGTCTTCGGTTGTTGATCCATCGATGTACGGATGATCTTCATCCAGTTTACGGATCGAGCGAGGAACGAAAAGTAGCGGCACCGTCGAAGACGCGAGTGCGGCTTCACGGGCATCGGCTTGGGTTAAGAATCCCGACAGATGTTCAGGGAAGGGACAGGGGGTTAATACCTCGGAACGGCATTCCCGAATATTGAAGGCGACCGAGTAAAACGATCGATGGGTCTCGATGTCCGCGCAATATCGATCCAGCATCAACGAAAGTGCCTGCGCGGTATCCATGAACCCCGAGGCGCCTCCGCTTGACCCGGGCATCAGTGCGTCGCGAACCAAGTGACGCAAGAGTTGTAGCTTGGTCGGTCGAAAACTCACCTCGAAGCGATTTGAATACAGGTCATAACCGGTTTGCTCAATCGCTTGCGGCGAGAGGCCGTGGCTGTAGAGCAGGCCCACGATGGCACCTGCACTGCATCCCCAAATTTCTTCAAAATGTTCGCTACAGCCGATCGTGTCGAGCAAGCGGATCGCGGTGGCGTGTGAGAAAAGTTTCAGACCGCCTGATCCCAGTGAGAGCACGACTTTGGTGTCGGAATCGGAGACGAGCGCGCGCAGCGCCTGAAAGCGATCTTCCAATGTCGGTCGCGCTTCGAGATCGTTCGTATCTACAATTTCAAAGACATAGTCGCGCCCTCCGCCCGCGCGGTCGAGTTGAAATCCACCGGGCGGTACCGTTCGATTGCGACCGAGAAAACGAACATGGGTTCGCCCGTCGACGCGATCTTCTGCGAGCAGGCGTGAGAGTACGGCCGAACGCACCTCGAGTGGGGGCGGATCGAGTACCGCACCACTATGCGGCAGATCGAAGCGCACCGGAATCTTGTCTTCATTGAGCTCCTCAAGGATTTCAAGCTCGAAGCCCTTGGCGCGAGCCTCACGAAGATCCTCTACCGGGAGATAGTAGGTTCCATCGGTGGCGCGAAAGCGCAGAGGTGACCCTTCGAGTCCCGCGCGAATGCGGGATTGGACCGACCCTAGAAGTTTTGCGTGATGGATCACCGAGTTACTACTCGGCGTCGGGGAATCGGAGTCTTAGCGATCCGGCTTTGTGCTATGCGGGAAGAATGCGCGGAACATCGTGCCTTCGTCTGGTGTGCTCTCGACTTCGACACGACCGCCATGCATCGCCAGAATTCGTTTCACGATCGATAACCCTAGGCCTGTGCTGCGCCAGTCCCGGCCCGATCGCGCGCAGTCGAAGAGCTCCTGAATCCGTATTTGCTCACTCGGCGGAAGGCCGAGGCCGTTATCGCTGACTTCGATCCAGGTGCCCGCCGACGTGGTCTGGGCCAAGATCTCGATCCGCGGCGAGGCGACGTCACCCATGTGCTGGATCGCGTTTAGAACCAGATTGAGTATCACCTGATTCAGCCGCGACGGATCTGCGTAGACCGCCGGCGGCGAAGCTGGCAGCACGAGTTCAATTCCGCCGCGTTCCAGCTCAGGTTTGAGCTCTGCCGCGATGCGTTGAATCAACGCATTGGGTGATTCAAGTGAAGGTTGGCACGCGCAGGCGAGAAGTCGCGATTGTTCCAGTAGTTGTTCGATTTGGGACTGCACCCGGTCCACCGTCGCTGAAAGGCGATCCAGGTAGCCGCGTCCAATGTCGTCCAAAAGGTTGCCGAACTCACGTTCGAGCAATGCGGCGTAGCCGCGCAGCGTGGTCAGGGGGTTGCGCAATTCGTGCGCGAGCGTCTGAACTTGTTGGTGCCAGTTTTCATGGTCCGCCGTGAAGAGCAAAGCCTTGGAATCCTTCGCGACTAAATCGCGAATATCGCGACCTTCGACCGCTGCAACGTCGACCGTTGAACCCTCGGGGAGGGCCGCCGCAACGACCGAGCCCTCGGAATTGATGCAGAGCAGCGCATGCGGGACATGCCCGTCCAGCCGCTTGAGAAGATCGAGAATTTCGTTGGAATCCATCATGACGTCTTTAGAAAATGCGCGGGCAGCATATCAGAGCAAAATCCTGAGCGTCAACAAGGACTTACCAATGCACTTACACCCGAATTGGTCCAGCCGATACGACGGATTGCGTCATCGGCGACAGACTACGGCAGTGATTGCCGATAAGGGATATGGTTGACAGGTATTCGCCTGCAGGTAGGCTTTTTCCTGCAGAATCAAAGAGGTCTGGACAAGAACTGCGGCTTTGTCACCCCCCTTGGCCGGCGGCGTAAACCTTGCTTTATAACGGGGCGACGACGGCAGACTTGCTGGGAGTCCGAATGTCGAGACAACCTCATTGGAAATGGCTGAGTGCAGCGATCGTCATGTTCGTTGTGAACAGCCCCCTGTTCCTGCCCGCTGCGACTTCAACGGTCGAAAAGCCCGTTGAGCCCGTGGTGGAATCGGTACCCGATTTGCGCGAGCAGATCGTCGGGGTCTTGAAGGGCGTTAATAGCCGGCTTTCGGATTTCGATGCGATGCGCATTGCGAACAGCGTGATGCGCTGTGAGGTCGAACAGTCGCTGGCACCGGATCTTGTTCTTGGCGTGATCCTTGTCGAGAGCAGCGGAAAGCCCTCGGCGAGAAGCCCCAAAGGTGCGTTGGGACTCATGCAGGTGATGCCGCATATGTTTGAAGAGCTCTCGCTGCCTGGAAACGCCGGTCATATTGAGGCGAATATCGAGGCGGGATGCATGCTGCTTGCCGATAATATTCGTCGGCTCGGCGAATCCGACGGTATCTCCTCGTATTTCTGGGGTAGCCGTATTCGAGGCGATCGATACCTGCGACGTGTTCGTCTCGTGCGACGCAATCTGATTTTGCCGAGCGGCAGCCCCGCGTCGTAGCGACTTTGGATTCTGTTCACGCCTCGACTGAGTACTTCAAAACAAACGACGGTCTGGCGTTGCTCGAACGACGCTGGCGCGCTGATTCGGCGTCACGCTGCGTGGCGATCGTTCACGGACTCGCCGAGCATTCGGAGCGCTATGACCTGGTTGCGCGCCAACTCGTGAGCTGGGGTTACGCGGTCTATTGTTTCGATCAACGGGGACATGGGGAAAGTGAAGGCACGCGTACCGATAGTCCATCGTTTGAGTCGCTGCTTGATGATGTCGAGATCTTTCTCGCGCGGGTCGAGCAGGCCGAACCGGAGCTGCCGCGAATCTTGCTAGGCCACAGCATGGGCGGATTGGAAGCGGTGGCCTTACTCGGACAGCGCAAGCCTGAGCTCGATGCTGCGGTCATCTCCGCCCCGGCGCTGGTACCGGCTGTGAAAACGGGTGCGATTCGGCGTGGCATCGCACGCTTGCTACGCTCGATCCGACCGACGCTGCGCGTAGGGATCGGCTTAGATCCAGCAGGTCTTACCCATGATGCTGCGTTGGTCAAACGTTACATCGATGATCCGCGTGTCGATAGCACCATTACCGTTCGATTGGCGCTTGAACTCATAGGCGCCGGTTCAGGCGCACGCGCAAGTATGAATCAGATTCAAGTTCCGCTATTGGTTTTGCATGGCGATGCAGACCCGATCTGTTCGCCTGAAGGCGCACACTTGCTCCATGCCGCGCAGCCGACCGGACAGAGCAATTTGATTTTGTACCCGATGCTGCTGCACGAAATTTTGAACGAACCTGAATGGCGCGACGTCTTAGCCGATATGCACGCTTGGATTGAAAGAGTCGTGCCGTTGGAGGGAATTGCATGAGCGCGAGGTCCAACCATTTTGATGCCGCGGGCCAAGCCCATATGGTGGACGTGGGGGACAAAGCCGTGACCGTTCGCGAGGCGGTTGCACGCGGCTGTATTCGTATGTCGAAAGATGCATTTGTGAGCATTCAAGCGGGCGATGCAAAAAAAGGCGATGTGATCGGAATCGCTCGGATTGCGGGAATTCAAGCTGCAAAGAAAACCTCCGATTGGATTCCGTTGGCGCATCCGCTCGCGCTCGAGGCGGTTCGTGTTGAATTTGTTTTCGCATCGGATCAAACAGCGATCGAGATCGAAGCCTACGTGCGGACCAGTGGTAAGACCGGCGTCGAGATGGAAGCGATGACGGCGGTCTCTGCTGCGGCACTCACGATCTACGACATGGCGAAGTCGATTGATCGCAGCATGGTGATCGAATCGATCGAATTGCTGCGAAAGTCGGGCGGTAAGAGCGGTGTCTACGAGGCGAAGCCACGATAAAGCGCATGGCTCGTTCGCTGATTCAAATGCTCGCGTTACTGGTCGCCGTTACCGCGACGCCCGCTTTTGCGGTTCCGGAGCTCGTGGATCTATCCCCGGCCGACGAAGCGCGTTGGGGGATCCGTAATGTCGCGATCGGTCTCGTGTCAGTCTTTGGTGGTTGGAACTATTGGTACGCGCCCCAGCAGATCTCCGTCGAAACCGTACCCGCGGAAGCGGACCTCTCCCTCTACTACGTCCGCGGAAATTTCCAGAGACGCTATGAGCAAGCCTTACCGCCGATCCGTTTGCGCCTGCCGTCTCGTGCCGACAGCGGCCCACGAGATTGGGTAACGATTCGAGTGGGAGCCGATGGTTATAGCGAGACGGAAGTTCGGTTTCGTGTGCATGAAGTTCCAGACGATTTACGCATCGAGCTCGCGCCTTTGCCGAATTCTTTGACCGCATTGGTGCATGCCTATCTTGGGGGGCGATCGTCACTCACGTTTCACACGATGGAGAAGCCGCAGTTTCGTGTCAGTCGAGGCGCGGATACGTCGTCTTTCGTGCTTTCGTTGACTGAGACTGCGGATCTTACCCAGACCAAACCCGCGGTGGGCGGTTTGGTTCGGTCGTTGGAGCTCACTCAAGTTCGCGAGGATCTCTTGGTCCGGATCGAGGGCACGGAAGAGGATCTAGAAACGCGATCGAAACATCATTTTGATTCCATTCGCGGCGAGCATGTTTTTGTTCTGGAACTCATCGAAAAAGATTCCCTCGCCCCGTCTTCGGAATCGATTCGGCGCGAGCTACGGAGATTGCGTTTCAATCCAGCGGATCGTTGCCATGGCGAATTTGAGAAAATAGTTGTGGCCGCATTGGATCCAAAACAGGTAAAGCAGAGTGCGCGTCGCTCGGGGACTTTGGCCTCGCTATACCGCAAAGAAGCCATGTTATATCTGGGTCAGTTGGATCAAGGGGTCGTGGTTACGACGTCGGGCGACCGGCTCCGTACGGGGCACGGAATCGAGTTGGAAATGGCGTTACAACGTGCGGTTACGGTAAAAGGCTATGTCGCGCTTCTCGGCACGTACGCGCGGAACCGTCCTCGAGGCAACGAGGAATTGCGCTCATTGTTATTACCTGAATTTGACACGGATGGGTTCAATGCGATTTATCGTCGGGCGGACGCCGCGTACCGTGCATGTAAGCGCTGAGCATGAGAGCGCATCTGATCAGAAACTCTCCAGGTACTGCTTCAGCTCATCCAACCCATCGCGTTTGATTGAGTACAAGCGACGATTACCCTGAGGCTCAACGCTGACCAAGTTCGCAGACTCAAGCACCTTCAGATGCTGCGATACCGCAGGCCTGCTCACGGGTTGGTTCGTCGCTAATTCGCCCACCGTCATCGGCTGCTCGCGCAACGCCTCGAATAGATGTCGTCGGGTTGGATCTGCCAATGCGGTAAATACTTCTGCGTAAGGCATAACTTACGGTAAGTAATGGCTTACTTAGTTGTCAAGCGCTAAATTTGTCCTCCCATCCCATCGAGGTCCCGGGAGGGAATCATCCATGTTGTTCACTAACCCACGCCCGCGTGAGCGCGTGCAGCTGGAAGGACCCGAGCAACTATCGACCCAAGAACTGATCGCGTTGATTTTACGTACGGGCACCGCGGGTGCGACTGCGCTGGATCTTGCAACATCTCTGCTTGATAAGTTCGGCAATCTGGATGGAATGAGTCGCGCGGGCGACGCGGAGCTGCGACGCATTGATGGCTTGGGTCCGGCAAAGGCCGCATCATTACGCGCGGCCTTCGAGCTTGGGAGCCGAAGGCTCCAGGCTCCACTGAATCTCGGAGAGCGACTCGAGGATCCCGCGCAGGTGCACGCGTATTTTGGTCCTTTCTTGCGACACCTGCGTCAAGAGGTCTTCTACGCGCTCTTGCTCGACAGTCGTCAGCGCTTGATTCGCCAGGTCGAAGTCAGCCGAGGCAGTTTGAGCCAGAGTTTGGTCCATCCGCGCGAAGTCTTTGGGCCGGCGCTGCGGGAATCGGCGGCGTCGTTAATTGTTTTACACAATCATCCGAGCGGAGACCCGCGTCCGAGCAAGGAAGATGTGCAAGTTACGCGACGGCTTGAAAGCGCGGGTGAGCTACTCGGTATTCGGGTTTTGGATCATATCGTGGTTGCGGCGGATCAGTTCTTCAGTTTCGCAAAGAGTTCCAAACTGTTGTCTCAAGCCCCCCCGGGAGGACACCGATAGGCCTTCAGGGAGCGTCTCGTATGGCCGGTAAAAAAGAAGAGAGTAGTGAGCGTCGGAACAAGACCCGGACTCCGCTCAAAATCCCCGTCGACTACAGCGCCGTCGATGTTTTCTTCACGGAATTCTCCGCGAACATCAACGAGGGCGGTATGTATATCGAGACCGACGCGCCTGCCGAAATCGGCACCGTCGTTCAGCTGCACTTCCGCCTTCCCGGTCTCGTCGAACCCGTCCAAGTTTCCGGTCGCGTTGCGTGGTTGAACGAAGAAAAAGGTCCGGGCGGCGAGCCAGGTATGGGCATCGAATTTCAAGACCTGCCCCATGACATTCGCGAACGCATCAACGAAGTCGTCCGCCAGCTCCGCTTCGACAAGAGCGAGTCTTAGACTAGCGGGATAACGGCGCGGCCGGCCGCGCCTCCCCGCGCGGCACGTGACTTCGTACGTGCCTTAGTTTCTGTGAGTTACCGCGATCCAGTCTGAGACCCGCAAGCGTTGCACTGCAACGCGCGCAGCGACGGCGAGCAAAGCTCGCTGGAGCGTAGAACTTAGGCCGAGGCCGCCCTCGGCCTGTTCAAGTTAGAAGGGTATGTCGTCGCTGCCTTGGCTCTCGGGCATCGAAACAGGTTCGGACGAACCGGAATCGGACGGACCGGGTCCGCCGCCGCCGAAGTCGCCGCCTCCTTGGCCGCCATCGGTATCACCGCGTCGTCCGAGCATCTGAAGTTCGCGCGCAACGATTTCGGTGGTTTGACGCTTGTTGCCTTCGCGATCTTCCCATTCGCGCGTCTGCAACTTGCCCTCAATGTAAACCTGCTTGCCCTTCGCGAGGTATTCGCCGCAAATTTCGGCGAGCTTTCCCCAGGCGACAATGCGATGCCACTCGGTTCGAGATTCGCGTTCGCCAGCCTTGCTGTTCCACGACTCTGTGGTTGCAATCGAAAAATTCGCGACCGGTTGCCCGTTCGCCGTATAGCGCAATTCGGGGTCTCGCCCGAGATTGCCGATCAAAATCACCTTATTCAGTCCTGCCATGGATCACTCCTTCGAAAGCGGGGGAGGTCTATTCGGCCGAGCCTATCACAGCGTCGACAGCTACCGAGAGAAAAGGTTGCTAAGATCCGGGTCCCCTCCAACACAGGTGGCCCATTCATTTGCGCCGCCCGGGGGGGATTGTGACACCGCAAGAGGCACTCGGACTCGGAGTCCTGCAAGGCGCGACGGAATTTCTTCCGGTTTCGTCTTCGGGTCATTTGGCGCTTGCCGAGTACTTGATGCCGGGTCTCGAAGAGCCGCAGTTGCTCTTTGATGTCGTCGCGCACTTGGGCACGCTCTTCGCGATTGTCTTCGTGCTGCGAGATCGCGTCTGGGGATTGATTCGTGCCGGTTTCGGGCTGGTGGGAATCGGACGCGATGAAGCCGCGCAGGCCGTCGATCGCCATTGGCTCATGTTGATTATCGTCGCAAGTATCCCAACCGCGATCATCGGGCTCACGCTTCGCGATACCGTGACCGAGATCAGACTCGATCCTCGGTTTGTTGGAGCCGCCTTACTTGTGACCGCAGCTTTACTGTTTTCAACGGAACGCCTGGGAACGCGCACCCGTGGCGCGGACCAGTTGGGCTGGAAAGACGCACTGTTGATCGGCTGTGTCCAAGGCTTTGCAGTGGTTCCTGGTATTTCTCGCTCCGGATCCACGGTCGCGGCGGCGCTCTGGCGCAATTCGCGGGCGGAAACCGCAGTTGAGCTGTCGATTCTGATTTCCCTGCCAGCGGTGCTTGGCGCGAACATTCTCGAACTCGCTAAAAACGGATTTGGTGCCGTTGAGGCGCAGCTGACGTCGCTCGGTATCGGATTCGGCGCAGCGTTGGTGACGGGACTCTTATCCCTCAAAGCGCTGCAATGGATCGTGACAAACCGTAAGCTCTCACCGTTCGCGCTGTATTGCGCGTGCGTCGGTCTGGGGGCGATGTTTTTTGGCTAAACGGCGAACAAAGCGCGCGGAATCAAAGAAGGGTCGCGAACGTACGACGCGCAGCGGCCAGCCGCCAGGACGTTTGGAGGCTGAGGCGGTCGCGCTCGGGCTTTTCGCGTTGGCGATTTTTCTTGAAGTCGCGTTGCTGACCTATGACCCTGCGGATCCACTCTGGAGTTTCGGTCAGACGGTGGCGAATCGCTTCGGACCGATCGGCGCGCTGCTCGCGGGTGTGCTCGCTGGATCGCTCGGCTGGGCGGCACATTGCCTGCCAATCGCCGCGCTGATTATCGGTGCTCGATATCTGCGCGGACTGCCGATACGCCCGCGCTGGATTCCCATCGTCTCCTGGAGCGCGTTTATCATCCTCCTTGCCGCCACCGCGGGCGCGTTTCATCTGCTCGCGCCGGAACGGATTGCCGCGACCGCGGGCGGTTCCGTCGGCGATTGGACCGCCGCTATGCTTCGCGGCGCGCTCTATGTTCCGGGCACGCTCCTCGTGCTCACGATCGGTTTGATCCTTTCATTTCTGGTTGCCACTGGCGGCTCGATGCGTGATGCGGGCCAAAGCGTCGCTGTGGCTGTTGAAAAAGTCCGCCGTCAGGTCGTGCAGCTCGCAGAGGTGAGTTGGGCGCGCTTTCGCATGCGTATGGATCGTGTTGCAGAGGCGCGTGAACTCAAGCCTGAGAGGAGTAGTGAACTCGCGCGACCCACGATGCCCGTCGTACCCGAGCGTTTAAAGCGAAGTAAGTCCTATGAGCCTGAGGTGGTGGAGCATCAGATTGCAGCGCCCAAACCGCAGAGACAAGCCGATCTGCCGTTTCCACAGGCCGGGCCCAAGGGGCCTTTCAAACTTCCGGACTTGGAGATGCTCGCGCAGGGTGCCGATTACGGTGCAAGTCTTGATCGAGATTCGCTGATTCAAAACTCACAGATTCTCGAAAAGAAGCTCGCGGACTTCGGTGTGAACGGTCGCGTAGTCAAAGTGCATCCGGGGCCCGTTGTGACGATGTACGAGTACGAACCCGCACCTGGCGTAAAAGTTTCGCGCATCGTTTCCCTATCCGATGACCTTGCACTTGCACTGCGCGCGATTTCAATTCGTATCGTTGCCCCGATACCCGGCAAGAACGTTGTAGGTATCGAGGTTCCGAATCAATCGCGCGAGGTCGTCGTGATTCGAGATCTGCTGGCGCATCCGACGTTTTTTGAAGCCGAATCCAAACTCATCATTCCTTTGGGCAAGGACATCTTTGGCAATCCCATCGTCGCTGACCTAGCCAAGATGCCGCATCTCTTGGTTGCGGGTGCGACCGGAAGCGGGAAGTCGGTATTTCTCAACGCGCTGCTTTGCAGCATCTTCTTTAAGGCGACGCCACAGGAAGTTCAACTGCTGCTCGTGGATCCCAAAATGCTCGAGTTCGCCATGTTTAAGAACATCCCACATCTAATTTCTGAGGTGGTGACAAATCCTAAGCGCGCGGCATCCGCCTTGATGGGCGTCGTGGCTAAAATGGAAGACCGTTATAAGTTGATGTCGCAGCTTGGTGTCAGGAACATCGCGCAATACAACAAAGCGGTGCGTAAGGACAAGATCCCGATCGACGACAGCGATCAATTGCATGAACCGCTGCCCTACATCGTGGTCATGATCGACGAATTGGCAGATTTGATGATTGTCGCGTCGCGTGATGTAGAGGAATCGTTAATACGCCTTGCGCAGATGGCGCGGGCTGCGGGGATTCATTTAGTGCTGGCCACGCAACGTCCCTCGGTCGATGTGCTGACGGGGCTGATCAAAGCGAACTTCCCCGCGAGAATTTCTTTCCAGGTGAGTTCACGCATCGATTCGAGAACGATTCTGGACTCGAACGGTGCGGAGCGGCTTTTGGGTATGGGCGATCTTTTGTTTTTGCCGCCTGGGAGCTCGAAGCTCGAGCGTATTCACGGTCCATACATCTCGGACAACGAAGTTCAGACGGTAACAGACTTCCTACGTGGTCAGGGCGAACCCAAGTTTGATCCGACGCTCGTGCGCATGGAAGAGGCGCGCGAAGAGGCCGAGGCGCGCGGTGGCGAATACGATGATCTTTTCGATGAAGCAGTGGACGTGGTATCGCGTCATAGAATTGCATCGATTTCGTTCGTACAGCGGAGATTGAAGATTGGATACAACCGAGCCGCGCGCATCGTCGAGCAAATGGAATTGGACGGCATGGTCGGCCCCCAGGAGGGGACGAAGCCGCGCGAGATCTTCCTTCGCCCAGTTGATGAGGCATAGCGTCCGCGTTTTCGTGATGGCGTTCGGCCTGTGCCTGATGGGGGCGCAGGACACCGCAGAAGGTGTTGTTGCGGTTGAACGTGTTGTCGCAGCGGTTCAGTGCCACTACGATGGCGTGAAGACGCTACGTGCGCGGTTCAAACAATCGAGTTTTGTCGCGTCGATCGGGAAACGCGACCTTTCTGAAGGCTCGGTCATCGTCGAACGACCTGGGCGCATGCGTTGGGAATACGATAAGCCCGATGCACGCATTATTCTTCTCGATAAAGGTGCGATTCGTATGTACGTACCCGAAGACAAGCAGCTTCAAATTGCTTCCACCGATGCTGGCGGCATCTCGCCAACCGCGTTGGCGTTTTTACTAGGCGATCGGAAACTCCGCGAAACATTTGCGGCAACACGTGTGCATCAAGAGGGCACCGAAGAAATCGGTCTCAAACTCGTCCCAAGACAAGATGAAGGGTTCGAGTTCTTGGAACTTTGGGTGGATCCGAAATCCCATCAGGTTCGCCGTTCTATCGTTGTCGATCTGTTCTCGAATCGAACCGAACTGGTGCTTGAGCAAGTTCAGGAGAATGCAGGCGTTGTGGAAGCAGATTTCTCAATCAAGGTGCCAGAAGACACTGACGTCATCGATCTCCGCTAGCGGAAGCGGCAGAGTGCCGACGCTTGCCGTCAATGATCCGACGATCCCGGGGTGCGAAGTGACTATCGCACCTCTACCTGGCTTGGAATCGCAAAACACCTGTTTTTCAAAGGGTTTTCAGCGAAGTTGCATCTCTATGGGCGTTGACACCCCTCGGGGCTTTGTTATCTTGGTTCGACGGTGTAAGTAGGCGTGATTTCAGGTGTTTTTTGAATCGGCAGGCGTTGGAAACGAAGTGACAAAGTCACACGGATCCGCTGCAGCTGTACCCCTAGACCTTTGCGGTGGACGAAGCCGTAAACTCGTAGGCGTTGAAACTGCTTTGTTATATCGGATTCCCTTGTCTTTTCAGCTAGGTAGGGCGGCTGGCCGCGATTGGTTGATGGGAACCGAGCACGCTGCTCCGGCCGTAACAGGGAGCCATGGAGTTGCATCTAAATGCGCATCGCAGCGTTGGTACGTCGATTGCACCAGCTTGTGGGTTGCGGTGATCGCTGTCGCTAGGGAGTGGCAGTGGCCGCAAGAATCGGCCGGAGGCAAGGAATAAGCATGAGCGAATCGGGTTCAGGCAAAAGAGGCTTTGTCCGCGACGTTATGAAGCGTATCTCCGCTTCAAGAGAAGATGACGTGGAATCAGGTGGAGGCCAAGACCCCGCAGATCCCCGGGACCCGCGTCCAGGGCGTGACTCGGAGGACTTGGACGGACTACGCGATGCATTGCGTTTTTTGGGTCCAGAGTCCGGCGATCTAGTCCGTCGCGTTGAACGCGCATTGATGGACTATGAATTGCTGAAGCAGCGGTTCGAACGCTCGCGCACACAGATGCACGATGCGGAACGCCAAAATGAGAAGCTCGTCAATACGCTTCAAGACGCGAAGCAGCAGATCGACATGCTCAAAGAAGAGGTCGATAAGCTTTGTTCGCCGCCGAATTCCTACGGCACGTTTGAACGTACCAACAAGGACGGCACGATTGAGATCAATGTGGATGGGCGACGCATGCGCGTAAACGTGCATCCGACCATTCGTGTTGAAGACCTGATGGAAGGCCAATGGGTTGTACTCAATGAAGCCTTCAATGTGATCGATGCATCCGGCTTTGATCCACGCGGCGAAGTTTGCGCGGTGTCGGATGTGCTTGATGACGGTCGCGTCGTTGTTGTCGGACACGGCGACGAAGAGCGGGTTGTTTCACTTACGCAGCCTATGCGCCGCGAAAAGCTCAAGGCTGGCGACAACCTCTTGATCAATGCGCGCACTGGTTTCGGTGTGGAGAAGATGCCGAAGTCGACCGTGGATCAGGTCATGCTCGAAGAGGTGCCGGATATCAACTACGAAGATATCGGTGGTCTTGGCGATCAGATCGAAGTGTTGCGTGATGCGATCGAGCTGCCCTATTTGCACGCAGATCGATTTAAGGAATATCAGCTTTCGCCACCCAAGGGGATTCTGCTTTACGGACCTCCCGGCTGCGGTAAGACCATGATCGGTAAGGCGGTAGCGAACAGCTTGGCTCAGCGTATTTCGGAGCTTCGTGGCGTTGAAGCCAAGAGTTACTTCTTGAACGTGAAGGGCCCTGAACTTCTGAACAAGTACGTGGGTGAGACCGAGCATAAAATTCGCGAGGTTTTCAAGAACGCACGTGAGAAAGCGGAAGAAGATGTTCCCGTCGTAATTTTCTTCGACGAAATGGATTCGCTCTTCCGTATGCGCGGTTCGGGAATTTCATCCGACATGGAAGCAACCGTCGTTGCGCAGTTCCTCTCTGAGATCGACGGCATCGAGTCACTAAAGAACGTGATCGTGATTGGTGCTTCGAACCGACAGGACTTGATCGATCCTGCGGTATTGCGTCCGGGTCGCTTGGATCTGAAGGTTAAAGTGAATCGCCCGGATCGGGATGGTGCGAGGGAGATTTTCCTCAAGTACCTGTCACAGGACTTGCCGTTCCATATGGAGATGTTCAATAAGTACGGTTCAGATGTGAGCGTGATGGTTCCGGCGATGATCGATCAGGTGATCGAAAACATGTATGCCGAGAACGAGGCGAACAAGTTCCTTGAGGTGACATACGCCAAGGGCGAGCGCGAGATCTTCTATTTCAAGGACTTCTCGAGTGGCGCGATGATTCGCAACATCGTTGACCGTGCAAAGAAAACTGCGGTCAAACGATCGATCACCAAGGACGAGTCGGGGATCAAGCTGCAGGACGTCATGGATGCAGTTCGCGATGAGTTCAAAGAGAATGAGGATCTGCCGAATACCACCAATCCGGACGACTGGGCACGAATCTCGGGTCGTAAGGGCGAGCGAATTATCAACGTGCGAACGTTGATCACGGGCATCAATCGGCAGGAGAGCAGTATCGAAAACGTGGGAGGCTCGGGTCAGTACCTCTAGCGTTCGAGAGAAACCGCAGACCCAAGGAAAACCGACGACTATATGCCGCTTCCCAGTGTGATCGGGACGGAAATTGAATACGGAATTACGGTCCAAAATGACCGTGATTTCGATCCGATTTCCAGCTGTGTACTCTTGGTAAACGCCTATCAGGAAAACCAAGATTCGCAGATCCTATGGGACTACGATCAGGAAAATCCGCTCATGGACGCGCGCGGCTTTCACGTTGAGGGCGAGAAATACACGCCGAATCAACAGGAAAACATCGCGCGGAACAAGACGCTGCGGAACGGTGCCCGGTTTTACGTTGATCATGCACATCCTGAGTATTCCACGCCTGAAGTCACCAACGTTCTTGATCTGATTGCATACGAGCGTGCAGGTGAACGAACGATGGAAATGGCTCGTCGCGCCGCGACTGCGCTACTTCCGCCTGGTCAGACGTTGTTGATCTACAAGAACAACAGCGACCGCAAAGGCAATAGTTACGGCAATCACGAGAACTACCTGATCGAGCGCAAGACGCCGTTCAAGGATGTGGTTGAGCACTTCACTCCGTTTCTCGTGTCTCGGCAAATTTATACGGGTGCGGGCAAGATCGGTTCTGAAAATCGAGCGATGCAGTGCGACTACCAGATTTCGCAGCGTGCGGATTTCTTTGAGACCGAAGTCGCGCTTGACACCATGGTGAAGCGACCCATCATCAACACGCGTGATGAGCCGCATGCGGATCGCGATAAGTATCGTCGTTTGCATGTCATCATCGGCGATTCGAATATGTCGGAGGTTACGACTTATTTACGTGTAGGCGTGACGAGCGTAATTCTCGCGTTGATCGAAGATCAAGCGATCACGAAGAACATGTCGATCGTGGAGCCCGTTCGCGCGGTCAAAGAGGTGTCACATGACATCGCCTGCAAACGCGAATTTTCGATGGATCGCGGCGGACGCTTGACGGCGATTCAGATTCAGGAAGATTTTCTAGAGATGGCTTTGGCATACTTCAGTTCGCGCGAGGTCGATCCTATCATCAAGGATGTGCTGACGCGTTGGGAGCACACGCTGAGCCGACTCAAAGAAGATCCGATGCAGCTGGATCGAGAGATCGATTGGGTGATCAAGCATAAATTGCTGCGCGACTACATGTCGAAGCGAAATACCAGCTGGGATCATCCCCAAGTGCAAATGCTGGATTTGCAGTATCACGATGTGCGTCCAGACAAGGGTCTCTATTTCTTGCTGGAACGACGCGATGCGGTGGAGCGTATCGTGGATGACGCGGATATCGAAAAAGCTGTTTATGCTCCGCCCACAGATACGCGAGCTTATTTCCGCGGTGAATGCATTCGCCGCTACCCTGACTCTGTATTCGGTGTGAACTGGGATTCGATCTCGTTTAATGTCGGAGATGAACCCATTAAAAGAATTTTGATGAACGAACCACTCAAAGGTACCAAGGCGCATGTGGAAGAGTTGTTAAATGCAAATCCTAATGTGGAAGATCTGGTTCGAAGCCTTACGTCCTAGGAGAAGAATATGAGTGACCAAGAACAGAAGAAGCGCAGCGATGGCGGCGACTCTGGCGAAGAGACCAAAGGCGACGATGGCGCCGGTCAGAAGAAGATCGCCAAGCGCGGTGAAGAGCTAAAAGAAGAAATGGACACGCTCATCGACGAGATCGATGAAGTCCTCGAAGAAAACGCCGAGGAATTCGTGAAAAACTACGTACAGCGGGGAGGCGAGTAAGCCTTGGACGGCATGAACTACAACGGATCAAGCTTTTTTGAGTTTCTGAAACTCGACCACCCTGGTCTCGTTCCGGATTTCTCGAATGTGGATTGGACGCATGTTGAGGTACCGCATGGAACAACGGTTTTATCGTTGGTCTATGAGGATGGCGCTCTGATGGCAGGCGATCGCTTGGCGACCGAAGGCCACCAAGTGGCTACACGTGACATCGAGAAGGTCTACAAGATCGACGAAACATGCACGATGGCGATTGCAGGGGCCGCAGGTCCGGCAATCGAAATGATGCAGATGTTTCGACTGGAGTTGGCGCATTACGAGAAGATCGAAGGGCATACGTTGACCTTCGAGGGTAAAGCCAACCGGCTTTCGTTCTTGTTGCGGCAAAATCTGCCAGCCGCGATGCAGGGCTTGGTCGTGATGCCGCTTTTTGCGGGTTATGACCATCAGCAGGACCGCGGTCGTATTTATAAGTTCGACATTACCGGTGGACGCTATGCGGAAGCCGACTACTACTCGACGGGATCGGGTGGTAAGGATGCCCGGTCCAGTCTTAAAAAGACTTTCCGGAGTTCGGGTTTCACCCGCAACAATGCGATTGAAGCAGCGATCGAGGCGCTGGTCGATGCGGCGGATGATGATCGTGCCACGGGCGGTTTCGATTTGAATCGCGGAATTTATCCGACATGTAAGTTGATCACGAAATCTGGCGTTGAAGAAGTTTCCGACAAGGAAATTCTCCAGGCGTTTGAACGCGTGACCGAACGACGAAAGGCGGCTTAGCCAGCATGAGTGCACCGTTCTATGTTTCACCTGAGCAGTGGTATCAGGACAAAGCTGAGTATGCCCGCAAGGGTATTGCACGCGGGCGGCCCATTGTCGCAGTCCTCTACGATCAGGGGATTGTGATTTCCGCCGGGAATAAGAGTGCGAGTCTGCGCAAGGTTTCCGAAATTTACGATCGCATCGCATTTGCAGGTGTTGGGAAGTTCGATGAGTACGAAAGCCTGCGTAAACAAGGCGTCCGCTACGCCGATCTAAGAGGCTATAGCTACTGTCGGGATGATGTTGCGGCTCAGAGTTTGGCGAATGAATACTCGACCGCGTTGGGTGCGATTTTTACGCGTGAAATGAAGCCTTACGAGGTGGAGCTCTTGATTGCCGAAGTAACCGATACCGGCGGTACGTTCTATCACGTGATGTATGACGGAAGTATGACGGATCACGCCGACTACATATCGATCGGCGGCGATGCGGATGAGATCCATACCGTACTTAAGGACGGCTGGCGCGAAGACATGCCGCTGGGCGAAGCGGTGCGCTTGACGGCAAAAGCGTTGGACAAATCCGAGTCTGGCGACAGCGGACTAGATGAGAATGGGATGGAGGTCGGAATCCTCGATCGCAATCGAGACGTTCGGAAGTTCCAGCGTCTTTCTGTCAAGGAGATCCGCGAGCTGATCACCGAGTAATGTAGTGCAACGACGTATCTACGGAGTCGAAACCGAATACGGAATTATTTTTACGCCGGAGGGTCGTAAGACACTGCCGGTGGAGAAGGCGATTCGGTTTTTGTTTGAGAAGCTCATCACCACTGAGCATTTCTTGAACGTATTTCTGGAGAACGGCGCACGTTTTTATCAGGACACGGGCTGCCATCCCGAGTATGCGACGCCTGAATGCGCGAGCCCTCGTGATCTCGTCATTTATGACCGTGCTGGCGAGCGCATCCTCGAAGACCTCCAACACTACGCGGAAGAGAAAATTCGCGAAGAACGTGTTGCGGGAAAACTGAGCATCTTCAAGAACAATACTGACTTCGTTGGAAACAGCTACGGTTGCCACGAGAACTATCTCGTTGATCGCGACGTCGATTTCTACTACCTCGCAGAACAGCTGATTCCGTTTCTAGTGACCCGACAGATCTATGCAGGTGCGGGCAAGGTATTTCAGACGCAGGAAGGTATTCACTACTGCGTAAGCCAGCGCGCTCAACATATCTACCAGAAGATCTCAGGCACGACGACGAATGATCGATCGATCATCAATACGCGTGATGAGCCGCACGCAGATCGCGAGAAGTACCGTCGTCTTCACGTGATCGTCGGCGACTCAAACATGTCCGAGTACACGAATTTTCTGAAACTTTCGACATGCGCAATTGTGCTCCAGATGATCGAAGACAACTTCATCAACAAAGATTTCACGCTGCGACATCCGGTGAAGGCCATCAAGGACATTTCGTACGACACAACGTGTAAGCGGAAACTACGCCTTGAGAACGGCCGTGAGTATTCACCTATTGAGATTCAACGCGAGTACTGCGAGATGGCTAAGCGTTATATCGAGCAGTACCCCGTGAGTGATCAGCTGAAAGAGGGTGTCGAGAAGTGGGAGCACGTGCTGGATTGTCTCGATGACGATCCAGATCGACTTGATACGAAGATCGACTGGGTGATCAAGCGCAAGCTACTCCGCAGCTACATTCAGAAGCACAACATCTCATGGCACGACCCGCGTGTTTTCATGATCGACCTCCAGTACCATGATATTCGTACGGATCGCGGATTCTTTTACTTGCTCGAACGCAAAGGTCAGGCGGAGCGACTCTTCACCGATGCTGAGATCGAAAAGGCGAAAACTGAGCCACCGCAGGACACGCGCGCGCGAATGCGTGGTGACTTTATTAAGTTGGCTCGACAGAACAACATCCAATACGACCTCGATTGGTCGAATATTCGATTAGGCAATTTGCTGAATGTTCGCGTGATTTGTAATAACCCATTTGAGACGGACACTGAAAAGGTGACCGAACTCGTACGCACAATTCAGCGTACGAACCTGCGACGCACCTCCTTGTCCAAGCTCGTCATCCAGAGCTAGGCTCGTATGAGTGACGGCGAACGACGATTACATGCCGTTTCTTCCGCTCCGGAAGAGCCTCTTGCGTCTCAAGGTGACGGCGATGACCAGCAGCGCAAATGGGTGATCACAACCGCTGCGCTCGCCGTACTGCTTTTTGTCGCGTTGGGTTCGCTCGCCTATGTGGCACAGGAGCGCGGAGAACTACACAGACAGCTTCTTGAAACCGAGCGCCAAAATCAGGCTCTCCGGGAAGTCCTTATTGAGCGCGATTCGTCGCTCAAAGCCCACCGCGAACGTCTTGACGACGTTCGCGGCCACGTGGGGCAGCTCAACGAGCTTCTCAACACGCCGGTCGACGCTGCGCCCTAAGCCTTTCCCTTCAGTCCCAAGCCGAGTTGCCGATGAAGGAGATGGTTCTCTGTCCATTTAAGACGACGTGGGGCACTCATGGTCTTCAGTTGGTTTGCGGGACTCCTGTCCAACGACCTTGCTATTGATTTAGGAACTGCGAATACGCTTGTATACGCGCGTGGTCGCGGCATTATTTGCAGCGAACCCTCTGTAGTCGCTGTCGCCGAAGGGCCGAACGGCACACGGAAGGTGCTCGCCGTTGGAAGCGAAGCCAAGGAAATGGTTGGCCGGACACCCGGTAGCATCAAGGCTATTCGTCCGATCAAAGACGGCGTTATTGCTGACTTTGACGTCACTGAAGCAATGCTGCGCTATTTCATTCAGAAGGCACACAACCGGCGCCGGCTGGTCCGGCCGCGAATTGTCATCTGCGTACCGCCCTGCATCACTTCGGTCGAGAAGCGCGCGGTTCGCGAGTCCGCGATCTCAGCGGGCGCACGTGAAGTCTATCTGATCGAAGAACCCATGGCGGCCGCCCTCGGCGCGAATTTATCCGTCACTGAGCCGACCGGAAACATGGTCATCGACATCGGTGGCGGCACGACTGACGTCGCGGTGATTTCACTCGCGGGAATCGTAACCTCGAGCTCTGTTCGTGTTGGCGGCGACAAACTCGATGAAGCCATCATCAACTTTGTGAAGCGCAAACACAATCTACTGATTGGTGAGCGCACAGCTGAGATCATCAAGATTACCATCGGTACGGTCATGAGCAAGGGTGAACCGAAGACGATGGAGATCAAGGGCCGCGACCTCGTCGCCGGAATTCCCAAGATGATCGTGATGTCGAGCGACGAAGTACGCGAGGCGCTGGCTGAACCCATCCACCAGATTGTCGAAACGGTATTGCAGACACTCGAGCGTACACCGCCCGAGCTTGCGTCCGATATTGTCGACAGAGGCATCGTGCTCGTAGGCGGTGGGGCGTTGCTCCGCGACTTCGATCAGTTACTGCGCGAGGAAACGAAATTGCCAATCGTGCAGGGTGAAGATCCATTTACTGCTGTCGTGTCGGGCGCCGGAAAAGCGCTCGACTCGCTGGATCTGCTACGCAACGTCGCAATGCCCGACTAGGGAGATATTCCAGAGAGCACACTCTCGGGATCTTGTTCGTTTAATTCGATTGCTCCGCAGCGCATTTAGCAGGCGCATGTGTCATAAACATGCCAGCCTGCATCACTTCGGTCATGTCCATTTCTCCGCGTAGCTCGGTTGCGATCGCCGTGTCCTGAGTGAGCGATGCCACAAGAAACGCGTACGCGTTTTCTGATAGCTCTTCCGAAGCCTTCTTTGCCACGCAATCACAAATGCTTTTGTCCAGATTGCTCGTTTCTACGCACGCGTTCACAAGCGCGCTGTTGTTTGAACTGCCGCTGCACGCGGGAATGCAGAATAGGCAAAATAGTGCTGAGAGTGCGGTCGAATAGCGCATGTAAAAAACTCCTGTCGGATTGCGTTGACCCTAGCCTATCAGGACGAGAACTATTTCAATAGCGAAAGCCAGAGCCGCAACAAATGTCGCTTGTCTTTCGCTGCCTCGTGGTCTTGGTACGCGGTTCTTGCGTGTAGAATCGAATGGTTCGATAGCCATTGGATCTCACCGGGCTCCAGGTCCATTTCGAGGTAGAACGACGGATCCAATGCAATTTCTTCGTAGAGGTTGAGCAACTCCATATCTTCACGAGTCAGGTGTACATCTGCATGCCGGGCAACCGAGCGAAAATAGTCGCTGTGATAAAAGGTACGTAGCCGACCTTCGGCGAAGCGACACGGCGGAATCGGTAGATACCGTATCTCACCCGATTGATCCTCGTTGCGAACATCGAGCAGGAAGGGTTCGTAGAGGCGTTTCACAAACTCAGGTCGTCGGTGCAGCAGCTCGTTGTAGACCGCGACCGAACTCACGATACGACTCTGTCCCCCGCTTGCCGCTTTCTTCAAGCAGAGCAAGCCAACCGCATCGGCAGCGTCACAGTGATAGGCAATGTTCGATGCGGTTCGATAGAGGCGCACAAAAGGATCGGTGGCGCGATCGCCGGTATCGCGTACGTGTCCTAAGAGATCGCCCTGTGGATTCTGCGCACCGGGAACGCCCATGTGCAAGCCGATGCACCAGAAGAAAATTTCCGCTTGCTGGGCAGACCATTGCTCGACGGGAAGTCCCGAGACGACTTGAAAACCCCGGCCCGCATCTAACTCCACGCGCCAACGCGCAATCTCAGGTTGTAACGATGGCAGCGAAAAGTCGGTGGCGCTGAGGTCTCCGGTGGCTTTCCTGGAACGCTCCGCAATCAGGATCGCTGCGTTGATCTCATCGATTTGATGATCGGTGAGCCGAACACGCCACAGATCCGTTTTGAAATCTCTGCTGCGCCAACTCGCAGCCGACTCCAAGGGCTGTTCGAGGACGCCATCGTGCACGCGCGAAAAATAATGCGCGGTCTGTTCACGATAGGAGTAATACTCAGGCATCCGTCAGGTGGCCCTTCCCCGGTACATGATTGACCTCGAGGCGAATGCCATCGGGATCTTCAAAGAGTACGGAATAGTATCCGGGTGCGAAGCCATCCTCTTGGGGCGGATGCACGATGAGCGCATCGAGTTCGAGTGCCAGTTTGTGCATCTTATCGACGTCCTCGCGGCTGCGAGCGCGAAAACACACGTGATGTAAACCGGGTTTGCGCTGATGATAAGTTTCGCCTTCAAACTCAGGATTGGCCTGACAAACGGCGACGCCCGTGCGCGCGCCAATCGCATAGTAAAACTCGGGGGTTTCGATCAATGCCTTCATGCCGAATTCTTCCAGCATGCGACGATAGAACGGAATCGATCGTTCGGAATTCGTGGCTGTGAGCTGGATGTGGGCAATTCCATTGATGCCGATCATGCTGTCTCCTTTGATAGTGATCGAAGCGCGATCGCACTCAGCATCAGGCCGAGAACTTCGCTGGCGTGTAACGCGAAGCCGATCGCTGACGGCATACCCGCGACGATCCAGCTCAGAAACCGAGCGCTCGCGAGGCCACCGAGTGTGAGGACCGCGACGAAAAGTGCCGGTCGATACCAAGCTGGCCTATTGGCCGAGATGGCGAAGAACACACCCAATCCGATGTTGACGCCACCGTAGACCGCGCGAATGTCATTGTCGGCTGTCACGCTGTGCAGCATGACATCGACGAAGGATGCCATCGTCGCGGGCGCAATCAGGAACGCGATTCCAATACCTGCGTACAGGGGCGCTGAAATCAAAAGCACGATCCGAGTCAAATGCATAACTTAGGGTTTCTCCTCAGAAAAAAGGCGCAAAGCGAACTGACCCGCAGCACGCTTTTGCGCTTTCTCCACGGTTTCACGCATGCTCGGCGGAGACGTCTCCAACTGCGGCAGTGGAATTCCATAATTGGGTGGAAGCACAACGGGAGCTGCCATGCAGGCGAATGTTAAATCCGCAGCGGTGAAGCGATCACCGCAGAGGTAGCGCCGACCATCCGCGAGTCGAGTTTCGACTTCTTCGAAGATTCCATCCACTTGCTCCATACCGCGACGGACGTTTTCGGCGGTGACATCCAGTCGCTTCTTGAGAAATCCACGTAAAAGAGGGAAGAGGGGCCGTCCGAGTTTCTGTTCCAGTTTGGGTACGCCGTAGCCCGCGATTTGAATCGACTCGCGGGGGCGGGAGAGAAAGTGGTGGTAGACCCAACGTCGGGTCTCGACACCGAGGACCTCGTCGAAGCGTGTTTCGAGCCGCGAAATCTCGTCGAAAGCTTGTTCCGGGTACAGTCGCTCTTCCACAGGCAGTTTCGTATCGATGTAACGCAGGATATCGGTCGAATCGGTCACGATATGCCCGCCATCATCCAACACCGGAACCATCGGCGTACGACCGATCGTGAAACTCCAAAGATAGTGGAAGCCCTGTAGATGACGCAGTTCATCGTAGGCGATGCCGGCGCGGGTCAAGCCCCAACGAGCCTTCTCGCAGTAGTGGCTCATTGGAATCGTGACTAAACGCGTGACAGGCATCTACCCATACTGCCAGAACGCGGCCTGATATAGAATATCCAGGTGCATCAGAGGAGGAATTCGAGATGGCTGATTTGCTAACCGAGGTCGAATCTGGAATCGCGACGATGACGATGAATCGCCCGGATCGTCTGAACGCGATTTCCTCGGCGATGCTGATCGAAATGACCAAGAAGCTTCGGGAGTTTGCCGCGGATCCTGAGGTTCGCGTGATCGTACTCACGGGAGCGGGTCGGGGCTTTTGCTCGGGTTTGGATTTACAGGATGCTGCAGCGGGAACAGGAATTGGCGGTGGAGGCGGCGCAAACCTCAATCCCAATGTCGACCTTCGAGACGCGCCTCCATCCGTACTCTTTGGCTTGGAGAAACCAACCATCTGCGCGTTGAATGGACCCGCGGCGGGCTACGGGATGGATCTTGCTCTCGGCTGTGATATTCGACTCGCCGGTGAGAGTGGCGTGTTGGCTCCCGCTTTTACACGGCGTGGTGTTCTGCCGGAGAGCGGGGGCACCTGGATACTGCCGCGTTTGATCGGTTGGTCGCGGACGGCGGAGATACTTTTTACTGGGAAGAAACTTCCCGCGAATAGATGCCTTGAACTCGGGCTCGTCAACCGCGTGGTTGCTGACGAGAACTTGATGAAAGAAACCTTGACCCTTGCGCAAGAGATCTGTTCGAACGCGCCGCTCGCGATTCAAGCCACCAAGCGCATGATGCGAATGGGTCTATCGGAAGAATTCGACGACCACGTTCACCATGTCTTTCTTCAGCTACTACCGTTGTTTGGAACCAAAGATTTCCAAGAGGGCATCAGCGCGTTCATTGAAAAGCGCACGCCGAGATTCGAAGGGCAATAGCGCGACGAAATTAGATCAGGCGTTCGGCCCTTGGGGTTTCGTCGACGTCATCGGTGTCGGCTAACTTATAGGGTTCTTCGAGCAGATCATTGATCGCATTCGTTACGCGCTCCATCGCGCGAGTGAAACACGCACTGTATTTTTCGGCTTCACGTGTAAAGGGCGTGTATGGGTCGTTGATCTGGCAATCCGCAAAATCGCTTTCCATGGTAAGGGGTCGACCGATGACATAGCGGCAGGTGCCACCCCCTGCCCAGGGATTGGCGCCTGGGTACACTTCTTCGCTTCCCATGCTGCCAACTGGCACGATGGGAACTCGATGTCGCAGTGCAAACTGTGCCATCCCAGGCTTCCCAGGGAGCAAACGGATCGATCGTGTTCCCTGCGGAAATACAATCACGTTGTTTTCGTTTTTAAACAGTGCTTCGAGCGTGCGTTGCTCTACGAGTGCCATGAGTCGATCGTTCCAGCGATGGATGAAGTCAGCGTAGGACTCCTGCTCTGGTTTGAAATCCCGGCGCGGCTCTTCGAGGATGCGACGTAGTTCAGTAGATGGAGTTATATCGGATTGGCGGCGCTTGTCATCAACAAGGTCGCGGAGGATCCGGTAATCGGCGTCATCGAGTTTTGCGTTGAGGACTGCGCGTGCATCCTGAAGAATCAAATATCCTCGGCTCGGTAATGGAATGTTATTGCACTGGTCGAAGAACCAACTGAGCGCTTTGTTCTCATAGTATTTGCCTTTGACCCATGTGGTCGAAAACGGCAAATGCCGTCGGTACATCCCGTACTGAAACGGCCAATAGTTGTATCGGTCCGTATGGTTCATTGCGAACATCACCGTTCGGTCACGGGGAAGGTTCTCGGTCCCTTCGATGACCACACGCGTGAACGGCGGGATGTTGAAATTCGGACCAAGAAGTAAATTGGCTACGACTTTTTGGCCGAACGGCAGCCGCGATAGTTTCAATCGCTGTAGGTGCGTTTCGTCAATCATGACGTTCCAGTGTCGTGATCTTCGACGAATAACTCGGGTGGAGTCATCACGCGTTTTGCGACGACAACGCCTGTTTTGATAGGAGCCAACCAGCAATCAGCGTCAGGCTGAACTCAAACACAAGCGCACCGACCGTATAGTCTGAGAACTCGCCCAGGGGTAACACGGCTATGAGTCGTGCGAATGCGAGTCCGGCACAGAGGAAAACCAAAGTCAGCAACGCGGGCCGCGTCAAGCCGGGGCGAAAGGCCCCTGCAAGTAGCAGGAGACCGATTGCGAACTCCAAGCCACCGTACATGGCTCGGAGTTCGATCGTACCGGTTGGGGAGGCGGACGATACACCGGCCGCCTCCGCCAAGAATCCGGGTTCAACGAAGATATAGGCTCCGTAGAGAGACCAAATCAGTCCCGAAAAAATCAAGAAGACGCGAGTCATCTTGACCTCCCGTCAGTGAAGCGCGGCTTAGTAGCGACCGCGTCCACCGCCTCCGCCGCCGCCACCACCGCCGCCACCACCGGTGCGACGCTTGTCTTGGGCTTCGTTCACGCGAAGGTTTCGGCCTCCGAACTCGCTACCATCCAATGCCTGGATTGCTTTGTCGGCTGCAGTTGCATCTTCCATCTCGACAAACGCGAAGCCGCGCGCGCGTCCGGTTTCGCGATCTGTGATTACGTTGACGGATGCCACGCTACCGTGGCGCTCGAAGACTTCGCGTAGTTCGTCTTCGGTCATCGTGAATGGAAGGTTTCCGACATATAGTTTCTTGCTCAACTTTTTATTCCTCGCCGCGACCCAATCTTATCGACAGTGCGGCCTGCGCGGAGCTTCCCGCCCGGCCTGTCCGGGCCCGGAAGATCCATTGCTATCAACATGCTCAAGTGGCGCATACTAGCAGAGGCGGTCAATAGAACCACGAATTTCGTGGGGTTCTGTGGTCCCTTTGCCGATTCAGCCCTCGGACCGCTCCGGGTCCGTCGCTGCGGTTTCGGCGATCAGGTGGCGCTCAAAGAAGGCGAGAGTCCGCTCCCACACCTGTTTCGATTCCGGCCGTCCGCGGCTTAAACTTCGAAAACCATGTGGCATATCATATACATACGCTTCCACGCGGTCCCCGAGAATAGATAGAAGACGCTCGCGCCGTCGGGCGGGGCAGAACACGTCTTTTTTGGCCCAATGACCCTGAAGTCGGTTGATTCCGTCCAACGACTCATCGTTGGGAACTCCCGCACCCTCCAGGCCGAAAGAGTGATGAAAAAGTACCGGAGCCAGCATATCGGGTCTCTGAGCCATGTGGAGTACGAAACCCCCTGTAAGGCAGGCTCCCAACATACCCAGCGATCCTGAGCAGCGCGGGTCGGCTTTTAGCGCGTCGAGCATCGCATGAACCTCTTGATTTAGCGCACTCGAGCTTCGATTCTTGCGCCCGGACTCATACACCATCGCGCGTATGCAGTAGCGAACGGCGCCATCGGTATAAAGGTTAGGGACATAGACGAGGTAACCGCGCTCGGCGAGATCCTTCGCGTCATCACGGTACCAATCACGGAGCCCATACAGTTCATGGAGCAGTAGGATTCCAGGCGCCGGCCCCAGCGTCGCTGGCAGATAGACTTCGACATCCACAGCTCGCGAACCCAGGTTGAGGGAGCGTTTCTCGCAGGTTGATTCTTGCACGCCGTTATCGGATCGTAACATTAAAGGTGTTGTACGCATCGGGGTCGCCACTCTCTCCATACGGACCGTGAGTATACGCGATTCTCGAATCGGTTTAGACGAGCGCCATCGCGGTTTTCAGCGCCAGATCCATGCTGCCCGAGAGTTTGATCTCACCCGAAAGAAACGCCTTTTGAAGACTGAGGTTACTTTCGCGCAGTTCACGGTAGGTAGAGGCGCTCAGCAGGAGTGTCGTGTCGGGCTCCGCCGGTATCGGAAGCGAACCGTAGTGCATCACAAAGCCCCAATCGACTTCGTCACTGATGCGCAGTGCCAACGTGCCCTGCAGCGCTTCGATCTTATCGATACGTTTCTGCGTGATCACGAAATCATTTTGGCCGACGAAACCGCCGAAAAGTAGCATGGGTGACGGCCCAATCTCGACGGCGAGGTGATCTAGATCGGACTGACTCAGTGCAATCCAGAGTACGGGTGTGTGTTCACTAGAAGAGTCCGCAGTCATGATTCCTGAGTGGACAATCAGCCGATGCTCATCGTGGTCCACGCGGATGCCAAGTGTAAAGGATAGGTCGCGCATCTTTTCAATCAGATCTGCCTGCGCGTTCCACGCGTGTGGAACCTGCGTTCCGAAGAAGTCATGTGCGTTCGTCATGAACCCTTCCTGCGCTGACGTTTCTGGTAACGATTTACAGCGTTCGTGTGTTCACGAAGAGTTTTAGAAAATTCATGAGTGCCGTCATTTCGTGAAACAAAATACAGGTAGTCCACATCGGCTGGATTTAATGCGGCTCGAATCGAATCAATCGACACACTCGCGATTGGACCGGGAGGCAAACCTGCGCGCGTATACGTATTGTATGGTGTGTCGGCACGCAGGTCTTTCTTTCGAATATTTCCGTCGAACTGACCGCTTACAAAGAGCATCCCGTAGATCACCGTTGGGTCCGACTGCAATCGCATGCCCTTGCGCAGGCGGTTGTGGAAGACACCCGAAATAACCGGTCGTTCCGAATCGTCCGCGGTTTCTTTTTCAACGATGGAAGCAAATGTGACGACGTCGTGAAGACTCATTCCCGAGGCCTCAAGCCGAGTTTGATCTTCCGCGGTCCAGCGCGATTTAAACTCGTCGACCAGGTGCTTCAGTATTTCGTCGGCGTTGGTGTTTCGCCGAAACTGATACGTTTCAGGGTAGAGATAACCTTCCAAGGTATTGGCTTCGACGCCGAGCGTGCGCGCCACTTCCGGGTCAGTCGCTTTCGCGATGAGCACCTTCGCATCGATGATCTGTGCTTCCTCGAGCCGCGTCGCAATCTGGTCTATTCGCCAGCCTTCGGGCAATGTGATCGCGTATGTTTTCACGCTTCCAGCTACCAGCTTGTCGAGGATCTGCAGCGGCGTCATCGTCTGTTGTAAATCGTATTCACCACTCTTGATGCGACGATCCACGCCAGCGATGCGACCGTAGACGACCAACACCTGGGGCCCGAAGAGTGCGCCGCGCGGAAGCAGTCCCGCTTGATCGAGGCGGCTTGAAACCGAATGCAACGCCTCGCCGTCGGCGATGCCAAAAACGCGCGTCTGGGAATCAGACCCCGCCGGCGTAATCAGACCAAAGCTCGACCAGGCTGCGGGTAGTCCCAAACCGCAGAGCGCGATCACGAGCGCGAGCCTAAAGCGTTTCAATGGGGATTTCTCTCCATCCATGTGCGTAATATGATCGCCGCTGCGATCGAATCCTTAAGCCCACGTTTCTTCGATCGGCGCGTACCAGCGTTCTGCAGCGCCGCATCGGCTTCCTTCGTGGTCCAACGTTCGTCCATGAAATCAATGCGGACATCCGCTCTTTTTTCGATCTCCGCACCGAATCTTCGAACGGCCTCGGCTTCAGGTCCTTCCTGTCCACTCATGTGTAGGGGGAGGCCAATCACAAGCCGCTTGATGTCGTACTCGTCAATCAGGTCCAACAAGCGCCGCCAATGCCCGTGTTTGCTGTCATGTTCAATCGTCTCGAGCGGCTGTGCGATCACGCCTGACGGGTCGCTGATGGCGACACCGATGCGTTTTTTTCCGTAATCGAGGGCGAGCACGCGCATGCGGAGATGCTAGCAGCCGAGTTCGATGACGGTTAGGCCGATTCCATGAATGGCCGATAGGGAGACCGTATGAGTCTAGAAGCTGTGAAAGAGGCCCTCAAGAAGGGTTTGCAGGATCCTGAGCCTGAAGTCCGTGAAGCGGCGGGCGAAGCGCTTGATCGTCTTGAAGAACAGCGTGACGTTGATGTCTTACTCGAAAACTTCGACTCCGCCGACCTCCGGATACGGGTTCAGGCGGTCTATGGTTTGGGCTATCGGAAGAACAGCAGGGCGCGCGAAGCTTTGCGTGAAGCGATCGCAGATCCCGTCGTAGATGTTCGCGCCGCGGCGGTACGGATACTCAGTGAATGCCCCGATCCGAAGTTTCTTGAACCGCTGGTCGATCGCCTAGATGACCAAGAATCGGCGGTCCGACACGGCGCGATTATCGCGTTGGGTGCGATCGGTGATAAGCGCGCGGGTACGGTACTTGAGGCGCATCTCGACGAACAGGACTCCGTGGTATTGCAAGACCTATTGCGCGCGATCGCAAACTCGGGCGGGTCCCATGTCGATCAGGTACTACCGTTTGCTAATCATGCAGATTGTGGTGTGCGCGCCGCCGCGCTCGCCGCGCTGGCACGTTTAGTTACACCCGAAGACTAGTCTTCGTTCATCTCCGCTTCGAGCACCGCAGCGATATCGATGCCCTTGGCTAATACATTGACCGAGGTCACGATGCTACGCTCGGTTTCCTTCGGGTCGGCGAGCTCCACGCGGATTGATTCTGCCAGGAGTTGTCCGTCTGAGTCGGTGACGAGTCGAACAATCGGTGTTGTAGTGTCCATGGGATTCGATCCGACCACCACGGCGACTTCGCCGGTCGCAAGTCGAACGGCTTCTCCCGTCGGGTACGCACCCAACATGGCAATAAAATGGTCGACGGTTTCTGGATTGAATGCCGATCCGGCACCACGGCGCATGATGATCGCCGCATCACTCGGATGTCGGGCGCGTTGATACGGACGTGTAGTTGTAAGCGCGTCGTAGCAATCCGCGAGCGCAACGGCATCGGCGAGTTGATGAACGTTACGCTTACTTGGCAAGTTAGGATAACCCTTGCCGTCGAAGCGGGTGTGATGTTGAAGCACCATGGCCTTTGCGGCAGGGTCTATGCCGCGCATATTTTCTAAGATCTCAGCCCCGAGTTCTGGGTGCAACTTCATGAGACGCATCTCGTCGTCCGACAGTGCGCCGGGCTTTCTTAGAATTTCTTCGTCTGTACGGACTTTCCCCATGTCGTGAAGAAGTCCCGCCAAACCGAACGAACGCAGTTCATCGGGCGGCAGTTCAATGAAATGGCCGAGCGATAGGCAGAATATGGCCACGTTTACGGAATGGGCGTACGTGTACTGATCGTAGTTTTTCATCATCGCCATGCCGAGCATTGCGCTGGAATCCTGCAACACGATATCGCGCATATCATTGATGACATGAACGGCCTGGTCGGTACTGGGAACTTTCCCCATTCGCAGTTGCGACATCAGGTCGACAACGATACCGAATGATTCTTCGTATGTTTTGTATGCGCGCGCGTGGGTGCTTTCGCCTTCGTGATTCTGCTGGAAAGTCGCGTGCTGAATTTCTTCTTCTTTCCACGCCGTGGCGAGGTCGATCTGGTCTTCCGACGTGGCGCGTTTGAACCAACGAAGAATGCCCGTGACATCTCTTGCTTCCAGATCAGGTTCAAATGTCACGGACTCGACGCCGATAAGCGTGAGCGCCTTGAATACCGGTTTCCAAATGCCGTCGGTCTCGTAGAACGGAATTTCGTCGAGTACGACAACGTCGTCGAGTACACCCAGTACCACGCGATGCCCAGCATCCAGAAGCTCGAGCATACTCTGGGTGAACGCATTGACTGGGTTTTGAACGCCTGGGTGCCCGTCGGGATAGAATGCGATCGCTTTGAGCGCCGATTGAAACTGCGAAAGACATTCTTTGTACTGCGCTTGGCTCATGAGTGATCCTCTTCGGGTCCGGCAAGGCGATTGATCCACTCTTGGCATGCTTTGCGAACCGCACGATCACCACGGTTTGCGTACCGTGACAGAACCATGACAGCCTCGGGTCCGCCAATCCGACCAATCGCTTGAGCAGCGACGATGCGCAGGTTGCGGTAGTGTCCACGACGCCAGAATGGCGCGTAGTCGAGAACTTTCTGCAGCGCTACCAGTGCAGTCGGGTTGCCAATGCGGCCGAGACTGCGAAGTGCTTCACGTCGGACGTCGTTATTGTGCCCGCTCTTCTGGTCGAGCATCTGGGAGAGTGCCCGGACGGCAACACCATTTCGTGTTTCTCCGAGGCAGGCCGCCGCGATCTCAGCAGCCTTGGATCCCTGTTCGAGTGCGTTGACCAACCCGTGAACCGCGCGGTCGGTGCCGATCCGTGCCAAGGCCTTTGCGGTCTCTTCACAGATCTCAGGATCGGCATCTTGGAGTTTATCGAGTAAGAATTCCACGCCTCTGGGGTTTTGCATTACGCCGAGTAAGCGGATCGCTCGACGCTCGCGGTGGTAGTCGTTCGAAGCGAGTTCATCGACGATCATCGGAAACGCATTGTCACCCATCGCGATCAGTATCGAGTTCGCCTGACGCTGTGCGGAAGGGTCCCCGGAGTCATGTTGTTCTAATAGGAATGGCACCGCGGCGCGACCCAGCTGGGTCAAAATCTGCGTCGCTTGAACCACGCGCAATCCACTTGTTGAACAGCCGAGCTCCATTGTGTAGCCAAGCATGTCGCGTCCACTCATCGTGTCGTGCAAACGCTCGGCCGCCTCGCGTTGAATGTTATCTTCGCGATGGGTGTCGGTCGCATGTCGTGCGTAAGCAACCGCGACCTCGTAGATTTCGTCCCAGCGTTTGGCCCAACTCAGTGAAGTCACATCGTGTCGAATGCGATCCGCGATGTCTCGGTATACCGAGTAGCTTTCACTCATTTCGAGTTCGGCCAGTTTGGGTTCGAGATCAGGTTCCTCTTCGGTCTCGGTAAACAAACCGGTTTCGGGCATCGAATCAAACTGCCCTTCCCCCTGAATGAACAGTTGATCCATGACGCTCTGCGAAGTGTCGGCCAGCGCGTCACCCGGGGGTGTGTCGTCGTTTTCCTCGGGCTCTTCGCTGGCACATTCGCTCACGTGAGCAAAGTGTTCTTTGAAATCGACTTCCGACGTCGTGATGTGTTGCACGCCGGCTCGGATCAGCCCCTGTTCAAAACCACCGGCGTTGACTTGATCGTCGGGGTGAACCGACAGGGCTTCGATGAGCGCAAGGAGTTCTTGGCTGCTGAGCCCGGGGTGTACGCGCAGTCGGCGTACCCGACGCATGCGTAGTTCACCCGCTACATCATCCACACCGGGGCCGCGCACCGCACTGCCGTCGGGAAGCACGAAATGACCTTTCTTGATTTCGAGATGCAGTTCCCCATCGGCAGGCAAGCCGTCGTGCCAGACCTGGGTTGTCCGCTCGAGCGCGTCCTTCAACGCAGGATGCTCGGCGGGATAGAACTTTCTGGCGCGGTGAGCGCGCGCGAGCTCGAGCAGCAGGGGCGCGACACCTTCCGGCCTTAATCCGGATTCGGCCATTCATCTCAACCTTTTGGGAATATCTACGTCTTGTAAATCGGTCGAATGCGTCGCTTTCTGTACAGCGTGGCGGGTTCATGGAATTTCGATATTCTTTCGCCTTCTTGACATGCAGGCAGCCCGACAACTACGATCCGCAAGAGCGCATTCCTTGTCCAAAGTACTTGAAATATAATGAGAAAATCCGTTCTCTTCGTTGCAACAGGCGCGGGCTCCGGCTACGCCCCAATAGCTCCTGGGACCTTTGGTTCGCTGGTGGGTCTAGTGCTGTATTTTCCCCTCAGTTGGCTTGGCCCATGGCCGTACTTGGGTCTGGCGTTGGCGATCACTTGGGGCGGCGCGCTGGTTTCGAGTCGAGCCGAGGCGATCTTGGGTCGCAAGGACGACCAGCGGATCACCATCGATGAAGTTGCCGGTGTCCTGCTCGCTTTGGCGTTTCTCCCGCCGCGCATCGATGTCGTTGTTGCGGGATTTATTTTGTTTCGACTTTTCGATATCTGGAAGCCGCCTCCGTGTCGTAAGGTGGAGTCCTTACCGGGGGGGTGGGGTGTAATGGCCGACGATGTCGTGGCCGGAATCTACGCAAACCTCTGCGGTCAATTGCTCTGGCGTGTTCTATGGCCGGGAGGGTGGATGTGACATCGACGGCGAATAAATCTGGCGCGTGGATTCTTACGGTGGGCGACGAATTACTTCGCGGCGAGATCGTAGATTCCAATAAGTCCTTTTTCTCCGAGCGCTTGCTGCGCCTCGATGTGGAATGCACGCGACACATCACCGTCGCCGATGACGCAGATGCGATTAGTGAGGTCCTCCGTGAGGCCGCGTCACGCGCACGTGTCGTGGTGATTTCTGGTGGGCTTGGTCCCACCCGCGACGACATCACCACCCGGGTCGCGGCGAAGACCTTTGGTCGCACGCTGGTGCGAGATGAAGAAGTACTCGAGGGAATTCGCGCCTTTTTTCTTCGATTTGGTCGAGAAATGGCTGCGAACAACGCCAAGCAAGCGGATTTTCCCGAGGCCGCGGAAATTCTTCCCAATCCATTGGGCACCGCGCCCGGCTTCGTCATAGAGGTGGAGGGGACCTGGCTCTTCTTCACGCCGGGTGTGCCCCGTGAGCTCTATCGCATGGTGGATGAAGAGATTTTGCCGCGCCTGCAGTCACGCTTCAGCCGTACCGCCGTGGTGCGAGCGGCGCTGCTCCGCACATTCGGTATGGGAGAGTCGACACTGGACCGCGAACTCAGCGATCTCGCCCAGGACGACAGCTCGATCACGCTCGGATTTCGTACGCAGTTCCCAGACAATTTGGTCCGTGTGGTTGTGCGTGCGGAAAACGAGGATGACGCGAAGGAAAAGCTTCAACGCGTGGTGGGCCAGATTCATGAGCGACTCGGTCCGATGGTTTTGAGTGAGGATGAGCGCCCGATGGAAGCTGTGGTGGGTGAGCTCCTGGCCGAACAAAACCTCACGGTCGCATTGGCCGAGTCCTGTACAGGTGGACTCCTCTCGCATCGCTTGACCGAGGTTCCCGGTAGCTCGCGCTACCTGATTCAATCCATAGTCGCATATGCGGACGAAGCCAAAATACGCGAGCTCGGAGTAGACCCTGCGTTGCTCAAAGCCGAGGGCGCGGTATCCGCGCCGGTAGCGCTCGCGATGGCCGAAGGGGTGCGTCAAAGATCCGGCGCCGATTTCGGTATATCGACTACGGGTATTGCTGGCCCCGGAGGCGGCACAGATGAAAAACCGGTCGGAACCGTGTTTGTCGCGTTATCGACTGCGACGAAATCTGACGTACGTAAGTACGAACTTCGGTTTGATCGTGTGCGTAATAAAGAACTGACGACGCAGCTTGCGTTGGATTTCATCCGTCGAACGATCCTGGGTATGGAACTGCCCAGCGAGGATCTATTGCGGCCTACCGGTAAGCGGGGAGGCGCGCACTGATGGAGAACGCACTGCGAGTGTTTTGGGCGATACAGCCTCCGAAACGTGTGCGGGATGCTTTGGTTGAAGCACAGGGAAACCTAAAAGCGTTGGTGGATCAGCCGGTTAAATGGGTGGTGCCCGAAAACCTGCATCTCACGTTGAAGTTTATATCCAGCTTAAGGTCTGACCAAATTGCTAAATTGATTGCACAGACCGAATCGAAGCTCGCAGCATCGACTGCATTTGACGCAGCCCTTTCAGGCTTTGGCGCGTTTCCGAATGCGCGTCAAGCGAATGTGTTGTGGTTTGGCATGTCAAAAGGTGCGTCATTGACTGCGAAGCTGGCGCGTAAGATCGATGCAGCTGCGTCAAAACTTGATGTCGCAAGCGAGACACAGCCGTTTCGTGCGCACGTCACCTTGGGTCGATTGAGCGAGCCGCGCTCGGTTCGAATCGACCAAGCGATCCCCATCAAAGAACAGTCCTTTCCGGTAGAAGAGGTTGTGCTCTTTCAGAGTCAGCTCTCTTCAACCGGTTCGGTTTATACCCCCCTGGCCAGGATCTCATTGGGGGATCCCGAGGCCGAGTCCGTCGAATTCGTCCCAGAGATGTAGGAGAGAAAAATGGCGCGAGCACAACAAGATCCTAAGGAAGAGAACCTGAAGGCCGTCGATTTGGCGGTGGCCGCAATAGAGAAGCAGTTCGGCAAGGGCTCCATCATGGTGCTCGGGAAAGACAATATAGATAGGGAGGTACCGGTGATCCCTTCGGGGGCGCCCTCGCTCGATATCGCACTTGGCATTGGCGGAATTCCTCGTGGCCGAATCACAGAGATTTATGGTCCGGAATCATCGGGCAAAACCACATTGTCGTTGCACGCAGTGGCGGAATGCCAGCGACAGGGGGGTGTGGCGGCGTTTATTGATGCCGAGCACGCGCTTGATATTGGCTACGCGGCCAAACTTGGGGTGAACGCCGACGAACTGCTGGTCTCACAGCCGGACACGGGTGAACAGGCGCTGGAAATTGCCGACATGCTGGTGCGGTCAGGCGCAGTGGAGCTTCTGGTGATCGATTCGGTCGCCGCGTTGGTGCCGCGTGCGGAAATTGAAGGTGAGATGGGCGATACCCACGTGGGTCTCCAAGCGCGCTTGATGAGCCAGGCTTTGCGCAAGCTCACCGGCAACCTGTCCAAGTCCAATACCGCGATGATTTTCATCAATCAGATCCGGATGAAGATCGGCGTGATGTTTGGCAATCCAGAGACAACTTCGGGTGGCAATGCGCTGAAGTTCTATTCCTCGGTCCGCTTAGATGTGCGTCGGATCGGCCAAATCAAGGACGGCACCGATTCCACTGGAAATCGAACGCGCGTCAAAGTGGTGAAAAACAAGATGGCGCCGCCGTTCCGACAGGCGGAGTTCGACATCATGTTCAACCAGGGAATTTCTCGCGAGGGCGATATTCTTGATCTGGCGTCAGAACAGGACATTGTCGACAAGGCAGGCACTTGGTTCAGCTTTGAGGGCACACGGATTGGCCAGGGGCGAGAGAATGCCAAGCGCTTCTTAAGGGAGAATCCGGACCTCTTTAACCGGATTGCAGAGCTCGTCTATGCCGCCGCGGGTCTAAAGCGAAAGGTGCCGGTGGAAGAGCCGGCAGTTGTCGCCACGCCTCAAAAGGAAGAGGCGGCTGCGCCTGCGGAGAAGCCGGTGGAGGCGAGCAGCTAGCGCTCGAATATCTCAAGAAACCGAGGGGTTGAGTCGATCAACTTGCACGTTCCGGTAGTTCTATTTATCCGCCGGATCGATGGGCAGGTATGGAGCTCAACGAAATCCTCCGCGTCGCAGTCAAGGGCAATGCCTCGGACATTCACCTGAAGTCCGGGTTGCCACCGCTATTTCGCGTGGACGGCGCTTTGGTCCCGTTGAAAAATGGTGAGCGTCTCAGTCCCGAAGACATGAACGGTATTCTGACGTCGATCACGACCGGCGGGCAGCAGCGACACTTTGAGGAATATCACGAGGTCGACTTCGCGTATTCGATTCCTGGGCTCGGACGCTTTCGTGTCAACGGCTTTCAGCAACGCGGCACCATCGGCATCGTTTTTCGTGTAATTCCGTTCGGCGTTCGCTCGGTCGAGCAATTACATCTTCCCAAAGTGGTCGAACGCGTTGCGATGGAGCCGCGTGGCTTGGTCCTCGTGACCGGTACAACTGGCTCCGGAAAGTCGACCACGTTGGCGGCGATGATCGACTACATCAATACACATCGCACCTGCCATATCATGACGATCGAAGACCCGATCGAATTTTTGATTCGCGACAAGCGCTCGATCGTCAACCAGCGCGAAATCGGCGTCGATACCACAGGTTTTTCAGCTGCTCTTCGTGCCGCGCTGCGCCAGGATCCCGACGTGATTCTCGTCGGTGAAATGCGCGACTTCGAGACGATCGAGACTGCACTCACCGCCGCGGAAACAGGTCACTTGGTGATGTCGACCTTGCATACCATCGATGCGACCGAAACCATTACCCGCATTGTCTCGGTCTTTCCGCCGCATCAGCAGTCACAGATTCGCCTGCAGCTTGCCAACATCATCAAGGGCGTGATCAGCCAACGCCTCGTGCCTCGCGCCGACGGCAAGGGTCGCGTGCCGGCAGTGGAGTGTATGGTTTCGACGGGCATGATTCGCGAGTGTATTGCGGATAAAGACCGTACCAAAGAGATCCCCGATGCGATTGCTAAGGGCTTCACAACCTACGGCATGCAGACTTTCGATCAATCGCTGATGCAACATGTGAAAAGCGGCCTCGTGACCTACGAAGAGGCACTCCGCCATGTTTCCAATCCGGATGACTTCGCACTCCGCTTCAAAGGCATCTCCGCGACCTCGGATTCCAGCTGGGATGAGTTCGACGATGAGGAGAAAAAGAAGGAAGTCCCGGACGACGACGATCTCAAGATCGAGCGCTTCTAACTCAGTAACGCAATGATCGGGGACGTTCTTGCGGAAATCCGCAAGAACGTCCCCGATCATTGCGTTACC